>JBAQPP010000030.1:0-11470 GCA_049305865.1 Candidatus Absconditicoccaceae bacterium
GATTGAAAACTATTGAGTTTAGAAGATCTTAAAATATGGAAAAGAGCTAGAAAATGAATAATTGTAATGACCGGTAATGCAAAACTAGAGTGATGAATTAGTATAATAGAATGAGCAATAAGGATAAGATATCCAGACTGAGAAATAAAAACATTACATTCAAACGATATACGTCTTGATGAACCAGAAAGTCCATTGCATAAAATGGTAGATAAAGAAATAGATATTATCTATAGACCTTGGGAAGAAAAAGACGAAAACATGAAATACAAAGAAGATAGAAAAAAAGCTCAAAAAGAAGAAGAAAGATTAAATACACAACAAACCCTTATAGAAGATGTAGATTGAAATACAGAATTATCATCAGAAGAAAATAAAGAAATCACTGAATCTGAATAATAACAACATATAAGTTTCCTAACTTTTTTACATCTTGCATTTTTCATGTCACAAAAAAAAATAATAACTTTTTCATTGAGCTGACTTTTATTTGTAATTATTTGATTTATCTTAGCTTATGTCGTTTTTGATTTAAGATTGGTAAATTTCAAGAAGGAAATACTACAAGCAGTAAAATCAAATACTATAATAGGTCTTCCAGATTCTGATAATAAATCAGATTTATGAGATTTTGAGAAAAAAATAACAAACAATATTCAAAGTATTAAACAATCCATTGTACATATTGTAGGTATCCAAACAATAGGCGGATATTTAAACAATTCTGGATTGTCGTTAAATAGCTGAATAGTGGAGAATCAGAAAGTAGAAACAGCATGATGAAACGGGATAATAATAAGTGAAGATGGATTTATAATTACCAATAAACATGTAGTTTCACAACCCAATATGGAATATAAGATAATAGATTTTTGGTGAAATATATATAAGTTAGACAAAATACGATCTGATAGTAATACGGATTTTGCTATTATAAAAGTAAAAGATCAAAATTGAAATAATGCAAAAGATATGTTTCCAACAAACATTATCTCATCAAGGGCTAAAGTACAGATAGGCCAGTGGGTGTTTGCAATATGAAATACATCATCAGAAAATATAAATGCGGTAACGATGTGAATAATAAGTGCCAAGAATAAGAAAGTATGATGAATCAAAAATATAATATGATTGTATCAAACTGATGCTTCATTATCTGTATGAAATAGTTGATGACCACTGATAAATACAAATTGAGAAGTTATAGGTATAAGCACAGCTATAGATAACTGAGAGCAATCTACGTCTTATGTATTGCCCATAACAAAAGAGTTTATAAGCTGGATATTCACTAGTATACAAAGAAATTGAAAAATATCATACCCATCACTTTGATTTAATTTTATAGAAATCAATACAACAAATAAAAATGAATTAAAAGTAGATACAACCAATTGAATCATCATAACAGAAATAATTAATGATTCAGAAGCTTCAAAAAAATGAATTAAAGTCTGAGATATTATCACATGAATAAATGGCAATGAAATAAATAACGATAATCCATTTCTGTATCAATTATACTGATATAATTTTTGAAATAAGATTGTCCTAAATATACAAAGATGATCAAAAAAGATCGATATAGATGTTTTTTTGGGTGAAAATAATCAATAAATATATATTTTCTATTAAAATATAATAATGTAAAGATAACTTTATCATCTATTGGTCCAAAAGTTGAAACAATGGTTTTTTTTAGATATAACTAAACTAACAAGTTTTATAAGATAATATTGGTTTATGAATTATATACCCCAATCTCTAGTAGATGAGATAGAACAGCTAAAAGAATTATGAAAATTTGATGATGCCATCAAAAAAATTAATAGCATACTATTTAGGGATCCAAGCAATGAAGATGCATTACTACAAGTGGCAGATATACAATATAGAAGATGAGAAATTACAAAAGCATGAAAAGCAATAGATTTTCTGAATGCAAAGAAAAAAAATGAAGATCCATTATGATTATATATCAAATGAATTCTTGAAATGGAAAAAAATCATCGATTAGAAGCCAAAAAATATTTACAAAAAGCCCTAGAGCTTACGCATGCAGAGAATCATGAAATCATGAGATGTTATGGTTTATGTGAATATCGATATGGGAATAGGGAAAAATGATTATGATTACTCAAAGATTCTTTTAGCATAAACAATAAAGATGCCGAAGTTATATATAATCTGATTGAACTTTATATATTGGAACACAAATATGCTAAAGCAAAAAGTATGATAGATTATTATCATAGAAATCACGAAAAATTACAAACAATAGACAAAGAAATTACATATTATGATAAAAAAATTACACTATTAGAAAGATTTGTAAAAACACAAACAATTTTTAATATAACAAAAGAACAGTTTAAATAATAAAAAAACTACAATGAAATACATATCTAAACTCACAAAACATGAAGTAAATTCCATATTCAAAATCTATTGAAAAGAATTATTTGGAGTCTGATTTTTAGTATGATTTTTATTCTTCTTGTTAAATGTATTTTTATGACTATCTATCTATACATCCAGTCTTTCAGATACATTAAAAGATAAATTAGGAATATATTTTTATATTAGAGATGTGCCTTGAGAAGAAAATAGTACTTATAAAAAAATAATTACATTAAAAGAAGATTTAGAGAAGCAAGGGCTTAAAGTAGCATTCTCATCGAAAGAAGATGCTTTTAAGTTTCTAGAAAAAAGAGTCCCAGAGCTTATAACAAATCTAAAAAAGTTTGATATAAAAAATCCACTTCCAGCGACATTATATGTTATGTTCCAAAATGATAATCAATACGAAACTCTAAAAAATTCCATACTTAAATATAAAGATATAATATTAAATATAAAAGATATAGATGAATCAAGCACATTAAAACAACAAGAAAACAGGGTACTGAATATAATAAATTTCACAAATTTCATTATGATTCTATCCTATACTCTTATAGTAGTTCTATGACTGATTATATTAGCATTCTTACTATTTCTAGTAAATAGTATATTCAATACATTCCATACAGATCTATCAATAAAGAAAATACTATGAGCAACTAGTAATCAGATAAAAGAAAGTTTCTTACGGATACTACTTATGACAATAGGGATAGCGTTTGTATTTAATATTGTGCTATTATGAATTAGTTGATATATTAGCTGATTTTATTTAGATAAGTTATTTGAATTTAGTTTATGATCATATATATTTAGCAATATATTTACTATAGTCATAGTCTTAATAATAGAGATGGCAGTTACAGTATGAATATCATTCTATAGCTCATCTGTACTTATAAAGAACATTAATGAGAAATTACATTAAAAAAAATATTATCAAAAAAAGGACCCCCAATAAAGGAGTCTTTTTTTCTTGTAAAATCTTTTTTAAGATGCTACTGAGAGAATAAAAGCATAAAAAATTCATCATCTTTTTCCTTCTTATGCCTCTTTTGCCTTGCCTCTTCTGCAGCTGCAGCATATTCGCCATCATATTCTTCCCTGGCAGCTACAACCATAGCTTGTATCAAGCTATTTTTTGCAAGATCCTGATCTTTTTTTTCGGATGTTTCCATAAGACAAATATTTAAGTTTATTTTTATTTATCAAATTAACATTCAACTTGTATTCATGGACTCATAGTAGTAGATAATACAATTTTCTTTAATAATTTTCATTTTACTCAAGCAGGTTTATTATCTTCTATAGCCTTTATAAAAGAATTTATATTCTCTTCTATCTTAGCCGCATCAAAAGATAATTTTCCGATCCCCGCATGTATATTTCATGTTTTATCTAGTCTAAATTCTATTTTTCATTTTTTGATTTCTTGTACTGTTTGTGCTATATTTGGAGTTACAGTACCAGCTTTAGGACTAGGCATAAGTCATTTAGGACCAAGTTGTTTAGCAACCACTACAAGATCTCTTATGCTATCAGGAGTAGTAACTAATATATCAAAATCAAATTTATTGTTTTTAATATCATTAAGTAAAGTTTCATGTCAGACTATATCAGCTCATGATTTTTTAGCTTCATCTATTTTATCATCAGAAACAAACACAGCTACTCTTTTTGTTTTTCAAGTACCATGTGGTAAGATAGTAGTTGCTCTGATTATCTGATCATTATACTTTGGATTAGCATTTGTTTTTATAGCTATATCCACAGTTGGATCAAACTTTGTAATGTTAACTTTCTTTAATAATTCTACTGCTTCTTGTACAGTATAAAGTTTCATTGAGTCTACATGTTTTTTTGACTCATCATACTTTTTTCAATGATTCATTTTTAAATAATTTAATATATAAAAGTGGTCAACGAACAATAAGTTCTACCACATTAATGACTAATTTTTTAATTAAGCTTCTATTTCCACTCACATGTTTTTTGCAGTACCTGTTATTATTTTCATTGCTCATTGTATATCGTTGGAATTCATATCAGGCATTTTTATCTCTGCTATTTCTTGCAAATCTTTTTTAGAAAGTGTTCATATCTTTGTTTTATTTGGTTCTCAAGATCAAGTCTTTTGAGCTATTTTCCATAAAATAAGATTAGATGTTACTGGTAATCAAATATCCAAAGCAAATGTTCTATCAGCGTAGACGGTTACTTTTACTTTTATCTTAACTTCAAATGCACCAAACTGTTTCATATAATCTCACGTTTTTTCATTAAATTCTTTTATAAATTGTCATATATTGACTCAGTTTGCTCAAAGCATAGGTCAAAGTGGAGGAGCTGGTTGAGCTTTTCATGCAGGTACTTCTAAATTTAGAATATTCATAATTTTTCAAGCCATTTTTAATAATATTAATCAATAAATAAATTTTGTAAATAAGTCTTAGACTTATGATATAATGTATAATCAACCTGTAGAAGCCAGGTATCTTTACCTATGTAAACAATTATCAACACTATTTTATTTTTATACTCAGGTAGATTAATAAACGTAATTTTATCACCAAATAATTTGTTCTTTAATATTTCTTGTTCGGTGTTTATTGTATATATATTTCATCATAACTTTCTTGCAATACTTACTATATCATACTTAAAATCTCATAAATAAACATAATAAATTCATTTCTGGTCTTCCAAAATATACTTATATGCAATTCATAGTTTTTCTATAGATTCCAATATTCAATAGAATAATTTAGTTCCAGACAGATATTTGATTGTATTGGACCCGGTTTTAATTGAAATATTTCAAGTAACAGAATTTGTATTTCAAGTCATCAAATATCCAGTTAAAACATTATTCTTAATCAATCATAACATTTCTTTACCTGTTTGATTACTAGATCCCAAAGAGCCAACCAATTGCTTCTCATTACCATTTTTCACATATATCTGAGTAGATCATTTATCAATAGTTCACTCTATTTTATTTCTTATCTGTATTCACTTCACTTGATAAAACAAAGCATATACAACCAAAAGAGACAGAAACAAAACAATAGTTGATAATTTTAATATTCTTCTTTCTAGCTGATGCATAATTATCTTATCTTTAGATAAAACACTACTAATTCAATAATTCTATTTTATCAACATCCACAACAACTGGAGTAAGTCTTCAAAGCATTTCTATATTTACGATTACTGTTCATTTTTCTAAATCAATATCTCTTACGTTTCATTTCATTCATTTAAAATCTCACGTTTTTAAGAGTACTACATCATTTTTTTTATATGGTATAGTCAATTCTGATCTTTCTTGAGATTTTAATATTTGTTCCATCATAGCATTATACTCTAGATCTGTCAATGGGACTGGACGAGTTTCAGCTCATACAATCAATCTTACTCAAGGAGTATTCCTGACAACGTACCATATTTTATCGTTCATTTTAGATTTAATAAATACATATCATGGATATAGTTTCTTTTGTTTAATTACCTTTTCTCATTTCTTCATGGAAGTTTCATTTATCATAGGAGATATATAATCTACTATATCTTCAGATAGTCATTGTTTAGTTATTCTTTCTCTTAAATTTTCTATAACTAATGATTCTTGTCATGATACAACACTTAAAACATATCGTTTTAAAGAATTATCTTCTATCTGTTTTTTGATTTCGACGGTATTTATATCTTTTTGCATAAAAAAAATTTATTTAATAAAGATTAAGACATGCTATTATAAAAAAGTTTATATATTGATGAAAAGACAGTATCTGTTAAAACAAAATAAGCTCAGGCAACTATTACTAATCAAAAAATAGCAGCAGTCAAAGTAATGTATTGTTTTCTATCTGGACGCTTCAACTTTTTAACGGTTTCTAAGCTGTCATAAATAAATTTCATCATAATCGAAAAAGTTACTCAAATAAAGTCTATTACTTTTACAAATCCAGCCCTCATTTTCAAGGGGAATTGATTATATATTCAAACATGGGGCTTGGATGATTAAATTATAGCATTTTCTATAAATTATTTTGCTACTGCCGATAAATAAACCGCCAAATCCTTATAGTCTCAAGAAACTTGATAAGAGTCAGTTTGTGCTAATATTTTTACATCTAATAACTTAGCTTTTACGTAAGCAGAAAACATATTAAATACTACATTATCTGATACAAAACTATAATTTAATTGTTCAGTTCATTCTTTTTTATCATTTATTAGTATTTTTTCATCTTTATTTACAAGATTGATATCAGAAACAAAGACCAGATTAAAATCAGATTTTATATCAAATTCTCATATAAATTTTATAAATTTTATTTTACTTACTTTTGATCATACAAACATTGGAATTATTTGTTTAGTATCAAATAATATTCTTAAATAATTTAATTGAGAATTTATATTTTCAATACCGTATTCACACATTTCAATAAAATTAAATTTATTTTCTAATATTTTTAATTTTTTATCAAAGTCCCATTTTTTACCCAAAAAAGGTCATATAGATCTATTATAAAGCATTATTTTATCGTCAGATTTTCATTCAAAGACTAAAATAATTTTCTTCTTATTTTTAAGTCATCGGTATGAAGCTGCTTGTAAAATACCAGTATAGAAATGATATCCAGCAGGTAAAAAAGCAACATCAAAAACTCTAGAAATATTTTTTACAATACTTTTTGCTCAAAATAAATAAGAAAGCGTATGCTCCATTACTACTTCATGATCTACTACAAACTCTTTCATTAATTTTTTATTGATTTATTATTAAAATTTTTTTAACTAATTGGATAACATCTAAGTATTTGTAGCACAAATCTATCTGCTAATCTATAACGCTTATCCCATTCTTCTGCAGACATAAACACCACGGAAACAGTTTCAATAAAATAAGTTCTAAATATTTCATTTATGGCATCTTTTATTTGTTCTATCTGTGGTTTTTCTAGGTTTTTATATATTACTACTAGATCCATTTCTAAGTTAACTCCAAATCTTTTTCAGAAATAATATTTACTTATCATAATTTCATAACTTTCAAAAAGTTCAATTATTTCCTGTTTCAAACCAGCAAAAAATATATTTCTTATATTATCATGAAAGGCCTCTTTGATAGAAATACTCCATCATTGTCATTCTTTATTCACATTTATTACTTTTGCTTCATTGAGAGAATCTATCTGTTTTTTGATAGCAGGGAATGTCCATTCAAGTTCAGTTTCTAAAGCTCTCATAGAAACTCATTGTCTCCTAAATAGAAGATATTTCAATATATCAACCTTTGTCCTACTTCAAAATAATTTTTCCAAATTCATATTTTTTATTGATATATAAAATATATCAGACTTTTATTCTCTATATTTATTTAACAAAAAAAAACAAGGTTTAATATACATAATACTATCTTTTTATAGTGCAAATTTCATCATAACAATTATATCCAATATTTGACAAATATTAAATAATATTTATAATAATGTAGGGTTATCTAATTTTAAATATCTAATTTAAACAAAAATGAAAAATTTTTTATTTAGATCTATTGCTATTATGGTATTGGCAATAGGAATATTTAGTTTTACGCATGTATTAGCAAATACAACAAGCATAGATTCTAGTTTCGATACGGGGTTACCAGTCTGAATAGATGGTGATGTTTATAGCATAGTAAAACAAAATGATGGGAAAATCGTATTGGGATGATCTTTTCATAATTATAAATGAATGCAATCAGATTATATTATCCGTTTAAATTCTGATTGAACTAAAGATTCTTCTTTTGATATTTGAAATTGATTTGATAGTGACGTCAATGTTTTAGCTATTCAAAGTGATGATAAAATTTTAGTTTGATGAAATTTTTCAACATATAAATGAGTGTCTGCACATTCTATTGTTCGTTTAAATTCTGATGGAAGTAGAGATTCTTCTTTTGATATGTGAGACTGATTTAGTCTACGGGATAGTGTGTATAGTATAGCTGTTCAAAGTGATGGTAAAATTTTAGTTTGATGAGGATTTTCAACATATAAATGAATTTCTACAAATTATATTGTTCGTTTAAATTCTGATGGAAGTAGAGATTCTTCTTTTGATATATGAGATTGATTTAATATCTATGGTTATGTTCGTTCTATAGCCGTTCAAGGTGATGGTAAGATATTAATTTGATGAGAATTTGAAACGTATCAATGAATATCTGCAAATAAAATTATCCGTTTAAATTCTGATGGAAGTAGAGATTCTTCTTTTGGTATGTGAGACTGATTCGATTATACAGTTTCAACTATAGCTATCCAAGGTGATGGTAAAATTTTAGTTTGATGACAATTTTGAAAATATATGGGTAGTTGAGAATGATATTGTGATAATTCGGAATATACAGATAAAGTTAGTTGCGAACTAAACGGTGGACGATGGGATTATTTTTATTATTACAGTATCATAAGATTAAATAATAATTGAACAGTGGATAGTTCTTTTTATTTATCAAATGATGGTTGATTTGACAATAATGTAAATGTTATAAAAGTTCAAAGCGATGGTAAAATTATAGTATGATGATCGTTTAATGCATATCATTGAGTCTCTGCAAGTTCTATTATACGCTTAAATTCCAATTGAACTAATGATTCTTCTTTTGATATGTGAAGTTGATTTGATAATGAGGTTTATGATATTACAATCCAAAACGACAGTAAAATTATATTAGCTTGAAGTTTTGGCACATATAACTGAATAGGAGTAAATCGTATTGTGCGTTTAAATTCTAATTGAAGTAGGGATTCTTCTTTTGATATATGAAATTGATTTAATAATTCTATTTCTGTTACAACCATTCAAGATGATGGAAAAATTTTAGCTTGAGGTGATTTTAAATCATATAATTGAGAATCAGTAAATCGTATTATCCGTTTAAATTCTGACTGAAGTAAAGATTCTTCCTTTAATATGTGAAATTGATTTGATGCAGCTGTCTTTGATATTACAATCCAAAACAACAGTAAAATATTAATATGATGAAATTTTACAAACTATAAATGAATACCCGCAAGGAGTATTATCCGTTTAAATTCTGACTGAAGTAGAGATTCTTCCTTTGATATGTGAAGTTGATTTGCCTGAAATACTATGCAAAATAGTCACTACGTCAATACCATAGCTATTCAAGATGATGGAAAAATTTTAGTTTGAGGAAATTTCACAAAATATCAATGAGTTTCTGCAAGTTATATTGTCCGTTTGAATCCTGATGGAAGTAGAGATTCTTCTTTTAATATATGAAGTTGATTCTGATATGGATTAGAAGTTTTTAATATAACAATGTTAAGTTGAGATAAAATCTTAGTAGCAGGTAGTTTTAGAACATATCAGTGAATAACATGAAATTCCCTTATTCTTTTAAATTCTGATGGAAGTAGAGATTATTCTTTTTCATTTTGAAGCTGATTTAGTAGTAGTTACATCAAGACTCTATTAATTCAGAATGATAATAAAATTATAGTATGATGAGCGTTTATTAGCGGAGGAATAGCAAATAGAATGCTTCGTTTAAATTCTGACTGGAGTATAGATTCTTCTTTTAATTTTGAAGAAAGCGATAGCTTTAATGGTTATCTAAATAGTATAGCCATTCAAAGTGATAATAAAATATTAATTTGATGAAGTATTGTCTGAACAAGCACATGAATTATGCGTTTAAATGCTAATGGAAGTAGAGATTCTTCTTTTGATATATGAGATTGATTTGATGGTGGAATTTCTAGAATAACAATGTTAAGCTGAGGTAAAACTTTAATAGCAGGTGGTTTTACAAGCTATAATTGAATGGCTATATGATATTTAACATTGCTTTATGGAGAGAATAGTAATGATATTGTCATACTACCCAATACTACCAATTCAACTACTGTAAATAATGAATTTACTAATAAATGATATATTCAATCAAGTGGTGATTTAGTTTGATCAAACTCTATTTCTCTATCTGAAACTAATGGTAATGTACCCAAAGCATTGAGTATAAAAAATAATAATATTACTCTGTCTATACCAGCAGATACTCAATTTAAAAAAGCAGACAATGTAACCAATTACAATGGTATCATATCAGTCCCTATAACAAAATCTGTAAGTAGTGTAAATGATTGACAAGTATTATCTGCATTTAAAGTTGGTAGTAGTACGGAATCTATCAAATTAGTATGATGAGTAGCAACTCTATCCCTTCCTGTCTCTGGTAAAACTATATGAGATCCAGTAAATATTTATTATTCACAAAATAATGGAGTAAGTCGGTATCCTCAAATTACAACTACTGTAATAGATGTGTGATGACAACCATACGTAGAATTTACCACAAATCACTTTACAGATTTTGCCATTACAGATTTTGCATGATCATTTACTATCAATAATGATGCTGCTTCTACCAGTTCAACAGGCGTAACATTAAATATATCAACTTCACCAGCTGCATCTTATATTAGATTTTCAAATGATTGATCTAACCGATCTTCTCGAGAATGATATTCTACCTCTAAAACTTGGACACTTACTTGAGATTATTGAACCAAAACTGTTTATGCTCAGTTTGATGCTGATGGCGATCAAGTAAGCGATGTAGAGACTAGTGATAGTATAAGCTATGCAGTATGAAGTTGTGCTTGATGAGGTGCTTGAGAAGCTTGTTTAAGTTTAGAGATTACTGCTGTTACTTGAGAGTGTCGATATGGAATCAATCTCGATTTATGAAGTCATGCTCAAACATATGGTGCATTTACTATGACCGGTTCTTTCCTTTCAAACCATGCTAATACAAATAGACGATCTTGTAATGATACTGCTTGAAAAGCTCCTTGGAATATGCAGATATCTTCTACTGATTTAATAGCTGGTTCTTACTCTATTGCTAACACTGCTATAGAAATGAAAACATCAGCATCTACAAAATATAGATGAAGTACTTCATTTACAGGTTTGGTATGAGCGTTTGCTTCTCGATGAACTGATCTATCTACACCTAGAAAAATATTTGAAAAAA
>JBAQPP010000031.1:0-33093 GCA_049305865.1 Candidatus Absconditicoccaceae bacterium
CAATAGGACGATATTTTACTCAGTCAGCATCTATGGTTTTTATTTTATAAACATAAGCATCTACAAATCTGATCTTATGTCTCTTTATCATATTTTTGCCTATATGTGCCAATATTTTTCTATCATTAAATTTTACATTCACAGAATATACAAACAAAATATTCTTTTTATCTCTAGAGTCGATCGCTTTTTTTACTATTTCAAAGTTTGATACCACCTTTACTGGTGTAGATAAAATCTTTGCTATTTTATCCACTAAAATATCTTCACTATCAGTGAGTAATAATATTATTTCTTCTATTCTAAGTAATTTTTTCGCCATATTTTTTTACACAATAAATTTAAATCTGATACATAATAATATATTCTCTCAAAGATTCAATCAAAGCTTATAAATAAATCAGTTTTTTGCTTTTTTAAAAAAATGAGTTATAATTAAAACAAGCTTTATAAATTTACTTATTCATTTATGAAATTAACCTTTTGCTGAGCAGCTAAAATAGTAACCTGATCATGCTATCTTATAGAAACTGGAAATACAAAATTTATAGTAGATTGCGGTATGTTTCAATGACCCAAAGATATTATGAAGCTCAATTATGAGCCATTTTTGTTCAATCCATCAGAAATAGATTTTGTTTTACTTACTCATGCACATATCGATCATTGTGGACTCATACCCAAACTACATAAAGAAGGTTTCGACGGTAAAATTTATACTACATCTGCAACGAGAGATCTATGTGAAATACTCTTTGAAGATTCAGCAGAAATACAAGAAAAGAATACTGAACAACAAAACAAAAGAAGAGCTAGAATCGATCAACCAGCTAGATTACCATTATACAACAAAGATGATGCAAAAAAATGTATGCATTTATTTAGTATAGTAGAATATCAAAAAAACTATCAAATAAATGACAATATCCAGATTAGATACCAGGATGCATGACATATCATGTGATCTGCTAGTATTGAGCTTTTTGTAACTGAAAATTGAAAAAAAAGTAAATTAGTTTTTTCTGGAGACATATGACAACGGAATACACCTATTATACAAGATCCGACACTAATCCAAGATGCAGATTATCTATTTATGGAATCAACCTATGGAGATAGATTGCATGAAGACACAGCAGGTAAAGAAGAATTACTTTTAAAATATACTTTGGAAACTTATAAGAAATGATGAAAATTATTAATTCCATCGTTCTCTGTAGAGAGGACTCAAGAACTACTATATGTTTTCAATATCTTAATCAAGAAGGGTAAATTTCCCAAAGAAAAGATTTTTTTAGATAGTCCTCTATCTATCAAAGCAACCGAAATATTTAAAAGACATACCGAATATTATGATAACGAAGCTCTACACAAATACCCCAATCCTTTTAATTTTGAGCAATTGGAATATAGTGAAAGTGTAGAAGATTCACAAAAATTAAATAATTATAATGAACCATGTATCATCATTGCATGAAACGGAATGTGTACCGCATGAAGGATTACTCATCATCTTAAACATGGTTTATGGGACAGAAGGAATATGTTATTATTTGTATGATATCAAGCAGAAGGTACACTTGGAAGAAATATTTTGGAATGAGAAGAAAGAGTAAAAATAATGGACGCAGAAGTGCTTGTAAATGCAGAAATACAAAAAATCAATGGTTTCTCTGGACATGCAGATGCAAATCAACTTATGCAACGAGCAAAATGATTCACCAATCCACCAAAAAAAACTTTCATAGTACACTGAGAAGAAAGAGCTCAGACAGCAATGAAATCTAAACTTGAAGAAATATGATTCACATGCCAAATCCCTAATTTTAAAGACATTGTAGAATTATAAAAACTTTGAAACTAAACTACTAAAAATGTCGCACTACCAAGGCAACATCAATAAATAATTACCAACAAGTCTAAACATACGACAATAAAATAATCAACTTAATAGTGCCTAGTGCGACTTGATTTTTTTATCCAATGTTTTTGTCTTGATACAAAAACATTGGTCGTAAGGTTTGGGGCGCGAAAAGCCCCATAAATAAAATTAGTATATTTTGGCAATGAAAAAAAATAAGTCTTAGCGAAGCGTTCAATTAAACTGCAAAAAAAATATCATATAATTATAAACCAAGAAATATAACAAACAACTTTATTTGCATATTCACAAAGAATCTATAATTTTGCTGTAATTTAATTTACTCTCTACAAATGAAAGAAAAAAACTACAAATATCTTACACTCATTACAGTGTTCTTTGTAACTGTTCTTTTGGTGTCCAATATAGTTTCAACAAAAATAACAAATATCTGACCATTTACATTTGACGCTTGAACAATACTTTTTCCATTAAGTTATATTTTCTGAGATATCTTAACGGAGGTTTATGGGTATAAACAAAGTAGAAAAATAATACGAATGTGATTTGGAGCGGCACTACTCATGTCAGCAATTATAATCATAGTTGGTCTTCTACCATCAGCTGCTGATCGACCGTATCAAGAGTCATATCAAAATATTCTCTGACTCACACCTAGGATTGTATTGGCAAGTTTGATAGCTTATTTTGCATGAGAATTTAGCAATTCATATATATTAGCAAAGATTAAAATTTGGATGAAATGAAAAAGACTATGGATAAGAACAATATGATCTACTATTGTGTGAGAATTATTTGATACTTCTATTTTTATTTTTATAGCATTTTTTTGAGTATTTGATATCAATTTATTACGGATTATATTTGTGTCCAATTATATTTTCAAAGTGTGAGTAGAAATTGTATTTACCCCACTCACTTATATTATAACTCATAAATTAAAAAAATCTGAATGAGAAGATTATTATGATTACAAAACCAATTTTAATCCATTCAAAATTCATTAGATGCAGATTAGACAATTAGAAAATACTCAAGATTTAGACGATATAAAAAACTTGGTACAAGATCTATCAGTATGAAATAATAGTTTACAAGAATGATTTCAAGATTATCCTATCGAAAATTTAGATTATTTCAAAGATTTTATTTTACAATCTCCATTATCACTTTGAGCATTCCAAGACAAGAAAATGATAGGTTTCGTAGTCAGTTATGACATCAGTAATATATTAAATATAGAAAAAGCGCATGATCCTATACTGCAATATCTTCTAGAAAAGCAATATTTAGACAATAAATCAATTTATATAGATATCCTCTGAATAATTCAGAATATGCAAAATAAATGAATAGGCATACGCTTACTTCAATCTCTTATGAGCTATATAAAACAACAGGAATTTAAAAATATACGATGTGTTGTCTGTACAGATTCTCATACTCAAAATAGTAATGTCTATAAGATATTAAAATATTTGTGACTAGAAATATTTGAAAAAATCACAGACAATAAATGAAATAATTTTGAAATATATAAAATAGAATTAAAGTAATATTTATTTCTAAATATTTTTAATGAAAATACTTAAATTTGAACCAAAAGATGCAATACAAGTATGTAATTTAATCCACAATACAGCAGATAATATTATGAAACATTATGAAAGTCAGGCAAGTATTGATGCACTAAAAGAGGAACGGACACCAGAAAAGCTTTTAGAAAAATTAAATAATAGAGATTATATTATAGCTCAAGCAAATTGAAAAATCATTTGAGTTTGATGAATAAAGGATAATGAAATCCGTAGTATGTTTGTAGATTACAATTATATTAGGCAATGAATCTGAACAAAAATAATAGTAGCGTTGGAAAATATAGCAAAAAAAAATAAACACAAAAAAATTATCGTAAAAGCCAACGCATGAGCAATTTGATTTTATAAAAAAATGTGATACATTAGTATCAAAGAATATGATGAAATAGTTTGAAAATCAACATATAGAGTAATTTTAATGGAAAAATTAATTTAGAATTTAAAATAGTTATAAAATGTATACATACAAAAACATCACAATCCAGCGATTAGGTCACGATGGATTTTTGATATGATATAGATGAAAAAATATATGTATAGATCCATTTGAAATCAAGGAGACAATCCAAGCCGATTATATTTTCATAACTCATAATCATAGGGATCACCTAAGCATAGATGATATAACAAAAATTATAAAACCAAACACTATAATCGTTTGTCCTTGAATATGCGAAGAAAATTTGATGAATATTCAGAATAAAAAAATATTTTTGGAACAAAATGATAATTTGACTTTGGATGATTTTTCAGTTAAAACATTGCCAGCTTATAATATAGATAAATTTAGATCTCCTGGAGTTCCATATCATCCAAAAGAATCGTGATTTGTAGGATTTGTTTTTGATTTTGATTGAACTACTATCTATCATGCTTGAGATACAGATATCATCCCAGAAATGGAAAACATATCTCCAGATATAGCACTTTTACCAGTAAGTGGAGTATATACCATGACAGCTCAAGAAGCTGTTGAATCTATAAAACTTATCAAACCACAAATAGCAATTCCAATGCATTACGACAATATAGTTGGGACTATAGAAGATGCAAAATATTTCAAAGAAAATGCCAAATGTGAAGTTATAATCCTACAATCTTCATAACAATATTTACACAGATAGTTACTGCTGGAAAGATTACTTCGACTAAGCAAACCAAGGCCAAACAAAATGGCGGATTGTGAGGCCTAGATTTTTTTGAATACTTTTTGCAGCAATGGCAAAAAGTATTTAAAGCGAAGCGCTATTGTATTTCAAGAGATTTGATAGGGGGAAAGCCACATAAAAAACATTAATACTTTTTTAATTTTTCAAAGACTGATTTATTTCCTTTTCTATTTCTTTCATTTTTTCCCATATTTTTTTTGATATTGGAATTTTTATATTATGCTTATCTGCTTTTTTTATAACATATCACAACAGATGATTATCTTCAGTCATAACCTCTCATCTCGCCCATGAATTTATATAATATTGTTGATATGTACTTGGTTTTTCTTTCGCAAATTTTTCAGCAACATGTAATATGCGATATTCTACTTCTCAAGTATTTATTTCAAAAGGACTATTATCATAAACAACATTTTCTACATCACTAATTTCTTTTGATCGCCTTTTTATGGCATCTTCACCAAATTCTTTTTTGAATAAATTTATTGAGTTTTTAACATCAGCTTTATAAATCACACAAAGCGAATTTAATACTGTATTTATCATCGCTTTAAACTCTCACTCTCTTTGGAGTGCAATACTATCAACTCATTCAAAAAGATATTTGCCAAATTTTTCACTAGCACAATCATTTAATGTTTTAATCAAATCATATATATTTTGTTGTTCTGTTCATTTTATAGGAGATGTCCTAGCAAAACTAAGTTTAATCTTTTTTCAATCATAATTTTTAAAAGATAAATAAGGGACACATCTAGAAACACTCTTACCAAAAATTCTTATCAAATTTTCTTTTACATCAAATCCATTTTGGAAAGATATAAATTTATCGACAACTTTGGGGAAAATTTCTTCTGGTATAAGCTGCTTTACAAGATCCAATTGTCAAGTACGACAACATAAAAGCACAGCGTCTATATCTTCATATTTTATAGGGAATCACTCATATCGATTATATGGATTAATTCAGGCTTCTTTATATTGTTTACTATTTTTTCAAGATACAGACACAACATAAACATTTGAATTTGTTTCTTTTAACATATCGTAAAATCATTGTCATAACTCACCAAATCACATAATAACAATATTTAATTTTTTTCAGATTTTTTCTTTTGCTTCTATAGATTCCATTACAAATAATATATAAACAAAATATTCTAATCCAAATCATAAATTTTGCAAATATTAAAAATCTTTTGCATTTTATTTAATATCTGATTATATACCCTCGCTGATAGTTAACCACAATGCTGTAAAAAATTTATTAAAAGGTAATCATGTTTCTTTTATTACAGAAGAAAGCCAGAGAATAAATATTATTAAAAGTCCCAATAATAATAAATTCATAACATATGATCGAACTGTTCTTATAGCTCTTTCAAATAACGAAAAAGGATTGTCCATATCAAGATATTTAATAATTTTTTGAATTTCTTTATAAGAAAATGCTCAAGCAACATATCATCAAATTCATGACAATCATGGTAAAAGAGTTAATGTATTTGGTAGAGATAAATTATATTCTTGTTTTTTATATACAAAGGATAGATTGTATGAATTACCAATCCATCAAGGTCTAAACAATAATCATAAAGGAGTTTTTATTTCAGTTTTTATTAATTCTCATGATTTTGCTTCAAAAAGCATTTTATCATTATGTAACATTGTTATTTTTCCATCAGGATATTTATAGATATTCATTTTTCGCTTCAGAAGAGGAATTTTTGAATGTATAATTTCTACAGATTTTATTCCATCTTTTTCTATAGTTTTTATAGTAGCCATTTTATATTCAACTCAATAAAAGTATTTTAAAATCAGTAAATTCCGCAATACAACTTACAAATATTTAAAACAAACTTAAAATCAATATAATTATAAAGAATCTTTTGCATTTTATTATTTTTTAGTTATACTTATACCAACACCTCTGGTAGAGGTAGAGATATTTAAATAATATATAACTATCATGGTAGATCCAAAGCAAATAATCGCACTCAAAAAAGCCAGAACCTTATTGGATAAAATTATTGTTATGACAGAAAAAAAGGAATATTGTATAGATATTATCCAACAAAATCTTGCTGTGATGTGATTACTCAAATCTGTTAATCTACAATTGTTAGAATGACATTTATCTTGTTGTTTTGTGGATGCAGTCAAATCCAACAATAAAAAAAGACAAAAAGAAATGATAGACGAAGTGCTTACTATAGTCAAGACAGCTCAAAGCAAATAGGACATTTACAAGCAAATAATTTATTTAATAAATATATATGAAAAGAATATTTTGAATATTTAGTCTCTTAATATATTTGTTTTCTATAAATTCTCTTGTTCATTCAAGTACAATGTGATTTTTTGATTCTCATACAAACAATAGTCATTGTTGATCTGATAATTCCTCTACCACAGAACAAAATAACGATAAAGAACATTGTTTTGTCTCAGTGACATCAAATGATTTTTCTTGTATATCACAAAAAGAAATTAAATTATGAATTTTTCAAAATTATCTCACAGATATAATATCTTCTAATTATAATTTCCAAATTCTTAATAAACTAAATTTTATAGCCAATAAAATCGTAAATCCTCCAGGGAAATATTATCAAAAATATTTAGCATTTTCTGATTTATTTGGAGTTATTGTAAAATTAAGTTAAAATATATTTTTTTACGTCATTTTAGTAAAGATTTTTATATTTTATCTATTTTTAGCAATAAAATGAAAAAGAAAATACACATACAATGAATGCATTGCGCATCTTGCGAAATGCTTATCAAAAGATCATCTGAAAAAATTAATGGAGTTAAAGTAGTAAATATCTCTTCAAAACAATGAACAATGGATGTAGATATTCCTGATGAAAAATTAATTCCTTTAATTAACCAATGTATCAGTGATGCTGGATATAAAGTTATAAATGAAAACCAAGTCAAATCCGCTCCAAAAATAGATTGGAAAGAATTACTACAATCAACCATTATTGTATGAGTTTTAGCCTTTGTTTTTTATAAACTTGATATTATCCAATATGTGCCGTCTGTGGGTGATAAACTCTCATTTGGAGTCGCGTTATTGATGGGACTCATAGCATCAGTTTCAACCTGCTTAGCAATTGTAGGTAGTATCGTAATATGATTTTCGCAATATTGAGATAAACAAATTTGAACCAAACATCATATCAGAACACAACTAGCATTCCACATATGAAGAATCGGATGATTTTTTATCCTATGATGACTTTTATGATTGATAGGACAAGTCGTGGCAATATCTTTAACAGGAACAACTATATTAACAATAATTGTAGGTATAGTTGTCCTTTGGATGTGATTACATTTATTAAATATTTTACCAAATATTACTTCCCTATGATTTCACTTACCCAAAAGTTGGTCAGAAAAAACGCTAACTACTAAAAACCCAATCTTTGCTCCACTGATTGGTGCATTGACGTTTTTCTTACCATGTGGATTTACTTTATCTATGCAATTAATAGCTGTCAATACTAGTAATTTTCGACAGTGATGACTTGCCATGGCCATATTTGCACTATGAACCGCCCCAGTATTATTTGCAGTATGATTGTGATCTTCATATATAAAAGATCTCGGTTCTGCAAAGGGGAATAAATTCAAACTTTTACACACTATTATATGAACATTAATTGTCTTTTTTGGAATATTTATGATAACAAATGGTCGACGTATGTTCGGATGATTATCGACATTCTCAAACAATGTTCAAAGTAGTAATTTTACTGGCCAATATGAACGCATAGAAATTTGACATGATGGTTTGAATCTCGTTCCTGAGATCATCACACTAACAGCTGGTAAAAATTATGAATTAATTATTACTCCAAGCAATAATGGTAGATGATGTATGGTAAATCTTACAATCCCAGGTCTCGATCGTAGTATAAATGGCATTATTAAAAATCAACCTATAGTATATAAATTTAATAATATAAAATCCTGAAAATACAATGTAGTATGCTGAACGATGTGAATGTATCAGTGACAAATTATAGTAAAATAACTTTTTATCTTATATTTTAATAATGTCAAAAACAACCTTAGATATACAATGAATGCACTGTTCCTCATGTTCAATGCTAATCGAACAATGATTAAAAGATACACCATGAGTCAAAACAGCTTCAGTCAATTTAGCAGCAGAAAAAGCATATATAGAATACGAAGATTCTAAAATAAATTTGGAAAAAATTCAGAAAGAAATTAAAAAAATATGATACCAATCTTTCGTTCCACAATTAGAAAATAATCAAGATACAGAATTTTCAAAAAGGAAAAGAGAAATAAATTACCGAAGAAACAGGTTTTGATGAGCTTTTGTTTTAAGTATACCAATGATAATTTTTATGGTATATGATTTTATTTACTGATTACCATATTCCAATATTTTGATGCCAGTATCAGCATTAGTATCTCTCATTTTAACAATACCGATCCAATTTATTTCATGAAAAGATTTCTACCTATGAGCTCGATCAGCGCTCAAAATGAAAACTGCAAATATGTATTCTCTCATAGCAATATGAACACTAGTAGCATTTGTATTTAGTATTTACAACTATGTAAATTTCTATTTAGAGACAGGATCTATATTGTGATTAGACGGGATGAAAATTCCTAATATTTATTTTGAAGTGTGAGCATTATTGATAGTTTTTGTGTCATTATGAAAACTTCTTGAAGCAAAGGCTAAAGCCAAAACATCTGAAGCTATTTCTAAACTTATGTGACTCACACCACCAAATGCCACAATCATAAAATGAAATCAAATAATCACAACACCAGTAAATGAAATACAGATTTGAGATATTATAATTATCAAACCATGAGAAAAATTACCAGTAGATTGAATTTTAATTAAATGAAATTCAAGTATCGATGAATCTATGCTTACCTGAGAAAGCATACCTACAGAAAAAAATATTTGAGATAAAGTTTTTGCATGAACTTTAAATAAACACTGAAGTTTCCAATTTCAAGCAAAAAAAATCTGATCTGAAACCATGTTAGCTGGTATTATTAAACTAATCCAAGATGCTCAATGATCCAAAGCCCCAATTCAATCATTTGCTGATAAGATTTCGAAATATTTTGTACCAATAGTCATTTTATTGGCCACCATTACCTTTGTAGTTTGGTACTTTATATTAAATAAGAGCGTTGATACATCATTGTTATATTTTGCCGCTGTCATTGTAATTGCATGTCCCTGTGCACTATGACTAGCAACACCTACAGCACTTATGGTATGAACATGACAATGAGCAAAATATGGCATACTTATAAAATGATGAGAACCACTAGAAATTGCCTGCAAAATAGACACTATAGTTTTTGATAAGACATGAACACTTACAAAATGAAAACCAGAGCTCACAGATATAATCACAACAAATAATAATAACAAAGATTTGATAATAAATATTGCACAATCTCTAGAAAAATATTCTGAACACCCACTAGCCGATGCAATATTACAATATAAATCAGATTTAGCTCTATTGGATATAGAAAATTTTCTAGCAATTCCAGGAAAATGAGTACAATGATATATAGATTGAATAAAATATTTTTTGTGAACAAGAGATTTGATGAAACAAAATAATATACAGATTATCGACGAAGAAAAAATACAAGAACTAGAAAAACAAGGTAAAACAGTGATGTTGCTCTCAGATGATAAAGACTTAATATGAATGATTGCCGTTGCTGATCAGATCAAAACAGACGCAACTAAAACAATTCAAAAACTCATAAATGAATGATTCGAAATCTATATGATTACTTGAGACAATACAAGAACAGCTCAAGCCATTGCGAATCAATTGGGTATTGAAAATATCTTAGCTCAAGTATTGCCTGGAGAAAAAGCAGCAAAGATAAAACAGCTACAATCTCAATGAAAAACCGTAGCCATGGTTTGAGATGGTATAAATGACGCGCCTGCACTTACTCAGGCAGACTTATGAATTGCCATGTGAAGCTGAACCGATGTCGCTCTAGAATCAGGATGAATAATATTAATGAGAAATAATCTTGAAGATGTTATAAATGCAATTTCACTCAGCAAACAGACATTAAGCAAAATAAAACAAAACATGATATTTGCATTTTTATACAATATATTATGAATACCTCTTGCCGCATGAGTATTTATAAATTTTTGACTTATGCTTAAACCAGAATTTGCAGGACTTGCTATGGCTATGAGTTCTGTATCAGTAGTTACAAATTCTCTACTTCTAAAGTTTTTCAGACCCTGAAAAACAAATTTAATTTCCCAATTAGCACCCATTATAATGACAATTATTTTTCTGTTTGCCTTCTGGGAATTTGGGCAAATTTCTATTTGATGATTTGGTAACAACACATTAATAAGTTCTAATATAACTATCAAAATTCAAAATAACATTACAAATTTTCTATCAAACCAACAAAATAAAATCTGATTTACCACCACCTGAATACCCAAGATATTTATTGAAGCCAATCAATCCTTAGAGTGAGTACCTATATTAAAATGAACTTGAATAATAGATTTTAATCAACCGCAAATTATCTTGTGATATAACGAAGCTCTAATGATGAAAAATGAAAAACTATTTAAAAATATATGAGATAGTTTAAAAGATTTTTTTGGAATCGAAAGTGTAGAAATTGTTTGAATTTTATCTCCTACTAATACATTCTTAGATGAAGTACACATCATAAACAAAAAATGATTTGATTTATTAAATACAAATCAAAATCTTATGATTAAATGAACTAATTCTTGAATGGTTGAAATTTTTTATACTTTCGATGAAAATAGTATTCCTTTAAAATTTAAAGACAGCATTAATCCATATAAACCAATATATAATCTTAACAACAAACAATATTATACTATATATCTTTGATACGATGTCGCACAAGAAATGAAACAAGCAAAAGAATTTTCCAAAATATTTGACATAATAAATGAACAATGAAAAGATTTGGTAATAGCCTGACTATTCAAAAAAACGTATACACCACTAGATATGATGCATTTTATAACTAAAGAATCTAATAAGTAAAAATCTCACTAAAAATTTGACAAATAAGGATTTATCATTTATAATTAGATACGATTTAAGTCCTTATTTAAACAAAATGAAAAACTACAAACCAAATCCTTTAGCTTCATGACTTGCATTAGCAACATTTCGATGAATATCTGTAATTTTTATGTGAATTTTTGGAAATCTTCGAGCACAATACGAAATATTTGTTAATATGATGTGACAATTTTATATAGGGTATTCAATATCTATATTAGGTATAATTATCTGATTTCTACGAGCTATTTTAGACTGATTCTGTAGTGCATTCATATTAGTATGGCTATATAATGTTATTTATAAATCTATTAAAAAATAGTTTTAAAATATAAAAACAAAAATGAAAAAAATAAAAGATGACAGTTTTAATCAATCTCAAAATCTAGAACTTACACCATTGCAAGTAGCGCTTTTCGAAATTTGCATGTTATCATGATGAGCATTGTTTACATTATATATACCATCATTTATTTTGTACATTGAACGGTTTTTATGGATTTTATTGATCATACCATGAATATATATTTGTTATATCCATTTTAAACAAGCCAACAAATAATTTTAACACAATCGTAATTTTCAATATAATTAAAAAAATTTATTCTATTCAAAACAAAATGAGAAAAGAAAAACTTCATTTACTAAAAGACGTTACACTTACACGACGACAAGTAGCTATATTTAAATTATGCGTATTTTCATGATGAGTATTATTCACTATTTATCTTCATGATTTTTTTGTAAATACAGAATGGTTGCGATGGATTTTGACTCTTATACCAGGCGTATATTTATGATATGTATATTTTAAACCGGCTCCCAAAGTTAATACAAAAAAGAGAAAATAATACCACAAATTAACTGCAGACAACAAAATTTGAAAATATAAAGTTTGCAGTTTTTTTTGTATAAAGATTAGATTATTAAACATTATAAAAAAAGTTTGCAGTTTTTTTTGTATAAAGATTAGATTATTAAACATTATAAAATAAGGCTAGAAAACATCTAAAAAGTACACAAAAATTTGACAAAATTATCAAGTTCAGATATAATTTATATGTGAATTTTTTTTAGAAAAATTTAAGCCATGAAAAAAAGCAAATTATTGTTCTTCTTCATTATCGCAATCATAAGTTTTTTCTGTATTACAAACATCAGCAAATCAGACAATACAATGGTTTGATATTCTGATTCAAAATTTTTGTATTGATGAAATGAAATAGATACTGTAAACTTTGAGATATCTTGATGAGTACAGACTTGATTTGCAATCAAAATATATAACAAAGAAAATATAAGTATGACTTACTCTCTTTGATCTGTTGACGCTCAGAGAACAAGTGATGTTTTAGATAAAAAGACATGTTTAAGTGAGGATGAAATATCACAATTTTGACAATACATTTCTTGAGATAAATCTAGCAAAACCATAGTAGCTTGATGAAGTTGAATATGGAATCTAACCGCAGAATTTCCAAATTATTATAGTGGAATATTCAATTGATGTATCACATTTTATCCAAGTATAGTATGAGGGACTACAGTTAATACATTACCACGCAGATGAAATTTTATTAACGTCACAGTTCATTCAGTTTGAAAAAGTATAATTATAAAAGCATTTCCTTCCAATCGTATAAATCAGTCTAATAACAATTTAAATTCATGAACAATAAAAATATACAATACAAACAAAATATTACAAAGAACAACAGAAATATGATTGAATAACAACTGAACATGAATTTTATTCTCAGATATCGCACCATGAACATACTATGTTGTATTTAAATGACAATCTAATCTAGCATCATACCTAAGTTGAGTTATAATATCCTGATGAAATCAAACATTAGATTTTACTACATGATCAAATTTATATTGATCACAACAATTAAATTTATCACAGGATGACTGATACAGATATCAGACTGCGGGAGACTTAAAAGCCGATGACTGAGCTTATGATTATTTTATCAATTGAAACGACATATCTATTATAACCGCCATGTGATTGATAGATAATGGGATAGCAGTACTAGATCAAAGGAATCTAAATGGTGACACTGCAATCAATGCATCAGATATTGCAGTTATATGAATAAATTTCGAAAAGACAGATCCTTATTTCAACAATACTTTTACTCGATAACATCAATATGCGAAAACAATTTGCGAAAAACATATTAATAATAAACTGAATATTGATAATAATATGATATTTTTCAAATGTTTTTGCTGCAAATCCAAGTTTTGATATATATCCAGGATCATGATCAAATCTAAAACTTCATTGTAGATATTTATTCAATGCAAAGTTAAATGCTTGATGACAAAGTTACAATTGATTTGATTATATGATAAATTTTAACTCTTGAGAAACTAATATAATACACAGTGCTGTTGATCCATTTTTTTCTAGTTCTCCAGCTTGATTTATAAAAAGTTGATATCTTTATAGATCTTATGGAGCAGCTACCACTGGTAGTGCTATAGATAGGAATCTTACTACATTTATTTTCTATACTATAAGTAATATATGAAGTAGTATCCTAAACTTTACAAACTGTGATTGATGAACTATTGCTTTTGGTTCTGACACTACAGCTGACTGTGCGGTAGTAAATTGATACTCAGTATGATGATTGGATATTCTTACATGAATAAACGATGCTACATATAATTTTTCTACACTACCTTGTGTTCCAGATATAGATAATCCTACAATATCAAACGTTTCTATTTCCAACTGATCGACACAAATTCCTAGTAATCAAAATATATTCATGCTTATAAATGATCGACAATGAAATCCTACTTCTAACGTATCTTGACCAGCACCATTGGAAAATAACAAAAGAAGTCATTATCGATATTCATGACTAAATACAACACTATGAAATTATGTAGCGGCTCCTAGCTCAGTAGATAACCAAGAATGAATAAATAGCTGATCGATCAAAATAACTGTAACAGCACCAAGCTATCCATCATATTGAACCTATATATTGTCATGATCTAGTTTAACAATAAGTGATTTTACATGAAACTGAAGTATAAATAAATTTACTTGGGATAGCGAAATTAGATGATACAATATATCATTTTCTCCACCTAGTCCATATCCAGTAGAGAAACAGATAAGCATAACCATAACAGCAAAAGATAAAGCAAACGAATTATGACAAACACATACATGAACATATTCATTTAGTTTCAACTCGCCTATAGCTCCAGTTATATCTATGCTATCTCCATCAACAACAACGTTTATTAGTCCTACTTTGAGTCAAATAAAATTTTATATAACAGATGATCGAGCTTGAATAAATACATGAAGTATAAAATTTACTATACCAGCAATATATTCTTGAGCAATATTACTCATGAGTGGTTATACATATTCATGAGATGATTTAACATTTGTACTATCATGATGATCTGCATGACTTTGAAGTTGATGAGATTATATAGTTTCGTTTGTTCCAAAACGAAATTTTCCAAGCAACACATGAATCTCAATAACATGATTATTTCTAGATCTTGCTTGAACCACAGGGTCAGCTAATTTTTCATTCTCTACTAGACCCGAATGTAGTTATTTTGGATGTTCAACATTTTTATGAATAGATATAGATTGAATAACATCAAATTTCGATTGAAAGTTTTTGATAATAACATGAACAAATCCAGACTGACCATATCCATATTTTACGTGAATAAATAATGATATTTTGATGTGTTGACCAAATTTTACATGAACAAGTATTACATGAAACATACCACTAAACAATACAAATAGTCAATCAATATTATGAATACATTATACATGAACACAATTATATATTACATGACTTGATATTATATTAAGCTGAAATATAGTTTTTATACAATAATTTTATAGATCAGATGAAAATCAAAATTCTAATATTATCTATATTATCATTTGTTGCGATATCCTCGTTTGTAAGTGCTTGAGAGATATCTCTAGAACCATCACATTGAAAATATTCTCCATGATGTATGTTGTGAATAGATATTGTTATAGATCCAGAGTGAAAACAGATATCAGCTACAGATATAGTTGTAGAGAGTTCAATGAAATTTGTCAAATTTGAACCTACACAAGTATTCCCATATTTTTTCCCACCAAAAATAATAGAAAACATAGTTCATATAGTATGATTTACATCATGACCGTCACAACGAGTAAGTAAAAAATGAGTTATATGAAAAATATTTTTTAAACCACAAAACAAATCTGATTTGGATTGAAGTATAAAATTTTATTTCAAAAAGAAATGAAATACTACAGACACAAATCTAAGTATAAAATGATGAATAGACGTACTAGAAGATATACGAAATTGATTTTATACATTTGATGGTATTAGCTGTGATTATCCACAAGAAACCACAATTCAAGAAGCTTCAAATATAAACTTTGATAATGCATTAAGACAGACAATTAAAAAAGTTGAAAAAGATTTTGATAAAACAAATAGAGAACACAAAGCTGCAGAACTACAAAAATCCCGAGAAGACAATAAAACTTACATAATATCAATATTTATTGTTGTATTTGTTTTAGCTACATATTTCAAAATCTCCAAATGAAGATCAAAGAAAAAATAAGAAATGGATTAAAAAAGATTTTGATAATAACCACTTTGGTTATAACTTTGGGGTTGATACAAAAAATAAGTTGACAATATTATTATTACGACTCATGAACAACGACATATCCTTATCAACAATGATGTAGTGAAGATTTATATGTTAGGATAAATAGTCAATGAAAATCTATAAGATGATGACGTTTCCATCTTATTTTAAGTCCCATAGCTTTCAATTATTCTACATCTTCCAATCCAAATACATTGAGGACCAATTTATTCAATGCAAGTACAAGTACTTTTATAGATCGATCGGCAGCATGATCTCCTTCCTGGTCAAGTTGATGAACTACTATACTCCAAGTAGACCGTACAAATGTAACAACAGATTATAATTGAACAAATTGACTTTATTGAACTATAAAATTCGTACCATTATACAATGTTTCAACTTTTTATTGATCATTTGGAATGGAATATATTTCTTGATCATCAACCATTGAAACTACTTTAAGTCGTACTTGATGAATTGAATTAATCAATCCAATAGAACAGATATCGCGCCTTACTTGAACATATAATATCTTACAAGAACCGTGTATTGCAGATACCAATAATCCTAGTATATCTATTTCAATCCCCACAAATTGATGAGATAAACAAAATAAATTAAGTTGAATATCTGTATCTTTAAACGAAGCTGCCTGAGTAAATTGACTATCAAATGTGCCTTATATATGGACATGATGAATTTGGACTTGAAACCCCTGATGAATTATACCAAATCAATACTGAATAAATTTAAATTCATTTAATATGGTTATAAGCTGAAATTCACAAACAAAAACATTTATCACAGGAAGTTTATGAATCATAGCAACATGAAATAACAAAACACGACAAGATAACAGTAGAAATTATAGTATTGCAATAGATCAATCACAGATTTTTGATTATTGAATAGAAAAAACTATCACAATAACAACAAATATCTCAGATCGTAAATGAAACGCAGCAAGTCAAAATATAATAACATTTAATAATCCAGTATGACCTCGATTACTATGATCCCCAAATCCAATCAATGGAGCTATATTCGTAAATTTATCTGCACCCATAAATCTCTGAATACAAGATAATCGAGCTTGAGTAGATAGTTGATCAATAGTAGTCACTTTATCATGAATAAATTGAACAAATTATTGACCATATATTTTCAGCTGAGGTAGTCTGAATCTGTCATGATTAGCATCTACTGCAAACGAACCGAATTATAATATAAATATAGTTCATCCTGATTTTCCTGCTTCATGAAACATAAGAGTCAGTATATATGCTGAAGATATGGAAAACAACATAGATACAATATCAGATTATAGTTTCTCTACTAGACCATCATGTAATGAATTACAATGTTGTGATGTCACTATAATCACACACAGCCAACAGATACCATATAGTCAATATACTATCTACATATCATGACGAAATTCTCCAATATTTTATACATGAACAGATTGATCATGATACATAGACTGTAATTCACAGAATGTATGATTAAAAATATATAGTTGAGAAGATATCAATTCGTGACAAGCAACTGTATTATCTTCATACTATGATTGGAATCATCTTATCTTATCTTGAAGAAATTGAATAAAAGCTATCCTTTCTTGAAATACAATATATCTATCAATTATAAGTTTATTTTGATATAATACGACTTGAGCAATATTATTTACATGACAGGAATTGGAGACTTGAACATTAGTTTGATCAGAAGATTTGGATCTTACAATAGACAATTCTTTTGATTCATGAATAGTAATGCAATCTACATGAAACATATTATCTCCTGAGGTTATAGAAGCATACTTACCTATCAATACAGTAATAATTCAAACATGATCTGAATGTTTACCAACTATTTTACAACATCCAATATTGACTTGAAAAATTTATGCTGAATCATGATTGCCAGATCAGAATATCTATACAACATTTAAAATCTGATTTATATGCTCATGATCAACAGCAAAATTTTATGATATGTCTTGAAATGTAAAAGAGATTGAAATAAGAATAAAAGATCCTAATTTGACAACAAGTTGAATTACAAAAGTACGATATTCAAATGATCTAATCAATCGAAATGCAATGTGAACAGCAAATATAGTTAATGATATAGCAACATTCAAAACAACGCATTTCACATATTTTGCTTTATGAAATGATAGACCTATTCGAGAACAACCGGAAGAAGAATGATGATGAGGATGAAGTACACCAAACACAAAAGACGATTGTCCTGATTGAGATTATTCTGACAGTTATTATGACAGAGATTGTTGATCTTCACAAAGTCATGAAATAGTAAATTATTGTTGAGTATGAGAAACAAAATATACATACGAACAAGTAGATGCATTCCAATACGCTTATTGATTATGAATCACTACTATGTGTCCTATAGAAAATGCTCGTTTAGATTGATATATACGTAGAAAAGAACTTGCAAAGATGATATCAGAATTTTCTATTAAAGTTATTTGATTATACCCTGATTTCTCCAAAACAGAATGTGATGATTATACAGATATTAGTAAAGAATCTAAAGAGTTACAATTTTACATGAAATTATCATGTAGATTATGACTGATGTGATTACACACAGATTGAATCACAGTCAAAGATAATTTTGATCCAAACTACTACGTAGATAGAGCTCAATTTGGAACAATCATGTCAAGATTAATATTTTGAAGTAAGTATAACTGAAATATAGACAATCGATATATCGATCATCTCAAATGATTAAAACAATATCAAATTATGAAATATATAAATGATCCTGCAATGAAAGAGTTAAGATGATACGTTATGATTATGATGCAACGCACCAACGAAAGCTGAATCATCAAACAAATGCGTGCGGCTACAGACATGATCAATGGAGCAAATAACCTTTGGATAAATAATTTATATAAATCAGATTCAGAATAAATTAATTTCTTATAGTATTTTTCAAAAAAAATCTTAGTATAAATATATATTTAATTCATAATATCAAAAATGAGAAGAATCTGATTTTTATTGCTTTTATTGTTGCTTTTAAATTGATGTTCTACAAAACAATCTAACAATAACACAAATACACAGATACAAACATGAACAAACAATCAAATAAATTTATCCGACTTCAATACAGTAGAAAAACAAGCAATCAAAAGTTTAAAAGAAAAAAATATGGAGAGTTTGTCTCAAATAGTATGAATAGATTGAGTGATTTTTTCGCCATATAATAATATAAATACATGACATAAAAAGATTTTTAAAGATAGTTTCAAAAATTTATTCTCAAACACACAGATTATCAATCGATGAGTTTATGATTGATCGTGAGAGCCGATAAATTTAAATTTTAAAGATTATTTCGATAAATTTATTTATGATGTAGACTTTTCAACTGCTCCAGAAAAAATTCTAAATAAAGTTGTACAAAGATGAAATATTATTAATAACATAGAAACTTTTTATCCCGGTTCACAAACAATAGAATATTATTTTTCATGATTTGATTCACAATATGAATGAATAGACCGAAAAAGCCTAACTTTAATCTTCAGTAAAACTTGAAACAATCGATATCTCATTTGAATATCACACTGACAACGAACAATTTAAAAATACAACAACACATGCTAAAATTTTTCAGAAGAGTTTTCCAAAAAGGTAAAAATTATACATTAGTTATATCTTGATGATGAACCAAGTGATTTTACGCACTAGGGATTTTAAAATGATTAGAAGAACTTTGATTTAAAGAAAAAATTAAAGTAGTATATTGAGTAAGCATATGAGCTATTATATTATCTTATCGATGTAGTGGATATTCAGCACAAGAGATATTCAATAAATTTATAGATTTTAATATATTTTGACTAACAAAAATTAATTTTTATCCCAAAGTTAGTTTATTAAAAAATAGCTCATTAAAAGATAATTTTGAAAAAGACTTACCAAATAGATTTGAGAAATTAGATAAAATATTATATGTGGGAGCTACGAATATAAATACATGAAAATTTGTCCTATTTAACAAATGAGATATGATAAATCCACTACTTGGTAGTATGGCGATACCATGAATATTTCCATATGTAAAATTCAAAAATTACAACCTAATAGACTGATGAGCTACGAACAATTTCCCTGTTGATATAGCTCGCAAACAGTATCCTAAAAACAAAATAATCTGAATAAATTTAAATAAATTCACAGAGAATCAAGAAATAAAAACAATATTTGACACACTTTCAATATCTCTAGATATATTACTCAGGAATAGAGCAATGTTAAAATCAGACAAAGTAAATTATCTTTTCTACAACGATACCTGACTAAAAATATTAGATACAAAATCTTCAAAAATGAAAAAAGCCTTTGAAAAAGGCTATACAGATTGCATACAAAAGTTTAAATAACGGGTTACCCCTTTCTTATCTCACAGTTATATACATATCTAGATGCCACCTGTTGAAATTCAAATAATTCATCATCACTAAAGGGTTTTCAACCAAAATTAGGATCTAATGTATTTCAACCTATATAATTTTGCAAATAATAATTTTTTGATCATCTAATATAATGAGCCATAGACTCTATATCATCTATTGTATGTAATCACTTTGCAACTGTAGTTCTATATTCATAATCTATATTTCCCTCAAGCAATATTTGTAACAATTTTTGATAACTTATAAAAAATTCTGCTGGCTGTGATAATCATACTGCCTGTTCATAAAGCGGCATACTATGTTTGATATCCACGGCTACATAATCTAGTATCCCATCTTGTATCATTCTTTTAACGATTTTATAATCTCTACCATTTGTATCTAGTTTTACAAGGAATCACATTTCCTTAATTTTTTTTGCAAATTCATATAAATCATTTTGTAGTGTCGGCTCTCACCCACATATACTCACACCATCCAAAAGTCACTTTCTAGATTGTAAAAAATTTAAAAACACAGCCTCTGGTATCAAGTCATTTTGGAATAACATCATTTTTTCTGGCAACACACATTCAGGATTATGACAAAAATGACAACGAAAATTACATCATTGAGTAAATACTACACAGGCAATTTTACCTGGGTAATCTATCATTGTTGACTGCTGTATACCTGCTAACTTCAACTCAATATATAATAAATAAAAATCAGAATTATTCTTGTGTTAATTTTAATATTTTTAATTGAACATCTTTCCAAGATTTATCATCATTGATTTCAAAAAATACATCTGCTTCTTTACTATCTGGTATTTCAAAAACCTTACTTTGTCTATTAAGCAACAAATCTTTAAAATCTTTCGAGTGAGTAAGGCAAAGCTTAGAACGACTACTACTAGCGATTCTATTTAGCAATACTTTTTCCGGTCGATTAAAATAAACCATAATAAGTTTTCTTCAGGCTCTATGAGTCAAGATACGAGCTCTTCTTCTTATTCCCTTATTAGAATTAGCTGCTGTAGAAATAATAGTAACATCCGTTTTCAATGCTCTTTTAAATATATCAATCATTAAGGAAAGTTTCAAATAATATCATTGAGTCAATTCGTTTGAATCTCTATTATAGTCCACATTATACAAAGATGGATATGTTGTTTTCAAAAATTCTGCTAAAACATCCGAATCTAAGACACAAGTTTTTTTGAGATTTATAGCAAGCTCTTTCCCAAAAGTTGTTTTACCAGAATGTGTTTTACCAACTGTCATGACAACAGATTCCATTTCTACAAAATTTAATAGTTAAATATTGATAATATTTTTTATTCTAATTACTGCCTTATCCATATTCCTCATACCCTGTCACACAGGATAAAAACTAGGATAAATCTTATATGTTTTATTTTTTATTTTAAGTTCTTCATATTCATCTTTTTGATACTCAGATACTTTTATATTTTTTCCTAGCAAAATCGAGCTTACTTGATTACCAAAACAAATTATTTTTCTGGGATTTATTATATCTATTTCGCGATGTATCAATTCCAAATATTCTTTAAATACACTATCATGTAAATGCCTAGCATCCATCTGAGTACATTTAGCAAGATTTGTAATATAAATTTTATCTTTAGCCAGTCATGTATATAGATCCAAACAAAAATCTGATTTTCGATCAATAGCTTTCATCGAATAGATTTTATCAAAAATATCTTCTGAGATAATTCCTATTTTACTAAATAATTTTCGAATATTTTTTGTTCATAGTCGTGGAGCTTGTAATCAAGATCGATTTTTATCTGAAGCAATATTTTTCCCAGTAGGATTCATAAAGATAAAAAATATATCCGGTTTTTTGGTACATCATGCACCATAAATAGAATTCAAGTTTTTATCTCAAAACTTCTTTTGAAGATCATCAAATTTATCAAGTAGATTATTTAGTTGGATTTCCATCTTATAAATATTTATCAATATCTAAATCTATTTCTGGTTTAAAAAAATTTAAACTTCATTTACATTTAATTGGCTTAATCTTCATAGCCTTTCATATAATATATCCATACAAAGGTTCGTGATACCACTCAGGATTTGATGCACAATGTAGATTTTTATCATCATAAAATTCATCTTTATTTTTATATTTCTTTACATCAAGGATCTGAGCCAATCATATAATATATCCATTGGGTTCTTGCTCAGACTTGATTCATAAATATTCTTTTTTTGTATAAGGCACTTTACTTGCATGTACTCGAAACCATGACCTATAATGAGTATTCCATGTCCTCAGTTCGATTTTCTTTTTACCATTAACTATCAACGTTGCAAATGGTTGTTTTAGAGACAAAGCTCTAGTCTTTCCATTTATCATCTTTAATTTATATTATATGACTAAATTTATCTTTCAAATTTTAAAAAATATTCTTTAGCTTTATATTTATTTTTTATATTCTCTTTCCACTGATTATCAACATCAGACAGTCTTAATAGTTTTCAATTATTATCCCAAAATGGATCTACAAACCTACTTTTTAAAAAAATATGAGCATCGAAATCATCTGGATTATTTTTACATTTTATAATATTATTCATACGTTGTCGATAAAAAGATAGTTTTTCATCTTTATCTAAATATTGTTTCATCTTTTCTAAAATCTTTTGATCTGTGGTATAAAAATCATCCCTTTGGACATATCAAACTTTCCAAGCATATTTAAAAAGATCTCAAACAGTTTGGAACATAATAGCGGATTCCATACCAGATCGATAAATTTCATTCATTCTCAAAAACAAATTAGAATACTCTTTTGCTATTTCAAGATTATCAAACATCCAAATATTATCAATCACTTTCAAATGATTTAATATATTATTTATTTTTTCAATGGATATATTATCATAATGAAAAGCATCTCTGAGAGAATAATCTATTCTGTCTGCACATATATCGGGTAAATTATTTTCCTTTAATGGATGTCTAGAGTCATCCAATATATAGTTTAAATTTAATCAATACTTTTCTAAAATATTTGGTATAGTAGTATTTCTTAAAAAATCTTCAAATATATTATCCTGATGATTTTGTTCTTTTTGATTTCATTCATCGAAAATATAGTCAAGACAATGTGAAAATACTCAATGAGAAATATCATGTATAAGTCATGCAATTTGCTCTTCAAGAGCAGCTCAAAATTTTTTTAATAATAAATAGACTCATACTGAATGTTCAAAACGAAAATGTGATGATCATGGAAAATATGGCTCAAAATATCAAGCTTGATCAACTCATTTTAATCTTCTCATCTCTGGACTATTCATTATTTCCAATACAATTGGTTCATCTATTTCTACTCTACCATAAATTACATCATCATAAATCATTATAAACAAGCAAGTAAATAAAAAGCAAAGTTTTTCCAAAGTAGAATTTTATTTTATATCTACTAATAAACTTTGCAATATTTTATTTTAATTTATAATTCTATATTTTACAATCCAACAACAAAAAAGTCTTAATAATAAAATTAAATATATAATTCAAAAGATTAGAAAGCGCAAGCACATCAAGCCATAGCAAACTTTCTTACAAATTCAGAATTAGAAGATTTTTGTTCGTTGAAATATTTTCTAGAATAGAATTCTGATTTTTTTCAAATATTGTAGTGACTCACTGGTCTCAAATATCACATTACTCTAGTATAAACTTGGCATGGAGTCCTTTCAATCTCTTTTCATTCTTTGTTGTGAAATGTTTGCATTTTGATTTTGATTTATAAATATAAAATTTTTTTGAAGAGTTTTTTTACTAGTCTACTCTTCTATCTTTGAGTACTCTTAATTTTTCGGCGTCAGAAGTATGTTTTGACCTTATTTCCATATTAAATTCTTCTCAAGCATATCACATTTCCTTATCACACTTTGGGCAATAATCATGCTCTCATACTATATAACCATGTTTAGGACATATAGAAAACACTGGTGATATAGTAATATAAGGAAGTTGATAGTTTTCTATAACTTTTTTTACAAGCATCTTACATGATTTTGCATCTGAAATTCTTTCTCACATATAAAGATGTAAAACCGTTCATCAAGTATATTTACATTGTATTTCATTTTGCATTTCAAGTGCCTCAAATGGATCATCTGTATATCACACAGGAAGCTGTGTAGAATTGGTATAATACGGAGCGTCATCTGTTCCTGCTTGTATAATATTTGGAATTTGTTTTTTATCTTCTTTTGCAAATCTATAAGTCGTCCCTTCAGCTGGAGTTGCCTCTAGATTATAAAGATTACCTGTTTCCTCTTGATATTCTTTCAATTTTTCTCTCATAAAATCCATTATTTCTATAGCAAATTCTTTTCATCAATCAGTAGAGATATCTTCTTTTCAGTTTGTAAAATTTTGTATAGCTTCGTTCATTCAGTTTATTCCTATAGTAGAAAAATGATTTCTAAATGAATGTAAATATCTCTTTGTATAAGGGTATAATCAAGCATCCAATCGTTTTGTTATTTCCTTTCTCTTGAGTTCAAGCGATGATTTTGCAAGATTCATAAGATATAAAAGCTGATTTTGGAATCATTCTTTGTCTCATTTAAAATTGTAACCCATTCTTGCAAGATTGATTGTAACTACTCATATAGATCATGTCATTTCAGCAGACCCAAAAAGACCATTTCATCTTTTTTCAAGTTGAGATAAATCCAATTGTAATCTACAACACATAGATCTAACTGCTCACGGTTTATAAGCATCAGGATTTTCTACTTTAGATATTTTACCATCTTTATCTTTTTGTACTTTGAACTGAGATCATACAAAATTTTGAAAATAAGGTATTCCATATTTTGCAGTCATCTCAAACAACAAGTTTACATCAGAATCTTCTCGTGGAAAATCTTCTGTAATATTATAAGTTGGAATGGGGAATGTGAATACAGCTCCAGTCCAGTCTCAAGCAGTATAAACTTCTATCAAAACTCTATTTATAAGTTTCATTTCTTCTTCTAGTTCTCAGAATTTTTTACAATAATATCCATTTTCTATTCCACCAAGCATAAGTGCTTTATCTTTCAAATCTTCAGGACATTTCCAATCAAGAGTAATATTTGTAAATGGAGTTTGTGTTCCTCGTCTAGAAGGCACATTTAATCAGAATATAAAATTTTGCATTTGTTGAGTGACATATTTATGCGTTTTTTTATCTATATATTCTTTTTTTTCTTTTTCACTTGCAAACTTTGCTCACATTTCATTCATATCTTTTTCTAATTCTACTTTATATTTATGTACAAATGGCGCTAGATAAGTATCAAAAGAAGAAAATGCCTGTGCTCCAGCCCATTCATTTTGTAATGTTCAGAAAAAATTAATCATCTGATTTACTGTTGATTGTAGATTTTTGGGAGGTGCAGATTGTACTCTATTAGTCAAACCATTAAATCATTCTTCAAGAAGTTGTCTAAGACTCCATCACGCACAATATCAAGAAAACATATCAAGATCATGTATATGTATGTCACCATTTCTATGAGCACTTCATATTTCTGTAGGATAAACATGACTAAGCCAATAATTTGCAATTACTTTTCAAGAAACATTTAATATCAATCACCCAAGTGAATATCATTGATTTGCATTTGCATTTACTCTCCAGTCACTTTGCTGTAAATATTCGTCCATTGTATTTCATACTTCCACAACAACATTTTTAGTTGCTCTAGATTCAGCTCTTTTCTGACGATAAAGTATATAATTTTTTGCAACATCAACAAATCATTCTTCCATCAAAACCTCCTCTACAATATCTTGTATAGTTTCTACATTGGGGATTTCCTTTCATATTTTTTTATCTACTACTTTTATAACTTTTGCAGTAACAGATTTGAGCTCCTCAAAAACAGTAACACCAGTAGATTCAAAAGCGAGCTTAATTGCTTTTTCAATTTTTGCTTTATCAAAATCTACAATAGCTCCATTTCTTTTTCTAACTTTATAAATAGCCATCTCCTCAATTTATCATTTATAATTTAAAAAATATAATTATTTTGTATTTACATCTCAAAGAAAATATACAATATATTGTGTCTATACTCCAAGGTTGACCACTATATATTGTATTATATAACAATTGCAATGGAAATTTCATTAAAATTCTTTTGCTCCGATATACATTAGTTAGCGGGTTTTCAACATTATATGTCAAAAAAATACAATAAAAACCAATACTAAGATAAACTTACCCAAAAACATAATCAAAGACTGATTTTTATACGCTTTTTTTTCTATCAATTTTTCAACATTTCTCTTCCTTGTAACAAAACATTCATCAATTCTCAAGATTTTGTAAAATTAGCTCATGTTTTATAAGTATTTTTAAGATTTTCCAATAAACCAATTTTTATTCCATTAGGAAATTCATTTTCTATTATCGACTGAATAAGCAAAAATTGTTCAAAATCTTTTGTCTGTTGATAAGCTTGTAAACTGTCATGAGTATCCATAGTAAAACTTTTTATTTAATATATAAAAATTTTTTTCCTTTAAAAAAAATCCCTCCTAGATATTAGGGGAATATTTTGAAAAACCTCCATCAAGATATTTATACAGATTTTTATTTCAAGTCTTTTTATTTAAAAAAATCTCTCCGGGAAAAACCAAGAGAGATTTTATTATAATTGAATAAGTATTATTTACCCACATAATTAAATGGGGTAATCGCCAATAATTCTTCTTTAACGGGTTTAGTTACTTTCAACGAACGAATAAACTTATGAAGATCAGACTTGGTTAACTTCTTAGTTTTTTCAGTTCTAGTAAGCACTTTCAACGCCTCATAAGGTTCAGGGTAAAACTCTCTTCGAAGGATTATTTGAATTGGTTCTGCAAGTACAGCCCAATTCGAATCAAGATCTTGATTGACAACTAAATCGTTGACAAAAATTTTATTGATTCCCCTTTTAAAGGAGTTTAATGCAATTACAATATGAGCTATTGGTACCCATAAATTCCTTATTACAGTTGAACCACTAAGGTCCCTCTGCATTCTGGATCTTGGAAGTTTTCTTGCAAGAAATTCAAGAATAGTCGTAGCATATTCCAGATTTCCCTCCGCATTTTCAAAATCAATTGGATTTACCTTTTGTGGCATTGTAGATGATCCCACTTCTCCGGCTTTGACTTTCTGTTTAAAATATTCGAAAGCAATATAAAGCCAAGCATCTAGACTACAGTCTGTAATAATAGTACAAATCCTCTTTAATGAATCCAACCATGATGCTAAGCTATCATAATGTTCAACCTGGGTTGTGGGGAAATCGCGAGTCAAACCAAATGACTCAACAAATTTACTCGCAAAGTCATGCCAATCAACTGTAGGAAATGCAGCATATAATGCATTCATATTACCGACAGCACCTCCAAATTTTGCAGAAAGTCTCAGCTTTTTAAGGATAACTTTTTCTCCTTCGATCCTCTGGATAAATACATTTATCTCTTTCCCTATTCTTGTAGGTATCGCAGCTTGTCCGTGTGTACGAGCCAACATTACTACGCTATTCCATTCTTCACCCAATTTCATGAGATCACTCAATACTCCATCCAAAAGCGGTACAAAAACATCGTTAATAGCATCGCGGAAAAGCACAGTTCTCGAAACAGAATCAATATCCTGAGATGTAAGTCCTATATGGACAAATTCTTTGTATTTACCAAACCCTGCCTTCTCAAATTTTTCTTTGAGATAGTATTCTACTGCCTTTACATCGTGTCGAGTTGTTTTTTCAATTAACTTAATCTTTTCAGCTTCAGCTAAAGTGAAATTTTTAATCAACCTTCTCAAAAAATTGGAAAACTTTAAACTTTCCCTTAAAGGAGAAAGTTGAGGAAGAATAGGAACAATAGCTTCGAAGTATTTCACTTCTACTATAAGTCTTCTTTTGATAAGAGCAAATTCAGAACCATAAGAAGAAAGCACATCTGTCTGTTCTCCATATCTTCCATCAATAGGAGAAACAGCTGAAAGTCTAAATTTAGATTTTGACATAAGATTTTATTTTTATTGGTTAATATTGATTTTTATTTTTTACAAAAATATATATTCAATCAAAGAAGTCAATATCAACATTTTATTAAACTAGATTTTTACTTGATTTTGAGATCAGAATATGTTATAGTTTAGTTAGTTTAATAATCATTGGAAAAACAAATGAAAAAAACTACTCTAACAAACACTACTACGATAACAACCAAAGTCTGGTAGGAGTTTAGTGTTAGAGAAAAAAGCTATTAACAACTCCTGCCAACAAAATATGGAAGGAGATTTTTTTTATTTAGAATATAACCAAAAGAATGAACCCAGAAAACGAACTCTTAAAACCTCGTCATAGTTTGGCACATATACTCGCACAAGCTATACAAAGATCAGTCGATCCATTAGCAAGACTCTGAATCTGACCTGCAATAGACACATGATTTTATTATGATTTTATTTTTTCAGATGGAGTAGAATTCAAAGAAGATAATCTCAAAGATCTGACAAAAATGATGCAAAAAATCATCAAAGAAAATCAACCATTTCATAGAATAGAAACGGCTTACGACCAAGCAAAGGAAATCATCAAAATTATGTGAGAAGAATTTAAAATAGAACTTTTGGATGAATTTAAATCCCAGGGAGAAACAGTATTTTCTTTTTATATAAACACGCTACCACAAGAAGCAAAAGATAGATTACTAAAAGATAGTAAACCTTGATACTTAGAAAAGTATAATAAAATTAATGAATATCTTGTAAGTATAAAAGCAATCGTAGAAAAAGATTTCGCAACATTCATAGATATGTGTGAATGACCTCACGTAGAAAATACAAAAGAAATTAATTCTGATTCATTCAAAGCAGATAAAGTTGCATGAGCTTATCGAAGATGAAATGAAAAAAATCCTATGATGACAAGGATTTATGGACTAGCATTTGAAAACAAAGAAAAACTCAAAGAATACGAAGCATTTATGGAAGAAGCAAGAAAGCGTGACCATAGAATACTATGACAAAAACTAAAACTATTTACAATTTCTCCATTGGTAGGTGCATGATTGCCGATGCTTCAACCAAACTGAATGATTATCAGAAAAGAAATAGAAGATTATTTACGAGAACTTCATAAAGATAAATGATATCAAAGAGTATGGACACCACATTTATGTAAACATGACTTATACATAAAATCATGACACATCAATAAGTATTGAGACAATTTATTTAAAGTAAAATGAAGAGATGAAGAATTTTTTATAAAACCAATGAATTGTCCTCATCATATGCAAATATTCGCTGATAATCAATTTTCATATCGCGATATGCCAGTAAGATATTTTGAACCAGCAACAGTATATAGAGATGAAAAAACAGGAGAATTATGAGGTTTGCTCCGTGTAAGAGCAATTACTCAAGACGATGGGCATCTATTTTGTCGCGCTACTCAAATAGAAGAAGAAGTTTCGACCATAGTAAGTATCATAAAATCATTTTTTGGTACTATGTGAATGATGGATAATTATCGAGTAAGTTTGTCTGTTAGATGAGAAGATAAATCAAAATATCTATGATCAGATGAAGTATGGGAAAAAGCAGAATGATGATTAGAAAAAGCCGCTATAGCAAATAATCTACCATTCAAAAAAATCATATGAGAAGCAGCATTTTATTGACCAAAGTTAGATTTTATGTTCAAAGATTGTTTGTGAAGAGAACGACAACTTTCTACAATACAATGTGATTTCAATTTACCAGAAAGATTTGATTTGAGTTTTATAAATGAAAAATGAGAAAAAGAGAGACCAGTAGTGATACATAGAGCAATCTCAGGATCATTAGAAAGATTTATGTGAGTGATGATAGAACATTTCGCATGAGCATTTCCACTATGGTTAGCCCCTAAACAAATTAAATTAGTTCCTGTAGCAGAAAAATTTATAGATTACGCAAATATAATACTCGAAAATATGAAAAAACAATGACTAAGAGCAAGTGTAGATTCTAGTGACGATTCTTTCAGTAAAAAAATTCGTAATGCAGAAATGGAAAAAATACCTTATATGATAATTGTTTGAGAAAAAGAAGAATCAACACAAACTCTTTCTATAAGAGAATTTAGAAGTAAAAAGCAGTATGAAATTGGAATAAATGAATTTATAAATAATTGCGTACAAGAATATAAAGATAGAAAATAAATCTGTATTGGTTAAATATAAATTAATAAAATATTTAGTCTGTGTATAATTTCTATGGGGCTTAAATTAGCAATTTTATTTTGGTTTTACAAGGACCTTGATGTCTGTGAGAACAGATTACAATTACTAAAAAAACATAATCCCGACTCCAAAATATATGGACTTTTTGGATGACCAAAATCACAAGAAAATAAATTTAAGAAAAAGCTAAATAAATATTTAGATAATTTTTACACAACACCAGAAAAAAATAGCTTTAAAAAATGGATTCACGGAGATTTATATCTTCTTGATCGATATCAAAAAAGATGAAGAAAATTAGAATGGGATAGTATAATAATAGCTCAACGAGATTTACTTATTTTCCAACCAATAAAAGATATTTTCAAATGAATTAAAAAAGACGAAATATTTCTTCCACATCATGATCTAATAACAAAGAAAGTAGAAAGTGATTGGCATTGGACATCCAGCCAACAATTTAAACAGACCGATAATAATAAAAAAACAAAAGCACATATGAGAGGAAATTATTTAGAATTCAAAAAATATATTAAAAAAGAGTACTGATTCAAAAGCACTCTTCCTCGCACAATATTTATGACAGCAATACTACCAAGAATTTTCTTTGAAAAATATCAGACAGTTAAAGAAATAGAAATTGGGTTTTTGGAATACAAAATACCAACATATACAAAAATATTCAAAATAAAAAGGTTCAAAAAATATCTTTGAGAAAAAATAATTCCTGTAGACAAATGCCCTATGAACGCAGATGCTATTGAAATTAAAAAAGAATATATATCTTCACAACTAAAAAGAAAAAATTGACGAAGAGTTTTCCATCCATATTACAAAATATATTAATAACAATAATTTAATTTATTATACCTATGATTTATATTATAAGTAAAAATCTTATTTAAGTTTTATAATCCCCTTTCTTCTATGAATCTGATGTTTCATCATATATAATATAATATTATATGATCTGATGTAGCTCCAGATGGGGCACTAATAGAGCCGTTTTTTCTAATTTCTATAGGAGAATTATTTATTCTGATTTGAATTATTATGGTTATGATTATATGAACAATAAGATTTAGCATAAAAAAAATCCTTGGGCAAAAACCCAAGAATTTTAAATAAATTTCATAAGATTATTTAACATCTGCTTCTTCAAAAGCTTTTTGAATGCGATCTATAGCATCTTCAGAACTAATCAAGCTTTCTTATGGAATAGGAGTAACCAATTTCATTGGCTCATCCATATTAAAATCAGTTCTTTGTTGGAACTGAGATTTATATAGATTATAAACACCAGATATTTTGGTCCTTATAGCATCAAACACGCCCACTCTGAAAGAGTTTAAAGCATATTCTACTGCTGATGGAGATGAGTTAATTACTCTGTTTGAAAAGACAGAGATAAATTTTTTCAGAACCTTTTTGTTTGCTTCTACGGATTTACCTTTTTTGACCAACCAATAATAACGCTGGATAGCGTGTGTTAGTTTTAAAAGGTCTCTTTTTTCCCGTATTATTTTTTGTTCTCTTGCCCTAACAATAAGGCCGACAACAATCATTACAAACATTCCGAAAAAAAACATAAACAATACATGCCAACCGGCATAACATGATAATAAAATGCTAAGAGTTTTCATATCTTTTTGTTTTGGTCCGAAACATATAAATATTTACAGTCAAAAGTCAATGTCTGATTTTTTATATTAAAGTTTTTAAGTGTCTAAATTTTTTTCTGACTTGAAAAAAATCGATAATAATTTATCATGCTTGCTCGGGTATTTTTTTACAAAAATTATTTAAAATAATTCTGAATTCATAATTTTAAATTTTAAATTCAAATACATGTGGTTATTTAAAAAGAAAAAAAAGTACGTATACTCTTTTGCAGAAGGCAAATGAATATCAAAAGAAATTC
>JBAQPP010000032.1:0-65935 GCA_049305865.1 Candidatus Absconditicoccaceae bacterium
GTATATTTTATCTCACTTACTACTCATTTAATTTCTTTAGATTGTATTTCTCAAGATTTTAATTTTCTTATTTTGTTTTTTTTCCTAACATTGGAAACTATAGAATATATAATAATTCAAACAAAAACAATAGTAAATAAACCATTAAATGAACCTCAAAAAGCACTTTCTTCCATGATTTCAAACTAGGAAATAAATAATAGCCACGAACCGGGATCGAACCGGCGACCTCACCCTTACCATGGGTGCACTCTACCTACTGAGCTATCGCGGCATTTTTGTAACAAATATTTAATTTTTTCCACATAAAAAAAAAGACCACTTTCGTGATCTATTAGTATTTTAATTTTTAATTTATTGTCATATTCATGGGATAGCTTCCAACTCTATACCTGCAGCAGCATGTATTGAAGTTCACTCATACTCTATTTTTCAAACTTTCATATTATTTGCAAATAACATCAAAAATGACATCAATATAAATCATATTGTAATTCATATAGCTAGTTCTTTACCGGCTAAGTTTTTGAAAAATCTCCCCAATCGATTTAGATTATTTTTTGAAATATTAGTATATTTCTTTGAAGATTTTTTTTTAAAATTTTTTGCTCTTGTCATTTTTTTGCTTTAAATTTTCTAAAGATTTTGATGTCAATAATATAGTATCCCAAAAAATTTTTATTGTCAAAAGAAAATAAAAATCTGATTTAATTTTAAATAAATACTACTTGTCTTATTTTATATCTATATCACAGTATGTATAAAACATACTATATAATATTTCTATATTAATGGTTGACTTAGTCAAACAACAGCAATACAAATTTGACAATATCTGTATTTGGGATAAAATTGTATCTATATTACATTATATCACATTTTATATTAAAATTTATCAAAATGGTAGCAGGTCCAGACTTTATCAAAGATAAATCACAAAAAGAGTTTGACGATAAATCAATAAAAGTTGATTCACAACAACTTGATGCTTTATTGGAGCTCAAATTTAAAACATATATTGCTGAAGACAAAGCGATATCTGCAAAATATTGAGCATGAGCAAAACTTGATTTAAAAGATCAAAAAAAACGTGAAGATCTTCAAAAAGATTTTAATGATTATATCGATAAAGAACGAAATAAAGTAGAAAAGTCTGAAATAGACAAGGCGGTCCAATCTTTTCAATTTGAGTTGAATACTCTGCAGACAGAGATAGAAATATGAGCTTTGCAACAAGATGTGATTGCTGGAAATATTAATTCATGAGAGTCCAATACAGATATAAAATTTGAATCACCAGATATCCAAAATGTAAAAATATATAATCCAGAAAAGATTAAATGAGAAGCTTGATCTGCACATGTTCATATAGCTTGAAATGTAGAAGAAATAGCATTACACAATCCTTCTTTTGGAAATGAATTAATCAATCTACTAAAACAAGCAAACGAAGAATATAAAAAAACTCCATCAAAACAAAAATCCGATAACATACTTGAATTTCAACAAAAAATATTATCAGAACTATCAAAATATAAACAAGAATCAGATTATCCTTTGTCTGCATGAGAAGAAAAATATTTGAGTGATTGAAAATTTTGAGAAAAAACATATAAAGCTCTGCAATTTTTAGCACAGAAAACAGTGTCTTCTGCATCATCAGACAAAACAGCAGACAAAACAGCAGATAAAGCGTCAGACAAAGCGTCAGATAAATCAGCAGACAAAACAGCGGACAAAGCAGCAGATAAAGCGTCAGACAAAACAGCAGATAAAGCGTCAGACAAAACAGCAGATAAATTATCTCTTACAGAAGTAACAGATAAATCAGAACAAGAAAAAATAACAAACAAACAATTTGATATACCAGAATTTAAACGATGAAAAATTCAAAAGGACGCTAATTGAAACTATTACGCACAGATAAATGCTACAATAGATGGCACAGATTATGATTTTACAAAAACAGATTTATTAAAATTTGATAAAGATTGAAATCTACTTCCAGATCAACTAATCAAAACTGACAATAAAGAACGGGAAACTTTATATTTTGTAGATGAAAATAAAATTAAATTTGTAGATAGATATACCAACTGAATGTATCTTACAAAAGATTCGATTACATGAGTAACCCCTACAGAACAACCAGAAAATATAAATTATGATTATACTGCTACAGAATTTAGCTTATTGGAATCAAAGAGAACAGAATATGAATTTCAAGATCTAGGTTATCAAGCATTGGAAAAGCATCCAAAATTAAAAGATATTATGGACAAGATTATTTGAGAAGAAGAATGAAATTGAAATCTATGAAAAAGAAAATTTAAAATAAATTTAAGTCCAAACGATGGGTTGGCTAAAATCATTTTGGATATATACTCCAAGGATAGCAAAAATTCTCCAGCAAAATTATTACAAAACAAAAAATGAACAATCTGAGTAGATGATATCAAAACATGTTTTCCATATTATAAACGCGCTGGATGACTAGATAATGAGAAAAGAAAAATAGCCATGATACTCAATCAAGCTGAAGAAAGAGATTTGAAAAATTTTGCATCTGATGCTCAGTCTTACGGAGAAGATTATGAAGATAAATTTGAAAAAGCAGAAAAATTTGATCAAGTCATAGAATCTTTGAGTGAGGAAAATATTTTACAAGCTTTGTGTGATTATAATGTCGACTGACAACTTTCAGCAGTAGAATGAAATACACAACTAAAACAAAAATTTCTTACAGAGAAATGATGAAAATATCCATGATGGAGAGAAGATTTTAGAGAATATAAAACTGCTCGAAAATCAAAAAATAAAGAATTTAAAAAAGATCAAGAATCGATCTGAGATACTGGCACAATATTTGGTCCACAGCTTTACCATGAATTACAAAGAGCAATAGCTGTTATGGATGTTAAACTCAAATACGAACCTGATGTAGTTAACGAATATCTTAAAAAATATAATCTAGAAAATATATCTCCTAAACCAGTTTTGACGTGAGAAAATATAGTCATTACAAATATTATAAGAAATATATCTTGGACATCTTCCAATAAAATTCTTGAACAAGCTCTCGATAAAGTACCAGCAAATCAGCGGACAAAAGCAAAACTTCTTGAAATGGCAAAAAATTATACATGAAAAGAATGAATGGAAAATAACTGAAACTTCCAACCATTATTTTCAAAAGCTATTGAAGAAATCAATTGATCTAGTTCAGCCATTTCCCCAGATTTATTTGATAATTTAGTATGAGTAGAAAGAATAGATACAAGTTACAATAGATATTCTATGATTGAAAAAGAACTGGAAGCTTATCTAAACAAAAATCCAACTGAATCAGCAAAATTCAAATCTGACTGATTTACAGATGGTAAACATACTTTCATTACATGACTAATGTCAGTTCTTGATAATTTACATATATCAGTTAATCCTACGTCAATATCTGTAGGAAAATCTCGAGATATGGAAAAATACAAACACAAAATAGAAAACTCATTTGCAAAAGACCTCATATGATGATGACTAAGTGTACAAAAAAACTGAACAATATGATTGAGTTTAAGTACTTGAAAAAAATGATTTTCAGAAGATTGAAAATTTCAACGGGAACGAAATACATGAGCTTGAGTAAAATATAACAACACTACAAAAACCCTATCGGTATGAATTAATGCATGATGAGAATCTGCTCGAGAGTATAACTATGATAAAGTAGTAACTTGAAGATTAGACGACATCAAATCAGCAAAGTACGTATGAGTATGATGAAATATCAATGCAGGTATGGAAGTATGATGAACAAATAATAATGTCTGAGCTATGGCATGAGTAGAAATAGATTGGAAACAAAATCCTAAACAAGCTATAGAGCAAATGAATCGTCAATACAGGGATCTTTCAAATTGAATATTTCATTTACCAACTTCAGCAGAAAATTTAAAAGATTCAGCGTCATTGGAAGCTTATCTATTAACTAGATTAAATAAATTAAAGAACAGTGCAAAAGAGCCAATGAAAACTTTTGTTAAAAACAACGAATGATTTTTACAATGAAATATAAAAAATATTGCTGATTATTTTGATAAAAAATGAATCTTCGCAATGATCAATAATATGCCAGAAGAATTTAAATGAGACAAAAAAAGAAATGCAATCAATAACTTGATGCAAGTCTTACAGACATGAATAGTAGATTCTCGAAGAGATTATATGTACGATCAAATACATTGAAAAGTTTCTATAACAAAAATCTGATTATGAGTGGGTATATGATTGAGCGTAGGTAGTGATTGAATCTCATATAGAGTGCCATTCCCAACTCTTAGTTTTGATATATCTACTTGGAGAAAAAATTATGTATCTTCAGTAGCTGGTAAATATATGGATCAAAAAATTATTCGTAATTGAGAAATACAGTGACATAGTGATGAGTTTGAACCAAAATGAAATGATTTAAATGCTTATGCTGAATACATCAAAGCTCGTTACAATAACTTACCATGACTAGAGGTTGCTGTCAATGAATGAAAATTTGAATTTACATATTCAGATCCTAGTTGAGGTTCAAAACAAATATGAGATGTTTTAGACATACGTGCCAAACTTGATCAAAAAGTTTTGGATAATATAAAATATTCAGATGACGGATCTGTACTTACAATATGAAACGTCTGAGATTTGTGAATATTTTCAAGCGCTGATGGTCAGTGAGTCAGAAACTTTCTTATAATATGACAAAAATGAACTGTAGATAAAAACGATAAACCAAATACTTTTATCCTTAAACCGCCACACCCTTGATCTGATTATCAATGAGAGATAAAGGATATACAGCCCATAAAGATAGAAAAATCAAAAGATAAAAAAGCTTGGACATATGAGGATATTCAGACTTTATTAAATACAACTTTCAAAGCAGAAAAAGCAAATTATCCTACAAAAATAGAAGATATCAAAACTGAAATATTGTGACAGATAAGAGAAATATCGTGAAATTTATTTATCAATTGATTAAATGGAAAATATTGATTATCTAAGTTCCCAACTACATGAACAGTAGAATTCAAAAAAGATCATAAATGAAATATTAGCATTTATAGCTTGGCAGAACCTAAGGATAAGCTCAATATAACTTATAAAAAATATACAAAAGAAATCATTCCAAGTAAAATTATAGAATGAACAAATTATTATGATTTCAAAAATGTATTTAACTTTACTGATATTGACGCTCTATTTAGCGATCCAAAAGTTCTAGATAATCTTTCAAAATTAGAAGATAATAAAATAAATAAATTGAATGATTTTCTTTACAACGCATGAAGAGATGTAGATGCAGATTTAGATATCGATGAGGTAGAATACAACGCATCATCGTGAATATTAAAAGAACTTTTATGAAAAAATTATACCAAAATAACAGAAATACTAGAAAGTGGTAATATATCGTCAAAGGTTCTAGTAATAAATAGAATGAAATGAATATTTGCAACAGAGAATCTAGTGACAAATTGAAAAAAATTAAATGATATCTCTAAAGGTAGATGAGAATCTTATAAAAAATTATCCTGACCATCAAATGACGTCTTACCTTATTTCACTACGGATTATAGAAAAAGTATTTTAGATAAACTATCTTCTCAGACAAACATTTCACAAAATATAGATAATGGATTGGTAGGATATACGGCATTTTATAGAAAATGAACAAATACGTGAAGATGATTTTCTCTAACTGCACCATGAGCTACCAAAGTCCTTTGATGAGAAAAAATTCCTTTCGAAAAAGAGGATGAAAAACTTGCTAGAGATCGATTTATCAAAAATTTCGAAAAAGATAAGGCTAGTCTTGCTATCATTACTAAGTCTATAAATGATAAATTACCAAAGTGATTAACTCCCTTTTCAGATACTGACGCAATTAAACTTTTATCTTGAGAATCACTTGACATTTGATGAGAAAATAATATAACAATATCGTTAAATTCAGCTATGTCCTTCTACTTATTATGAGAATGTGCCAATGAATCTATTTGAATAAAAATAGATTGAATAAAAATAAAGTCAAAACGTTGAACATGATTATTGGATGAAGCTAGTGAATCTTATGTTTGAGATATACTACCACAAGATAATTATATATGATGAATAGACGTTTCTTCTAGAAACTTATCAGTGCCTATGGTACCATGAGCTTATCAACACGATGTAAGAATCAATGCATCATGAAAAGACAGAGAACGAAAAGCAAAAGACAAAACCAATCCATGAATAGAACCATGAGATGGTACAGAACCATGAATATGATGATGAGATGGTACGGAACCTTGAATAGGTGGTTGATGATAAGGACCATATTAAATTGTAAATAACTTTATTATTAAAATAGATTTCAATGTATAGCAAAAAGTTCTATTATTTAATTATACTTGTATCTGCCTTCTTATACATTTTTTCTGCAAATGTTTCTGCAAATGTAAGTATAGGAAGTGTTGTTACTCAAAACACAACAACTACAGCATATACTACTCAGTGTGATACCACATACTTATATTCTCTGTATGAATGACAATCATTCTACCTTTATCATACTCACACTCCCAGTAATTTATCATCAACTTGGGAATATTTTTGACCTTCAAATGTGGTAACATACAATTATTCAAATGTAATAGGTAATTCAATCAATTGAAATAGTATCTGATGAAAATTTACAGACTTCAAATACAATTCCAATGGTAGATTATGAACTAGTCATTTTGGTAATATATGATGATGAATCCAAACTACTCAAGCATGGAAAGAAGATGCTTACAATCGAGCCGTAAAACCCAATCCTAATCCTAACAGAGCAAATTTAGTATGACAAGTTGTACATATATTAAATAGAAAACAAGTACAATCACGATGAGGCTCTTATTTTTCTATGACAACATATAATTTTAATACAAATATTATATATACAGAAAATGCTGATCCAGACTCATATTATAGCGTTGTAGAAGATAAAAAATGTCAAAATTTCTATATAGCAAAATGTTGAGATTGAGTGTTGGATAATATAAACAAAGCATGATGAGCAAATACTAATGGTAAACAGTGAATTCAAACCAATAATTGATTTGTAGAGCGAGTATTCCCGTCAACAGTTACTTCTGAACAATGTGATGGTACAGAATGAGTGACTCCCGGATATACTTGTAATGCACTATGTCAGCTTGTTCCAGAAGCTCCTACACAAGCAGATTTATCAGTAACAAAAGTAGTAAATAATCCAACACCAAACGTATGAACAAATGTTACATTTACAATGGTACTTAGTAATGCATGACCAGCAAATGCAGGTGGTGTAACACTTACAGACTTGTTACCAAGTTGATATACATATGTGTCACATACAGCTTCACAGTGAACATATAATTCCACAAATTGAATTCGAAATGTATGAACAATAAATGTAAATACAACTAAAACATTAACTATAACAGCCCAAGTCAAAGCAACATGAAGTTATATAAATACAATAGAGGTAACAACATCTGATAAACCAGATCCAGATTCTACGCCCAACAATCATATCTCAACAGAAGATGATCAAGCATCAGCTACAGTTACTCCACCGACTTTACCAGCTCCTACTTGTGTTTTGACGGTTAATCCTTCTAGTATAGTGAGTTGATGATTAGCATCAGTTTCACGGGTTATAAGTGGCTCATTTGTTATCCCTACATATATATATGTTACTCCTATAGTTGTTTGAGCATGGCCACACCTAGTCAATACTCCTACATGAACAACATATGTTTCTCCAAATCAAGTATGAACATATACTTTCTCTATGACTGTTATGAATATAAACTGACTGTCAAATTCATGTTCAGCTACTTTAAATGTTTGAGTGATACCTCCAAACAACCCAGTTCTTACAATACAAAAAACATTGCTTGTAAATCAGACATATTATTCTTGAGATCAAATATGATTTAAAATTAATTTTCAAAATACATGATCATGAACAGCAAATAACGTTGTGTTGACAGATATATTACCTAGTTCCTTAGCATATGTTTCAAGTTCTATATATTGAGTGACTGCAAACTTAAGTGTCGGTATGTCAGGTGCGAATCCTATTATAACTTATAATGGTTTTAATCTTGCTCCATGAGCTGGATGATATATGATCATCACATGAATATTGTTGACCAATAATGCACAAAGTAATAGAACCAATTATACTGATATTTATGCTTCCAATCACCCTTTAGTTTCTGCAACAGCATTATTTATTGTTTGAGAAATACCTGCAAATACTGTCATATTTACAAAGACATGAAATAAATCTGATTTCAACCCATGAGAAAATATACAATTTACGATTAAGGTTACCAATCAATGACCAAATCCAATCAATGATTTGACCATAACAGATGTACGACCAAATCCTTCTTGTATAACATATAATTCTCGATCATCTTCAGATTGATTCATCAATAATGCTAGTATGAGTCGATTTAGATCATGAACATTGGCTGTATGATCAACTGTTAAATTATTTATAAGTTGAACAATTTCTACAAATCCTTCTTGTGCCTGAAGTTATAATAATGTTGCCAATCTGACTTATTATGTATTTGGTGAATTACAAAATAAAACAGCTAATTTCCCATTTAATGTTCTAGCTTGATATCAATGTGAGTCACTTACATCTCTTTACTGATGAGTAATCTTGATGGAAGATTGACAATGAAAGGCTAAATTTACATGTAATACTTCTAACTGAGTACAAGCAAATATAAGAGTGGATTGTTGAAACTCAACTGAATTTGTTTGATTTGGAAGTTCACTAACTGATTATTGTGAATATGACGATACTGATACTTACACAGTTAGATGTTACGTAGAAAATACCACTAATGAACAATGTACAGAAATTATAATAGTAGACGAATGAATGTTATGATATTGTGGAAACGGTAAGCGCGAATGAATTGAAAAATGTGATATCAGATGAAATGATAACGATAATAATGATTCTGAACCAATAGAAGACGATCTAGATGATTATTGATTGGATGCATGATCATATGCAAATGATTGATACAGCTGTGAAAACTGTGCAATCAAGAAACAATCATATTATGAAGCTCCTGCATGTAACGGAATAAGTACAACATTATCAGTCCAAAAATGAGAAGTATTACCATTTCGATGGGAGTTGGAATGAAATAATATAGTAGATGAAAATGATTGTTCAGATGCTGATAATGGAGATATTTTAAAAGATAGCTTAAGATGTACTTTCAAGGTATTCAATTGAAAAAATAATCTACAAGAAGACGACGATCCAACATTGAGAATTACAAAAGATTGTGATGTTGATGAGCGGGATTGACATCAGATGTTTGATTATTTTGAAGATCTAGCAGATGAAATATACCATTCTCTTGATAATGCTTTTGGTAAATATTATTTCACAGCGAATAATAGTAATAATTGATTCCTTGTAGATAATACATATTGAGAATACAAATTGGTTCTTGATAAAGTTTCTTATGATTATTGTGATGGAAGTGATGAAGAGAAATGAACAGAAATAGACAGAATATGTGAAGTCAATTTTGCTGTTACCAAACCATATTTAATGCAAAAGAGTTTATTCTGAGTAACGCCCAAAACTTCTACAGTTAATCTAGACGATTTCCGAGATATGAAATGAGAAAAGTTGATAAATAAAACTGACTTATCTTCTATTATGAAAGTTGATGCAGATGATTATGCTTGATGAGTAAAGATGGATTCTCAGATCGCAAGCTTTATAAATAAATATGAAAAACTATCTGTAAAAATTGCTACAAATGATTTGCATTCGATTGCAAATTGAACAATAACAGAGATAAGAAAAGTCCCAAGTAAACAGATTTATATTATCAAATGAACTGGTAAACTGACTCTTAAACAACTCAATTCATACTTCAGTAAACCGTTTACAATGATTATAAAATGAATGAATCTAGTTGTTGAATGATCACTCAAAACTAATTGAATGTTTGTCGTGAAGTGATGAAAAATAAGCTTCAAAGAAGATCCATCTAATCGATGTGTTGCTACACAAGTTGTTCAATGAATATTTATATCAGATCTATGATTTGGTATATGAGATACTACATTGAATATGGCTAATGATTTAGATAAGCCACGATGTAATCGATGATGACTAAATGTAAAATGAGTTTTGATATGAGATAATATTACAGATTTGGTTTTACAAAGAAGATCTCAATTAAATGATCGATTCTGGGTTAATTCAAATAATGAAGATAAAATAAAGATAGAGAGAAGGAATAAAATATTCAATTGAGGTTCTGTGCTTATAGAATATAGCCCATCATTACGATGAGCGCTACCTCCATGAGCAAGCGACTTTACAAAGGTATTAGAAGTCTATAAAAAATAATTTAGTATCTACAATAAAAAAAAGTCCGCTTAAGCGGACTTTTTTGTTATATATTTTATTTTTCAATATTGTAATAAAATTTATACTATATAATCTTTTAGAAAAACTCTTCATAATAAATTTTACTAAATCACTTAGCTTTGATTATTCCAAGCATAGATTGTACTACGGGTGGAGCACCACAAATATAAAATTCCATATTATCATTCAATTCAAATTTATTCAAATCTATCCTGCCATGTTCATATCCATCCAACTCTTCTCTTGATAAAAATATTTTATAATCCAGATTAGAAATTTTTTTCATATCTTCTTCATAAAAAATATCACTCTTATGTTGGGCTCCAAATATAAGTGTTTTATGTATATGGGGACTACATTTTTTTATCATATTCATTATAGGAGCTAGTCATGTTCATGTAGCAATAAATATTTTTTCATTATTATTATCATTTAAAACAAAGCGGCCAAATGCTCAATTTACTTTAACTTCATCTCATATTTTTGATTCTTTTAATTTCTTACCTCATCTTCATTCATCCAATAATTTGATAGTAAAAATACAGTCAGTTACGTTATTTTCATTCTCATGATATGCAACAGAATATGCTCTTAAAAATTCTCATTTTTCATCATTTAATACGAATTCTATCCATTGACCAGGTTTTATTTTTAAATTTTCTTTAAATTCTACACTTAATTCCAAAACATTATCTGTAAGCATTTTACGATTTATTATTTTTCACTTTACATATTCAATATTATTATTTTTCCTTACAACCATTGTAAATTGTTCTTTTCATACGCCACAGATAGGGCATTTCCAATCATTTGGTATGTCTTCTCGCTTTGTACCTGGAGATATTCATCACTCTGGATCTCATAATTGTTCGTTATAAATGTATCCACATGGTCAGCATTTTCGTTTCTTAAAATCTTTTCAGATATTATTTGAAATAGTCTCCGATTGTTTTAAATCTGTATTTTTCCATTCAAAGACTTTCAATATTATATATATTGTTATCAAAATTACTGAATTTCATCGTTCTCATTCTCTGATTGTACTGTGTAATGATCAAGCAAAAAGTGCTATATATGCTATCTGTTGAACTATTTTTCGATTTCTTCACAAAAACTTCATAGACCGATTATTTGAAGTGATGAATCCTATAAATAACGAAGCTATTCATACATAACCTATCCATATAAATGTTTCAGAAATATTGAAGAATATATCCATTCATAATTTATTCCAACCTATCAATAACAGGGTAAGATGTAAAAATATACACCAAAAAGTTAGTATCCCCAGTAGTCTTCTATGTTTCAAAAAGAATCCAGATATCATATAAACTATATTTACTAAAAGCTCTTTTATAAAAATTAATATTGGTTTTTGTGTTCGTCATTTTAAAATATATTTAACAAAATCTGATATATTCCACAGCTCTGGCTTAAAATATTTTTTTGATATCACATATAATGGTTTGATAAATAACAAGAATATTAGCAGATTCATTCATCGTCAAGCAAATATCTCTTGTAATTCATTTCCTCATACTATTCATTTATATACCATAATGAGTATTGAAAATACAATAACAGGTACTACATAAAAAACAATACTAGTTATATATTTTTCTAGTTTATCATATTTATTCATTTATCTTTATAAGAAATAAATTACTTTATATTACATCAAGCCTTTTCTGCTAGCGTTGATATCATCTGTTTGCCAGGTAACAATTCTCAACCAGGAAATTCCCGTGTGGGGGTTCATTCTAATTTTGCACAAGCATTTGTATCTGTTGCACAGTCTATATAATTTATGTACTTGAAGCTATCTCCAAATAACTCTTTTTGATCTATGCAATGAGAACAAGTTTCAGTTCCATACATTTTTACTCATTTTTGTCATAAACATTGAGCTATCTGATCTATATCTTCTATAGTAAGCTCGTCTTGTTTGGGAGCTGAACATCACAACAAAAAAATAGATGCTAGTATAAATCCAATTCATAGTATTTTTTTCATTTCATCTGTTTATTAAACAATAAAAGCTAGCAAACTTTAATAATATCAATAAAATTATCAACTATAATTTATTAAAATTTTTTCAAAATTAATTCGTCTTATACAGCATACAATGTTTTTCAAAATCAATATATCTCAAATATTATACAAAGCTTTTATTAATTAATTTATCTAAAAAAATGATTTATACTATAAGTAAAAAACTATTAGTAATATCGTTCTTAGCATTTGCTATTATAGCAGCCACATTTACTTTCGCGAAAAACGATAATAAAGAAAATGATGATTGAAAAAATTATTTAAATGGTATCTATTCACAAGACGATGACGAAGATGACGACGAAGAAGAGGACGATGATGATTCAGATAAAAGAAACAAATCTAAAAAGTATTTATCATGAGATTTTTGATCATGAGTAATTATTACATCTGAACAAATTTTATGTGTAAAAGATGCTGTAGAAGTTAGGGAGACTTCTATAATTACAGCTAATACAACATTTCAGACTGCACTATTATCTGGTTTTAATACAAGGAAAACTGCTCTTTCAAACGCTCGATCATTGACCACAAAAGAAGAAATCAAAGTAGCAGTAAAAAATGCACGAAGAAATTTTAAATCAAGTAAAAGACTATCTGAAGTAACTCTAAAAAGATCAGAAAAGGCGGCTTGAGAAACGTTTAAAAAAGCAATAAAAACCTGTAATATGGATAGTATTATAAATAATATGGAAAAAGAATGAGAAAATGTATTTAAAGAAACAAAAAAACAGATTCAATCTCCATCAAATAATAATACTCCAAAGACACCTAAGCCAGTTGTTACGCCAACACCAACACCAACAAGTCCATCTTATACATTACAAGATGTTAAAAATCATAACACAAAATCAGATTGTCGAACCGCTATAAACTCTAAAGTTTACAATCTAACTTCAGCATTTTGAAAACATCCATGATGAGATACTTTATTGGCTAGTTTATGTTGAATAGAATGAACAGCTAAGTTTAATTGACAACATTGAGCAAGTAGTTCAGCAAAAGCAATGTTAGCTCCACTAAAAATTTGAATATTGAAATAATCTATTTGTATAATACAATACACCAAAACTAAACATTCCTAAAATAAAAAAAGTCTGACCATACACCACTGGTCAGATTTTTTATTTTAAAACTAACATTGACATTCAGATTTATTTATATATATTATATAACAATAAAAAACAAAAAATATGGGAAATTTAAAAATAGTTGACGAAAATGGCAATGAATTAGATATTGCCGATGTTATGAAACAATCTATTCAATATTATGAATATATTGATAAAATGGGAAAAAAAATAGGAGATGCCTGTGAAGAAGAGATAAGACAATTACTCAATACCGGGAAATTTGATGAGGCTAAAAAAGTTGTTAGAGACTTTTTTGAGACGAGTCGATACAATGGTGAGGTAATTTTTATTGAGTATGATCTCATAATGGCCAACATAAATAGTTTGGCATCTCAAACCCGTACATAACATCAGATGTTTACGAAACAGTATTAATTTTTTAAAGCAGGAGAGTTCTCCTGCTTTAAACGTTAATAAAATTCTTATACATAATTTTTATCTTTAAACTTGTCAGTATAACTCTCGAATTAAAAATCTTTGCAAGATTTTAGTTATCGAATTATTTTTTAGCGAGATTAGCATTTGTAAATTTTCTATCTTCGGTAATCTCCTTATCAAACCATTTGGGAATTATAATATTTCCACTTTCAAGTGGAGTATTAAACTCTATTTCTGCAGTAACGAGTCATTGATTTTTTCCATCATAAACATCTACTTCAATTTCTTTATTTTCGTAAGATATTGTATAACGAGTTTTTTCCAAATATCGATTTCATACTTTTTTCCACATTTTATCAAAATCTTTTTTGATTAAATTTATTTCATTTTCTTTTCTTATCAATCAATGTCATTTTTTTATTGTTTGAAAATATTCTATTCATTCTTTGAATTCAACTTTTCTTATCCTAATTGTTTTATTATTTTCATCTTTAAAAAATCATTGAATGATTTTTTTGCTAGGGTATTCAATTATGTTTTCTGGTAATTTTTTTATCAAAAATTTCCTTTCAATCTCAAATCATCCCAATCATACAATCACACTAGGCATAGCATCGTGAATATAATCAACAATACTATTTACGTAAGTTTCTAAATCGCCATACGACCCATGTTTTTCTTCATATTCTGCTTCATCTAGTACATCTTCTTTTTTACTATAAGCTACAAAATTGAATAATATTGACTCATATCACAATGATTTGATAACTTCTTGATGGTGCTTAGCCATACATATTATAAAATCCTGATCTTTCAATATTTTATCAACTGCTTTTCTCTGTTTATGTTTACTCACATCACATCAATATTTTTCTAGACGTTTAATTGTATAAGAAAAAGCTACCTCTGGATGGGCAATAGTTCAGGCAGAACTGGCTTGTATATTTTTTATTTTATTATCTTTGATATATTTTTTAGCTAAATATTCTGCACTCATACTACGAAAAATATTTCCAGTACATACAAACAATATTTTCATTAACAAAAATTAAAACACTAAAATAAACTAACTATTTATTCGTTTGAGATATTCATCGTTTACATCATTAGGCTTCATCCATAACATTTCAGGAGTCTGATGTGGATGATTCTTTTTGAAATATCAAATTATTTTTTCCTTATTTCATTCAGGTAATTTGATTAACAATATTTTTTCTTGTTCATTTTTGAGTTTTCATTCCCACATATAATAAGATTTTACATAATTTATCCTATTAACGCATTTTGCCATTCATGATTTGATTAATCCTAAAATGAAATTCTTTAACTTTCTTCCATCATTTGGGAATGTAGCTATAAGTAGTAACATAATTTTTAATTTATAGTTTAAATATATTATTGATCCTCTTTTATCATCTACTTTATATTTGGCATTATTGTTAGCTGTTTTATCTCTTTATCGCTCTTTTTCATATCTTTTCAAATAATCCTTACTAACTGGAAATATGGTTCTATAAAAACTTCTTTATCGTTGATCCTTAAAGCATCGATTTCATATATTACCAACATAATTAACATAATTGCACAAATCATCGCTCCGATAATAATTGGTGTTAGATTTGCTGTAGGCATTTTTAATAATGCAAGGCCCACAAGCAATATAACAGATAGAAATATATTTAGTATCCACTGTAGCCTTGTTATTTTGGTTTGAGCAAGTACAAGTTGTGTTGTCCTAGCTCCTGTAGCCTCTCCAAGTTCATTTGTTATACTTTGAAAAATAGTATTTTCTTTTGCTGTTTTGAGTTTTGCCCCAGCAACAATTTGCTGAATTTTTCTAAATTTTTCATGAACCGATTCGGCTTTCCAGTAATCGTCCCATTCCACATTTGGTACGGCATTACAATATATAATAAGATCATCACAAAATTGTTGAACGCTTTTTTTATCTGATAATTGTTTCATATAATAATACAATGACAGCAAAGAACTCGTTTCTTCGGCAATAGCGTCCCTAATTTTACTATAACGCTCCCATGCATTGTTGATTGTGAAAGCAGCTATAAGGCCATATATAAGACCTATCACGGTAAGGAATAAGCTCAATTCTTCCAACGAAAAAACTTTGGTTGTGAATAGAGTTAGTCCAGTTGAAATGATTACTATAATTAATATATATCATCTTTGCCCCATATTATTACATATAAATAATAAAGTTTAATTTTTATAAATACTACATAAATATATCTCTAGGTTTTGCTCATTCTTGAGGTCATATTAGTCATCTTTCTTCCATTTGATCCATTATTCTAGCAGCACGTGCAAATCCTACTCCAAGTTTTCTTTGAAGTAAAGTAGCTGATGCTTTTCTTGTCTGTGCAATGACTTGTATGGCCTGTTCTATAAGTTCATCATCATCACCAGCCGATCATGAATATAATCAACCTTTTTCTAGCTTGCTTTCAAGTGCTTGTATAATTTCAGGATTGTATATATCTTCTTCAGATAATCATTTCATATATTTCTCTTTTAACCTTTCTACTACTTTTTCAATCTCTTCCGTGCTTACATAAGGAGCCTGTATTCTAAGAGGGAATCTAGTATTGGAATCTATATAAAGCATATCTCATTTACCTATCAAATCTTCAGCTCATTTTCTTCCGATTATTGTTCTACTATCTATTTCTGATACTACTCCAAACGCAATTCTTGTAGGTATATTAGCCTTTATAAGTCAGGTAATAACATTTACAGAAGGTCTCTGAGTAGCAACTATCAAATGTATTCAAACGGCACGAGCTTTCTGAGCTATACGAGTAATACAAGTTTCGACATCCTTTTTGCTACCTGACATCATCATATCAGCAAGTTCATCTATAACGATAACTATACGATAAAGTTTATCTCATATTATTTTGTGATTATATTCTTCAATATTTTTTACCCTTTTATCTTTTAGCATTGTATATCTTCTTTCCATCTCATCTACTGATCGTTTTAATAATTTTAATGCCTTCTCACTATCACTTACAATAGGTGCTAGCATATATGGTAATCCAGAATACATCTCAAGTTCCACTTGTTTGGGATCGACCATAAGAAATTTTAATTCAGATGGAGTATTTTGATACATCAGACTCAATATAAAATCATTTACTCATACTGATTTACCAGATCAAGTAGCTCATGCTACAAGTAGATGTGGCATAGATTCAAGTTGTTTTACTTCTATAGATCAATCGATTGCTTTACCTAGGGTTAGACTGGTATTTCATTTTTTCATAGACTCTTGGAATTCTTGTGAATTTATTACATCTCATATTTTTACCATCATAGGTTTAGGATTGGGTACTTGTATTCATATAGAATCTGTTCATGGTATTGGGGCTACTATTCTTAAAAACCTGGATTTCAAAGATAACTTGATGTCATTATATAATCATTCGATTGTAGAAATCTTAATTCATTCATCTGGCTTTATTCTTATTTGTACTATAGACGGTCATATATCAAATCATTCTATCGTGATAGCTACATTAAATTCCATAAGCTTTTCTTGTAATGCCTTTGCTTTTTCCATAAGAAATGTTTCGTCTATCGTCGTTGTTTCTCAAGCATTTGATTCCAAAAGTTCTACCCCAAAAGTTGGCTTATCGCCAGAGAAATGTATTGCCGGTCTCGGTTTTTTTCTTTCTATTTTTTCTTCTACTTTCTTTTTTATTAGCTCTTTTATAAATGAACGAGATATCTCTTGCGGTTGTGATATTTCGTCATCATCATCGTCGTTATTGTTTCCACTATAGTTTCAACGTCAAGATTTTTTTTCAGATTTGGGTTTGTCATAGTTTTGAAGTGTAATTTTAGGTAGCGAAAAATTGAATGTATATAATACCCGTCATATACACAAAGCAAAAAGTATAATTACAAAAGTTTTGACTGCCACCAATTTTCATCAAAACATATTTTCCAATATCCATAGAACTGGCCGCGATAAAAATCCTCATGCTTCTTGGTATGTTGTGCCAGTCCCATCAAGTACTGGAAAATTTAATATTGCAGAAACCAATACCATCACTACCAAAAATTGTTTAATCAAAAGTCTTATAAAATATCATTTTATCAATACCAATATACCCACCAAAATACATAATGCAAAAAAAATATTAAGTCAGATTGCTCCAAAAGCTATCTTTGCATACTGTGTCAAAAAATCAAATACTGGCGATCATTTTGCAAGATAAAATGAAAAAAAATAAAGTACACCAAGTATCAGCATAAGTAGTCATATTTTGAATTTATTTAATGTTATATTTTTCCTAGATGAGCTTCTTCTTTTTTTCCTTCTTCCCAAAACAATAAATTACCTAAGTAAAAAAATCTGTTACAATGTACATAAATAGATATTTATGCACTATTTTCAATACGAAAGTATCTAAATATATTTTATAAGATGTCAATTAGTATTTAATGGTTTTATTCGGAATATTTTATTTTAGCCTTATTTTAGCTTATAATTAAACTAATAATTTTAACAATTAAATTATTTAACATGTTTTTAAGTTCTATAAGCTCAAAAAAACTTATCAAAAATCTGATTTTATTGTTTCTTTGAATATTTATGTTTGTTTTAACAACAAACGCTTACACAATAATAAAAACAAATGTAAGTAATGCAATGCAGGTTATTGAAAGGACCCTTTTTACATCTAATGGTAGTCAAACCTGAACTATGATTATGGATATCAATAGTGGATGAAAAATTTTTATCAATCCATCTTATGTAGTTACGGGTACTGCAAATAGCAAATGAGTGCTTTCTGTAAATGCTAATTGAGAATTAATTTTTTCTAATGTAGTATGAGTCACATGAGCGATGTGACCACAATGACCAGCAGGCTCATGAACATCATCTAGTCAATGGTTAAATAATTGAAATAATATATATTACAACAACGGTAATGTAGGTATAGGAACCAATGAGCCAAAATCAAAATTACAAGTAGAGTGATCTATTTTGTGAGGTAGAGATAATATTTTACAATCAAAATATTGATCTATAATCTGAGGATCATGAAATTCTATAACATGATTATCTAATCAATGAGTATGTTCAGATGCAATGACTCAAATTGCCTGTGCTTTAAATATGTCTCGTGATGATTGCCCAGATGAATGTAGTTTATCTATTTATTCATTTATTTGATGATGAAATAAAAATACTATACAATGATGAGCTTCTTCTATTTTAAATTGAGAATTAAATAACATTAACTGAAGTCGAAGTTTTATTTGATGATGAAATCTAAATAATATACTATGACGATATTCAAGTATTATTTGATGATCAAGAAACATTAATGAAGAATCAAATCTTTCATTTATTTGATGATGAAAAGATAATAAAGTAAGAACTTCATATGCTACTTTTATCTGATGATGATCTTATAATAATTCAGAATGATCAAGTTTTTCATTTATTTGATGATGAGAATATAACTTTATTTGATGATTAAATTCTGCTATTGTATGATGAAAAAGGAATACAACAAATTATGATTACACATTCATCTGATGATGAACTACAAATAGTACTAGCGGTCATTTTGCTGCAATAGTATGATGAAAAGAAAATAAAGCATTATGATATGGTTCCTTTATCTGATGATGAGAAAAAAATAATACTACAGATTATTATACAACAATCTGATGATGATATGCAAATACATGAAAAAGTTATGGTTGAGTAATAGCATGATGACAAGCAAACTATTTAAATGATTGATATAATTCTGCATTTGCGGCAATTGGATGATGATTTCATAATGAAATTAATTCAGAAATGTGAACAATCTGATGATGATGATACAATAAAACTTATTGATCTTTTAATACAATCTGATGATGAATACATAATTTTGCTTGATGAAATTATAGTACGGTATGATGATGAGACAGCAATACATGAGCATGAGATCGATCTACAGTCCCATGATGATTTATGAATTCTGCTAATTGAGATTACTCTGTAGTAATGTGAAATTCATCAATAGCAAACTGACAAAATTCAATTGCTATATGAAACACTGCTATTACGAATTGACAAAATTCTTTAGCTATGGGCGTTTGAGCTCAAGCACATTGACAAGCTTCAGTATCTATATGATATTGAACATATTCAAGTTGATCAGAGTCAACTGCTATTTGATTTTACTCAGAGGCTATAGGCTTAATATCAACAGCAATTGGTAATCATCCGAGAGCTAACTGAAATTATTCTATTGCTTTGGGAACTGAAACTATAGCAAATTGAGATTATTCTACCGTTATATGAAAGTTTAATATATGATTATCAAATACTCTTTTAGAGGTATGAATGTGAAATTCTGATCAAGATCGTTCTAATGCAATGACAGTATTAAATGATGGTAATGTTGGTATAAAGAAAAGTAATCCACTACATGCTTTGGATGTTAATTGAGCAATTAAGTGACAAGCTTATTATTCTGCAAACAATAATCCTTGAGTGTCTTCATGAGTAACTATAACAACTCCATCTTGAGATGTTTGTATGACATTTGAAAATTGATTGTTAATATGAGTAACAAACTGAAGTTGTTAATTATAAAAATTTTATATAGAGCAAAACAATGTTCAAAAAAATATTATTTCTAATTGCTTTGATATTAATTGTTGGTTTCCAATATACATCTGCGAATAGTATAGAAGACCTACGATTTGAAGATTCACTATTTTCAGAATATTTTTCTTGAATACAAAATAACAAATCAGACGTAAAATTTGATTACAACTGAAATAATTTTTGATGAGTGTTTTTTTTCAAGTGACTAGAAACATTAAGTACGGGCGAAATAATTTCTCTTTCATGAACCACAAAAACATGTACTCAAAGAGTATTATGAATTTATTATAATTCTCAGAGATGAAATAGACTACGACCTCTTGATAAACAATCTTTAAGTTGATTGAAACTTTTAGATTCGTGATATAATAATCTGATTCTTACATGATGATTTTTTGTATGATGTAGTGGAAATTTTCAAAATGTTTATGGTAATATCAGCCATACTTACTGAAATATAGATTTCGAACTAATTGTTGGTGTAAATTATAATTTTGTTTCTAATATTTATACAAGTATATACTCTGGTTCTTCAGAATATATATCATGAAAACTTAATTGATATATTTGGGATAATTATGGATGAATATGACGTATGATTTATATCCCTACATATCAATGAACAACTACATTAACTGGTCTAACTAGTTCTTGAAATACTGTAAATCTACAACACAATCAAACTATTATATATTCATGAGATGATGATTATTTATTGTTTTCTGGTAGTCAATTTTTAATTACCGATGGTAATTGGAATGGTAATGTAATACCACCAACATCTGCATTATGAACTTGAGCTGCAAATAATGGCGAGGCTGGTCTATCTTCTGGAGATATCAATTTTTCTATTCAGGCTGGAGCTACATGAGCGAGTTTGATAGCTAGTTGATGAATATTTGTAATTAATATTATTGTCCCTATTGGGCAGAGTTGAAAAGTACTGTCTTTATATAGATCTCAAAATGGTGTTTTATGGATATGAAATACTCCCGATAATACTTGTACATTGGATGCTAATAAAAACTGTCAATTTATGACTGATCATCTAAGTTTTTTCGCTGGAATAGATACATCATATATTGAATATAACTTGAATACAACGATATGATGAGGATATAGATTAATAAAAGACAATTGTTTATATTCTTCAAAATTAAAAAATAATTTACCTTGAGTAAATTCTGAATGAATAGATTATTCTCCAAGCTATTATGACAAAACATGTGTTAAAAATTCTAGTGAGGAAAAATATTTGACAGGTGAGTGTAATGTGATATGATCTCCTTATAGTCAAGAGCTAAACAGTGCATTTCAATATAATTATAATCTTTGAACTACAACAGTATGTTCTTGGTTAGATGCTAGATTAGATAAATACATTCTTAGAAAAGAATTAGCTAAAATGATGAGTATTTATGCCAGCAAAATAATGTGAAAATTACCTCAAAATATATCTGCTTGTAGTGATTTTGTAGATATAAAAAATGAATCCAAAGAAATGAAGACTTATATAAAATTTGCTTGTCAATTAAACCTTATGTGATTGGAGAGAGATTGAAAAATAGTAAAAGAAAACTTTAATCCAAATGATCTTGTAACCAGAGCAGAATATGCAACAGTATTTTCTAGATTACTTTATGGAGATAAGTATGATAATTTTAAATGAAAACGATATTTAGGTCATCTAAATGCTCTAAAAAAAGCATGAATAATGACACAAATAGATAATCCATTTATGACAGAAATTAGATGATATATTATGATTATGCTTTGGCGTTATGATACAAATAACAATTAACAAAATATTATATTGACTTATTTTACTGAATAAATACAACACTGTCCAAACAAAAATCTATATGAACGAAAAAATTCTAACAATCATCAAGCCTGACGCAATGAACCATTGCTCTGAAATTTGGACAATTATACTTAATGCTGGATTTGTTATCCACAAATCAAAAAAAATCCAATTTACACATAAGCAGGCAGAAGAATTTTATTTTTTACATCCACATTCTAAATCTTTTACCGAATTTATGATTTCTGGAGAATGTATGGTTGCCATACTTGAAAAAAATAATGCCGTAAAAGATTTTCGTAAACTTATTGGAGATGATAATCCTGCAAAAGCAAAACCTGGTACTATACGTGCATTATTTGGCAATCCCAAACTTTACGCTAAAGGTATACCAGCAAACGCTATTCACGGACCAGAATCTCTCCGAATTGCTAAGTTAGAAATTGAACTTATTTATTCATAGCTCTGCAATTTAAAATCAATCTTAAACTGAATGTGGATTTTCCCTTTCAGTTTTTTTAACTTGAAATTTATTATGATATTTTTAATATAGCACGTGAAATCATTTTGTGATATTAAAACAATATTTTAATTTTTTAATTTGTTATACCATGACAAAAGAATCCACATTAATTCCTTTGGAAGACCATATCCTTATAGAAGGAATCGAAGAAGAAAATAAAACTAAATCCTGAATTATATTGCCGGATTCAAAGGAAAAGCCTAGTAAATGAAAAGTAGTAGCGGTGTGAAATTGAAAAATTTTGGATAATGGATCTAGAGCCTCTATAGATGTAAAAGTATGAGACATAGTCTATTTTACCAAATATTCTCCCGATGAACTAGAAGTAGATTGAATAAAATATTTGGTTATCAAACAATCTGCAATATTAGCAAAACAATTATAGTTAAAAAATATTTTACAACTTAACTTACACGAAAATGGCAAAAATGATTCGCTACTGAGATGACGCTCGCAAAGATATATTTCAAGGGATTGAAATGGTTGCGAATGCAGTTAAGGTTACTATGTGACCAAAATGAAGAAATGTAATATTGGAAAAATCTTATTGATGACCTATAGTTACAAATGATTGAGTAACTGTTGCAAAAGAAATTGAATTAGAAAATAAGTACTACAATATCTGAGCAAATATGATCAAAGAGGCTGCAGAAAAAACTAATAAAGAAGCAGGAGATGGAACAACAACAACAGTTATACTTGCTTATGCTATGGCTAAAGAATGACTAAGATATATCCGTTCATGAGTCAATCCTTTTGCTCTAGGTAGATGATTACACAAAACAGTTGATAGATTAGTTGAAGAATTATCTAAAAAAGCAAAGACACTAAAAACTAAAGAAGAAATTAAACAAGTAGCAACTATATCGGCTCAAGACGAAGAAGTATGAGCTCTTATAGCAGATGTTATGGAAGAAATATGAAATGAGGGAACTATAACAGTAGAAGAATGAAAATCTATAGGTCTTACAAAAGAAATTAAAACTTGAATGCAATTTGATCAGTGATATGCATCCCCATATTTTGTTACAGATACACAACGTATGGAATCTGTAATAGAGAAACCATATGTATTAGTAACAGATAAAAAAATTTCTTCACTAAAGGATATTTTACAAATACTTGAATGAGTAGCTGCTAGTGGTAAGAAAGATATTGTAATTATAGCTGAAGATATAGAATGAGAAGCATTGGCTTCACTAGTCCTAAATAGGATTAGATGAATGTTAAATGTACTAGCTATCAAAGCTCCATGATTCTGAGATCGTAAAAAAGAAATGTTGAAAGATATTGCCATAGTGACTTGAGCAACTTTGATTACTGAAGAATTATGATTTAAACTTGAAGAAGCAACCGTACAGATGCTAGGTAAGGCAGATAAAATAATATCTACAAAAGATGATACAATTATCGTAGATGGTAAGGGTGATTCAAAAGATATTCAAGAAAGAGCAGATCAAATAAAATCTCAGATATGACATACCTCGTCAGATTATGATAAAGAAAAATTACAAGAAAGATTGGCAAAGCTTGTATGATGAGTAGCAGTTATCAAAGTATGAGCAGCTACAGAAATGGAAATGAAAAATAAAAAATACAAAATAGAAGATGCTCTCAACGCTACGCGCGCAGCAGTACAAGAATGAATCGTCACATGAGGTTGATCAGCATTGTTACAAGTTTCAAAAATATTAGAAAAATTTAAATTGGAAAATTCTGATGAACAAATAGCTGTTGATATCATCAAAGAAGCTATACTTTATCCAGTAATTCAGATAGCTAACAACGCATGATATAAGTGAGATCGAGTAGTAGAAAAAGTAAAAGAATCAAATGATTTTAATTTTTGATTCGATGCAAAAGAGTGAGATTTTAAAGATCTTTTCAAAGCATGAATCATAGATCCAGCCAAAGTACTTAGAGTAGCATTGGAAAACGCAGTAAGTTCTGCAGCAATGTTTTTAACTACAGATGCTGTTATAGTCGATGCTCCACAAAAAGATAACCATGATCATTGACCAGTTTGATGATGAATGTGAGGCATGTGAGGTATGGGTTGAATGTGATGAATGGATATGTATTAACTTTTAAATTTAGATTATATAACAAAAAAACCCGCAAAATAGCGGGTTTTTTTCTTGCAATTGATATAAAATTGTATATATCCCTACTAAGGTAACTGAACAGTGTTTTACGCTTAGTTAATCAATTCAAATTGGAGTGGCTCTAATCTTTCTGGGACGACTTCTCAGTACTTGGATGTCATTGGTAGGTTACTGATCACAGATTATTTTTCTTATTGGGGCCGTTGCTATTATTAGCTTCGGTCCTTCTTCTAAAAATTAAATTTTTCTCTATTTGTTTGTATGGCATACATCATCAAATCATAAGCTTTAGGATTTCTTTTTTTTGCAACTTCCAAAAAATATTTTTCTGTTTCTTCAACTTTACGAATAGCTTTTTCCCTTGTTAATCATTTTATATCGCGTAAGTTGTGTATTCTATCAGCAAGTTTTACGTCCAAATAGTCGTCGTTTAAATCATCCAGATGTCAGAAATAATCATCATTTCTTCTCTCTTTTGCTATTTCAGAAAATGGTTTTAATTTCTCTTCAATAGATTTATATCTTTCTAGTTCTCTTTCATTCATATAAGGTATGAGTTCTTTTTTTCTTATCTTTTTCTCTGCCATAAAAGATTTGTCTGGGTACTTTTTTATTATTCTTGCCGTTGCACAAGATAATATTCTCTCTTTTTCTTCTAAATATTCTCAACATATTGCTAAATCATCTTGTGTAAGATAGTTTTCTCGGGGTTTTTTACTTAGTGAGTTTACTCAATCTGCTATATAATCACCATATATCAATCTCACTGAATCAGCATACTCTGGTAGATCTTCTTGTACATCATGTAGTAGCGCTATCAATATTTTATCAAGGTTGGGACTTGGTAATTCTCATACTATTACATCCATAACTCATTTTACATGTTCGAAATATCTTTCACCACTTTCTCTTTTGTTATCTTTAAAAGCAATTTTCATAAGTGAATATGCTTGATCAAAAAAATACATTTGTTCTCTAACCTCAGGATCTTTTTTTGTTAATCATTGGGGATAAAAAATCTTTTCAACTATCATATCATAGTAAATATCTATAGATCTTAGATTTTGATTATATTTTCTACGTATTGTTTTTACACCCAACAAAAATTGATTCTCACATTGTTCTTCGATTATAAGATATCTTTTTAATATACAAGACAACACAAATTCTATAAACGCATCAAAACTTGACCTAGAATATAACAGATTGTCGGCAGATAAGTTTTTTCAATGTGCTTTATTAAAATATCATAACAAAAATTTAAATACATATGTATTCTCTATTTCTATATTTTCTTCCATTTTTTTAACTACAAGATGTGGTACTTTTATATCCAATATGTTTTCTAATTCATATTTTTGGAGAGAGTTTCACCATACAGAAGTGTTAGTTTTGGAATCTATATTAGGTGTGATTTTATCCATATTATCTATATTTTTTAAATACAAACAATTATATCCACAAAAGTTCTAAAAATCAAGTTTTTGATATATCAAATTCAACTACAAAAATACATCTAAAACTATATTCTCAAGATATGAAAAAATTAATCTGACTGCTATCAATATCATTTATTTTTATAAACATACTTGGTATTTTATTATATTTTTCTTTTAATACAAATTTTTATGTCAAACAATTTACTCCTACTCAAGTAACAAATTCAAATCTTTATGATTTACAAAATGTTTATTCCTTCCTTCAAAATAAAACACAGTTAAATTCTAATTTTACACCATTAGAGGCTAGTCATCTACAAGATGTTAGAGTAGTATTTTTAATAGTTAATTATATATTTTATATATCTCTAATTTTTTTTATTACAATTATCGTATATTTTATACTATCGAAAAAATATAATCTGATTTTAAAATGATTTTTTATCTGATCTATATTTTCCCTATCTATAATTTTAATATTATTATTTGCAACGATCTTTGATTTTACTTCGATATTCCAATCATTTCATAGAATCTTTTTCCCCCAATGAAATCGAGAATTTGCAGAAGATAGTAGGCTCATTACTTTATTTCCCGAATCGTTCTTTATTTCTATATCTCAAAGTATTTTCATTACAATATCTACAGTATCGATTTTCGTACTACTGCTGTATTTTACTATAAAAAAAATCTCCTATAGAAAGAAGATTTAATTTTATATACATATATTATTATAAGGTATTATATTCAAGAACTTCAAAAATTGGATTTTGAAATATTTCCTTATTTATAGGTTTTATAATAAATGCATCAAATAATTCTCTATTTACAATATTATTAGCAGCAAACACATCACCGCTATAAGCAACTATTTTTGGAGAATTTCAATTGTAATGAGCTCTTATTTCTTTGGTTGCATCTATTCAAGATTTTCATGGCATTCTTATATCCATAAGAATCAAATCAAAAAGTTGTTTTTTTGATACATCTATAGCCGCACTTCAGTCATTTACTATAACAATATTTTCACTCTTTATTCAAATCTTTTTTAAATAAAGTTTTGCAATATCACAACTAAGATTATCATCATCTGCTAATAATATTTTTATATCCTCCAATCAATTCATTTCATTTTGGCTAAATAAAATACATTTTATTTAAAATCTCTTTCATTCGTTTCTTTATAATATAGTGCATAAGCCAATCCAAACATAGCCATAAAAGGGTACACTATCATTCTATCTACAAAGCTATGCAATACTATTCACTCAATTGCTAATCCCAAAAGCCCTAACGCAAATCATATTATTATCCAACTATGGGCTCTTATACTCTTAGAAAAATTTTTCTTATTTTCGTCTATCCATGCTTTGTATCATATGAAATGTAGCCAGACAAACATTATAATCCATCATATAAAGCCAAATATTCCATACTCTATCCAGATCTGGATATATTGATTTTCCGGATTGAATCCTATAGTAGATATTTCATATTTATTGTTTATTTGTTTAATCTCATCACAGATAGGATTAGATGTATTCTGATAACATATCTGGTGGGATGCTGGTCATGCATATCATGCTCATCGTCCTCGTACAGGATTTTTTCCTATTATTCACAGTCATTCAACTAATAATTTTGTATGTCATATATTAGAATGTTGTCTGATAACTAGCGGCTTATAAAAATACCCCACTCATACAAAAATTAGCAATACCGGAATTAATAATTTCCGAAAAATCTTTTTTATACGGTTAAAATACATCAATAAAATCATAATTACTGTAATACCAAGTCGTACTCATATAGCTGCTCTAGATAATGTAGAAATTACTATTAATCAATAAAAAAGTGACCAACCTCGCATTTCTTTTTTAGATTTTCATCTAAGTACTGAGAAAAAAAATACCGGCCATAGCGCTATCAGAAAGAATCCAAAATTTATTGGTCTTTCAAATAAAAACTGGTTGCGCACATATCATTGATTTATCATTGTATAATAAGCAGCTGGTGGTCTAGATCATATAGTTCATTCAAAGTTAAACTGATTATATCAAAAAAATTTCAAGAAATTTGGTATCAACCATACCATTACCCACCAAAAAAATGCTCATACTAGGGCTGTCTTAAATAATTTATTATATCGGGTAACTATATTAAAATCTTCCAATTTCAAAAATAACCAAGCTATAACAAAGCTCAATATAAATATAAAAAATCAAAGCAAATCATATTTTACAGATAGTATGTAATTTCATATTCATACTTTTTTGATTATGAGACTTATAATAAACGTAATAATAAATGTTATCAAAAATACAATTATAAACTTTATTATGGGCATTTTATTTAATTTTAATTCATATCGTCTATTTATAATTTCAGTTTTTAATCATTTAAATTTTCTGAAATTAAATTTATTTACAAAAACATATAATAGAAACATGCTTCATATAACTACAAATATTTCCTTCCATGACCGTACAATTTTCCAAAATATATTATTCCATCATAATTGGAATGTTACAAATGTCTGTAAAAAAAATTGTAATATAAGTCATACAAAAAAGATTTTAAATATAAGTAATACTGCTTTTCTAGTTTTTGAGTTTGAGATAATCATGATAATAGTAAATTTATAAATTAATATTTTGTAAAAGCTGTAAATACCGTAAATACGATAAACACAGATACTTCTTTAATTTTATTTTTTTATTATTTATATGTAATTATTTATTTTATAGTATTGATTTGATAGAATATTGCTATCAAAGTAATAGCAGCCAATAGTCATTGTATCATCCAAGCTTTCATCACTATAGTAGTTTCTGGTATTCATCTATGTTCAAATAAATGATGTAGTGGGGCCATAGGGAATAGTTTTTTTTTGAATCTCTTTTTCCAAAACATTTGTAGACCACTAGATCATACTTCTATTATAAATATTCAAAACAAAATTATAAATGGTATGAATATACCTATTCTCATGTTTAGTAAATATAGTAGTGATGCTAAGAATCATCATAGTGCAAAGGCACCAGAATCTCACATAAATATCTTTGCCGGATTGATATTAAAAAACATAAATGCAATCAATACAGCTATAAGTATTGCCAAAACAGTAGTAGCTATATAGGTTTGATTTAAAAAAGTCAAAACTGCAAATACAAAAAGCACTATACTCATTAGTCATCCAGCTAGTCAATCCAGTCCATCAGTTATATTTATGGCATTTACAATGCTTATAGTAACAAAAAAAGTTATGATTGGATAAAATATCCCTAGGCTGATTTCCCCAGCTATAGGCCAAAGATTTATATAATCTATACCAAGCTTGGAATAAAACCATCGACTAATAAAAGCAGAGAAAAGACACATGCCTATTAATTTGGTTTTTGCACTCAATCATTTTATTGTGCCATGTCATTTTACATTCAAATAATCATCAACTAGTCATATAATTCCCATAGAAAAGAATCAAAACAGTATCACATATGTCTCTTTCTGGCTTAATAATGTATTATTTATTAGACCATATTCTTGTAGTACAAACGATAATCATATCATCACAAGCATAACTATAAGAAACATTCATCATCACATCGTAGGAGTTCAAGATTTATGTTTGTGTAACTGTGTAAATATAACAGATTTTTCTCATGTTGCAGTTTCTTCGCGTATAGTTTTACCAACTTTTAATTTTTTTAATATCTTTATATAGATCGGATATAATAACCCAGATAAAAGAACGGCAATAAGAGAAAATATAATTATATAATTTAACTTAATTAACATTTTTCATAAAAAAAAATTAAAGCCGCCAATTATTTTGATTATATTGACTTTAATTTCAAGCCAAATTAAATTTGCTGTCCTTATTTATCATTTTGATCTTAATTATAGCCTGGATATATAAAGGATACAAGAATATAAATTTAAATATCATCATTTTCATTATCACTATTAACTTTTTCCCATCCTAATTGTCCACAGGCTCATTTTGCTTCTCTTCACATACTATCTCTAACTGTGACGGTTATTCACTCTCTTTCTAAAATTTCTTTAAATTTCTTAATATTTTCTACAGTGCTTTCATGAAAATGTTTCATAGCTGGATTTTCATTATATGGGATAAGATTGACATGAGCCAATTGTCAATTTAATAATTTACTCAACTCCATAGCCAATGCTGGCTTATCGGTAAGATCTTTTATCATAATATATTCATAGAATATCCTATTATCTGTAGCTTGGATATAAGCATTAATTACTTTCATTAGCTCATTCAATTCCGTCCCTTTCGCAACTGGAATGATTTCTTCTCTTAGCTTCTGATTGGGTGCATGTAGAGAAATAGCTAATTTGACTGTCAATCCATCATCTATCATTCTCTGTATTCATTTTACTATTCATACTGTAGATATGGTGATATGTCTTCTGCCTAGTGATAATCTATCCTGAGCTAGCATAGTTTCAACAGATTTTTTAACGTTGTCATAATTTGCAAGTGGTTCTCACATTCACATAAAAACAACATTTCTTACTCCAAATAATGTTCAGTCTTCTTTTTTTCAAAATTTATTTTTTATATAATTGTTTGCATAAAGTATCTGAGATATGATTTCATCTCGAGTCAAATTTCTCGTAAATCCAAGTTTTCATGTTACACAAAATGCACATCACATAGGGCATCCTACCTGAGATGAAATACATAGCGTTATCCTATTCAACTTGGGTTTATTGTCTTTTACATGTTGCTCTTTTTGTCGATGATATATGATTACACTTTCGATTATCCTTCAATCATGAGTTTTAAAAGCAAATTTTGTTGTCTGTTGATCTTCTATAACATTGTCGAGTTTTATAGAAAGTGGTTCAAATTTTATTTTTAATTCCTCCCTTAGATCCTTTGATAAAGTAGTCATCTGATCTATTTCAATGTTCTGATTTTTAAATACTTCAAAAAAAATCTGTTTCAACTTAAATGGTTGGAGCTTAATTTCTTTTGCGAATTTATTTATTTCTATTTCATCTCGTAGTACTGGATTCAAAATATATGCTTTATAATATTAAAGATATATAGTATAAAAATTGCAGTACGAGTTTCAAATACAAAAAAAGTACCCTGCAGATTCGCAAGATACTTTCTAGTCAGTAAGCTTCAGACACTAGCCTGGCAACTTCAGAATCCTCTTTTGTGAAGTAGGATTTTTACTGTTATTGTTTATGGCCGTGGGGAATAAATCCCTCTTTTGTCTATTCGTAATGGGCCTCGGAGACCCATCTTCAAGAAATGGCTTTCCCTTTCTGTTCTTTTTCTGATCTTTCATTTTATTAAGAATTTGCTTACAAGTAATATTACTTATATATAAATAGTAATAAAAGTCAACAGTATCTATTTTTCTAAGAAGCTATTCTTATATCTTCGTATTCTCAATTTAAAATTCTCAAGATTTTCTGATCTGAATCATCAAATGATCCTGTTTTTTTTAACTTCTTATCATCAAAATATTTATTTATAGCTATTTTAATGTCCTTTATTTCTCACTTCATAAATTGAGATAGAAAATTATATGTCATCTTAGCATCTTCTTCCACAACGACTCTTTTTAGTGCGGTTAAACTAAATCTCTTAAATTTAGATTCTTTCAATAACTGTACATACGTAGAATAAAGAAATTTTGGATTTTTAGCTTTTTCTATTTTTTCTTTTTTTACAATATCTTCTTGTTCTGGTAGTTCAGGATTAAATTTTTTATATTTAGTTCTAGATGTTAATAGGTCAATCGCTGCTATTTCTTCTTTAGAACTTTTATCTCAAGGAAGTTTAAATAATACTACAAAATCTGCTCATCAATAAGTATCGTCCAAAAAATCTGTTTTTAATATTCTATATTGAGTTCATTTATAATAATTTTTCGTGTTTATTACATCTTGTATCCTATGATTTATAATTTCTATTCAAATATATTCTATCAAACGATCAAAAATATATCATCTTAAATTTGCCTCACTTTGTGAGTTTATCCAACTGTTTAATTTACTATTATTATTTTTTATTTCATAATAATGATCTTTATTGACAGATATATTGTCTCATTTTATCATATCATCTTTTCCTTGTTCCTGGCTAAGCTCTATATTATTAAGATCGATTGCAGGTGTTGTTTTTTTTATCCAATCTTGTACGATATTATTTATTCTTTTCATATCATCGATATCCTTTTGTAAATAATAATGTTCACTGATATCTTTTATTTCTCATTTTTTGATTTTATTTATAATTATACTCAATACTTCCTTTTCTATTTCTTCATCTGCAATATTATGAGCTTCTAGAGTATTTTTGATTCTTTCTTTTGTGGCTTTGGGAGATATCTTTTCTAATTTACTTCTAATCTTTTCTTTATATTCTGTTATTTTTTTATTTAAGTCTCTTTCTTGTTCATTTAAGATTTTTATAAAAGAGTTTAAAAAATAATCTCAATTGTCCTTAAAGAAGTTCATACTAGATTGTCAAAGTTTACGCTTTTTTTTATTAGCACTACTTTCTATATAGTCAAAAATAAAATCATAAATAATATTTCAGTTTTCTGTATTTATAACATCATCATTTTTAAAATGTTTTAGTATTTCCATAAAGGTTCCACTATTTACAAGATATTTTAAGTCTTTTCTTGCCATTATTGCATTTATTATATTTTTACATTCTTTTATTCTATCTTTTTTTTCTTGTAAATTTTCAGGAATATCTGTTTCATGTAATTGTTTTTTAAGACGACATTCTTCAGTATTTTTCAAAACATTTTCTCTTCACTTAATTTTTTCATTTTTTCGTTTTATAAAAAGTTCTTTGAACTCTTTAGTAGATTTTAAATTTTCTACATCATTGATATCAAATACTGGTTTGGATATTTTCATTTTATTCTTTATGTTTAATCATCCTTCTATACCAAAAATCACACCTAATATTTTTTCATCATTTACTATCGCATCTACCCATTTATCAACTTCCTTGGGATCTTCTCATACCATCTCGCATATTTGTCTAGCATGTATGCTTTCATATGGTTTTTGAATATCATGAACTTGTTGTACTTCCTCTTTTTCATCGTTTCATATAAGATCTTTGATGGAGTTTATATTTACCATAACAAATATTAAATATTAAAATCTGACTCACACGCCCAATTACTTTCAAAAGAAACAGTAAATGTTGTGTATAATTCTCGCATCCAATTTTTAATACTCAAAATTGGTGGTCGAATTAATTATATTTTCAAATCAGACTTTTGTCAAATATTAGCCTAGATATTTTGATTTTCAAAATTTGTATTTCGAGCGTCAAAATTAAGTAAGGAATTTTGGATGTGAAAATTATAAATTTGCCTGTAAATTTGTTTATAAATTTACAAGTGTAAATTTGCAAAAAAATCAATTCTGGATAAAATTAGAATGAGCTAATATTATTTCATTTAGATACTTCAACATTATTTACATGAATTCAGAATTGATTCTAACTCTCCAATCCTATGGATTCTCAGACAAAGAGGCTAAAGTTTATCTAGTTGCTCTAGAGCTATGATCTAGCCCAGCCAGTACAATAGCAAGAAATACGGCAATCAAAAGGGTAACTGTATATACTATTATCAAAGATTTGAAAATCAAGTGAGCTATCACAGAGCAACAAAAAGATTGAGTCGATATTTTTTCTGCTACCAATCCATCAGTTCTTATGAAATCTCTATAATCCAAATATCAAGACTTTAAAAACAAATTACCAGATTTTCTAGCTATAGCAGAAAAATACGACAACAACAAACCCAAGGTCCAATTTTTTGAATGAATAGAATGAGTAAAAAAAATGTATCATGAATTATTATGATCCAAAGACCATATTATACGCTCATTCCTAGGTACTCATGATGTTAGTCAGATTTTAAAAGATTATTTAAATAAGTCATTTGTGCCACTTAGAGTATCAAATAAAATCAAAGCAAAAGTGATTTTGTGTCAATCCCCAGCAAATAAAGAATATCATCAAGAAAATAAAAAGAATCTAATAGAAACTGTTTTTATAGATCACGATATTTTTCATCTTCCTTGTGGGATAGATATTCATGGTTGAAACAAAGTTTCATTTGTAATGTTTAGTGAAGCAGAGATGTCATGAATTGTAGTTACAAGTAGTAAGTTACACGATACTTTAGCAAGCATTTTTGACTTTATCTGGGAGACAAATAAAGGCAATGGTAGAAAAAGAAAATAGTTATCAAAATATATTGCACGATTTTTTTTATCCTGAACATGACATTCAGAATCAGGTTTTGGCTATGACTCAAAAATCTCTTATAGATTCTTTAGCTATCAGAGAGTCATGGTGAAAGATCAAAGAACATTTAATAAATTGAGAACTACCATCAGAATATCTTTATCTAGCATGAGCAGATATATATAATAAAAATTGTTATTCTGTAAACTCTCCATATCATGCAGTCAGCGTATTAGAAGCAGGATGATTACTCAAAAATGCAAAAGATTTGGATAAATATTTGTGATCTACTATTATCGATATATGATGTTGAAACTGAGCAAAACCAGCTAGTCTTTTAAAATATCTCAAATCAATCTGATTGGGTTCACATATAAAAAAATATATTTGATTGGACTGATCTGTATCTATGCTGAGAGCTACGGATGATAATTTTCATAAGGCAAGAGTACCAGATCTAGAATGCGAAGTATGAAAACAGAGATTTCAAGAGTTGAAATCAGACGACATCCAGTGAAAAAAAACTTTCACATTTCTATGATGAAGTCTATGAACTTTTACTGATCCAAAAGAGTTGGATGATTTTTTGCAAGATCTTAGAAATAATATGTGACTAGAGGATACATTTGTAGCTACTGTTTTTACAATGCCAGAAGAAAATAATAATGATGAAATGTCAGATAAAGAACTTAAACAATTACAAAAACGATTTATGAAAGCTGAGAGAGAAAGATATGACGTCAATAATCTTCGAGAAACTGAGAAGCAAAAAGATGTCGATATGCTTAGAAATATATGAGTAGATTCTATCACTACAGATGATTTAGATTTAGACTTTTTCTTTGATGAATTTAGTCAAAACTTAATAGATAGAAAAATATTTAATAAAGATATAAATATATGATGAGAAATAATATTCCCCAAATGATTTGTAATGGATAGTCCAGGAACGCTATTAGATAAAGAATTTTTCCTTCCAATGGTAGAAAAAAAAATAAAAGATTTTTCAGAAAGTATATACAATACCAATCAGTCTAGAGAATTTGTTTTAAATTTCTTTGATAAATATTTACATGTAGATATGAATAAAATAGCTTATAAAGCTAAGTGGAATGAACAAACTCATACAATGGAAATATTCGTAGAATGCTTAGATAATGTGAGTCTACATATGCCAAATGAAATCGTCAATAAAAAAAAATGAGATAAAATCATGATACACTCATCACATAGGTTCCATCATGATGAGATAGAAAATAAATTTGATACAAACTGATTTGAAATATTGGATGAGTTGCAGATATGATGAGATCTAGAATTATTAAAGAAATTAGTTCATGAAGAACTCATGAAAATATATATTTTAAAGAAAAAATAACCCAAAATCGACCAATAATTATACCAATCAAAATCCCTATATTATGGGATTTTTTTATTTGTTGTAAAATAGTGACAACAGTTTTTGCTAGGTAAGTATTGTTATTTACCTACCAATATATAAATTACAAAATGTCAAGTATATGAATTAATTTAATTGCCAAGCAGTCTAATGGTATGACATCCGACTGTTAATTGAGACGCTATGAAAATCTAATACTTTTTGAAGATTTTCAAACGTCGAAATTATATTTACCATCACAATAATTCCTGATTACATTTCAGACTTATTTGGATTGTAAATATAATCGGAAGGTTTCAGGTTCGAGTCCTGACTTAGCAGAAGTATTTTAACTATTTACTATTATAAAGATGAAAAAAATCATAACTAATGAATCTTATAGAAATGATTTTGCTAATAAATTAAGAGAATTAAGATGACAATGATTAATTTGAAAAGAAATTGCTGAAAACTTACTAAAAACAGAAGTATCTAAAGAAAAATATGTACAAAGCAAATTATCTTTTCCTGATTTGTGCACATTATTCTGTCAAGAACCTTCAGTATACAAACTTAATTTATTACTTAAATATTCAAAAGTTAATAATCTTTCATTTTCTACAAAAGAAATAGATGTGATTCAAGAAAAGATTATCGATTTATTGAGATATAGCTGTAGATGTAATAAAAGCGATGCTATAGAGATGTTAACTTTAGCTTTTGATATTCTACCATTATCTTTTGTAAAAGAGAATATTTTAAAATTACTTAGCAATATCTATGAAGTGCATGATAAGGTAGAAGCATATTATTCAAAATGACATAAACTTGTTCATCCAAGCTATAGCGAAAACCATGGTAAAAATCTTGAAGTAATTAGATCAAAAAATGTATTTAGAAGAGGCTGAATGACTGATTATTATGCAGAACATGATTTATTTAGTTGTGAAAAATCTTTAATAAAAATAGTTAACTTGATTTTAACCAAACAAAGAGACGATGATTTTATTTATGACGTTTTTATCAGATTGGCTAAGTTCAATATAGGATTAAACAGTATAAATAGTGCTGAATTCAAAACAATATGTTTGAATAAAGAATCGATAAAAGAATTATTTAAAGAGGAGAGAATAAAAAATGCAAATATTTCTAAAGGTAAAATACTTCTTTATATGTTACATAACTGAATATCTTTTTCTCATCAGGAAATAAAAGAATTATTAGATGAATATGAAATAATGAATGAATCTACTTGGTCTATAAATTATTGGGAATGGAATACAAGTAGTGAATCAGATGATTTTTTTCCATCTTACGATAATAATCCACTTGCAGAACTTATTGATAGTGATTGACGAGAATATATTGCAGGTCAACTAATTAATGCAGAAAAAATTGATTATGAAAATATTAAAAGATTAAAAAAATGGATTCCTTTAACAAAAATATTGTCACTCTATTCTAAAAAACTTACTACTAAATTTGTAAATGAAAATTACGAAAAATTGTGATGTGGGGAGGATCAAATAGAATACATTATTAAAAATATAGAAATTAAAGATGGAGATATTCTAAACATTCCAATTCGAAACTTTACTATAAATGAAAATAATGCTGAATTCATCTATAAACATATTAATATTACTAAAATTACTAACGAAAATTGAGCCTGTATGTTTAGACGATTGAAGAAAAAATGATTAAATAATAGTTATCATACTATAGATATTAGTTCACGAATATGTCTCCAATGAGATGATGAAAAAGAATTTATAGAATACATTATAGATAAGTCAGATATGTCATTGGATTTTCTGTATAACTTACAAAAAACAATAAGGATGCATAAATTCCATTATAGAGAATTTTGGATTAAAAAAATCATAGAAAATACAAAAACTATAGCCGATTACGATAGACTTTTAAATTTTTTGTCTTCAGATAGCAAATCGTCAGACCGATTAAAAACAACGCGAGATTTACCACTTTGAATTTCTCTTTATTATCACTTATTTGATGATGTAGCCCCAAACGCTAAATGATTTCCAGAATCTATATATTCAAAACTCCTAAAGGAGGGAAAAATAAATTTAGAAAAATCCATACCACAAATATTGCCTGATTGTGATATTCCTAATTTTGAAATTCTTATGAAGTTGAAAGAAGAAAAAAGTCAAAAGAAAAATTAATTTCTTCTTAAATAAAAATCATTTATCATATATCATTATCACAATGAATAAAGCAAATAATTCTAAAAACTCAAAATATCAAAAAGAAAATAAATCTAACAAAAAAAATACAGAAAAATCTGATTATCAAAATTTTAAAGACAAAATAATTTACATCAATTCAGATGATGCAGAGGTCACTATAGGATATGATTTATTAAAACAGACAAGATATGTCCAGATCAATAGCATAAAATAAATAACTTTTACAACTTACAATAATTACAAATGACTAAAAAAATTAACAAGCCAACAACAACGCCTTTGGACTCATGAAAACAAGATCCTTTACTCCAAATAAAATCTAAAACACAAGAAGAAATTAAGGATTCTCTATACATAGATATAAGTGATGTCGCATGATGATTTAATGAAATATTCAAAAATGATTTGTGAAATATTATCCAAAATATGCTTCCATGAGATCAGGAAAAATTCATGTGACTTCAGGTGATTTGTGCAGAGAAAACAAAATGATGAAAAACTACAGATTTTAAATGAATCGATTTGGCTCTAGAAAGTTTTTTAGAGAATCCTGAAAATAAAAAAGTGATAGTAAGTTTTATGCCAAAGGAATATTTGTTAGAACACAAAAGTCCGATTTTTAATTATCTCCTAGCAAAGAAAAATATTAAATTTCTACAACTACCTTTTACTCCAAAACGATTCTTAGCTTTTTTCCAAGTACAAAATCGAAATGAGGATGAATCAAATGAGAGTTATACAGCATATAAAAAAATCATTACATCCTACATTAGTTCTATATTCCACACAATGCAAAACAAAATACAAAACTTCGATACAATGGAAGTAAAGGACAGACTGCTATCTATATATGACGTATTACAATCAAATAATTTCAATGATATAAAAGAGAAACAAGATAGATTGATATCACTAATGAAGATAGAGATACCACATTTAAAAGATTATTCTGATAAAGACATACTAGAAAAGATCGCTAATGTTTACGTAAAATCAGAACAAGATCATAAATATCGGTCAAAAAAATCTGAAGAAATGATGTCAATAATACAAGATTGAAAAACTAAATTTGTTATAAATTACACTAAACCATGACAAAAATATGTGTTACTAATTAATGCTGATGGAGAACTAACATTTGCTTCCAAAGATCTCTTATTACACAAACATATAGTCCACAATATATGAGAAGAAGAAAGATCAGTCCTATGATGATGAAGGATCGAAATAAAAGAAAAATACAAAATATTTAAAATATATGATCGTAGTTGAGATTTCTGAAAGATATGAGATGAGGCAAATAATGCTCTAACTCTACTTATCAATTCACAATATCCCGATTATAAGGTCATCATCCAATAATATAATAATATAAAATTAATAATTTTTACAATTTATAATCATTCCAAATGACTAAAAAAATTAACAAACCAACTACAACAGAAACACAAGACACAAGAAACTTACAAACAAAAAATTGAGAGGTATTGGACAATCTTTCTAACTGAACGGGCTTAAATTTAGATCAAGAAGTTCTAAAAAGCTTATTAAAAAACGACGATCTCAAACAAGAAAATTTACAAAAGATTAAATCAATACAAGATATTGATAACTTGGTAAGCGAATCAATGAAAACTTTAGATTCTAATACAATAAATAAATGTGTTTTACTTTTACAAAATTATAAAAACTCATACTTACGCACAAAATTACATTTTTTAGTTCAATACTTTATAGAAACTAATCAGATACTAGATATGAATGAAAAATTTTTAGCTTTATCAGAAGATGCTAGAATATTGATTGCAATATACCGAAGTGAAATAAATAAATATTGATACTCATGTGGTGGATGATTCTGATATTACAAGACACCTACTTCATGTTGATGATGTATATCCTGAAGAGAAAATATGGAAAAAGCGAATCTTGATCATCTAGCAAAATATATATGAGACAGACAGTACCAAGTTCCCAAAGAAAGAATACAAAACGCTCAATCAAATTTTCTTAAAGAATTTGGTTGAAATATAGAAAATCCTACAGATGAACTAGATAAAATTATCAAGATGTATTCATCAAAACTAAAAGATTGTGAAGAAAAAATAAAGACAAAAAATGCTATAAATAAGATTAAATCTACTAATAAAGATATCCTTGATGATGATGTTTTTGAATCCATTCCAGGACTTGTATGACACATTGTTAATCAACCAGATTCATCAAATATACAGGTGGATATACAAAATAAAGTGGCTGCTTATATACAATGAACCAGCAGAGATTCTAAATCAGCCTGAATGGAATACGGAAATTATGTAGCCGCACGGTATAACTGAAAAAGAAAAGATGTTCATATTGTTTATAGAGATGCTTATTCTTCATCCAGAGACGACCGATCACTTTGTTTTAGTAAATTAGAAATACAAAAAACTGAGACAAAAAATGATAAAATTTTTGTTACTGTAAAAGCTAGTAGTGATACCAATTCTAGAACATATACTTTCGATTTCCCATTAGCAAAAGAAGATAAACCATGATTATCTAAAGAGGATCAAGAAAAGTTTATCCAAACTTTCGAGACTAAGAAAAAAGAAATCATGCTTGAACAAATTAAAAAATATGAAAGCAATACAATGCCAGTATATTGTTTACCTCCAGAAATGACTTACAATAATATGCCATGATGAGATGTCCCTTATATTACACCGACAATATCTAGTGAATATATAGATAAACAAAACTGAATTTGAGTCATAGTAATTTACAAACAAATCGACCACTGTGCAGCTCACAAGAGACAATTAGCTCGAGAATGACGACTTATAAAACAAGATGGGAATTGCGATAGAGTAATATACGAAAATATGCGAGATGCTGAAAGATTATCTTGAAAACAAATCAAAATGGTTGCTCAAGAAATACTACAAAATCATTTAAATAAAAAATCAGATTAAATATTTATTTCTTAATTACGCCAATGGAAGATCCAATAATACAAGAAATTAGAGATTGATTTGACGAATTATTCCTCTGATCAGAATCCCAGTTAACACCGACTACCAAGGAATTATTTCAAATATTATGAATAGATTGATTTGCAGAAATATATCTTCAATCCAAAAAATATTGATTCGCAATTTCTCAAAAAATACTTCAAGACCTAGTAAAGTTATCATTTGTCGTTTATAGTAATCTAGATAAACTCCCAATAGAAACAAAAGTAATCCTACCACAAGAAAATTGATCACATAAATTTATCGTGACATCACTACCAGAAAATTTTATGCGTGGTAATTGAGATTCTAGATTTGAAAAAGAAGATACAAATGTACTTTTCCTAGTCTCTACTTGAGATGATATGCATGCCAAAATTGCAGAAAAACTCGGATTAAAATCAAAATTACTATGAGAGTTTAATATTTTATGATGAGCTTGGATAGATATAGACCACCAAAACAAGTCTCTCAATATACGTGATGATTCTGGTAGTTATTGATCATGTTCCAATCAATTTGTAGAATGGATGTTACAAGACTATAAAGACCAATGATATACAATTACAATAAATATGAAGGACCAAAGAGAATTTTTCACACAAGAATATTAATATAATTTAAAATAATCCTGAGCTGAAATAATATTTGGTTTGGGATTATTTGATAGTGTTGCTAATGTACTACAACAGTTTTTATTAGTCAAGTATTGATTTAATAAAAAATATTTATATAAGAAATAGTACTTTAAAAAATATTTCCTCATGAAAACAATCAATCAAATATTATTCACTACATATTTCTACTATTTCAAAAATAGGAAGGATTTTTCGTATTGAATATAGACATATAATTTCAAATACAGCAGGCCTTCCTAATCAAAACAAAAGGGAGGCTTTTTTTATTCTTTGAATAACAATAATGAAATTAAATATACAATGAAACGATTTTTTTATCCAAGATTTAGATAAGAATAATTTGGATAATCTATCTAAAAAATTAAGTGAGTGGCAAACAAATGAAAACTTTATGAGATTCCTCAAGGATACTCCCATGTCTCCAAAAGAAAATTTTGACATCTTGGAAAGTAAAATATCTGATAATAAAAATATTAGTAAACTTATAATACAAGAATCTCCAAAAGAAATTGTCGGTTTTGTGCTTTTTGATGAATTTGATAGCTTTCAAAATTCCCTGGAATCCTACACAAGGATAGATCCAAATCTAGCTAAAATGTGACTATGATCTAAGTTTAGAAAAATGATTATTGATAATCTACTGTTATCAGATTCTATATCCAAAATTATATCATGGCATTCAGCTCGAAACAAAGCAAGTCTATGTATCAACAGAAACGCCTGATTTAAACTAATAGATTTTGTTGAAGAAAAAACATTTCTACCAAATATAAACAAAATTACAGATGATTTTAAATGGGAAATAGAAAAAGAAGATATATTAGATCCTCATAAAAATAATATCATAAAAACCAATCACGATAAAATTATTCAATGATTGATTCAACATGAATTACTAGAGCTTTTAAAGTAATATTTTGTTTGTTAAACTTTCTCCAAGTGTCTTTTATCCATCAAATTGTTTTTATAAATTTTCAGAATGAAAATTTGCGTTTTTTTTAATTCTGAATAGAATTGTAGTATGCTGTTTAAAAGCTTCAACAACTTATATCACTATTTATAATTTAAGTATTTCTTATGGATACCAATCTTATAGATCAACTCTCTTATTATGGTTTCTCAGATAAAGAAGCTAAGGTTTATCTTACATGTTTAGAACTATGATCTAGTCTTGCAAGTACTGTTGCTAGACGCGCAGAGATAAATAGATGAACAACCTACTCTATCCTAGAAGACTTTAAAAGAAGATGAGTTGCTAGTGAAAATATTAGGGACGAATTGAAATATTTTAGTGTTCTTAGCCCCAATATATTATTCAAAAGAGAAGAAGAAAAATACGAAAAGATGAAGTCTACATTACCAGAACTTTTGGCTATTACAGAAAAATTTGGCAATAGACCCAAGACTCAATTTTTTGAGTGACTAGAATGACTCAAGAAAATATTCGATGAAGTCCTTAGTGCTGGGGATAAAATGGCTAGTCCATACCTTAGTTTTGTATGAACCAATGAAATGGATCCTAGAGTAGAGAAATATATTTACAATGAATTTATACCACAAAGAGCAAAAATAAAAACCAAAACTAAAGCTATTATGTCGCGTGATAAATCTCAATATATGGACTATCACAAAAAATCTCATAATACATTGATCGTAGATAAGCCACTCTTTGACTTGTGAAATGAGATTGTAGTATACTGATCAAATAAGGTTGCTATACTCATGTATGATACAGCAGAGATGTCATGATTGACAATTGAAAGTCAGACTTTACATGATGGATTGACCAGCCTTTTTAACCTCATACGAGATATTTATAAAAAGAAAAAATAATATATTTTTAAAATACTTGTGTAATATGAATAATTCAGAAACTTCTATATGATGACATATCAAATCAGCATGAAAGAAATTTTATCATGGATTAATTGGTAAACTAAGTCTTTTTGATATTACAAAAATAGTTTCTTACAATGATATAAATTGAAACCCAAAACAAGACCGACCTGAATTAAATTGAAATATAAGTCACATATACATTGGCAAAATGAATGAAGAAGAAGTTTGAATATATTCAGATGATTTTCTAAAATGAATATTATTATATTATATTGGAGCTACTACAGAATGAGAAAAAATCTCTCTTGAGCTTGCAAATTGTGTGAGTGAAGTATTGTGAGAAAATATGGAGTGATTTATGGATTTTAAAAAACAAAAAGAGTCTATAGAGGATCTTATCAAAAAGAACTTTTGAAAAAAAATAGCAAAAACAATTGATATAATAGATTTGGAATCTAGACATCTAGAGTTATTTGCAGAACTTAGAAAATACGAAAAGAAAATAAAAACTGAAGCAGTGGAAAAATGACTTAGCATATGAGAACTAGATCAGACTCCATCATTTGATAAATTTGAATTTTTAGATTATGATAAGGCACCTAAATTACCAGATTACGAATTTAGTTTTAGTAGTTTAGATATAGCTAAATATCTCTATCGAGTATGTAAAAATAATGCTCTATTTTTTGACAAAATCAAAGCAATTAAACCAGAAAAAGCAAAATCAGAATTTTATCCTATTATTGAAATTGCTATACGTTTGACTGATTTTTTGAATTGAGTAAATATCCAATGATGAGCAACTAAACAGAAGCATTACGATGCTATCATCAGAGAAATTATCAATCCCTATAAAAATATATCTCAATATCCTGAAATAGTACAATTAAGAGAGTTTTGTAAACAGAGAATATGAGACAGAAGTTTTGAAACTATCTATATGGATGGTAATTCCAAAAAATATAGAGCATTCACAGAAAAAATAAATTCTGAAAAAGCTTCATCAAGTAAAATAAAAATATATACGCGCTTACTTGCACTAGCCTCATTGACTACAATATGGACCCCCAAAGTTATTGATCATTATAGAACAAAAGAACTTCAACAACAGACACAAGAAACGATAAAAGAAATATTTGAAAATAAAAGACTTACTCGATCTTGAGAATATTGACGATGAGAATATACATGAAAAGAGAAAATAGAACGGACAAATAAATACATAGATAATATTTACAATAGATTTTTGTTGCGCTATGGTAGTACATGAAAACTTGATTCGATAGCTTTTAAAGCAAAAATAGCTGACCGTATAAATGATCAAGAAGTTCTTGATATGTTATGAAGTAGTTGATATGGTTCAGACGTATCTCCTATAGAAGATATAGTAATAGATGATTATATTATAGCCAAAGATAGATGAGAATTTAGAACACTTTGAATCAATACGACACCATATTCTCAATATTTAAAACATACAGATGCTTTTATAAATACAATATTATTAGAAAAAGATTTTGAAACAAACCGAGATGAATCTCTAAAAACCGCAGAATATAGGTGAATTTCAAATACTATGAAAGTTGTAGATAATATCTGACCATATTCACCTAAATATCAATGATACTATCCTTCTATAACCTATGTGTATCAATTAGCTAAAATCAAAAAATGATGAAAAGATTATATAGTAGCTACTTGAAGTCCATCTTATAGAGATTTTAAAAAATCAGAATATTATGAACTATACTCTTCTAGATGAAAAGAATTTGCAATAGACTTTCTAAGACAGACATATCCTGTAATTAACCAAATTTTGGATCAGTATCTCATACGTTATTATAGATTTTATAGTAACTCACTAAATATTACAGAAGACTGATCATTTAAGGCTGGTAAGGAAACCCTGAGATCAGATTTGATTGAACTTCTGATAAAAGATTTTCTAAAAAAATGATTGCTCTACAAAACAAAAGCAGACGATATAAAAACAATAATCAATTACATCGATACTTTTGTAATAGAAAACAATCAAACTCTCAAAAATATGAATCTTTGAATAAACGAAAAGCTATTACCAAACTGAAATTTGGATAGATATGAGGACGAAATAAAAAATACTTTAAATATAGATCATCCAGAAAAAGAAAAGATACAATCACAATATATAAGATCTACAAGAGGCGAATTACAAAAAGATTACGTACTCGAAGAAATATTGTGAAGATATATATCATCTGAGTGAAACCCATATTTTATATGACTTACAAAAGTCGATGGTAAAACATATATCTGTGCTAGAGAGGAATTTCCATCAGATTATTATACGGGTCGTTATTATACTTTAAAAACTTGAGAAATAATAGCTCAAGATTATTTTAAAACCAAATCAGATTTTCTTCAAAAGAAAATATTACTCGAAAAAAAACTCAAAAGTGCTTCACAAACTCACGTCAATGTAAATGAGAAATCAAAACCAGATATTTTTACAAACTACATAAAGAATAATCCATAGCTAAATTTTAAAGCTGTTGAAGTATTTCAACAACATATTTTCCATATACTATATTGACATATACTAGTAAATATATACATAATGCGATGTTTAATATCTTACTATACATTGCAATGTCTGATAGTATCAACAAGAGCTTAGCTTATCTTATTCCACAGAAGGCGCAGGAAATTTCTAATAATTTTGCAGAGCTTAAAGAAATTTTGACTCAATATGAAGAACAAATCTTTACATCTTTATCGGATATTCAAGAATATTTTAATTCTAAAATTTGAGACAAATTAAGCCTGATAAAAGAGTCTATCAAACCATACCATATTCTCAAACAATTATATGAATTTAGAAACCAAATAGAGGAAGAAATATTAGAATCCAAAAGGGTTAATGAAAAAATCTGATATTTTAGATTCCAAGATTCTCATAATATTATTGGAGAAATCTTATATGAACGGTGATATGATTATAAGATAAAGGGAGATAATCGTATGAAAGAATTTGATACTAAAGAAAAAAATATAGCTTACAAAGCTATCCGTGATATCCTACAAAACTTTATCGATAAATATAAAAAGCTATGAGTGGAAATCACTTTTTCCGAATGATGAACTCCAGGGAATTTTATAATTGTAAATTATCATCTTAGTCAAGAATACCTCAACTCAAATAAAAAGGATATATCAGACAATGAATCATCAGCTCTTGTAATCCCTCAAGATGTAGAACAAGCAAAGGAAATCCCAGAACTTGAACGTGAAAATTATAAGATAGATACGGAGATGTCTGTCACAGAAAAACTTAAAAATTGACGAACAAAAGAAATAGATAATAATGGCATTGTTTTTCTTAGAAAACAATTGTGAGGAAATGCTTATGTTTGTGAATATTTGGAGTGAGTACCATCACCATATATATGAGAACAAAAATTTAATTTTTTTGCTGTATCTCAATTATGATTACGATCAAAATGCATGAGAGATAAATATGCGTTTAAAAAGATTCTAGAAAATTTATCGAAAGACACACTAAAAAAACAGCACAAACTTTCTGGTCGATATAACCCAGAAGATAATACATTTGAAGATATTTGATTACGAAATAATTATCGAATAGAAGATTGAGACGTAATTTGAATAAGTGAAATTTTTGATTTTTTTTATTCAGATACAGATCCTGACATAGCTCATTCAGTTCGCCTCGTTAAAGGTAGATAATAATTTTTATATAACCGTAAAATTAGATATGAACAACAAACCATCTCAAATAACATTAGACTTTATGGATGATATTCAGACTAGAGATTCTCGTATAATAGATTTTTTGGGAGAAAAAATAATTGTGAATAAAAATGTTTTCCCATTAGATTCAGAATTTTCTCATTCTTCTATGATGACAGCACAAAATATCCCCTATGGATTAAATACAGTTCTGGATATAGGTACTGGAACATGAGTACAAGCAATTATAGCAGCCAAAAGATGAGCAAAAAAAGTACTTGCCACAGATATAGATGATAATTCACTGCAAAATGCATGAGAAAATATCGCTTATCATTGATTGCAAAATATTATAGAACTTAGAAAGAGTGATCTTTGGGAGAATATCCAATCTTGAGAAAAACTTGATCTAATCCTCGCTCAGCTACCATTTGCAGATTGTGATTATATCAGCCCAGTTTCGCATTTTTTATTCGATCCAAATTTCAGACTTCATGATAGAGTATTGGCAAAAGCCAAGCAACATCTAAATTCCAAATGAAAACTTTTTATTAGTGGTTGAGAGATATCAAATGACAAGTTACTCTTAGACTTGATAAAAAAATATGGCTATAAGATAGATGACATAAAAGAAGAAATAGTAAATTCCATTAGCTGGAAGCTATATATCCTGATGGATAATAAATAAGTTTTTATATTTTCTCCAATCGCCCATGCCACAAAACAGATACGATAACATACTCAGAAAACATAATCAAGATATAATTAATCTCTCGCCAGCAAATCAAACTATGAGAATAGAGCTAGCTCTAGAAATCAAAAAAACCCTAGAACAAAAACCATATTTAAAAATTTTGGAACTAGGCGTCTGAGAATGAGATTTAACCAAATATATTTTACAATACAATCCTGATATAAAATTAGATTGTTTGGATGTCTCTGAAGAGATGATTGAATCGGCAAAAAATAATTTATGAGAAAAAAATATAAATTTTATTCATGAAGATGCCTATGAGTACTTAGATAAACCTAAAGGCAAAGCTTATGGAATAATCTTATCTGCTTGGACTATTCATAACTTTACAAAGAAAGATCAAAAAAAACTTTTTGAAAAAATATATGACAAATTACAAGAAGGCTGAATGATGATAATCATGGACAAAATATATACAGGTGATGAACGTTTAGATATTTATTTAGCATGGTTACAAAATAAAAGATATAGATATTTGCCTTCATTAGCATACCAAGCAATAGTAGATCATGAGGCGCAGGATATCGACCCCGAATACAGAATGCAAGAATCTCAAACAAAATTACTATTGAAAGAAATCTGATTTAGTGAAATTGAGATTTTGGATAGGATAGAAAGAGACGTAATATTGATAGCTAAGAAATAGTTAAACAAAAAATCTAAAATAATTCAAAAACAAAATAAAAGGAGATCTTTAACATGAACAATCAAAACTTATTTGATAAGTACCGTGAAGGCAATCACTGGGAAAATCATTCAACAGGCACAGCTTATGATTTTGTGTATTTTTTGGAAAGAACAAGTCCAATCTGTAGAAAAATCAAATCAGGGAATTTTGTAATTACTGATCTTGGTTGTGGAAATGGACGAGACGTAAATCTTTTTAATAAATATATTCCTGCAATAGGATTGGATAACGATCCTCAGATGATAGAGTTAGCAAAACAGACCTATCCTGAATGTGCACCAGCTTTTTATCCTTGTGATATTGAGCAATTACCATTCCATGATAATAGTCAGTATGCTTACTTCTGCATCAACGTAATGCACTACATCGATCAACAAAAAGTTCTTGGAGAAATTTATAGAACTTTGCGCCCTGGGGGATATTCTTTTATCCATTTCAATCTTTTGATTATCGATGCTGATTATTCTATCGATTATCATCAGAAGAAGTCAGATGTTTATGAATTGGTGAAGAACTTTGAAATTGTAGAAGAAAAAATTTTTCTCCGTGAAGATTCTTTGCCCGTACCTCATACTCACCATATCATTCAAGTTATTTTGAAGAAAAATTAATAACTAAACAAAGGAGGAAACAAATTATGAAACTTATTTGGACAGTAAAAAAACCCATCAAAGGCGCAAAGACAATCCAATGGATTGGTCTGATTGGAATAATCTGGTGGATTCTTGAGCTAATGTGGAAAATAACAGACTTGGGGTTCCCTAAGTGGTATATCATTGTGCCATCTGTTGTCCTCTATATTATCGGAATGATTATGGGAGCTGAAATTGAAAAAGTCGAAAAATAATTAACTAACAAAATTGGAGGAAATAAATTATGTGGAATTCAAAAAAAATTCATGAACATTCAGAAAAAATTAAGGATTCCTTGGGATATCCTTATACAAATCAACTACAGGATGCTCTTGATATGTCTGGTATGGATAGCGGATCAAGCCTTGTGACTTTGTTTATAAAATGGTACAGCAAAGATTTTATGCGAAATTTTTTCAAGGGCACAGATGATGAATTTGAAAAAAGCTACACTCAAATCTATGCTTCTATCAATACACCAAAAACCGCTCCAGAAGATAAACCTTACGACAGTGCTATCGATACATTATTTCATATCAAGCGTATCAATAGTTTACTTCTGCAGGCTTGTACAGAACTTATGAAGCGGGCTCAACATCATGATGATAGTAAACTCAAAGACCCGGAGAAACCTTTCTTCGATAGTAGTAAGACGCCAAAATTAGCAGGTTTAACTTATGGTACTGCTGATTATGAGGAGTCGAGAAAGATCATTAAACCGGCTTTGGATCATCACTATGCACACAATTCTCATCACCCCGAGCATTACAAAGAAGGGATAAATGACTTTGACCTCTTTGACCTCCTTGAGATGTTCTTTGATTGGAAAGCTTCTAGTGAACGTCATGATAATGGGAATATACTAAAATCAATCGAGAAAAATGCTGACCGTTTTGGTATTTCCCCTCAGCTTATACGCATGCTCAATAATACCGCGAAAAAAGTTGATAAATTCTAAAGGAGGAAAAAAATGGAAACAATTATAAAAAAAACACTTTTGAAAGTGTTTAATGATCTTACTTCTTCAGCAACCAAATTTGAAGATTGGTATGGTTATAAAACCGCCGAAATCAAATTTAGTGATATGGTCGAGAATATCGGAATTGGCATAAATAGTGATAATACCGCCATCAAGATTTTCTTCATTGATAAGGATTATGATTCTAATGATGTAAGAAGGTTTATACAAACCTTTCGAATTGGAATACCAACGGATAAAATTGGTTATTATTGGTCAGTTGAACTAGCACAGTGTAATCTTAGGATTAATCCTGGTAACTTTCGTTTTATTTCCTATCATATGCAAATTGCACACTTGATTATACAAATAATCGAGGAAGCTGAAAGACACATATTTAAAATTGGCTAAATAATAATTTATAATGACTCTGTCTGTTTTTCAGGCAGAGTTTTTTTTATTGTTTATTCGTCATTACGATACGCCTTGGAGGAGAAGTAATCTTGGTTTGATAATAAGCGATTTCTACGCTACAGTCGAAATGACAGAAGTGTTGATGCTTTTCAACAACACATTTTACTAGTTAACCATTGATATTACTCAATATTTAATTATATATTTAATATATAAAAACAAAAAAGTCAAGTAAACTAAAATAAAAAATACAATGAGAAAATTATTCATGATCGCGCTGATGCTTTGTTTATTTACAACCGTTCAGGCTCAGGACTCTACTCAAAAAACAATCCACGTCGGAAATTTTAATCTGACTGAAGCGACAATTACCGCCGGTAAGGGAGCAGTAACGAGTGGCTTGGATACCCGCGTAGATTTCGCCAATCCCAATGGATGGGTCATCTTTGTCCAGGCAAATAATGATCGTGCCATGGTCAATATTGGAAAAAAAATTGGAAAGAATTTCACAATTATCCAGAGTATCGGCCAGTATAAGAATGTACCTTGGGCTGGCCCTATGATCCTGTACAAAGCGAATGTTTTCAATTTTATGACATTTGATGCTATATTGTGGGGCGGTTGTGCATTTGCTACTGACAACATTATGAGCAACCCAAGTTACAAGCCACAATTCTTTATGTCATATGATGGTATAGGGATTACGTTATTTAAGAACCATCGTATCGGAGGCTCAGTCTTATGGTTAAAGACCGATCCGATGAACTGGTTTGTTTCCTATAAGGGGACTGTCCCTATAGGAAAGTCATCTAAAATTTTCGGAGAAGTGACTTATAATCACAATCTGAACATTCCGATGTTTGTAATCGGATATGGTATAAAATTTAAATAAATTATTTCATTTCAAGGCTCTGCTGCGTTTTACGGGCAGGGTTTTTTTTGTAATTACTAAGCTAAATTTCCACTTGTTGATGTTTTCCAACAACACATTATACTAGTTATGTATTGATATTACTCAGTATTTAATTATATACTAAATATACAAAAACAAAAGAGTCAATGTAGTCTAATTAAACAGAAACAAAACAAAAAAACAAAATATTATGAAAAAGTCATTTGTTATTATTATCGCCATCATTGCAATCAGCGTTAGTTCGTTTGCTCAGATTACAGGTATAATTGTCACCAAAGACAGCTCTGTAGTTATAGACCGTATCTATGCTGGTAGTCTTTCTGGAACTATGTTACATACAGATTCATTGTATGCTGATGGTTTCACGGGGGTAAGATTTGGGGCTATGGCAACTTACAAGCCAGCAAGTTGGATTTCTTTCTCTTCCTGGGCTATGGTTCAGGTTGATGGAGGTTCAACTCCTTGGAGTTTGCAACAGTTCTATATGACTGTTCAACCTAGCAAGAAGTTTACTGTCCAAATCGGAAGCATGGCTTCTATTCCTACTGAGCAACGCCCTCACCCAGTGAGTGGCAACGGGCAATTCGAGACCTGGTCTGAGGCTTCGATCCCCGGTGGTGGTCTTGGTGTAAAGGTTAAATACCAGTTTACATCTAGCTTCCAGCTTGCTGGTGGAGTTGTTGTCCGTAAAGGATTACCTGAATATTCGGGTAGAATCACTTACAAGAAAGTCCAGCTTAGTGCTTGGCATTCGGTATGTGATACAACAACAGGTGCAGCTTTGACAGTAGATTTTAGTAGGGTTTATTCCACGTTTGTTTTCAAACAGGATCAAACCATTGCTGATGTACTGGTGATCAAAATTAGTAAGAAGCACGATCTTTCATTCTATTCAGACATGGGCTATTCATTCGTTAAGAAAGAATTGGTTCGTGGAGAAGTAGGAGTTTTGAAAGGATTCGATTCTAAATGGGTAGATGGTCTTATAGGCCTTGGATACCAGCATGAATCAAAATCAGTTGCCGCTTATTTATTTGTTCATCTCTAATCATCTTTCAAAAGTACAGAATCTCTCTTGGGTTTTCCCAGGGAGATTTTTTTTAATTGAGACGCAGTAAAAAGTCGAGATTTTATGAGAATTTTTACGACGTCGAAATTATACTTGCTGCCATTACAGTAGATATTTATTGTAGCAGCAAGTGTATTTTTTTCCTCATCATTGCGGCTTTATTACGAAGTTGCAGTCGGAATCTAAAACTACTAGTAGATTCCGGTTGCAATGAATAACACCGGAATGACAGTGTAGATAGTATTTGCAAGCAATTTTTTTGCCCTTACAGGACTGCAAAAAGCTACGCTTTTTTTGACTTATAAACAATCCTGAATATACTTGTAATATATCAATGTTTCACTGTTACAATGATTCAATGAAACACTGAAGCAATTTACCACTGCAACATTTCTCCATGGAAAAAATGTCATTTTATCAGCTCACAGTACAACAAAGTTTAGACTCTCTAAATACCACCAAAGACGGTTTGACTACTGCTGAAGCTCTACAAAGACAGAAAATTTATTGAAAAAATATTTTGAAAAACATCCACAAGGAGAGTTTATTTTTGAAATTTGCAAAACAATTCAAAGATGCTCTGATAATATTATTGATAGTCAGTATGATAATTTCTATATATTTGCAAGATTATAGATGAGCTACAATACTAGGTATTATAATAGTTATCAATGCGGTGATATGATATATACAAGAAGCAAGAGCAGAAAAAATAATGCAGTCTCTCAAAAAATTATTACATCCATCGGCCAAAGTAATAAGAGATGGAAAACTTATTGAAGAATTATCCGAAAATTTGGTTCCATGAGATATTGTTTATATACAAGAGTGAGATGCCTTGCCAGCTGATCTGAGAGTGATAAATGAAACCAACCTGCAGACAAATGATTTTTCACTTACATGAGAATCTAGTCCTGTAAATAAATTTACTCACGAGATTGCTTGAGATGTAGAACTATGAGAAAGAAATAATATTGTTTTTATGGGTACTACAATAGCTACAGGTGAAGCCTACGGTTTGGTGATCGATACTTGAATGAATACCCAGCTAGGTAAGATTGCTAATCTATCTCAGGAAGCAAAACTAGAACCGACTCCACTTCAAGTAGAGCTTGAAAATATAGCCAAGAAGCTGACTATATGAACTATCATACTTTGAGTTATCTTATTAGCGATAGCATTGCTTGCTCATTTTAGTATCAAAGAAGCTTTTGTTTTTGCTATATGAATAGCCGCTGCTATGGTACCACAATGATTGCCAGCACAGGTAAGTATAGCACTTTCACTGGCATCTTGGAGGCTCGCAAAGAAAAATGCTCTCATCAAACAACTTGCTTCAGTAGAAACTTTGTGATGTGTAAATATCATATGTACAGACAAAACCTGAACTCTGACCAAGAACGAAATGACAGTTAGAAATATATATTTGTTTAATAAAATTTATGAAATTACCTGATCATGATATTAACCAAACTGACATATAATTCAGAATTCAGAATTAAAAATTCAGAATTGATGAAATGAAGTTTCATCCGAATTTATAAATATTCGAAAACATTTTTTTATGTGCGGTATTTTAAATTCTACAGCAAGAGTAAACTCTCCTGATAGTGAACATCCACTATGGTATTGTATGTGAGATCCTACAGAGTGAGCCCTTATAACTATGTCAAATAAAGCCTTATTTGATCTGGTAAAATTACAGTCTTCCTATCCTAAACTACGAGAATATTGATTTGATTCTTCACGTAAAATGATGTCAACAGTGCGTGATGTAGATGGTCAGAAAATAGTTTATGTAAAATGAGCAGCGAGAAGTATCCTAGATAATTGCAGTCAAATTTTCGACTGAAAACAAATTAGGAAAATAACTAAAAGAGACAAAGATCGTATACTTGCTGCTATAGATTATTTTGCTTCTCAAGCTATGCGTAACCTCACACTTGCATACAGGGTATTGGATCCAAATGTTACATCGATGACTATGCAAGAGACAGAAAGTGATCTGATTTTTTTATGATTTGCGAGTATCATAGATCCACCTAGAGAAGAAGTAGCGGATGCAATACAAGCTGCTTACCTAGCAAAAATAAAAGTCATCATGATTACATGAGATTACTGATTGACTGCTGAAGCTATAGCAAAAAAGATATGACTATCTCCACAAGACCAACCTATACTGATAATCAAATGAGAAGAACTCAGAAAGAAAACTGATATACAGTTGCTTTATGATCTGAGGAATCCATACGTAATATTTTCTAGGACATCTCCTGAAGATAAAATGAGAATCGTTTCATTGCTCAAAAAAGAGCATAATATAGTAGCTGTTACATGAGATTGAGTCAACGATGCGCCGGCACTCAAAGAAGCAAATATATGAGTAGCTATGTGAAAAATATGAACTGACGTTGCCAAAGATGCCTCAGAAATTGTACTTCTTGACGATAGTTTCTCGACTCTCGTAAATGCAATCAGAGAGTGAAGGATTATTTATCAGAACTTAAAAAAAACAGTACTTGGTGCTATTACTACTAATGGTTGAGAACTGTTTACTATACTCATGAGCTTATGTGCAAAAGCAATCCGAAATATACCCATAGCGATTATTCCAATACAGATCTTAGCTATAGATTTAATATGAGAGATGTGACCATATATGATGATTACATATGATCCGGCAAAACCGTGACTAATGGAGGCAAAACCTAGGAACGTAAAGAATCATCTGTTAAATAAAAAAACTATAATTGATTTGATATATTCTGGAGCACTTATGGGTATTATTGCATTCTCAGCTTATCTCATTTACTTCATAATACATAATATCTCTCCGTTCGGATTAGATACATTGGATATACTATACATGACATGAAATTCTGTAACTTATGTGACAATAAATATATGTCAGTATATGATTCTTTTATCCCGCAGAACTGGTATAGATAGTATTTTTTCTAAGTATACATTAACAAATAGAAAGCTCCGGTTCTCTTTTGTCATATCAATAACTTTAATATTAGTTCTAATTTATAATCCTTTTGTCAGTGAGTACTTTAGATTTTGACCAATGAGCTGGATAGACTGGATATTACCAGTACTATGATGAATTATATACCTTGGAATACACGAACTTAGAAAATATATCAAAAGAAAAAGGATAGAAAAACAAGAACTAGCCATTCAAAATAAATTAACTCAGCAAGCAATATAATAATTTACACTACAAATTTACCCTAAAAACTTTATCTATATATCAACATATAATTTTTTAATTTGTAATTTTTTATAATCATGCAACAAACATTACAAAATTTAGCAAAAGCATTTGTCTGAGAATCACAAGCTAGAAATCGCTATACTATGTATGCAAGCGTAGCTCGCAAAGAATGATATCTCCAGATAGCAGAAATATTTGAAAAAACAGCTATGCAAGAAGCAGAACATGCATCACGATTTTTTAAAATGATCCAACAGCTAGAAGAAAAATCTTGAACAAAGGTTTGAGAGATGATGATAGAAACATGAGTACCTATCATGAGATGAACAACATTGGAAAATTTATGATACGCTGTAGCGGGTGAGTCACATGAATTTGAAGATTTATATCCATCATTTGCCAAGGTAGCACAAGAAGAATGATTAAATGACATAGCGGCTAGGATAAATAGTATATCTAGAGCAGAGCAACATCACGCAGAAAGATATGCTAAACTTCAAAAAGAACTTAGTCAGGAAACATTATACGCTAAGGCAGAAGATACTATCTGGATCTGTGATAAATGTGGCTACGAATATGTATGAAAAAACCCACCAGCAAAATGTCCTTCTTGTGGTCACGAGCACAACTATTTTCAAGTTAAGTGTGAAGTATATTAACTTCCTGTAATTCCGATCCTCTTCTACTTGTCATTCCGACCAGCTTGTCCCGCAATGGCGGGATAGCGGAGGAATATCTAGTAAACAAAAAAGATCTCTCGACAAGCTCGGGATGACAAGTAATTCGAGATGACAAGGACAAGTTTTTACAACTTTCCTCCTCTAAAACTAATACTCACATTTTTCTCAGCTCAACCTTCTAACTTACTTGCATCTATCTTTCATTCCTTAATCAACTTTGCTAACTTGAATCTATCTATTTCGATAGCTTCATCCAAAAGTCAGAGCTTGCTTAGAGTTTCTTTTAAAACTTCTTTATCTTTGATACTAATATTTTCAACCTTTGAAACAGATAGCTTACTTTCATTCCCAAATAATTTCAATAGGTCGTGCTTATTTACATAATCGATCAGCATTTCTTTTATATTTTCTTTCTGAGCCTTAGATTCACTCTCGCTCTTACTTAGTTGCACATATTCATCCACAAGTCCTTTAATGGTTTTTTCTCCTAGTTCTCAACCGACTATTTCATCCTCAAACTTCATATGAGCTCGCAATGGGCAGATCGACATATATTCGCAATATTTACACAGTCCATTTTCCTTACATTCAAAAGATTTTTTGTCTCACATATTGTAGGCAAATTTTTTATTTTCAATCTGATCGACTATCCCAATATATTTATTTTTTACTCTATCCATAATTTCATCTGTAACTTCTCGTTCATCTATGATATCAAAATGTAGATAAAAAAGTCTGGCCTTGATCGTCTTATAATATTTAGCATATTTCTGCGAGATTCCGATAGCATATAGACTCAACTGTTCAAAATAATGCTCCTTGTCTTGAGTTGGCAAGTTCTTATTTGTTTTGTAATCATTGATTACAAATGTGTCTTGTCATTGCTTGTCCAAGCGATCAATTATACCTCTAAATTTCTTGTTCTCATCTAGTGAAAAAATCATACTATCTTCTGTAGACACAATTTTGACACCCTCAAAAGGATAAAATTTTTGGTAATAATTTTTTATATATTCATTTCCTCTACGTAGATAATCCTGTAATGTTTGATCTCACTTGATTTTGATCTCTTTGTTATCATTTTTTAATTTTTCAAATTCACTATCTCGTAGAACTTTGAATTTTTCCAAAACTTCATCTTCTTCGGGAATTTTAAAAACATTAATCTGATTATACAATCGTTCCAATGCTCCATGTACGGACTGCCCTAAAATTAGATCTGGGCTAGATTCAAACTCTTTCTGGATCTTATCGATGTACTTGTATTGGTATTTACGGGGACACTGTTCAAAAAGATTGGTCTGGGAAAATGAATAAACAGACATTTTTTTAGTTTTAATTTTAAAAATTTGCTTATTACCTTGTCATCTCGAGCAAAGTCGAGACTTGTCCTGAAGGATGAAGGAGATCCCTTTTAAGAGATTTCTCCATTACAGTCGGAATGACAATAAAAAGTTTATACTTTTTTCCTCCAAAATACAGATAAAAAAAATCTCTAAAATCTAATCAAAAAAGTTTTCAAAAAAAACCTCTCAAATACAGCTTATGAAGTACTAAAATACGCATACATATTATATCACGAATATATGTATTGTAAATACTAAAGTAATCTAATAAATAGTCTTTTTTGACTAATTTATTTTAACCTTTATAATTACTATTGTATTGTGTTTGGTATATAAAATTTGAAATCAAAAAAAACTCAATACGCGTCACTCAAAAGACAGTTAATGTCTATTATTATCAAACAAATCCAATAATTTATGGGCCAGGGATTCGAGAGGTTTTTCAACCTCAAATCAAATTATTCATCTAGGGATACGTTTTTTGATGGTAGATCAAAGCATACGAAATTCGCAATTTCAAACTTTTTTTCGTTTATAAAAAATAATATAATCTATCATCATCATACTCAGAAAGCAGTTAACCACGTGCGTAAACACCATAAGAAATATATATTTTGATCAGCTATCTGATTCTTATTTATCAAAATTTTAGTTACTCTACTTACTACTGTCGGATGATGAACCTTTGCACAGGAAACAAATAACCAATATTTTATCTGAGATGGCATCATATCTCAATACGAACAATGTGACGACTCTAATTTACAAAACTTAGATGGTTGTGATAGTATATGACAGATAGAAAGCTGAGCAATGTGCATCTGAGAGCCATCAATTTGTTCATTTGTAGAACTTCCAGAACAAAATTTGATTGAAACATGAAACTTAATCCAAACATGAACTTTAGAGCTTACATGAGCATTGGATATTGATAGCCTAGTCGAGACATGAAGTTTGGATATCGCCTGAATAACACAAATAACTCAAGAAGGAATAATAGAAACACCAGTTCAAGAACCAATAACTATAGTCGAAACATGAATTATAGTTGAAACATGAATTTCACAACCAATAGAATTTAGATTATCAGATTTGGATAATATCGATTTGGTAAATTATTTTTATGGATCATGAAGTGAATTTACAAGCAATCGACAAAATAATAAATGCATACTAGGTGATCTAAATATAGTTCGTCTACAATCAGGATACAATACAATCCCAAATTTCCTAGCTGCAAATACTTTGTATTTACTTGAGTCTGGAAGCTATGATACCAAATACATGATCAATATCGAAAATGATTGTACAGCTTTAATCTGATTAGAATCTTGAGTAGTACTACATACAACGGTAAACAAATGAGCAAATATCAAAATATCATCTTGATCCAATAATATAATTTATAACCTGACTATCAATTGATCTACTACATCTACATGACTCATACATACATGAAATAATTATTGAATTTTCATTTCCAGTCCAGATAATTCTATTTCCCAAATTAGCTCCTACGATACTATTTGATTCTGAGTCTATATGGAAAATTTTGCAAACAATATCTGGGAGATATCTAGATATGATTCATTACTTTGATGACAGATAGATAATGCAATCAATATGCCTATAATCTTACCAGTAGACTTTACATGAGATGATATCCAACTTTTGCTTTCTTGAAATGGATATTCACTTAGTTGAGGTATATGGCAATGACTCAGACCATTTAATCTTTTGCAAAATTCAACATTTCCAGAAAGAGTAGATATATATTCTATAAATTACCAGATCAGAGTCCGCATATCATCAGGTACCAAGATAGTAAACCAAAGCTGAGAATCTTTTACCGGAATATTATTATGACCCAAAACGATTTCTATATCTCAGTTGCAAGATAACTTTTCATGACAAGATATTATCTCAGCATTCAAAATATGATCAGATATATTTGCTCAAACTCAAGACTCAGATTATAATCCCAAAGATTTTTCTGTCAGTATTTTATTATCTGATTTTACATGATCTCAAGATTTACAACTATATCATTCAATAGATTGACAGTCTTGGACTAGTATAGAGTCATTCAATATATCAGATATAGATTCAAGCATCAATCTAAAATTCCTCACAAATACATTTGGTCAATTTGTAATAGTGCGTGAAAATTTAGTCGATACTTGAACTTTAAACTCAACATGATCATTGATAGATACATGAATACAGGACTTACTAAGCTGATTAAATCAAATATGAATCCAAATTTCATGAGAAAAGTTGGTCGATACTTGAAATTTATTTACAACATGAAACTTACAACTCAGCTGAGGCTTGGACTTGATACTCACTTGAACCCAGACATGAACTTTGATAGATACATGAGTGATTGATCAACTTACTTGAAAAAATATCAAAGGCACTATCCGGGATAAGATACAGAAAGCTATTACAAGATGACCAAAACAAGGTAAAGATAATAATCCTGATACAATATTGAGCTGAGAAATGATTACATGATCTATTAGTTCAGGTGACCAACTCAAATTAAAAACTATGGACACAGTTGAAGACAAGAAAATAGCATTCAAAACCAAACTTATAGCAAGATGATATCATGAAGATATAGAATGAAAGATGGTTTGAAGTGGTATTATCGATATATGAGAACTTAGTTGAGAAATTAATTTACCTGTAAGCATATTATCGACTGGCAATACAAATATCAAAGTAGAGCTACCAGAATGAATCTTTATAAAAACAGCAAGCGGGGTAAATTATACGGGTCTCTTGGATACACCGCAAGTTGTAACATGAACAGTAAATATAAAATTTTTCCGTCCCAACAAATATGCTAAAATCTGACCAAATAATAAAAGTTTATTTTTCTATAATTGATCTTGAGCTGCTGCTTATGCTACTATTAAAATACCTACTTCATGATTGGTGGTAGGAACTAGCGTGCAAATCAATTATTCAGAAAATTGAACAATCCGAAAATATCTTACAACTACCAAAGTAACTTCTATAAGTGGAATCAATTATGCTGTATTCCAGACCAATCATTTTACGACATTTGCTATATGAACTATCACATGGAATAATATGAAATTTCTCGATGATAGTTTCCGAGATTCTAATCCAAGCACATGAGATATCATCAAAGCTTTATATGGAAGTGGTTCAACAGATAAGACTATCTATAACTCCCATTGGTCTGCTAATTGTCAGCCAACAAATGTTATTTATGTGCAGCCATATTCTGTAAGTGGAGTCAATTCTATGCCTGTACCAGCAATCAATACAGTTTATGTACTAAATTCTGGTTCATATATATTCTCCGCAGCAAGAGCTCTCGCATGAAACTGTATATCTATCATAGGTAAATGAGATGTGAAACTTTATTCTACAACCAACCTTACTTCTATATTTACCAACGCTACAAGAAGTTATGTCATATACGATAATCTCAAATTCCATTGATATCAAAATGGTACTGGATGAGTACATGCTACCAAAAATACAAACTGAATAAGACTTACCTCACCGACCAATTCTACATATAACAATATCCAGACACAACAACATTCCTCATATGGTATATATACTTTGACTTCACCTACGCGTACGTTGTTCAATGGTATAGTATCTCATTCAAACGCTAGTTATGGATTTTATCAAGCGGCTTGAACATACGTAGATATCAATGCATCGTCCTTCTTCAACAATGCCGTATGATGAGTTTATTATATCTGAAACTCTGGTGCTTTAAATAATTTACAAGTATTTAATAATGCTTGACCATGACTTACACTTAGAAACTGAATTTCAAATATACTTACAAACTCCCAAATTTACAATAACAATACATACTGATTATCTATTACAAGATCTGCTAGTGCTGCTAGTAATATGATTATCAAAGATATCAAATTATTTAATAACTGATCAAACTGATGGTATACAACTCTCTCAACCAATAATAGATTCTACAATAATTTGAGTATATATTGAAATGTTAACAATACATTGCCAGCATGAGCTGTAACGTGATTAAATTGAGCATTTCCAGGAGCAATTACATGATATAGAACTATAAATTGAACTACATGATGTCATGAAGTGACTATCCCCAAAACCGCCAACTGACAATATTATTTTGCAAGTGCTTGTACTATAAGATCATCTAGAACTACATTTTCTGGATGGGTAGATTTTTTAAATTTTTCAACAGGTACATTATTGCAAAGTATACCGTATGCCATGAACTGAGCTACACCAAGATATAATTCATCAGGATTATTTATGGATAGTGGATATCATATCTGAGAATGATTTTGGGATATCAGGAATTATCTTTTATCTAAGTGATATACTGAGTGAGTAGGTTCATTGTATACTGTGTCAGCAGATACACTTGTCGGAAGTTGATATTTGAACTTCCAGAAAACAAACTGAAAAACATATAAACCTGTAGTCTTACAATCTACATGAACACTTAGGGCTGAAGTAGTACTACCTCAATATACAATCATTAGATCATGATCTGTGACAAGCAATTGAACTCATTATTCATACAACGGGACACTTAATGTTTTGACTTTACCTACATGATCTGCTGTATGACTTACTGGTGTAAAATGAGTGATATCATTTGGATTATCGACATGACTTTATCTAAGAGATTTTTCTTGAAACTATCTTACTGCTAGTATATCTATACCACTTACTTGATTGACTGTCGATAGTGATACTTTTTCTACCATATCCAAATCATACAACTGAACCAATCGATCCTACGTCCAGACTGGTAATATTCAGACTATAAGTTGAAAAGATTACGTTACTTTTGCTTCTAATGGATTAAGCTATTTTGCAGCTCAAGTATTTACTGGTATGATCGATACAACAGTCCCCGCTATTTCAACATGATATATTTCATCATGAGGTACATGATATAATTCACCGAATTATTACTACAAATGAACTGTAGATATCAAATCAGATGTAAGTGATACGGTTTGACTAAATACTTGAACATGTGCTTATACAACATGAAGTACACGAGTATTAGCATTGTATTCATGAACAAGCAAGACGTGATATTGTTATCAGACGTGATTGAATTATCAAAATGATTTTGATATTATTTTTAGGATATTAGATACAGCATGAAATACATGATATTCAAATACATGAACGTATTTGTATGACATTACGGCGCCGACATGATTGTCATTTACAATCAATAATGATGCTGTATCTACTACTTCACAAGATGTCGCTCTAAATATCACATGTCCTAGTGATGCATTAGTATCATGAGTTCTTATATCATATGGTAATACTACATGATCATATTGAGCGTGGACATGATGTGATACCACTAAATCACATACATTAACAATATCTACATGAACCAAGACTGTCTATATGAGGACCCAAGACGCATTGGCTAACATATCTGCAGATTATTCCGATTCCATTACACTTAACGAACCAGTCATATGGAATAACGATAATTTTATTGATCAATCTTTTTGGGATAATGATCCTACAAATACTGGTATTATAAATGCATTATACTGAACCTCAATCAACGATCAAACAGCATACAATAAGTATCGATCATGAAACTGTAATCCTTCTAATATTTCTGTAATTACAGTACAAAATTATAATAATTCTTGAATAAATATTTTACCAGAGACTCTTTTGTCAAACACTATATATGTATTACTGTCTTGATGACATGTCAAAACTACACAGACCAATGCTTCTTCGTGTTCAGCTATCATAGGTAAATGAGATGTTACTCTTTATAGTGATGCTCAGCCAAGTTGACGACCATGAAGTATGATATATATAGATGGATATACTGGAATAGTGATAGATAATATAAAAATCGATTGAAAAAATCAAATAAGCTGATGAACTCATGCGATAAATAATTACTGAATATTCTCTCAAAACGCAGTACTGTGAATAACAATCAATAATACAGAAATAATGTATTCTAATAGTGATGCATGAATATTTTTCCAACAAATGGGAGCAAATGCGACTGTATATATAAATAATCTTAGAAGTCATAAAAACACAGGGAATGGTTTCTATTTCAAATCTGCATGAACATGAATAAAAAGTATGATACTTGATAATTCCCAGTCATATAATAACTGAGGTCAGGGTATGATGATAGAAAATCTTTGATACATTACAGTTAACAATTCTAAGTTTTATAATAATATAGCCAATTGAATACTTACAAGATATGAATCTAAATATAATTCATTCAATAATGTAGCCAGCTTTAATAATAATTGAGCTTGATTATATATAGATTTCAACTGATATAATATAATCAGCAACTCATCCTTCTATAATAATAAGACACACTGATTGTTAATATCAAATAGTTCAAATAATATTTTGAATAATATACGAGCTTATAATAATGATATTTGACTACGAGTGGAACAGCGATGAAATACTAACTATTATTATTGAACACTAACTTTCTGATACAATGCAACTTCAAATTATGGATGAACCAATCTAAATGATTCTGTATTGATGGCATGAACAGATTGATTGATGTGACGATCAAACTGATCTTATACTACTACGCCATGAAGCATGTGATGCGACTATGTCATCAATCCAAATAATTGAAACAGTTCATTATTATCTTCTAATTGTGATACTAAGAGTTATATCACTTGATGGTCAGATGCTACAACATGATTTGGGATGACATACGATTATTGACAATATGTACCGACACAAGTGAAACCAGTATATTATTATAATACTGCTACAGTTACGGGATCTAACCTACAATTTAATCAAACAGTATTTATCACTTCTATACAAGATACAGTCTGAGCTGGAGCTCCAACGCTTAATTTACCAATAGATAATTTTATACAAAATACATGATCTGTGGAGCTTAGACGAGGTACATGAATAGATATGTGACTATGAATAAGTGGATATGCACGGCAGTTAAGTACTGATAATTTTAGCTCAGTATATTTATCATGAATAACAACTAATACATGAATAAATATATCATCATTGTCACAAAATATATATCAGTGGAGAGTTGCATCAATAGATGATGTAAACAAAATATGATGATGGAGTAGTACTCAAACTTTTATAATAGACCTGACAAATCCAATACTTAGTACAGGATACATAAGTTTATGAACAACCGACACAAACTGATGAAATATTTATTATAGGTGAATAATAAATTTACGTTCAGACGTAAGTGATGTCTGATGATGATCACTAAGTTGAAATACATGTCAGTATAGTACATGAACATCACGAACAACAGCAAACTATTCATGAGTATGAAATTATTGTGAGGTTATATGATTAAATTATCAAACTGATTTTGATATTATTTTCAGGATATTAGATACGGCATGAAATACATGATATTCAAATACATGAACGTATTTATATGACATTACGGCGCCAACATGATTATTGTTTACAATCAATAATGATGCAACATGAACCAATCTTACATGAACAACATTAAATATTACATGTCCTAGTGATGTATGAGTTTGATGAGTAGAAATAGCATATGGCACATGAACAACACCAACAAATTGGA
>JBAQPP010000033.1:0-41931 GCA_049305865.1 Candidatus Absconditicoccaceae bacterium
CACATTGGTAGAAATGCTAATCGTTATAGTAATTATATGAGTATTAGCGGCAGCTCTTATACCTAGACTTACATCAGTAAGATGAAGAGCAAACGATGTTGCTAGAAAAGCAGATATCCAACAATTAACTACAGCTATACTTGCTTATCAGATGGATTTTAATGGTAAATATCCAGACCCTGGAATTGGTAATTATTCTATATCTTCAATCAAAAATGCTCTAATAACAGCATGAATGGATGGATTGCCATTAGACCCTACAACAGAAAATATCTTTAATTTTTCATGAAATAGTCTTTCAGTGTTAACTTGAGAATACGGTTATATTAGAATAACAAAAGATGGCCTTGCTAATGAATGATTTGTACTTATGGCAAAAACTCAGACAGCATGATGATCTAATCGAGTAGTGTCTGGTTCTATATGAGCAATAAATTCTTCAACTGATGCTGATTCTTTAAAAATATGTAGAACTCTTATAAAATCATGATCAGTATCCAACAATTGATGAGACTGTTATTATACATCTGCTGCTGAACTTAGATATATTATGGTTAGATAATTCATCCAAAATATTTTCAGACAAAAAAATCCCGAATTATCGGGATTTTTTCAATAACTATATTTTTTATACATAATTAACTTCTGGCTCCAACCATACTCCAAACATTTCCTTAACTTTGGTTTGTATACTACCTGCAAAATCTACAATTTCTTGAGCTGTTCATCACTCATTTATCAGTACTAGCGCATGATATTGATATGTGCCTACATTTCATATTTTTATTCATTTAAATCCAGCTATCTCTATCAGCTGTCACGCAGATAATTTTACCTCATCTCCACTATCAAATCCCATCAAGCCATCATATTTAGATTTTAGTTCTTGAAAACTATTTTTACTAATTACTGGGTTCTTAAAAAAACTTCACGCAGTTCATGTTTTTTTCCAATCGGGTAATTTGGATCTTCTTATATCACTTATCATATTCGCTATATCTTTGACGTTTAGATTCGCAATATTTATATTTCATTCATCTATCTTTCTTTTTATATCGTTATAGTTGATATCAAATTTATATCTTTCATCTACTTTTTTTAACTTCCAAGTAACATAAGTGACAATCAGTTTATCTTTGTATTTATTTTTAAATATACTATCACGATATCAGAATTCACATTCAGTATTTTTGAATATTTCTTTTTTTCATGTATGTAAATTTATTCATTCTACCTCGTAAATTATGTCCTTTACTTCTATGCCATATGCTCATATATTGCCAATAGGGGATGCTCATATAGATCATGGTATAAGTGCAAGATTTTCTATTCATCATAAATTTTTTTCTACACATCGATCAACCCATTCTGGCCAATTTTCTCATGCTCATACTTTAATCAGTACCATATCCTCATCTTCTTTTATTATTTCTTTTCATATTATTTCATTTTTTATTACCAATCCATCATAGTCTCATTTAAATAATATATTTGCACCACCTCATAAAATAAACATTTTATTTTCATTCCATATTTTATCTTTCATCAGTTCATATATATCTTCTTCAGATTCTATTTTTACAAAAAGTTTTGCTTTCACATCTACTTGGAAAGTATTATAATTTTTTAAAGAAATATCTTTTTGAATATTCATATATAATTTTCAAAACTTAAATCATTACAATCTGGATTATATCTACTTAAATATTTTATTCAACAAAAAAATACTTGTCATCTCGAGCTTGTCGAGAGATCCCTTTAAGAATAGAAAAAAAAGCGATTTCTCCACTTCGGTCGAAATGACAGAAATAAGATATCCCTGTAATAATGTGATTTCTCTAAAAATTTCTAAATATGTCTCTAAGTTTTCTTCTCTCTTGTTCCATTCTCTCCTTCTCTTTTTTATCTCTTTCATAAACTTTTAATTCTTCTGATACAAGGAAAATAAATTTATTTAGTTTATCTATTACTTGCATTTTTTTATTTTGATCCTCTTTCAAATCTTTTATTTCGTCATAGAGTAATTGCTCATCAAGTAATATTTCAAGCGATCAATTATCATCTTTAAATTGTAGATTGTTTTGTTGCTGGTCATTGCTTTCAGTGTCAGTTTCTATTTTACTTACCAATATAGAAGATTTTTCTTCATCTTCTTGGATTAACCACAAATTATATATTATTTGTGATTTACCAGTATCTCAACCAACAAGTTCGACATATTCACTATCTTCCATTTTTGCTATTCCATACAATTCTTTAGTCTTATTTACTAGTTCTCAAAATTTTTTCATCAAATCTGATTTTTCTTCTTCTGGTTCATTTTCTATTTTATTTTTAGTACTAGCATCATTTATGATAACAGGAATATCTTCTTCATTTTCCTCTTGTATTTCAATATCTTCATTTTCAATTTCATTTATATGTGTTGTTTTTTCTTCTTCATGAAAATCCACAACGGGTATTTCATCTATTCACTCTATAACAGTATCTTCTTTTTTTATATCATCATCTTCAGTAAATATTGGATCGAATTTTTCTTCTTGTGATTCCTCCTCATTTTTTATTATTTCATTTTCATTTATATCTATACTCATATCTTCTTCTTGGTTTTCTACTGATGATTTTTTATTTACAACTCAATCCAAAGGACGAAACAATTCTTCATTTTCAAAAACATCTTCTCCTCAACCAAATATTCAAGAAGATCAATTATTTTTTTCTTCATTCACTTTATCGTTTAAAATTGGATCAGACATATATCAAATTAACCAATTAAAGCATTTAAACACACAAATATTTAAACATTTAATTATAATCAAAAATCTTCGAAAAAGCAAATTTATACAAAAAACATTTGCAATTATGCGCTGATGTCTTATAATTTACACTGACCAGTTTTTGTTACATATTGCAAAATATAGGTCATCTTTATATTTTTGTAAAATTTGTTAATGGATGAAAAAAATTATGTAATCAGTCAAACAAAATTGTTTGTAGGTTGATTAAATTGGAAAATGAGAGGACGCGAACTCAATGAAGAATTCTCAAAATTTTGAGAAGTAGTATTCGCGAGAGTTAGATTGGGTGATGATGGTAAGAGTAAGGGATTTGGTTTCGTAGAATTCAAAAACCCAGAAGATGCTACCAAAGCTAAAGAGACTATGGATTGACAAGAACTCGCATGAAGAGTTGTTAAGGTTGACTTTGCAAAAGAAGACCCTGAGAAACTTCTAGCTAGAGAAGAGAAAATGAGACAAATGGCCGAAGAAAACAAAGACGAATAGTAAATATTATACATAACCCCAATTATGTACAAAACACCGATCAATGGCAAACCAATAGCTATCGGTGTTTTTTGTTTTTAGCTTGAAATCTATTTATAAAAAAATACTACCACAATACTGAGTGGTCCGTGATTGTATCCAAAAAGTACTTTACTTCCTCACCCTACTACCTGGAGACCACAGATCTATGATGAATTTCATAGAGGAGTCATCCACCTTAATCCTTTAGGAGAGAGGCTCGATATGACACGACCACTCGGTTAAAAGTATTTCAATGTTTCAATCTTAATTATGAAAAAAATAAACGAATCATTTACCTGTATCCATTGTTGAAAAAGCATTGCGCAAGCCGATAAAACATGCAGAAATCATTGTCCGCATTGTTTTGTTTCATTGCATGTAGATTGAGAAATACCATGAGATAGAAGTACTGACTGCTGATGAATTATGTATCCTATAGCTTATGAAACTAGAAATTGAACAATGAAAATTTTATTCAAATGTTCTTCTTGTTCTAAACAACATTGGAATAAAAGATCTACTGAAGATGAGATTGTTAACCTAAATAATTTAATAAATTTTTATAAGTCAAACTTCTAAAATGGCTATTACTGAATACAATAAATTAGTTAGAGATGAAATTCCTCAGATAATAAGAGATAATTGAGATTGTCCAGTTACTCGTATTGCCTTTGGTGAAGAATTTTTTGAAAGATTAAAAAATAATCTTGGAGAGGAAACCAAAGAATATTTGGACTCAGATGACCCTGAAAAATTAGCAGATATTCTTGAAGTTATACATGCCTTGGCTGAACAACACAATATTTCTATGGATAAACTTGAAGAAATTAGATTAGTAAAACAAGCTTCTAGATGAGCTTTCAAGAGAAGAATCATACTTGAACATACTATAAATGCAGTCAAGAATAATTTAGAGTGAAAATAAATTATACAATATTTAATACTTATTTTTTCTTGCTCCGTTTATGTTTTATATATTCTATTAGTATAGGTAACAATGAAATTAATATAATACCTATAACAACTTTTTCAAAATTATTTTTTACTAGTGGTATTTGTCAGAAAAAATATCATACCAAAGTAATACCGACAACCCATACAAATCAACCTATCATATTATACGATATAAATGTACGATAGCTCATGTTTCCTATCCCAGCTATAAAAGGGGCTAATGTCCTTACGATAGGAACAAAACGAGCTAATATAATAGTCCTTTTACCATGCCTATCAAAAAACGTTTTTGTTTTCTCTATATGTTCTGGTTTTATAATATGTCTACCTCAAATTTTTCGTTTGAGCATATGATGTCAGAAATATTTTCCTATATGATAATTTACCGTGTCGCCAGCAACAGCAGCAATAAACAATATTCATAGTAGAGGAATAATATCTAGATATCAGCCTCCTGCCAAAGAACCCGCTACAAAAAGCAGACTATCACCAGGTAAAAATGGCATCAAAACTAGCCCTGTTTCTATAAAGATAATGGCAAATAATATTCCATATAACCACATTCAATATTCACTTAGTAGTGTTTGTAGATGTACATCAATATTTAAAATAAAATCAATCATTCAAAGTAAATATTTCATAAGATTTTTATAATAACAGGATAAAGAAATAATAATATAATTATATGTGTTTTATTTTCTACATATTTTTTTAAAAAAAAATAGAAACTTGAGTTCTATCTTTAACTTCTTAAGTATGGGATATAAGTGGATTGACCAGCGAATGTGCTGCAATGGCGGTATAATGTTACCACTAAAATATATAAGTATTATAACTAATTAAATAAGTACGGGGCATGAGGGGATTGAACCCCCGACTGCGGTTCCGAAGACCGTCATGTTACCACTACACCAATGCCCCATTTTTCTTTATCCTACCGTCAATACTTTCATTACGCCATCATCAATCATTCTTAGTACTTCTTCTTTTCAATTTTCTGGTACTTGTTCATTTATATCTATAAAATTTATTAATTCTGATTTTGCTTTTTCAGTGAACTCTTGTTTAAATATTTTCTGTACTTTTTCAACGCTTTGATAAAAGTTTACAAATGATCACAATAGTTCATAATCTCAAGAATTAATTTGATAAACTATTCAGTCTCAGTTTTGCAAAATACTATGATTCAAAAAAATTCATTCATTCTGTAAGTTTTTTATTATTTCGTCTATAGATTCCTTATATTTTATATACTGTCCAAATAATGGTATATGGATTTTTATTCATATTATTTCTCAATTTTTTATATCCATTTTACCATAAATCAAAACCAATCCAAACAAAAAACTCAATATATTCCCTATATTAGCGTCATTATCAAATATTGCAGCAGTACTTTTTTTATACATGTCCAATCAGCTTTTTACAACGATTCACTTTTCATTCTTCTCTAATTTTATATCTATTCATAATTTTTCTAGCTTTATATTGAGTGGCTCAAGTTCTACTTCTTTCATTCTTGGTATAAAAAAATATTTATTTCAGGTATTCTCGTCAAAACCACTAAATAATACAACTGCAGCCAAAAATCAATCTAAATCCAAATTATTTTCTATAAGACTCTCTCTTTTGTTTACATAAAATATATTCATATTATCTCATAGATTTTTTAGATTGATTATCTTTATTTCTTTTTTATGGTAAACTATTATTCATTTATCATAATCAGAAAATCTATATCCAGAAGCTATATTTGTATACTCTTTTAATTTGGGAATATTGGGATTCTCTATCGCAAGCAAATTATTCTGATCAATCAATACTTTCATTACTTCCTTTTGATTATCTTATAAAGCAAAATTATCTCAATCAGATTTACCATCATTGCTGTTCATCCATAGCTTATAAAAGGCAAGGTTAGTCATGTATTTGGTAATATTTTTGTATTTACTCATATATTTATAAAAGCTTGTATCATAATCAATGATATTAATCCTACTCACAAAACTCTAGGATAATCATCTCTTACTTTTGGTAAATGCTTAAGAAAATAAAATGCTAGATAAAAATATAGTCATATCAATACCATATTTCATAGAAATCATATCTCTTCAGAAAAGGCAGCGAATACAAAATCACTCTGTGCTTCAGGTATAAATCAGAATTTTTGTAATCATTTACCATATCCTTTTCCAGCCAATCATCATCATCATATAGCCATGAGAGCTTGTTCATTTTGCCATCATATATCTCTACTTTGAGGATCTACATTTGAACTTATAAAATATGTAAATCTCCTTTGTATATAAGTAAATCTATCGCTAAACATAGATGCCATACCACCGGCCAATGCTCCTCATAAAATTCACACAATAAATATCCCAAAAACTTTTTTAAATTTTAATCAAGCGTACCAAGCCATTACAAGTCAAGTAAGTCCTAGAATCAGTACTGTTCCCAAATCTGGTATAAGCAAGAACATAAAAAAAGTTATTGCATTTAGTACTACAAAAGAAATTACAAATTCTTTTTTGTCTACAAAATTTCTTTTTCTCAATAGTCGATTAGATAAAAATATTATATATCATAATTTGAAAAATTCAGCTGGTTGTATACTAGGTAATCACGGTATATTTATCCATCATCTTGCTCAGTTTAGGACCATTCATATTCATGGTATAAATACTGCCAATTGCAACAAAAGTATTACAATTGCAATTATATTTACGTTTCTGTTATTCTGAAAAAATTTAATTGGTACTCTATAAACTACCAATGCCATTATTACTGCTATTCATATATTTCTCAATTGTCTGAGAAAATAAAAATAATTTGATGCATCTCAGCTCATCAATCATTTAGCTATAAGTGATAGTGTCAAAGCAAAAGATTCATAAATACTTACACTATATATAGCCAACACACCAAAAAACACCAAAAGCATTCATACTACAAGTATAGGCACAATACTAATTTACAATTTAAAATCTTTCTCGCGACAGCGAGATTTTCAATTCAGAATTGACTATCTTGCAATTCCATGTTGTTTCAATATAAACAACAAAAGATGATTTTCAATCCTTAATCTTCCAACTTTATACTTTGTATCTTTTTTTATGAATATTTGATTAGTTTGAGCTACCAATGTTGGTAAATCTACATTATTTAATAGATTGATAGGGCAGTTCCGTGCTATTGTGACAGATATACCTTGAACAACTAGAGATATTATACAACATAAATTTAATCTTGAATGAGTATGAGATATTATTTTTTCTGATAGTCCATGATTGCTAGATTTTCAAGATGAACGAATCTTTATAAAAAAAATAATAAATAAATCAGATTTAATTTTATTTGTTATAGATGATAGTGTTGGTATTACTTCCAAAGAACAACATATATTTTCTTATATCATGGATTCTGGTAAAAAAAATAATACAATACTTGTTATCAATAAGCTAGATATCAAACGAAAACACAATCAAAAAGATTTGGCTTTGTTGGATTATTATGATTTATGATTTACAAACGTTATCTGAATAAGTGCTCAAAAAGGAGACAATGTAGATTATTTACAAGAACAGATAGTAGATTATGTTAAAAATAATAAAACACAGCATCTTTACCATGAAGATAAAAACCAATCTATACCTATTGCAATTCTTGGTAAACCAAACTCATGAAAATCTACTTTCTTAAATACATTGGTTTGAGAAGAGCTTTCTAAAGTAGATGAAGAAGCCGGTACTACGCGTGATTATATAGTATCAGATTTCACATATAAGAAGCAAAGTTATACAGTTTATGATACTGCTTGAATCCGCAAAAGATGAAAAATTCATTGAATAGAAAGAATAGCAAATGACAAGACTTACAAAATGCTTGAATATGTAAGACCTGTTGTAGTTTTTTTGGTTGATGTAACTGAATGAATCACCCATAGAGACATGACTATACTTGAGGAAATTGGTAATTTAGCTTTACCTACAATTTTTTGTTTAAACAAAGTTGATCTTATAGACTTCAAAAAAATAAAAAATGAGATTTCAAAATCTCTTGTATCATTGGATTTTGCAAAATATATACCTATTCTACCTTTGGTTGCAAAAACTTGAGAACATAAAGATGAAGTATTTTCAAAAGTTAACCTTCTTTATAAAGAAGCTAGCAAAAGAATAGAAACAAATGTTTTAAACAAACTTATATCTACAGAATATATCACTAGACCGCCTAGATTTCCCAAAAATAAAATCTGTAAAATATTATATATTACTCAAGTTGATATCAATGCGCCTACATTTCTTGTATTTGTAAATCACAAATCCAGAGCAAATTTTGCATTCAAAAAATGGATAGATAATAGTATTAGAAAACATTTCGAATTTACATGAGTTCCTTTAGTTATTCGTTTTAAGGAAAGATCACAAAAAGAAGAAGATTAGACTTTCAGACTTAGTTATTAGCTACCATGTCCAACATCCATCTTCCAGACAACAAAACTTTCCAACTTGCAAAACAACTTCTGATTGATTGAGAAGTTGTAGCTTTTCCTACAGAGACAGTTTATTGATTATGAGCAAATGCTCTTGATGCGGTTGCAGTTTCCAAAATTTTCAAACTCAAAAATAGACCATCAAATAATCCTTTAATAGTACATTTGTGACACAAGAGAGATATTTCTAAGTATTGAATAATTTCAAATCCTATAGAAAAGAAGATTATAGAAAAATTGATGCCTGGTCCTATTACGCTACTTCTTCCCAAAAAAAATAATATTCCAGAGATTGTTTCTTCGAATCCATTTGTATGAATCAGGATTCCATCCAATCAAGTTGCACTTGATTTACTTCAAGCATGCGATTTACCTATAGCTGCACCTAGCGCAAATATATCTACAAAGCCTAGTCCTACATCAGCAAAAATGGTTTACCAATATTTTGGTTCTAATATACCTTTGATTATAGATTGATGAAATTGCAATGTCGGTATAGAATCTACGGTTGTTAAAATTGATGAGCATTCTATTTGTAAGCCTATGTCCAGTTGAGAATGTGAATATTTCTATAAAATAAATATTTTGCGTCCATGATTTGTAACCAAAGAAGATTTAGAATCGTTATTTTCTGATCAAAAAAATGTTTCAGTTTTTTATAGTTCACAGCAAAGTAATATCTCGCCAGGTAATCTTTATAGACATTATTCTCCTCGTGCTCACGTAGAAATTATAGATTGCTTGACTCCAGATATTTTAAAGGAAAGATTCAATATCAAAATACAGTGATCTGCTCATATCAAACTGTGACTTATCATTACTCAAGAATGTATAAACTTACATAAAGAAATCCTAAATGAATTCAAAGACTATATACATGTATTTCCACGATGATCTAGAAATGATTTAATCTCATGCGCTCAAAAATTATTTGATATTTACAATATCTGTGATAAACAGGATATAAACTATATCCTTATAGAACATCTCCAAGAAATCTGACTATGATATTCTATCATGAATAGAGTAAAAAAGTCTGCAGAGAAATAGTTATTTTATTTCTATTTATTTTTAAATTCATCTCTAAGTTCTGTATATATTTGAGCAAATTTTACTCATGGAATCGTTTTACTATCTGCCAGTAGAAATTGTCTATCTTTAGTAAATACGATATGGATCAGTGGTCTATCTCAAGTATTTAGTAGTGCTTGTAAGATATCAGGATATTGTTGCAGTTTTGCTTTCAAAGCTCTTTTCAATAAATAATGGTGATCTTCTGATCACATCACAATCTCTTTTCATTGATATTTGAAAGATTTTAGAAATTTTGCATCTTCTCAAGATCTTTTAGCTTTTATTCAATCCAGTAATTTTATACTATCGCGACCAATATATGATTCAGGATATTTTATACTCATCCAAAATGCTTCTATAGATGCATATTCTACACCATCAAAAATAAATGGACTAGGATACAGATTGCTCAATTGTTTTTCTACTTCAGCTGATTCTGGTCTTCATCATATATTTATTATTCCATTATTTCTTATATAATTATCCAATTCTGTAACTGTCTCTACATTGTATTGTTTTAGCGTTTCAGCTTCAAATCTTTTCCTCGCCATTTTCTTATTATATACATATATTATGTTTGCTAATTCCAAAACCTTAGCTGGATCTAAATTATAATAATCCTTACTTATTCAACTTGCCACTATAGATATATCAGTATTTTTTATATATTCGCCAATATTCTCTGGCATCACACCACTTGCTAATCATACAGGATAATTTCAGGCAAGTTCTTTTATATTTTTTACTTTCTCTTTATCTGCACTTACTCAGGTTGCATCTCCACTAGTTGTGATTATGTCCAAATATTTTTTAGCTTGCTGGACTGCAAACGGATATGCAGAAGCATCTAAATGTTTTTGATGTTTAAAATCTAATCCTCCAAAATATAATCATTTCCATCACATTTCTTCTTGTATATTTCTAACATCATCAGCATCAGTTTCATGTCATGATGGTATATAATCTATACCCGATATTCTAGCATTATCAGTCCATATTCCATCAGGAAGTATTTGTTCCAATTCTTTCATTATCAAAAAAATTGTCTTGGGATCTCGTTGCAGGATATTCAAAACTGCTTGGTGATGTGGATATTTTTCTTTTATTTGTCTTATTGCTTCCAGTCATATTACAGGAGCGATTACATGAGTTACTACAGCAACTCCATGAGCACCATTTGTAAGAGCTATCTCAGCCCCTTCTAGCGCATGAGCAATTGACCTAGAATGAAGAGCTACGATAAGACTATGATTATCGGGGAATGCGGATTTAAATTTTTCAATACTATTTTTCATCTAAATACACAAAAAAACATAAAATATAATCAGATTTTTTTTATTTATATTTTATGTTTATATATATGGATAGTTTTTAATTTTTTTATAAACTATATATAAGCAATAAACATCAAAAATCAAACAAAACAAAAAATCTCAACAATAAAGTTAAGATTTCTTGCACGGAACTAAGAGGAATCTCTTGAGCTCAGACAGAGTATATAAGGCACCTGTGGGATTCGAACCCACGAGCCAAGGTTTTGCAGACCCGTACAATAGACCACTCTGTCAAGGTGCCATATAATAATTTAACTTGAAGCTTTTAACTTTCTACCTTTCACTTTCAACTATTTTTAATCAATTTATCAGCAAATAATATTCACTCAAGATGATCATATTCATGTTGGACTATAAATGCGCTTAAGTCCTTTAGTTTTTTAATTTGTTTCTTTCACTTTATATCTAGATATTCTACTACAACTGCTTTGTATCTTTTTACCTTGCCTTTAAAATTAGGTAGTGATAAACAAGCTTCATCGCTGATTACTATTTCTTTAGATTTCTCAATTATTTCTGGATTAATCATCAGCGTTTCTCCCAAAAATTTCAAATCTTTTTTTGTTTCTTTCCGTTGAGTAGTAGCTATCATTCTAATGTTTTTTCATACTTGTGGAGCAGCTAGTCAAGCTCCATCATATAACATCATCAATTCCATAAGTTCCTCACCAAAAATTTTAATATCTTCATCTATTTTTTCTACTTTTCAAGAAACTCTCCTAAGTATAGGATTATTGATTCATGTCTGTATTGGATAAAATTTTTGCAGATCTTTCATTTCCTTATCTATATATTAAAAAAGTCAATTGTAAACATCATTTCTAATTAAAATAATGTGTAATGATTTAACCCTTGAAAATCAACCCAAAAAATATAAAATGCAAAACTGTAACACGTTCGACCGCTGGTGAATTGAATGTAATTATTGTAGTGGAGAGGTGGCAGAGTGGTCGAACGCGGCAGTCTTGAAAACTGTTGTCCCTTCACGGGGACCGTGGGTTCGAATCCCACCCTCTCCGCCATTTAAATTTATAACCATTTTATGCCTAGAAATTATTCTAAGAACAGAATTAAGTTTTTTCTTACGATTTTTCAGATAAGTGTGTTTATACTTATAATAGTATATGCAGATCAGTTCTCTAGATGAAACGATACTGTATATGTTAATCCTACATTTGTTCAGATGGATGATTGAAATTCAGATTCTATAAGTTTGGATTCAATAGCAATAGTAGAATTGGATAACCAAGATCAATGAGTTATACAATATGTTGTACAAGCTTGAGACAATCTTTCCAAGATTGCCAGTATGTTTTGAACGACAATATCTCATATCCAAAAAATCAATAATTTATGATGAAGACCCATTAGACCAGGAGATAAAATAGTGGTTACGGATGATGAGGAATGAATCATATATGACTTACCAGAAAAGACAAATGTTTTGGTATTTTCAAATAAATATAATCTAAATGTAGAAGATTTCATGACGATGAATAATATTCAGGATGAAACTGAAATCTTGCAACAAGGTCAAGAACTTTTCTTGCCTATCAGTCAGGATAGAGCCTATGATATATGATTACTTACTAAGCCTGAACCTACACCTGAACCTATTAAAAAATATATACCTACTATACACAAACCTGGTACTATAAAATGAACTAAAACAATAGCAAAAAATCCTGTTAATAATACTCCGACTACTCCATCAGCGACCAAAGCTAAAATATCATCAAAACGAGTATTTAACAAAAAAGTTTCTAATGGCTTTGCTCCATGAAACTGTACTTGGTACGTAGCTGCAGTGATGCCACAAATGTTTCCTTATGTGGATGAAGATACTCAATCTAGACCGTTTGGTTGAAATGCAAAAGATCGATATAAAAATGCAAAAGCTGCATGATACAAGGTATGACAGACACCTAGAGCGTGATCTATTATAGTGTATTCTCAGTTAAGAAGCTCAGCTTGACACGTATGAATAGTTGATAAATATGAATCTGAATCATGAGAGCTTACAATTAGAGATATGAATTATGCTTGAAAATATATAGTTACAAAACGTGTAGATAATTCAGATAACTCCAAAATTATATGATATATATATCCATAAACTAACATACTTTTTAAGAAATCATTTGTTTTTTATAGCACAATAACTATAAGAAACAGGTGATTTTTTTAATTTTAGAAACTAAAAATTTAGTAACCATGATGAAAAATTATAATATAGGTGACCTACATCATTCCAAAGATCTTAGTCCTATAAAACGTTCACCTTTTCTTAAATCAAAACATTTTAATTACCAAAAAAAAATCTGGTCAAAAACAATATTATTAAAAATTATTTGACGATGATTCGCCTCTATATTTGTTATATGATTCATTCTAGCGAGAATATATATTTATAGTGACTTACCAGATGTGAGTAAAGTAAAAGATATGGTTTTTTCTCAGGCTACGATTATTCAAGATAGAAATTGAAAAGAGCTTTATAAAGTTTTTGCAGAGAATAGAGAATATATAGACTTCAGTGGAATCAATAATAATATGATAAATGCTATAGTAGCTGTCGAAGATCAGCGCTACCGAGAACATTCATGATTAGATCCTATGTGATTATTGAGAGCGGCTATCAAAAAAGTTCTTAATCCATCCAGTAGAATGCAGTGAGCATCCACTATCCCACAACAGTTAGTAAGGAATCTATTGCTTACCAAAGATAGAAAGATTCAGAGAAAACTCAAAGAAATGGTACTTACTAAGAAATTAAATTGAGTGATTGAAAATCGAGTAACCAAAGAAAAATGAGAACTTACTGCTTCTGAACTTAAGAAACAGATGAAGGATAAGACATTAGAGTTATATCTCAATTATATCTCTTTTTGAAATAATGCTTTTGGAATAGAATCAGCAGCAAAAACATATTTTTGAATACCGGCAAAAGATTTGAACGTATTACAATCAGCTATACTTTCATCATTACCCAAATGACCATCTCTTTATGACCCATATAAAAATAGAGAACTACTTATGTGAAAAATAGATGTTGTCGACTGATATGGTAACCAAATATCTTTAGATCAATCTTTTGTTTCTACTCCAACTACTCTATGAACATGAAGTACTTGATGAGCTACTGCTATGCCATCAAATAATTTAAAAGATCAGATTCTTATAAAATTTCAACAATGACTAACTAGTGCAGATCTATCAAATAAAAAAAATGCTAACTCTTTTATAAAATTTATAGAATGACTATGATCATTTAATGTTTTTTATAACTGACAGGAATACACTATAAAGTATAAAAACTGAAGAAAAGATTTGGCTTTATGAAGGATGTATGAAGATTGATATATACAACAAGATGAACTCAAAAATAGTTTCTTACAATGATTAAATTATGAGTTTGCAAAAAATACATTTCCTATCAAAGCTCCTCATTTTGTTCAATGGATAATAGAACAACTAGAAGAACAATATGGTAAAGAAATGGTAACTAAATGATGATTACTAGTAACCACTACTTTAGATTACGATATACAACAATTAGCAGAAAGTGCATTATTAGATAATGTAAATGCTATACAAGATAACTGAGCAAATAATAGTTCTTTGATTTATATAGATTCTTATAGCTGAGATGTATTGGCTTACGTATGATCTATAGATTATTTCAATGAAAAAATCCAATGACAAAATGATATGGTAAGGAGAGCGAGACAATCTTGATCTTCTATTAAACCATTTATATATGCATTATGATTTGAGAAACTTCCTTTGACTTTAGATACTCCTATATATGATATTCCATTCCAAATTTGACCTGATAGACCAAATAATGCTGATGATAAATTTGAATGATTATTACCGCTCAAATATGCTTTATGACATAGTAGAAATATTCCATCTACAAAAATGTTATTAGGTTTATGATGAGAAGAAGAAGCGAAACCATTTTTAAATAAATTATGATTGAGCTGAGTAAGTGCAGAGATTCCATATGGATATACATTAGCATTAGGTGCGGCAGAAGTTACTATGCTTGAACTTGCTACGGCTTATTCCAATCTTACAATGTGATGAAAGCCAGCTTACATCAATCCTATATTGGAAATCAAATCTTCTAACTGATCCATAGTTTACCAAAAAGTAGTCCAATATCGTGATCAAGTTATCAAACCTGGGGTTGTTTACCTTATGCGGAAAATACTTGCAGACCCAGCCAATAGAATAGTATGACGGGTAAATAAATTTAATGTAAAATGACTTACATACGCGCTCAAAACTTGAACATCAAATGTAAAAACAGAAAAATGAAATCGTCCTAGAGATGGTCGATTGGCAGCATATACACCCAATAAGGTTTTGCTTTTCTGGGCATGAAACGCAGATGCTACACCTATGAATAGAAATGCTTATGGATGAACTATACATGCCAATCCAGTAAAAAAAATCATGTGAGAACTCTTAGCTAAGTGATATATTAAAAATGAAGAAATGACAAAGGTAGAAGTTGCGTGAGCTACTATATCCAAAATATCCGGCAAATTAGCATGAGCTAATACACCAGCCGACCTTACAGTGAGTACGATGTGATATATCAAGAGTATGCCGTCTACTACAGATGATTGATCAACTGCTATACAATATGACTCTTCATGTAATGGTAAAATCAGCCCGTATACACCTACAGATCAAGCGAAAAATTGATATATAATTATTCCTTCTACATTTATGCCCAATAAAATGGACTTACAAGAGATTACTGATCGACGGAAACAGTCCACTCAATTTAGTGGTGTAAATCCTATGTCTGGTAAAGTTTCTTATACTTACAACAATATATTTGTGGAAGAACCAAAAGAATTTTGTCCAGGTAGAAGTGCAGAAGAAAGTGCAGATATCAAAGTAAGTATTATTAAACCATTAACCAACGCTAGCATATCCGCCAAAACATCTATACGATTTGATATAACAAGCCCCAAGGCCATAAAAAATGTTAATATACTTGTAGATCAGATTCAGGTGTGATCATTTGAATATCCATCATGAAGAAAAAATATATCTGATATCAAGTCTATAGATATAAAAAATATAAAAGACTGAAAACATATATTGCAACTCATAGCTATAGATGATGAATGATTTTCAAATAGTGCAACAATAGAAATCAATATTACATCTTCAGATAAACAAGCCCCATTTATGGTAGAGGATAAGACAGTTGTAAAAGTAAACGAAGACTGAACATATGCAGTTATGATACTTTTCGATGATGCTTTGTCCGCTGTCTCATGATGAAAATTTTTTGGTTCTAGTTGAGAAGTAATCAATGAATTCAAAAATAATTTTGCTTCATTTCAAGTATCATCATTATCTACAATTTCCTTTGAAGTAAAAGATGCTTACTGAAATATACTAAATCAATCTCTAGATCTAAATAAATATCTAAAATAATATTAAATTATAATCAGTTTTTTTATAGGTCTTAATATTTTTGTTATTGAAAGAATTTATAGTTACCATCTACTATTATAAGCGGTAATAATGCATTTCTATCTCCAGTATTGTTACATGGAGTTCGTCAATTATCAGATCAATTTCAATTTATAGGATTACATTCTCGTATAAATACGTTACCCAATCATATCCAAATATTATTTATTCAAGTATTGAAAATATTTGTAATCTGATCTCTTCTTCATTCACTAGGATAAGAAGGGGTATTTAGACTTGCAAGTTTTCAATTAAAAAACAATTTATGTTTAAATGCTACTTTCTTTCGTGAATTATCAGCTCATATTATCAGCCCATTTATTATAAAATTTCATTTTAGGTTTATTCATTTTGTTACTCAAGCACTTGTAGGATATCCATTTCAATCAAATTCTACAGCCCCTCAAGTATTATTTACTACCAATAAATTTCATTTATCTATAAATAAATTTACGGGACCTTCATATATTCACATTCATTGAGTTATTATTACATCTCAGTTTTTTATTACTATAGTCTTGTTTTTTAAATTTGGTCGATCTCCTTGATTTATAGTAATATATCTGTTTGTATCTCAACTAAAATCTAAACAAATAATTTTTTTGTTTGTAAAATAATCAATATCAGAATATTCATCGGCTCCTTCATATTTGCCCTTACATAAATTTTCTGTATTTTTTCTTACTTCATTTATAAGTTTAGAAAAATTTATATTCAAGGCATTAAATATAAGAGTCTTCTTCTCAAAGTTTCATAATATTGTATTTTTTTCAACAGTATTAACAGAGAATGACAATCATACTGTTCATCGTACTCAAGCATTCATAAGAGTATTTATTGCATTTCATTTAGTCGACAATACTGATATTCAAGCTCACGCGACCGTACTAACAATATTATTATCAGCACCATCATATCTGAATAAGTTATTAATTCATGATCATTGATTTAATTTTGCTATAACAAGGTTATATGATGCAGCGTCTCAAAGTCATCAAACAAATCATATACCTCCTCAGCGATCATCATATATATATCCTATAGGGTATTTATTATCAAATCTTTGTAAACTCCTTGCAAATGATCAACTATATGCATTATCTGTTCGGTCATATTGTACTCATGCTGTTATATGAGAATCATAACTATCTCAGTTTACATGATATGTTATCTGTCCATATATACTATATTCTTCACCAGAACAGCTTGTATATAATCATCCACTCATACTCAAATTGTTATATGTAGTGCTTGTTCAAGTAAAATAAGCTAATGTATCTTCATCAAGTGGTCGTAATCTATTTCATCTTTGTGCGTTATAATATATTCATCTTACTTTTTTGAAACATGTTTTTTCATTTAAACCACCACCTATTTTGATTACCTCTCATGTCTCTATGTTTTTTGCATTTAGCCAAAATATAGCTCCCATAAAATCGTTTCATCTAGCCTTAAAAGCTACCTCGGAAAATTTTTGGTCTATAGATCACATATTTATTCATACAAAATTTAACATGGTACTTGCAGATACAATAGCTCCCAATCATGAAAAAATTGCAAGTAAAACATAAATTCTGATCAGATTTATTTTTTTCATTTTTATTTACATGTTATAAAACATGCATAAATTATAATCAAAAAGTCATATTTGTCAAAAAAATCGAAGATTTTTACGGTGCTGTAAAGTGCAAAAAAATCGAAGATTTTTGCGGTGCTGTAAAGTCCACTTGTGCTATAAAGGGCTTGTCCGATTTTAAGTAGAAGAGAAAATGAGTTTCCCATCAGCATCAAATGTAAAAGATATATCCATAGGAAATTCTTTAGCTAGAAGTTTAGGAAACCATATGTGATCATCTTCCCACATTTGTTCATAAGGGATTTTATCAAAATCCCACCATTGTGGTTTCATCTCGTCTGTTTCTTCAAATCATCAATCATAATTTCACCAAAAAATATGACAATTCTGATCCCACTCAGATTTTTCTTGCCAATAAAAGTGTAATATTCCTGCTTTTTGTACTTGATCTGGATTAAGTAAAATTCATGCTTCTTCGTGAAGTTCTCTAAGTGCAGTTTCTAATATGGTTTCATCACCTTTATTTTTTCCACCAAAACCATTCCATTTTCCTTCACCAAAACCTCTTTTCTTCATACCCAAAAGAACCTGATTTTTAGCATTAAAAAGAAAAACGTGAGTGGTTTGTAGCATCCAAATATTTTTTTAAAAATTAAATTTTAACTACTTTAAATTGCTTCTTTCATTTCCTGAGTAACAAAACTCCATTTACAAAGTTTTCTTTTGAAATTATCATTTGAGGATCTTCAACCTTGATTTCATTGATAAAAAGCGATCCTGATTGTATCATTTTTTTTGCATCTCCATTTGAGCTTGTTAGGCCTACTTCTGTAAATATATCCAAAGCTTTCATATCAGATCATTTCATATCTATTCATCAAGTCTCTGCATACAAAGCATCTATATCATCTTTATTAAATTCTGAAATTAACTTCATTCTATCTCATTCTCCAAATAATATATCACTTATTTTTTCAGCTTGTTTCACAGCATCTTTCCCAAATAGTACTTCTACAACCCGGCTAGCAAGTTCTTTCTGTCCATATCTCAGTCCAGGATTTTCCATGTGTTTTGCAACTATTACATCTATTTCTTCTACAGATTTCAATGAAAATACTTTCAATAATTTTCATATCAAACTATCTTCAGCGTTCATAAAAAACTGATAAACAAAATACGGACTATTTTTTGCTTTATCTACTCGTACTGCATTCCCAGCTGACTTACCATACTTTGCTCCACTAGCATCAGTAATGATAGGTATAGTCATACAGTAAGCTTCTTGATCTATTTTTTTTCTTATAAGTTCCATACCTGTAGTTACGTTTCATCGTTGATCTGATCATCCGAGTTGTAGCTTCACACCATGCTTTGTAAATAGTGTAAAAAAATCAAATCATTGGATAAGCATATAACTCATCTCTGCATACGTGATAGATTGTTCAGGATCTTCTATTCTTTTTTTGATAGATTCTTTTGCTATCATATAATTTACTGTGATATATTTTCCTACTTCACGTAAAAAGTTTAGATAGTCCATACCTTTGAAAAAGTCATAGTTATCAACCATTTCATAGTCAAAATTTATATCATAATTCTTTTTGATATTTTCAAGAAATACTTTAAGTTGATTATAAATACATTGTTCGTTGTGTCTGAGTTTTTCTTCAGTTAAAAAATTTCTTTCATCGCTTCTACCACTAGGATCTCAGATCATACCTGTTGCTCCTCATACTAAGAAATAACATTTATTCCCATATTTCATCAAGTGGATAGCAGCCATCACAGCAAACATGTTTCATATCTGCAGACTATCAGCAGATGGGTCAAATCAGATATAGAATTTTTCTCATCCTTTGCTATACAGATCAAAAAGTTTTTCATCGCTAAACTGGTTCACTAGACCGCGATTTTGCCACTCTTCTTTCAAGTTCATTTTTTATAATAAGGATTTAAAACATCAATCTTATAAGAAATATAGATTCAAAGGCAATAAAAAACTATACTTGACATTTGTTAGTAAATATATATAAAATAGATAACTAAAAATAAAATTAACCAATAAAACTATCTATATGCAAAAGATCTTAAATTTTTGGAATGACTTTTTGGCTTTTGGAGCTGAAGCTTGGCACGAGTTTGTTTCTGATAATGATGAAGCTTGGCATGAGTTTGTTTCTGCCCCTGGAAAATTCATAGCACTTATGGTTGTTATGCTGATTCTTGGATTAATTATTAACAGAGTGGGCAATGCTCTTTTAAGGTCAAAATTCATGCAGTACAAATCTAAGTAATAAAAATTGTCATGAACATTTTCTATTGTATCCTCACAGCATTGTGCTTTGCTTCCTGGCCAATTCTTCTCAAAAAAACAGGAAGCCCATCGATGGAAGTATCTACAATAATTGTAATGATTATTACTGTTCTTCCAATGGTGTTCCAAACTCTATGGAAAAATAACTTTTCCAATCTACCCTTTAAATTCATAGGACTTGCAATATTAGTAGGTCTTGTAAATGGAGTGGGTATGGTATTCTATGCTAAACTTATTGACACACCCAAGCCGGGTTTGTACGTCAGTATTATAGCTGGATTGATGCCAGTATTTGGTCTTATTATGGGTTACATCATCATGGGACAACCCACAATCAAGTTCAATCATATGATTGGTATGCTGGCTGTATGTGCTGGTATATGGTTATTAATGAAATAAAATAAATTTAAAAACAAAAATTCAAAATTATGGACGTTTTATTTGTATTATCAAAGGGTTTAGGAGGTTTCGTATTTCTTTTTCTGGTGTGTATTGTCATTATTGTAAGTTACTATGGACCTAGATTTACGGCTTATTTATGTTTAATCAGGAAGCCATCAGATCTTATATATGTAAGGAGATTACATAAATTACGTAAATACATACAAAAGGCTAAGGTCGGTCTTTCTGCGGCTAAAGAATATATTGATAATCTCGAAAATGCTAATGCGCACAAAAGTCATTTAATGAAAATTCATATTTTCTCAGAAAATATAATTAATTTAAATGATGAATTACTGGCTATGCATCAACGCACTCTTCCTTATTTGGACGAAAGTATTAAAAATTCTATTTCAATTAGTCTTATTCAAACAAAGGCTTTTGTGAATATTATCAATACTCTTCCAAAATTTAAATTAGTCTAGTTTCTATAAACTAATAACTATTCACAAGAATCCTCTTAGCTATTTTAGCGGAGGATTTTTATTTCGTCTCAATTATAGTTTACCACAACAACTTATTATTTTTATTTTTTATTGTGGTTAACTATTTATTCCACTTTTATTTGATAATCACAAAAAAAAATATAAACTTCCAAATACTATTGTCATCTCGAGTAAAGTCGAGACTTGTCCTAAAAGTCGAAATGACGGTTGATATTATAAAACACAGACACAATTTAATCATTCATTTAGAACGATGATCAATATCTACAAACAATATTTCGCTGATATACTTAGCAAACAACTCAATCTTCCAGTAGAAGAAATTTTTTCTCTTATCGAGATACCACCTTCCAATATACCTTGAGATCTAGCATTTCCATGTTTTAGAATTGCTAAACAAATTTGAAAAGCCCCCAACGATATTTCAAAAGAATTGAGCGAAAAACTTGAGTCTGATTTTTTTTCATCTTTTCAAAATTTATGATCGTATCTAAATGCTCATATCAATAAGCCAAAATTCATCAACGACGTCCTATCTCAACCAATCAAAGAAACATTGAAGTATTGAAACAATATTAGAACTATAGTCGAATATATGTCTGCTAATCCCAATAAACCCCTCCATATCTGACAAGCAAGAAATGTTTGTATCTGAGATTCTATCCGTAGAATATATACATACTGTGGATATGATGTGCACTCATTTGATTATGGCGATGATAGCTGAGTAAACGTGGGATATAATTTAGTATGACATCTATATTACAAAGTGCCATTTGAGTCAGATAAAAAATTTGATCATTATTGTGGAGAAGTATATGCCAAGATGAGAAGCAAAGAAGAAGATCCAGAATTTAAAAAATATCTTTCCGAGTTGTTACTGCAGATAGAGGAGTGAACCGATCCTACGATAAACAAAGTTCATACAGAATATGTACAGAAATGTACTATTCAACAGTTAAAATCTTGTCGGAGAATGAATGCACATTTTGATGTTGTCAATCGAGAAACAGATATTTTACATCTCAAATTTTTTGCAGAAGCAATAGATTTGCTCAGAGAAAAATGATATATCAAATTTATCGAAGAGTGAGATGCTAAATGATGTCGAGTGATAGATTTATCTTCACTCTCAGAATATGCAAAAGAAGAAAAACAATATCAAGTACTTATCAAATCTGATTGAGTAGCAACATATGTAGCCAAAGATATTGCTTTTGCTATGCGGAAACTTGGCTATTTAAAAAAAGATTTTAAGTACGATGTATTTACTCATGATCCAGATTGAGAAATAGTTTATACTACTCATTCACAAGAACACGATAAAAGAAAATGACATTTTGGGAATTATGATATTGCTATAACAGTGATAGATAATAGACAAAATGCTGCTCAAGAAGTAGTTAAATCATCACTGAAATTATTGTGATATACAAATGAAAATAAACAATATATACATTTGCCATATGGGATAGTTTATCTTACACCTCAAACTCTGCTTGATTCCTGATATAAATTAACACCAGAAGAACAAGCCGAAAAACGTTTACCATTTGCATCTAGAAAATGATGGACCGTTACTATCGATGAAATGATGGAAATACTACATCAGAAGGCATATCGAGAGACTAAGGCTAGACATCCAGAAGCACTTGATATCTGGCTTGATGAAGTTTCAGAAAAAATTGCAATTTGATCATTTAGGTTTTTACTTATCAGGACTGATATATCCAAAGATATAATTTTTGATATACGCGAAGCTCTGGATATGCAAGCGGAGAGTTGAGCTTATGTACTATATACTTGAGCTAGGTTAAATAAACTTCTTACTGAAGCTGGTCATTGAAACAATGAAACAATTAAACAATGAGACATTCTCACAGAGGAAATAGAGTTTGATATCATCAAAAAAATTTCAGAATTTGATTGAGTTGTTTTACAATCACAACAAGATTTAGCGCCACATCTTATATGTAGGTACTTACTTGATATATCTAAGATACTAAATTCATACTATGCAAATATAAAAATACTTTCTGCTCCAGAAGACATCAAAAGTGCTAGACTTCATCTTATAGATCAATCAGTAAAGATTCTTCAAAAAGCAATGAATTTAATCTGAATGCAATTCATAGATAAGATGTAAAATATAAATTTCTTTTCTAACATATATATACACAATATTTTTTGATAATTTTAATATTGTAATTTTCTGCTTCTAGATTGACTTATTTGTTGCTGAAGAAACATTACAACACTTTAAAAGTTATTACCCTAATATAGACTTGACTTTTACTAGGAAATTTATATAAAATATATTGTATGATAAAAAAGTACTAAACAAATTGTGCTTCACAATCATGCCCATGAAAGCTGATCTTTAACATATGTATACAATATGATAACAAATGTTATTATTCAGACTTTTTTTTTACAAAAAATTTGTCTAACAAAAAACCCAATTCAAGATGTCAGAAGAAACTCAAAAATCATCTCGACCCTTGATTAGGGATGTGATGAAAAGGGAATTAATTTTCCCACCGCAAGAGAAAGACCTTCCTTTGGTCTTGCTCGGTCGTCCACACGCTTATGTAGTTATGGGTAGAATAATAGGATTATTTCTTAAATATTTAAAACTCCTGTTAATCTATAAATATAATAAACGTCGTAAGATGAGAATTGAAAGGGAAAATAAATTAATCTAATAATCATTAAAACAAAAAACAAAATGTCAAAATTTTTAAGTAAGCTTAACCCTTTCTTCACAGATGATGATGGGGATAAGACAAATGAGAAACAGCCAGCTAATGCTCCTGTTACTCCGACAACGGGGACACACATAAGTCCCGCTACCCCTGCCGTGAGCTTTTCTGCAAAGGCTAGCCAAAGCGAATCTGTGAAGGAATTTATCAAAGATTTCGTCGCAAGATTTCAGAAGCTCATAGAAGACCACGATCAGCAAGGATTCGACTTCAAAGAATTCACAGAATCTATCTTTGACGGTTTGTCCAATCCTGGTGCAGATGTTTACCAAACCGTATTTAATACGGCAAGGAGAATGGATAAAACAGTAACTGTAGCCAAGCTACTTGAAAGTGCAGGGTTTTACAAAGGTCTCGTTGAAAACGCAGCAGCTTCCACTTTGAAAGATGCTGATACTAAAAAACAGAGCCTTACACAAGCCAAAACCGACGAATCAAACCAGCTTACAACTGATCTTGATCTGATCGGTAAAAACATCATCAAGCTTGAAAAACAGCTGCAGGATCTGCGCGACAGCCAGACAATCAAAACCAACGAGCTTTCACTGATTGACGGTAAATATGAAAATCAATTCAGTGACATCGAAGTTAAGGTTGGTGCACTCAACGAAGCCAAACTGCTAGTTATCAACAGCATTGTCGATGTCGAAGCAGGGATCCAAACAAACATTAAGTAATCACAAAAAAAATCTAAAACTATGAATACAGGTATTGATTCGAAAACATCGACAATCCCCGACCTTGGAGTTATCACAAATAAATATTTTGATGGTGCTTCACTTGAAAAGGGTAAACAAATGTTCTCAAGATGGCGTAAGGGTGAAAAAGGAATCCCTGCCGTTATTTCCACTTTAATAATTCTGGCTCTCATAGGCGTTGCTGGATGGGGATTATTTACTTATATCCTCCCAGCTGTTTTCGCTGCATTGGGAATCATTGCTGCTGTTGCTAGTTCTATCGCTGCTGTGGTCTTTTTGATCTTAGCATCTCCTGGCATATATAGCTGGTTTCGCAAGATAGCCAGAGCAATTCACAAGGCTGCCATTACATGGTCACCTTTCGATGAGTTCGACGACCAGATAAAAAAGATGTGGAGAAATTACAACAATTTCCTTGAAGGTAAATCGACAATCAAAGCTTTGAGAAGTCGATTTGAATCTACCGCTAAAGCAGAAATTACAAAAGCGGAAGAGGCTCAGGAAAAAGTAACAGATTTTACAAAAAAGGCTGGTAAAATTAGAACCCAAATGCTTGATATGGTAGCAAAGGGAGGAGAAGAAGCAAAGGAGACTGATGAATATGCAGAACTCCAAACTCAATATGACAGTGCCAACAGCGCTGGTCTCAGGGCAGCAAATGAACTGAAGAACAGTAAGGGTTGGGCTGAAAAATATGCCGCCAGATCCAATGTATTTGCTAAGCTTGATCGTAAGTTGCTCGTCGGTGCAAACCGTATGCAAAATATGATTCAGGATTTCGAAAGTGAAGTTGGGCTACTCAAAAAAGATTACGAAGGAGCACAAGCTTCAGCAAATGCAACAAACATTTTGAAACAGTTCTTCAGCGGTAAAAAAGCATGGGAATTAGATTTTGCTATGGACTTTGTCACAGGTAAGATCGAAAAAGATTATGCAACCACTGCCCAAAACATTGAAGAACTCAACTCAGTCATATCCGACTTTGATTTCAACAGCGACGACGCTTATGAAAAGCTCGAAAAACTGTCAAACAAAATCAACGCCGGCGAGGACACATTACCAGATGTTGAAAGGATTTCCAATGTAAATCACAAATTAACCGGTTCGGAAAAAACTTCAGCTGGTCCTCTTGGAAACATCTTTTAATCACATTTATTAATCAATAAAACAAATAAATTCATTAACAAACAATTAAACACTTTAAATAAAATGGAAGAAAGAAAACGTTTTATCCTGCCGGTATCATGGAATATGAAGCCAGGATTTCAAATTGTATTTATCGTAATTATCCTCGCCGCAGTAGGCTTTGGAACTTACAAATTTATGCCAACCAACAAAACCGGAGGAGGTAGCAGTGGTAAGGGATTTTTCTCTAAATCGGCTGACCTTCGCGGTGGTTTCAATAACTTTTCCGGATTTGCCCCTGGTATCTGGATAAATGGTGGCTTAAAGGCAAATAAAGAATCCCGCATGTACAAAGAATATGATCTTCTTTTTGAAGCGCTTATATTCGATAAAATGTCGGTAATGTATGACGCATTGAAAAACGGGGAACTCGATTTTGTATTTACGACAACTGACATTTCGCCAATCAGTATGGATCGCAGTAGCGACCTGGCGACAATGTCTGTAGCTCAATTCCTCAAAATCGATGATTCCAGAGGTGCAGATTTATTCATCGTTGACGAATCTATCAAAACGATTCCCGATCTTCGCGGCAGAACCATTGGTTGTGCGCTTGGATGGCCAAGTAATACCTTACTCCATAATACTTTGGAAGCAGGTGGACTTACCGAAAAGGACGTTATCATCAAACCATTTGATGATCCTGCACTTGCAAGAGCTGCTTACGTTTCCGGACAAGTTGATGCTGTTGTTGTATGGTCTCCCGATGATATTGAATGTCTCAGGTCCCGGCCTTCAAGGGTACTTACTTCTACGGAATACATGCCAAACATCATTATGGATGGTTTTGTAGCTCGTAAGGAAGTTTTGGAAAAGAAACACGATGAATTCGTAAAGTTGTCCAAAGCATGGTTGACTGCTAACTCAGAAATGAAGATAGAAGCCAACATGACGGCAGCAGCTCAGGTATTCAAAGTAGCTTTTAATTCTCCTGATCCGGTTAATGCTATTGTTGATGGTATGAAGAAAATTCACTTTGCCACCTATGGTGATAACTTAAATTTCTTTGGATTATCGACTGACTTCACCGGTATCACTGGTCAAACCTTGTACAACAAAATGGCTCGTGTTTACAAAAACGGCTATGGTAATAACCTCAAGGACATTGTGCCTTGGGCAAACGCATCATATCCTGGTATTGTACAAGCTATTACAGGTTTGACTGGAGATGTCCATGCAGCTGAAGGCCAGGTCAAGTTTACTCCTTCCCAGAAGGATATAAATGCTCCGGCTATAGCGATTAAACCAGTCATTATCAATTTTGAATCTGGTTCGTGGATATTATCTCCAGATATGAAAGATAAACTTGACCGTGAAGTCGGTCCATTTGCAAATGAGTTTGCTGGCATGAAAATGCGCGTTGAAGGTAATACCGATGCTGATGGAGATGCCAATTTCAATAAGGAATTATCTTACAAACGTGCAAAATCAGTTGTAGATTATCTGGTAAGCAGCTACAAATTTGATCGTAATCGTTTTATTATTGTGGGTAATGGGGAAGAAAAACCTGTTTCAGACAATAGTACCGAAAATGGTAAAGCAGCTAACCGCAGAACTGAGTTTCAACTCTTGGGCAAGTAAGTTTTATTAGCTGAACGCCTCACTTTTACAGGAAAGGGGGATTTTTATCTCCCTTTCTTTTTAAACAAAATTTTCTAAAACAAAATATTCGCTAATATGAAAAAAAAATTCAAAGAACTTTTCAAGTTCGCCGGCGAGGTAGATAAGAAAACTGCCTTAGCTGTAAGCATCTTTGGATGGGTATTGCTACTATTTTTTTGGTGGCTATTACCGACAATGGGATGGATAAAAGACACAATTCTCCCATCTCCCATAGATGTATTTCATGCATATGGAAAAATGTTTGTTCCCGATCAGATTGAAGGAGAAAAATTAACCTTAATACAACGTATTTTCTCTGCTAGAGGTCTATTATATAATACTGGATATTCTATTACAATCAATTTGACCGGTTATTTACAAGCACTTGCAATAGCTATACCATTGGGGTTTATTGTGGGTTTGATACCATTCTTCAGACACTTGATAAGCAAGCAAGTTGAAGCAATCCGATTTACTCCATTACCAGCAACTACGGGAATCTTTATGGCTATGTTTGGCTTGGGTTTTGGTGTAAAGATTGAGTTTCTTGCATTTGGTATCTTTGTATATCTATTGCCCGCAGTTACTCAGCGTATAGATGATATCAAAACGGATGATCATCTCAAAGCACTCAAACAAACTATTTACACACTCAACGCATCTAATTGGCAATCTATGAAACACTTCTACATACCATCAGTATTGAGTAGGTTTTCTATGGATATTATCAATCTTGTTGCTGTGAGTTGGACTTACATTGTTATTGCTGAAATGATCAATGCACAAGGAGGTATGGGATATATGATTTATATGGCAACCTCAAGAGGTTCTCATGTGGATCAGCTCTATGCTATTCTTCTCCTTATTATTTTCATAGGGTTTGTCCAGGATAAAGCTCTCAAAGCTACGGATAGAAAAATATTCAGACATAAATACGTATAACTATGAAAAATATATTCAACAAAAATACAGAAGAAGAAGTTCAGCCAGGTAGTATATCTCCTGAAATCAATTCTGAAGAAAACGCTACCGTAGTAGAGGAAGTTCAAGTCGAAGAAAAAAATAACTCCTCTAAAATCAAACAATCTACCACCAGCAAATCTTGGTTTTCTTGGATGAAAAAATCTAAACAGGAAAATGTTGAACTTGTAGAGAAACCATTGTTCAAAAGAGATACTGATACCAGTGGAAAATATTCCGATTTAAATATTATAGACTTGGTAAACATAGACCAATCCTATGATAATGGTAAAACAGTAATTTTCCAAGATTTCAATATGTCTGTAAAAGATATTATTGGACAAGGACAGTTTACTTCTATTCTTGGAAAATCTGGTTGTGGTAAATCTACAATTTTGCGCTACATATCTGGTCTTCAAAAACCAAGTTCTGGTGATGTTTATGTTTATGGTAAACAACTAACTCCAAAAGATCGCATTCCAATGGTGTTTCAACATTATACATCTTTTGAATGGAAGAGTGTTTTGGAAAATGTTGCATTACCATTGATTCTCAACGGTGTTTCTAAGAAAGTAGCTTTTGAAAAAGCAATGCACATGATAGAGATTGTCGGTTTGCAGGGACATGAGCACAAGTTTGCAAAATATCCCACACTTTCCGGTGGTCAATTACAACGTGTAGCTATAGCTCGTAACTTGATTTCCAATCCTCAAATCCTCCTCATGGATGAACCGTATAATGCTCTGGACTACAAAAACAGAACTGACATGCAATTATTCCTTCGTGGTATTTTTGAGCACGCAGAGCTTGATCCAACAGTATTGTTTGTTACTCATGATATTACGGAAGCCGTTTTTTTGAGTACAGATATTATCATATTGGACAGCAATCCAGGCCGCATCAAACACCACATAAAGGTTGATCTTCCTAATAAACGTGATATTTCACTTCAGGATAGTCAAAACTTTGTTGAGCAAGTACGTGAAGTCAGATCGCTTATGAGGAAGTTATAATTTCCTTTATCACAATAAGATCCCGTCGGTTTTTTACTGGCGGGATTTTTTTAAATAAAAAAAATTAGCTCCCCGCAAAACGGAAAGCTAACCTTAAAAATTTTACATACCTGAAATTTTTACATCAGGATTTATTGGGCCAGAATAAGGCAATCAGCAGAGCAATAACAGCAAACGCAACCATAATCCACATGTATGCCATCAAAGCACCAAGGATCAGTTGTATGGTTAATATCAACAGAGAACAAACAATTCCCCACCATATAAAATACCATTTATCTGGATTCTGCTTCTGACTGTAGCTGGTTTTGATATATCTGATAATCCAGAGTACACCAGCAACTGCAAACCCCAGCAGACTTACCCCGATGATGAAAAAAGTCACCCGGAATATAATCCATACTGCTACAAATACTGCTATAAGGCCAAGAAACGCCAGCCAAACTTTTGTCGATGTTTTCATAAAATTTATGTTTTTGTGTAATTATTTTATAGTTATTTAATATAAAAAGTCAATCTGATTTTAGTTTTATTTTTTATTTATTGACTTTTATTTATAAATTACTATATAGTATGTGTTTAATAAAAATAATGTTTAACAAAAAAATTAACAACTATGTTTTTTAAAAAATTTGTGGAATCTGCATTCGAAATTGCTCTCAGAGCTTTTTCTGCAGTTGGTCATCTTGGAAAAGTTGCCAAAGATCTGAAGGTTACAGTAAGGATAAACAATCTTGTAGAGACCAAGGATCCTCTCAGGAAATTATCTCTCCTTGCTGAAAGTACCTGGCTTGATTTGCTCGATGATAAAAAACGCTGTCAACTTGATGGATTCCCCATCAACACAGTTCCGGATATCCTGCTTACGATAAAGACAGTTGAAAGAGGCCTCTCGATAAGTGTGGAAAGCGAATATCTTGAAAAATCGGAACCCAAAACTGAAATCGGTGAAGCTTTCCGGGAATTCATTGACGATGCAAATGAAATCATTGATGAAGCATTTGGTCGTGATCGTTCTCTTCTCATTGAAACAGAAGTTGCTTCATTTGCAAAAACCAAACAGGTTCTCCGGCTCAACGAATTCTTTGAAGTCAGAATTAGCAGAATGTTTTTTGCTGTCCTTGTCAAAAAATTCGTTGCAGAAGTCAGTAAATAAACCGACTCATTAAAAAATGATTACAAAGATTCCCTTCGCTTTTTTGGCGGGGGAGTTTTTTTTAAAAAAAATGAGAGCTAGTAAAACCAGTCCTCATTTTGTATTTTAAATACAATTTTTACTTCCTGCATATCTTAGTTATCCTCATTACAGGCACTTTTGTGATACCGCCATAAGAAACTTTTTGAATCTGATCAAGTATTATTATAAGGTGTTCTTGATGATGATCAGTTAAGATATAAATATCTTTTTTCTTACTCAATACATCGTAATGGATTGAGGCAAATTCTATGGTATCAATATTTGTCCGTAGTCTTTTCACTAGATAAGCATATTCAATTTCTGTAACCTGAACATAATCACCACATTCTAACTGTGTTATTTTGTTGCGCAGTTCACTATCTTTCTTTTCTCTGTTTTCAATTTTTGAACAGGACAAAAGCAAAGATAAAAATGCCAGAAAAATAAAATAATTTTTTTTCATATTTCTTTTGTTTTTATATCTTATAATGATTATATATAAAAAGTCAATTGTAATATGCTAATAATCATTTATATATAATATTGACATTTGCTGGTAAATTATTATAACAAATCATATTTATTTTCTTATTTTTTCTATGGGAAGATTTGATAATTATGATAATTTAGCTTGATGAGTCATCAAAAACACATATAAATTTGCACAAGAATGTGGTCACAATCCAGCTGATGTTAATCATCTTTTTTATGTTATGCTCAATCAGTCTAATAAAGAAATTATCGACTTACTTACAAAAGTCTGAGCTGATATAGATGCTATAAAAAATACAACACAAAAAGAATTATATTGATTACTCGCAGAAGAAACAGATTTTTGAATATCTCCATCTCTAAACCAGGTTTATATAGATTCAGAAAAAATAATAAAAAATATGTGAGATACAAACGTTAGTATTTACCATATGTTTCTATCATTATTAAATTCAAAAAATTCAATAAGCAAAATGTTAAATCAACAATGAATTACATTTGAAAAAATGAAAGTAATTATAGAAGCTATGCCAAAAGCAAAATTACGCTCAGATGAAATAAATACTTCATTAGCTAACTCAGCTTCTTGACCAGATATGCTAAATAAATATTCTGAAGATCTTGTAAGTCTTGCAAAACAATGAAAACTTAAAGAAGTAATATGAAGAGAAAAAGAACTCGAAAAAATGATAGAAATTCTTTGCAGAAAAGACAAAAATAATATTTTGATATTAGGAGATTCAGGAGTAGGTAAGACATCTTTAGCAGAATTATTAGCCCAAAAGATTTCTACTTGAGAAGTGCCAGATGATATCAAAAACAAAACAATACTAAGAATAAATTTATGATCAATAGTAGCATGAACCAAATTTAGATGAGAATTTGAAGAGAAAATTTCTGGTATTATCAAAACAGCAAAAGATTCAGATTGAAAAATAATTCTATTTATCGATGGCTTTCATAATATAGTATGAGCAGGTAAAGCAGAGGGATCTATGGGGCTATCAGAAATGTTAGTACCAGAGTTATCAAGATGAAATATACAAGTAATATGAGTAACTACTACAAGTGAGTATCGCCAAAAAGTAGAATCAGACACTACTCTTATAAGTAATTTTGAAACTCTTACCATCAAAGAACCTAGTATACAAGATACTATTACGATATTAAGATGAATAGAATGAAGTTTTGAAAAACATCATTGAGTTACTATTTATGATACAGCTTTGGTTGCAGCGGCAGAACTTAGTAATAGATATATTACAGATAGTAAATTGCCAGCTAAAGCAATTGATATTATAGATCAAGCATCAACAAAAGTAAAGATTTCAATGACATCATTACCATCTAGCATTTTAGAAATTTCAATAAAAATATGACAACTAGAAAAAGAAAATATTTCAATAACACAGGAATTATCTGAGACTAAAGATAAATTAACTAAATCAGAATTAAATAAAAGACTTCAAACTATAAAGGAAGAAATAGATAAACTTCAATCTTCTTACAATACATCCAAAGTTATTCGAGATCAAATGAAAAAATTATCTGAAGAAAATAAAGTATTTGAATTACAAGTTGTAGAGCTACAAAAACAGTCTAAAAATATTGAAATTAAATCTGAATCAGAACAAGCTTCCAAGTTAAATTTGGAAATTTCAGAAATTCAAAAAAACATCCAATCTAACAAAGAATCAATATCTGTCTTACAATTAGAATCTTGAATAATTATCAAAAATACAGTAGAAGTAGATGATATAGCAAAAGTAATTTCAGAAAAAACATGAATTCCACTTGCAAAAATGCTTACAGAAGAATCAGAAAAATTAGCCAATTTAGAATCATATTTATCCACAAAAGTGATAGGTCAATCAGAAGCTATAGCAGCGTTAAGTGATGCTATCAGACGTGCTAGAGTATGACTCAAAGATCCCAAAAAACCCATATGATCATTTATATTTTTATGAAATACCTGAGTATGAAAAACAGAACTTGCAAAAGCATTAGCAGAATTTCTTTTTTCTGATAAAACAGCTATGGTAAGATTAAATATGAGTGAGTATCAGTGAGAATCTTCTACATCCAAATTAATTTGATCTGATCCCTGACTTGTAGGTTATGAACAGGGAGGACAACTTACAGAACCAATAAGGAGAAAACCATATTCTGTTGTGCTTCTTGATGAAGTAGAAAAAGCTCATCCAAAAGTCTTCGATATGTTTTTGCAAGTTTTTGACGATGGTATACTAAATGATTCAATGTGAAACACAATTGATTTCAAAAATACAATCATCATCATGACTAGTAATATCTGATCTCGCGAAATTATGGAAAATTTCAAATGATTGTGAGCTGATATATGAGACCTATATCCTGTAGATGTTTTAGATCAAGAAAAAAAGACTAATTCAGAAGATGTACAATCTAAACACAAAAGAAATCGTAGATCAAAAAAGAATAATAATCCTGAATCTGATCAGTCTATAAACCTCCAGACTGAGGAACTTAAAGAACAATTAGAACCTATTCTTATGGATTTTTTTCGTCCAGAATTATTAAATAGATTGGATGATAAAATTATATTCAATCCTATGTCACAAGAAATGTTTAAAGGTATTTTGGAAATAAAGTTTAAAGAACAAATAAATTTGATTTATTCTACAAATAAAATTACATTAAATATTTCAAATAAAGCAAAAAATTTCTTAGCAAAAAAATGACGAGACCCAGCTAACTGAGCCCGTCCTATTGATAGAGCATTGAAAAAATATTTAATAAGTCCACTTGCAAAAGAAATTGTTTCATGAAACTTACATCAGTGAGATATTGTAAATGTAGACGTAGAAAATGAGAAATTAATATTTCAGAAAGAACTTAGCACTTAGCCATTAGAACTTAGCTAATAAATAAGGACTAATAGCTAAATTATTTCTCACCAATCTCACATTTTCAATCCTGCTGCATTTGCTTCTTCCATATCTACATGAAAATCTAGCGCATAAGTGTCAGCAATTCTTACCAGTACATTTTCAAATATCAGTCATCTTTCATAGTTATTGGTTTTGATTCTAATTTTCTGATTATTTTTTAATCATCGATCATCAGCTTCGGACTGTGTAATATGTAGATGTCTCTTTGCAACTATTACTCATTCTTGTAGATATATAGATCACTGTGGCCCAATTATATTTAAACTTTCACTTCATTTCAAATCTCCAGATAATTTAATCGGAGCATTACATCACAGTACATAATTGTCTCACATAAATATTTCAACCTGAGTCTGTTTTCTTACTGGACCAAGTATTCTGACATTTTTTATTTCTCATTTTGGTCACTTGATAGCTACTGTTTCTTCATAGGCAGATTGTCATGGTTGTGATAAATCTTTCAATACTTTAAATTCATGTCATTTACCAAAAAGCTTATCAGCATCTACTTGACTGAGATGTATGTGTCTATTTGATATTCAAATTGGTATCCTCATACTTTTAAATTTATAATTTAAATCTTATTACCCTTTGTCATATCGAGCTTGTCGAGATATCGCTTTAAAATAATTTAAGAGATTTCTCATTACATTCGAAATGACAGTTTCGTAGTTATATCCTAACATAAACATTCTTTACATATTTATCCAAAACTTCCTTAACTTTATTTAACTCTTCTTTTGTAGGTAGTTTTACATCTTCTATTTCATAGTCTCGACCTAGCTCATCTCGTTTATATTTTCATAGCCTATGATAGGGGAGTATTTCTAATCTTTGTAAATATTTGAAGTTAGTTAAATATTTACCCATCTTATCTAGATATTCAAGCTGATCAGTATACCCAGGTACCAATACATATCTGATCCGAAATTGTTTTCATATTTCTTCCAGATAATTTATAAATTTCAAAACTTCTTCATTACTATTACCAGTTATTTTTTCATGTCGTGCATTATTTATATGCTTGATATCAGGCAAAACAAGATCAGTTACCTCGAGTAGTTTTTTTACATCATCGTTTAATATCGATGCATTTGTATCTAGTGCTGTGTGTATTCACAGCTTTTTTAATTTTGTAAAAAAGCTTATCAATCCTTTGGTCTGCAATAAAGGTTCTCAACCACTTACAGTCACTCATCATTTCTCTCAGAAATATCATTCTTCTTTTTCTATCATTGCGATAAGTTCTTCATCGCTCATTTCTATTCATCCACCGTGATTTCGCGTATCTGGATTTTGACAGTATATACAACGAAAATTACATCATTGTAAAAAAACCAAAAATCTGATTCATGGTCAATCTTGTGTCCCAAATGTTTCTGTCGAGTGTACTTTTAACATGCTTTTAAACTAAATTTTTAAATCCATTTCACTAGTCATATCGAGCTTGTCGAGACTTGTCCTGAAGAATGAAGGAGATCTCTTTTTGTTTACTAGAGATTTCTCCACTCACTTTGTTCGGTCGAAATGACAGTATTTATTATTTTTTTCGTGTAGAGCAAACTAAATCATATTCTCTATTACCCAATCTTCTTTTTTTTTCTTCCGTTACTTTCCCTCAAAATTTTTTATAAAAGTTTACCCAAGCTATATTATCTTTAAATGTTCGCAAATAGAAATTTCTCCTACCTTGTACGTTTTGATAATTAGTAAAATAATCAAATAATCTATTTCAAATTCACCCTTTTTGTTTTTGGGGGTCTACATAAAATCAATATACTTCGAAATCAAAATCTTCTTTATTAGAGCTTCATCATTCAATAAATCATACTATTTTTCACCATGTCTCATAGACAAATAAACAATATTCCGTATCTTTTTTGCCAACTATAAACGACCATCGTATTTTTGGATTTCTTCCAAAATGATCCAAATATTCTTGATCAACAATTCCTTTAAAATTTTCTTTTCGGCATCTTTTGTGTATATCACACAACGTTTCCATATCTTCAAATCTTACTTTTCTAATTGTAAATTGTGATGTCTTTTCTTCTATTGTTTTTGTAATATCATATATCATTTTATAATTTTAAGTAATAAACTTTTCCTTGCTAATCATTGCGACTTACTTTGCTCACTCGAAATAACAGTTAGCGATGACAATTAGTCCCTACATCCTATCATGAAATGTTCTAGCAATTACTTCTTCCTGTTGTTCCCTAGATAGCTTTACAAAATTAACTGCATATCAAGAGACTCTAATGGTTAACTGCGGATATAGCTCTGGATGCTGGATAGCATCTAGCAATGTTTCTCTATTCAAAACATTTACATTCATATGATGTCATCATTTCTGGAAATATCCATCAAGCATAGTTGATAGATTTTCAATCTGTTCATCTTTATTAATTCCTAGCGTAATAGGTACTATAGAAAATGTATTTGATATTCAGTCTCTTGCATCTTCATAAGATATTTTAGCTACAGAATTTAACGAAGCTATAGCTCCATTGGTATCTCTTCCATGCATTGGATTTGCTCCAGGAGCAAATGGTTCTCAAGATTTTCTACCATCGGGAGTAGCTCATGTTTTATGTCCATAAACCACATTAGATGTGATCGTCAGTATAGATAGAGTGGGTTCGGCATCACGATAAATTTTATGCTTTCTGAGCTCTTCTATAAAAAATTTCACAATATCTATTGCAATCTGATCTACCTTATCGTTATCATTTCCATATTTTGGGAAGTCTCATTCAACTTCGAAACTCTCGCTTATTCATTGGTCATTTCTTTTTACTTTTACTTGTGCATATTTGATTGCTGATAGAGAATCGACTACAACACTCAGTCCTGCGGCACCAAACGCCATCAATCTTTTTATATTAGAATCCATTAGTGCAAGCTGAGATTTTTCATAATAATATTTATCATGCATATAGTGAATTATATTCATAGTATTTACATATTCTTGAGCAAGTTCTTCTAAGACTTTTTTATAATTGCTTCGTACTTCATCATAATTCAGATTCTCGTTTTCTATTTGTTTTATATCATTTAGTACTTGTATACCAGTCATTTCGTCTTTTCATGCGTTTATCGCAAGCAACAATGCTTTTGCAATATTACATCTTGCTCCAAAAAATTGCATCCATTTTCATATTTCAAGTTGTGATACACAACAAGCGATTCCATAGTCATCAGTACATCATATTTTTCTCATCATATCATCGTTTTCATATTGTAATGATGAGGTATCTATAGAAACTTTTGTACAAAATTTCTTAAAACTTATAGGCAATTTTTCAGCCCATAAAATCGTTAGATTTGGTTCTGGAGCAGCTCCTAAATTATATAATGTTTGCAAAAATCTAAACGAAGTTTTAGTTACTTTATGTCTTCCGTCATCTAACATTCATCATAGAGATTCCGTAGTCCATGTAGGATCTCATGCAAAAAGTTGATTATATTCTCACATACGTAATTGTCTAACTAATCTTAATTTTATTACAAATTGATCAATCAACTCTTGTGCTTGTTCCTCATTTATTTTTCATTCTTTCAAATCTTTTTCAACAAAAATATCTAGGAAACTACTAACATTTCCTAGACTCATAGCTGCTCAATCTTGTTCTTTGATTGCAGCAAGAAACGCAAAATATATTCGTTGCACAGCTTCTTTAGAATCTTTAGCGGACTTAGAAATATCTAATCCATACATTGCTGCCATAGTTTTAATATCTTTCAAAGCTTTTATTTGTTCGCTTATTTCTTCTCTTAATCTTATCGTATCTTCTATCATATCTCATTCTAGTTCGCTCTTATCTTCCTCCTTCGCTTGTATCAAATTATCTATTCCGTAAAGAGCTATTCTCCTATAATCTCATATGATTCTTCATCTTGAATAATTATCAGGTAATCACGTCAGTATTCATGTTTTTCTATATTTCAACATGCTTGGCGTATATGCATCAAATATTCCATCGTTGTGAGATTTTCTATATTTAGTGAAAATTTCTTTTACATTTTCATCTAATTTTTTACCATTTTCTTCACAAGCTTTTTCAACTATTCTGTATCATCAAAAAGGTTTGATAGCTCTCTTTAGTGGAGCATCAGTCTGTAATCCAAATATTATTTCCAAATCTTTATCTATATACCCAGCTTGATGACTAGTGATTGTAGAAATAGTCTTTTCATCTATATCCAGTACTCATCATTTATCATGTTCTTTCTTCAGTAGCTCCTTACATTTATCCCACAATTGTTTTGTCTTTTCACTAGGTCACACTAAAAAAGATTCATCTCCATCGTATGGATTAATATTATCATAAATAAATTTCTTTACGTTTATCTGCATAACAAAAAATTAGGATATTAAATTACATCCTAATTTTAATGAGAAATTTTTTAAAAGCAAAAATATGGTATTAAATTTACTTCATAATTTTCTTCACTTCCTTTGCTATCATCAATTCTTCATTAGTTGGTATTACCCATACTTTAATCTTACTATTTTTAGTGCTAAGTTCTCCTTCCTTAAATTTTGCAGTATTTTTTTTACTATCGATTTCTATTCCCAGCCAATCCAATTTTTCACAAATCATTTTCCTTATTAGCTCTGATCTTTCTAGTACTCAAGCAGTCATTACTATTATATCTAGTCATCATAATAGGGCAGTATACGCTCAGATATATTTGATGATTCTATTTACATACATCTTGAGTATCATAGCAGCTTTCTTATCTCATTTTAGATAGGCTGCTCTTATATCTCTCATATCGCCAGATTTTTCTCGTAATCATTTTATGCCACTTTCTTTATTCAAAATATTCTCAACCTGATCAGCTGTTAATTTTTCTTTCTTCATCAGAAATGGTATAATTGCAGGATCTATATCACCACTCCTTGTTCACATGATAAGTCATTCAAGCGGTGTCATTCACATAGAGTTTTGTATTACTTTACCATTTTTTATTGCACTTATACTAGCTCCGTTTCATACATGACAAGTAATTACTTTTAAATTTTTCTTTTTAATGTCTCATTTCTCGTTTCATATTTCACATAATCTATTATATACAAATTCGTGGGATATCCCATGAAAACCATATTTTCTAATTTTATATTTTTTGTAATATTTATAGGGTATAGCATAAATATAATTTGCTTCTTCCATTGTCTGGCTAAATGCAGTATCAAAAACTGCAATCTGTTTTGCTTTTGGAAAAAGCTTTTTACATATCAATATACATTCTAGATTTATTTTATTATGAATGGGTGCGAGTTCTTGACAATCTCTAATAGCTTTTATAACCTTCTCATTTATAATTACGGAATCTTGAAATTTTTCTCATCAGTGGACCACTCTATGTCCCACAGCTTTTATTTCTTCCAATTGTATTCCACATGATTTTATGGTCGCCAATATTTCTTCTAAGGCATTTTTATAATCATAAAAATCATCTTTTATTTCTCATTTTTTTCCCTCAAAATGCCAATCCAAAAAACTATCTTTGGATCATATTTTTTCTACCATTCAGGATATTATTTCATTCAGACTATTTTCTTTGAATAGCTTAAATTTGATAGATGAACTACCAGAGTTTATTACAAGAAACATTTATTTAATTTATAATTTATAATTTAAAATTTATAATTTTTTAAGATCCAGTCCAGTAACTTACAGTTGTTGTGGTGCTTCCAGTATTACCAGCAGCATCTACAAAGTTAAATGTAAAGTTTCCATTCCCAGTAAATGTATAATTATTTGATCATCCATTATTTGTTATAGTCAGACTTTCAGAGTATCATGTAAGTGTTGCAATTATATTTCATGATACATAAGTTCATGAATCAGGACTAAGATTTATACTTGCTGTAGGTAATGTCTTATCTATGTTATTTACAGTAGCGATTATATTTCCAGTATTACCAGCTAGGTCTTGAAAATTAAATGTGAAATTCCCATTTCAAGTAAATGTATGGTTGTAAGTATTTACTCATGTCAATGTTTCACTTCGACCAGTCAGATATGCAATTACTTCACCATTTGTTGCTCATGTTGTAGAATATTTTATACTAGCAGTTGGTTTAGAACCATCAGCAATATTATTAACTATTGCAGTTATGCTACCAGCATTTCAAGCTATATCTTGAAAATAAAATATAAAATTTCAGTTCTCAGTAAATACATGAGAATAGGCGTTTGCTCATGTTATAGTTTCACTTCGTCAAGTCAAAGTTGCAGTTACGTTACCTGTAGTACTTCATGTTGTAGAGTAAGATACCTTAGCAGTTGGTGCTATAAGATCTACAATTATTCAACCAGTATTTAAATTATTTATTAGTTCATCAGCTCTCTTCATCATTAGCATCACATATCATCTTATTTCAGGATTAGTAGGTTTAGATATATCTTTCATGATTCCATCAGCTTTCAATTTATCTAGATGATTTACATAATATGGATTCCCACCATTATACATTTCACCATACATTGCCCTAGATAGTACTGTTCAAAACTGAGCTCTAGTGACTTCTCATTGTGGATCAAAACTAGTCAATCATACTCACATCAGTCATAGTTGACAAGATTGTATTATAAATCATTTTATTTCTTCTGTCTGTCAGCTGAGATCATCAAAGTCACAAACCTTTCAAGTATTTGGTACAAGATTCAAAATTTCAACCGCATAATTTGACATCATCTTTGACATATGAGCTCTTATAAGTTTACCATTCATATTTGCTTGATCGATTGTTGGCATAGTAGTAATGCCTACATTATAAGCATAGTTGTAAGCCCCTATAAGTTCTTGATCATATGCAAATAAAAAACTTACACAAGAAACAAATAAAATTCAGATTCATATAAGATATTTTCTCATCCAGAAAAAAATTATAAATATAAAAATTTAATTTATACTAATTATCGTAGAATCATTATCAAGAAGAATAAAAAAATAATCTAAAAAAAGAGGTCAGTAAAAACCGACCTCTCTTCAAATACATTTGGGATGTATCAATCTTTGAAAACATATAGTTCAGAAATCGATTCTCCCTCAACGTCTCTTTCAATTACCTTTGCAAACAGATCTGCTACAGAAATTACTCTTAAATTTTTAAGATCCAAAAATCTTTGTGGGATAGGAATTGTATCGGTGACCACAAAATTAATATGACTCATGGTCTTCATCCTATCATAGGCTTGATGAGAAAAAACAGGGTGTGTAGCATAGGCCGTAATTGCCATTACTCCTTCTTTTACAAGTAGTTCATCCGCACTTTGTATAGTCCCCAAGCTATCAAACATATCGTCAATAAATACAACATGTTTTCCCTTTACATTCCCGAGAAATACCATTTTTTTTACGGCATTTGGTTCGCTGGATAACCTTCCCTTGAAAAAGACAGCAATAGGACAACCAAAATGATTGCCGTATTTTTCAACTCGTTTCAATCCTCCAGCATCTGGTGATGCAAATACTACATTTTCCACTCCTTTGGCTTGTAAATCAGGCAAGAAAAGAGTAGATGCAAACACATGATCAACAGGCATGTCAAAGAATCCCTGGATGGCATCTGCATGTAAATCCATTACCATAAATTTACTAATTTTGGAGTCGTTAATCCGTTTTGCGTTAACGGCTGCTGTTATACAGGTC
>JBAQPP010000034.1:0-4431 GCA_049305865.1 Candidatus Absconditicoccaceae bacterium
ATGATATACTTTATAATATATTTTTCAACCAGAATTATATCAATTCCCAATAAGTCAAATAGACAAAAAATAGATAATTTTTTCCTCCCCTAAATTTCCTCTTGATTTTTATTCGTTTTTGTTTATATTACAATTACTCAAGAGGAAGAAACATTGTACGATCGTATATCTGCGACGGACTGTCAGATCGATCATACTCCACTTCTTATTAGAAGATCCTTCTCGAGAGCAATTACAAGAATCATGGTAGACTTTTGAACGAAGAGAGTCTATATAGTTTACAATCTACTTATTGTATTTTGTACAAGTTCATTAAAATTCTGAATCATTAATGTAAACAATAAAATCTTAATAATATGAAAAATCTCGATCAATTCCAAATCGCTGGAGCTTCTGTCCAAGGATCTCGCCACCTCAAAATCGGTAAGAACAACCAGGACGCTTATGTCTGGATCAGAAATCCTGAGCACATTATATGTGTAGTCAGTGATGGTTGTAGTAGTGGATCTCATAGTGAAGTCGGTAGCAAAATCATTGCTCCCCTATTTGCTCAGACACTATCTACATATTTATCCAGGCCACATCCTAGCCTGAGTGATGAAAATCTTTTTCGTCATGACTGGCTATGGTACAACGTGAGGCAAGATGTCCTTGCCCGTGTACGTGTACTTGCACAGAGCATGGATGATAATCTGATAGCAACTATCTGTCAGTATTTTCTCTCCACTGTGGTTGGATGCGTGATTACTCCTAGCAGTACCTGTATATTTGGCTGTGGAGATGGTGTATACTATCTCAATGGCGATATGCATGTACTGGGTCCTTTCCCTGGCAACAAGCCACCCTATCTATGCTATGGTATCACTGGTAGCGAAGTAACCAATCAAAATCCTTCGCTCTTGGATATCCAGAGACATATAATCTGTCCTACTGATGAAGTACAATCTTTACTCATTGGGACTGATGGTGTGAGTGATCTTGTAAATATTGCAGATCAAAATCTACCCGGTAGGGAACAAGTCGTAGGTGATATTAATCAGTTTTGGACTGATGATATTTACTTCTCCAATCCCGAATGGATGCGCAATGTGTTGACCACTATCAACACAGAGAAACGTAAACCTGTATGGGAAGAAAGGACTATCATGAAGTATCAGGGATTATTACCTGATGATACCACATTAATCGTTTTGAGAAACAATCTAAAAATCTGACTATGAAAACCGTTTATCTAAATGGTCAAGCAATCCGACTTACAAAAGAAATCGGTGCTGGCCAAGAAGCAGTAGTGTATGATATAGGTAATGGTCAGGTTGCGAAGATTTATCGTTTCCCGGATGATCCTTATTATGCACAATCTCTACAAGAACAGAAAGCCGCTAAAGTAAGGATCGCCATTCACCAAAAAAAATTAGCAATGTATCCTGGTGGGCTACCCAGCAACATCATCGTTCCTAGTAATCTGTTGACGGACAAACAAGGAATCATCTTGGGGTATACAATGTCTTTTATCACTGGTGCTGAAACTCTTCTCAAATATGGAGATATGGGATACAGACAATCTATGAACATTAGTAATAATGAAATCAGAGATATCTTCCTCAATCTCCATGATACTCTACGATCACTTCATGGTAAAAAAGTAATCATTGGTGATTTCAATGATCTAAACATCCTGGTCAAGAATAAACAAGTGTATATGATAGATACTGACTCTTACCAATTTGGTAATTGGATCAGCACTATGTATACGGAAAAATTTGTTGATCCCTTGATCTGTGATACTGTAGTGACCAACAACAATCCTATATGGACTATGACTCATAACCACACTTATAATGGTGACTGGTATGCCTTCTGTGCTCTGCTATTCAAATCACTTTTATTTGTCGATCCCTATGGTGGTATCTATAAACCAAAGGATCCCAACAAAAGGATTAAACAACAATTGCGTCCTTCTCATAGGATAAATATTTTTAACCCTGAAGTGGTTTACCCCAAGCATGCATACCCTTACAATGTACTTGATGCAAAGATGATTCGCTATTTCCAGGACGTTTTTAGCAAGGACCTAAGAGGCGAATTTCCACAAGCTATGTTGAAGAATATGCAATGGACAACTTGTAATGCATGTGGTATAGAATATGCGACACCAGCATGTCCTATCTGCAATGCAGGTCATATCTATGTGGTTGCTCCTATATCTGTGAGTGGCAATGTACAGATGAAAGAAGTTTTCGTGACAGGCGGGACTATCATGTTTGCCGATGTGCAGCATGGTAAGCTTGTTTATGTATATCATGAAAATGATGAGTACCGGCGTGAAAGTGATAGAGTCGTAATCTCGGGACCACTGTCTCGTAGTTTACATATCGCTATCAATGGCTCATCTACTGTACTTAGCGAATCTCACACTATGGCAATTATCGACCAAGGTGGTAAATCACAGAAAATGTTTATTGATTGTGTAGGTTCACGTCCTGTATGTGATGCCAACGATCATATAGTTTACTGGGTTGAAAACGGAAACGTCTACAAAAACAATCCTTTGGGATTGGAATACTCACCTATAAGTATAGGTCAAGCTATTGTAGATAATACTTTGCTATGGACGGGAGATAAATTTGCTTTTGGTATGTACAAGGCTGGCAATATTTTGCAAGGATTTATATTTGATGATACAAGTAAGGTAATCAACGATAAGGTTAATTTACCTTTCATCAAAGGAGAAATCATCGATGCAAAAACATATATCAGCGATCATCTCGCATGGTTAATGATTGCCACCAAAGATCAGAGCAGATATATCAATCACTGTTTGGTCATAGATAAACAAGGTAAAGTCTTGTCTCATATAAACAATGAAACATCAGACCAACCATGGTTATCTCACATCAAAGGCAAATCAGCTGCTGGTAATTATCTTTTTTGTCCGACAGATGATGGTATCATGAGAGTATCTGTTGAACCCAATGGAAACCTAGAAACTAAAGTGTTTGTTGACACAGAAAACTATGTCAATGAACAATCTAGTTTACTTGTAAGTCCTATGGGTATCTACGTTATCAAGCGAAATAAGATTCTTCTTATTTCGATCAAATAAAAAAAAGTCTGACTAAAATCAGCAAAAATCAAAACACAAATAAAAATTAGTAAAAACCTTTTAAATCTTTTATCATGAAAAAGTTTAGTAATCCGAAGCATTACGATGCTTCCAAAGCTGATCAAGTTTACAAGATTGGCTATCAGAACCTTGCAACTGACGCATTGGACTTCAAAGCCCAAAATGCAATCACAGATGCAGCCACCGACAAGTTTAAAATCGCTCTCATGCCTATCGATGCACAGAACACTTTCTGCATTCCAGGTTTCGAGCTCTTCGTAGGAGGTGCACCGGACGACAGCAAACGTCTTGCTGAATTTATTTATGCCAATGTTGGCAGGATCACCAAGATCTTCCCGACTATGGATACCCACAAAGCCATGCAGATTTTCCACTCGCTATTCTTTTTGGATGGGAATGGGAAACCAGTGCCTGCGATGACTATGATCTCTTCAGCAGATCTGATCAATGACACATACACCATCAATCCTGGTGTTGCTGCAAGTTTGGGAGTATCCTACACTGCGCTCAAAAAGCATACTATTCACTATGCACAGTCTCTGGAGAAGAAAGGCAAATACAGACTGACTATATGGCCTTACCATGCAATGCTTGGTGGTATCGGACACGCTCTGGTATCTATCATCGAGGAAGCAATCTTCTTTCACACTGTAGCAAGGAACAGTGAATCCGGGACAGAGATCAAGGGAGGTAATCCTTTGACCGAAAACTATTCCGTACTCAGCCCTGAAGTTCTGGACACATTCAATGGTACTGCTATTGCCCAGCGCAACGCAAACTTCATCCAGAAATTGCTGGATTACGACATGATCATCATTGCTGGACAGGCCAAATCACACTGTGTTGCATGGAGTATCGATGACCTGCTCACCGACATCATGGCCAAAGACCCATCACTGGCAAAGAAAGTTTACCTTATGGAAGACTGTACTTCGCCCGTGGTTATACCCGGTATCGTGGACTTTACTGACGAAGGCAATCAGGCTTTTGAACGTTTCCGCGCTGCTGGCATGCATGTGGTCAAAAGCACCGATCCTATTGATCAGTGGCCGGATGTAGATGTAAACAAATTTGTTTAATCAATAAAAATTTAGGAGGACACACAATGTCAACAAATGCAAACAATCTCACACTCTTGCAGAATGCTCATGATGAAGGAGATCTCAGTAATGGTTCTTTGAACGCACTTACCAAGATTCCTGATATCGGAGCGATTATCCAACAGGGGCTTGGTGTACCGATAGATTCGGTACGATCGAGCGAAGTTATTCTGCTCAATATACTGGTTGATGACTCAGGTTCTATCC
>JBAQPP010000035.1:0-2634 GCA_049305865.1 Candidatus Absconditicoccaceae bacterium
ATTTATAATAGTATAAATATAATATATAAAAAGTCAATTTTGTTTCTTCTTGATAGCTATATAAAAATAATTATACAAATTTAGAATTTAGAATTTAAAAATCCATAACAATGACTTTTATACAATCACAAGATCCACAAATTTATTCAGCAATGCTAGCTGAACAGAAAAGACAATCAGAGTGAATGGAGCTTATTGCAAGTGAAAATTATCAATCTCCAGCGGTACTTGAGGTACAATCATCACACTTTGCCAATAAATATAGTGAATGATTCCCATGAAAAAGATACTACGGATGACAAGAAAATACAGACATCATAGAACAATTGGCAATCGATAGAGCAAAATCATTATTTAAATCTGATCATGCAAATGTACAAGCTCTAAGTGGTGCGGCCGCTAATTTATGTGTATATTCAGCTTTGATGAATCCATGAGATGCTATTTTATGAATGGATTTATCTCATTGATGACATCTTACTCACTGAGCCCCAGTTACATTCTTCTCTAAAATATTTAACTTTCAAAGATACAAAACTAAATCTGATTGATCTATAGATTTTGATCAAATTCGTAGTCTAGCACATCAATACAAACCCAAGATTATTCTTGCATGATTCTCTGCATATCCTAGAGAGTTGGATTATGCAAAATTTAGCGAGATAGCAAATGAAGTCTGAGCTATATGCTTTGCTGATGTCTCTCATATATGATGATTGATAGCATGATGAGTTTTGAAAAATCCTTTCGACTATGGCTTTCAAGTGGTTATGACTACTACACATAAGTCACTTAGATGACCTAGATGATCATTGATACTTAGCAAATGAACTGTTTCTAATCCACTCAAAAAACCTGAAGATACTATAGAAAATATTCCAACCAGAATTGATAGAGCGGTATTCCCAGGCATGCAATGATGACCTCATATGAATACAATCTGTGCAATAGCAGTAGCATTACATGAAGCATCTACAGATGAATTTAGAACATATGCAAAACAGACTCTAGCAAATGCACAGATACTAGCTCAAGAATTACTTTCTAAATGATATAAACTCGTTACATGATGAACAGATAATCATATGGTAGTTGTAGATTTTTCTTGAACGGGGCTAGATTGAAGAATAGCAGAGGAGACTCTAGATAAAATCTGAATTTCTACTTCCAAATCTACTATCCCTGATGATCCTAATCCACCATTTAAACCTTCTTGACTAAGGATTGGAATGCCGGCTATGACAACTAGATGAATAAAAGAAGATGGTACAAAACAAATAGTTCAATTTATGGATGAAGCTTTTAAAAATAAAGCCGATGAAAATAAACTTCAAGAAATAAGATCACAAGTCAAAGAATTCTGCAAAGATTTCCCTGTTCCATGAATTTAATTCATGTAAATTTTTAAAATGAAGATACATCCAGAACTTCGTATTAATATTGCTTTAAAAGATTTATTTTGGTTAATCATATTTTTAATACGAGCAATTTTGTCTGTATATACATTATCCTTATTTTTCTTGTGAGAAGATTTTTTGGAAATGATACCTCAAAATTATATAACAATAGCTAAGATTAGTGGTATAATAATATTTATATTAATTTGAATATTATTTGCATATTTAGTATGATTTTTCTCTTGGCTAAAAAAGCAAAAACAAGAGTCAAAAAAATTAAGTAAAACTCAATATATTATTTGATCTATTACATTATTTATATATTTTATATTTGAATTCTTAATTAGAAGCACATCTAGAAATAATTGATTTAGATGCTTTAAGTGTATATTTGAAAATGAATCGACCACAAATCTTTTTCGATTCCTATTATTTCTATTATCATTAATTTTTATAATAATAATTATATTAATTTTTTTCTATATTTATGGAAATAAAAAATAATTTATTATTATAAACAGACATAATAAAACAATTTATATAAAAAACTCTTGATTTTTTATTTTAAATACATATTTTCACAATCCCATAGATGAAAAAAGTTATTTGACATCATGGATCGAAGATTAAGACTTTGAATTTTAAATAAGTGCTCATTGTGCAAAAAAAGCAAAAGGCACGCGCTAGTAAACTCCGGCAAACTAGTTCCGAGAAGCATCAGGCAGTACTAAAGGAAACCAATGCTAAATTAACTTGTTTAAAAATTAAATATCTTAGTTTTCAAATAATTCACAGCGAAAGCTGTACAAATAACGGCCCTGTGTGGGTCAGGCGTATTAGCCACTTAAAGGAGGTGAGTGACTGCTATTATATAGCACATAGACTCCCTCCTTTTTCCTTATTTAATTTAACTAATAAGCTATTGACTTTTATATATCAATAATTATAAGATATATGTTGATAAATAAAAATAACCATAGAAAGGAGGTCCATCTTGCGACGATAAAGATTGTATAACAAATTTAATCTTCTTAAGATTTTAATCCCCGCGACACATATAAGAGCAGGGGCGTGGTTTGCGACCGTATCCGTGGATGTTAACGGAAATGGCCAGGACGTAGAGAATGGCGGTTAATTCTCAAGGAAGTCTGTAATGTCTTCAGCAAAACAAATTACAAAAAAATTGATTGATACCGGCTGTATGTAACCCATGCAGCCGTTTTTTTTTATATTAAAT
>JBAQPP010000036.1:0-8631 GCA_049305865.1 Candidatus Absconditicoccaceae bacterium
GATTAAATCTTTGTTTTTGCATTTGTAATCAAAATTGTTATATTCTCGACAATAGTTTATTTCACCAAACCATAATGGAAAAATTTCTTTCAATTGGAAATGTTACTCGGGTAAATTTTAGTAATCCATCAGCTAGTGAGATTAAGGAAATAGTGGATACATACGATGTACACGATATTGTAGAGCAAGATATCAAGGAAACAAATACTCATGATAAAATAGATATTTATGATGAATGTATTTTTCTTGTGCTTCATTTTCCCAAATATGATAAAATCAATAGCAGGTATTTTTCCAATGAATTTAATATAATACTAGGTAAAAATTATATAGTAACAGTTACAAAATATCATACAACTCACATAGACAATATCAGAAAAGAATATGCAGAAGATATAGATCACAAAGACCCAGATGAAGAATTTAAAATTTCTCCATATTATATTCTATATAAAATTATAGATGTGATGTATGATAAAGTATTGGTTGCATTAAATAGATTTAATCTTGATTTAAATAATTTAGAAGAATCGATCTTTAATAAAAATATTTTAAACGAAACATTGTTGTCTAAGTTATTGGTCAAGAAGCGCAATATTGTACTATTAAAACACTTAATGTTGCCTCAGGCAGAGATTTTAGAAGAATTACAAAAAGCTACAGAAAAATTTTACGAATGAGATTTGGATGTATATTTTGAGGATCTTATATATAAAACCAATAGAATCACAGCAAGTATAAATATGGCTATGGAGAATACAGAGTCTATATCTACTATTTACAATACATCTGCAAATATCAAAACAAATACAATAGTATCTATACTTACAATACTGACTGTTATAGTGTGACTTATGACTATGATTACATGATTTTATGGTATGAATGTAAAACTTCCTGGACAAGAATTTACCTATACTTCACTTTTGATTATTTGATGAATGGTGCTTATAAGTGCCGTTATGATAATAATTTTTAAAAAGAAAAAATGGATATAAATTTAATTATTCGCCAAAATCTGATTTGTTTTTAACTGTCAGATTTTTTTTATATTTCTTTTGCAATTTAGACAAAAAAACTTATATTCGCTTTAGGTTCTTTGTTTGTCTGCTTGAGTATGAGCCGAAGAAACTAAAATTAAAGCGTTACATTGTTTCATTATTACATTGAGACACTGAAACATTATGTTTTTAGTTACTTCGTTTCGCTCAGTGGAGATATTTTCTATCCTGAACCCACAGTTTATTTACAAAACAAAGATCCGGCTTTTTTATCATTTAGCTAAATTTTATGACACAAAAAAAAGAGTTCGACGTGACTCAGTTATCCTTTGACCGAGAAGGAAAAAAACTTTCTTTTGAAACTTGAAAATTGGCAGTACAAGCTGATAGTTCTATTTCAATATGTCTACAAGACAATGTATTGCTTTGTTCTACTGTAATGGAAACCAAACCTAGACCAGATTCAGATTTTTTACCTTTGATGCTTGATATCAGAGAAAGCTTTTCAGCTGCTGGTAGGATATGATGAGCTGCTTATAGAAGAAGAGAATGAAGACCATCAGATCAAGCTATACTTTATGCTAGACTTACAGATAGGGCACTTAGACCTATGTTTCCAAAATGAATGATCAATGATGTTGTAATTACTATCACACCGTTGGCTATAGATCATACTATGGATTTATGAGTAGCTACTATAGTTGGTAGCTCATTGTCTATCATGGCAGCTGGGATTCCATTTGATTGACCGATATGAGCTGCAAAGATCTGATATAAAGATGGACAATTTCTTATCAATCCTACAAAGGAAGAACTCAAGACATCTATATTTGATTTATTAGTTGCTTGAAAAAAAGGAACTATCAATATGATAGAATCAGAGGGTTCAGAAATACCAGAAGATATACTTAGAAAAGCTTTTGAAATCTGACAGGAGCAGATCAACAAATCTTGTGATTTTCAAACTGATTTCCTAAAAAAGTTAACAATCACCACAAAAGAAATTACTTACAATAAACCATCAGAAGAACTTATGGCTTATATTTCAAATATCCTTACAGCTCCTAAACTTGAAGCTATGACTGGTAATTCAAAAGTTCCCTTTAATCATCTTTATTCTCAATATGAGAAGGAGGTATTGGAAATCTGTAAAGAGAAAATATCTGATTCAGAACATCCAGATTTTACAGAAAGTAAAATAAAAATATGAGTATTTAATACTATAAAATATTTTATTCGTTCTCGTACATTGGAAACATGAAAAAGAATAGATGACAGAAATCAAGTTGATATCAGACCTTTGTTTTGTGAAGTATGATTGTTACCTAGAGTACATGGTACATGACTTTTCCGAAGATGAGATACACAAGTACTTACAACTGTAACTTTGGGGTCTCCATGAGACTTTCTAATATTTGATGATATGGAAAACGATTGAGTAAAACAAAGATATTTCCATCATTATAATTTTCCTCCATTTTCTGTGGGTGAAGCAAAAGCTATGAGATGAACTGGTCGTAGAGAGATATGACATGGTAGACTAGCAGAAAAAGCTCTTGAAAAAATGATACCAACAAAAGAAGAATTTCCATATATTATCAGACTTGTTTCAGAGTGTTTATGATCATGATGATCTACATCTATGGGATCAGTTTGTGGTTCTACGCTATCACTTATGGACGCATGAGTACCTATCAAGAAGCCAGTTGCTGGTATAGCAATGTGATTGATGACAGATCACGACGATGCATGAAATATCACAAAACATATGGTATTAAATGATTTGATGTGAACTGAAGATTTTACATGAGATATGGACTTTAAAGTTGCAGGTACTCGTGATGGTATCACAGCTATCCAACTTGATACAAAATTAAAAGGTATCACTATGGATATCATACAAGAGACTATCACAAGAGCTATTGCATGATACAATGAAATTATGGATTTTATGTTACAAACTATAGACAAGCCTAGAGATCATGTAGCTACATACGCACCAAAGATCTTCTCAATCAAAGTCCCTATGGCAAAAGTTAAAGAAGTAATAGGAAAATGATGAGATGTAATCAACAAGATGATAGAAGAATGTGGCGGTATCAAGATAGATTTCGAAGAAGATGGAACATGTTATCTTACACATCAAGATCAAGCTATGATAGATAAAGCACTTGGAATGATAAAAGAAATTATAACAGATCTAGAGGCTGGTCAAGAATTTGATGCAAAGATTACAAGAGTAGAGGATTACTGATTATTTGTACAATTACCAAAAAATAAAATGTGATTATGTCATATATCCAACTTATGACAAAGATACGAAACTCCATTAACAAACTCTTTTAAAATATGACAAATCATTAGAGTAAAGATCAAATGAATCGATCATGATGGTAAAGTGGCGGTAGTGAAGATATAGTTTAGAATTAATAATGTATTGATTACTCAAATTCTTTGCATGTATTTATATTCTTATTTGTAAACAATGACAAATCAAATTGACTCTTCTAATCTACTTAAAACACCCCAAGATGTGCAATCATTTGCCAATAAACTTACTCAAGAACAGAAAAAAACTCTATTGCAAGAACTACAAAAAGATACAGAAATAATAGCTGATATGCCAATTTCCGAGGGAACAGAAAAGGTAAATAAAGATTCCTTATTCTATCTTCCCCAATGAGAATTTAGAGTTTGAACAAAAGCTATTTTCAATGATCAAGAAGACGATAGTCCATTTAATTAAAATAAAGATTAATATAAAAAACATCATTAATCTAAATAGATAAGTAGTGAGAGACGCATTCAATGCGTCTTTTTTTAATGTCTGTTGAAGCTATTCAACAACAGTTTTTACCTAACAATACTTGATATTGACATATTTATATTTATATACGTTATATAAACAAAAAAATTTAAAACCTCATGAATAAAAAAGAAATTAAGAGGCTTGTCGATCTAATCGCTTATGGATTTAAAAAAATGGAAGAACGGAGCTATGCCCATTCACCAATCTACGGATTTATGGCAAGATCACTTGTAACCCCTAAAGGAACCAAGATTACGATAAAGGGTGGCATAAACGTTTCTCGCCAAATAAAGAATGGTGCTAGATATTTCAGAATCGATTACAATAAAAAGCGACCATTGCTATTGCCAGCAAACACTCCAGATGAAATTCAGTCTGCCATCATTTGGATGGAACAGAACAATTGCTTACCAAGAATTGAGTCATTTAAAACGGTAATTATTCCAGTTCAGACTCTCAAAGTTTAAATTTATTTCAAAACAACTACAAAGGCCGGATTTCTATCTGGTCTTTTTTTTAATTTAAGTAAATAGTTCACTTTTCATTATTTAAAGTTTCCAAAACAAATAGTGCCATATCAGCCTGACTTTGAAAATTATCTATTATAGACTGATTTATATTCACGATTAACATTCTTCTTCTTACATGTATACAGGCTTCTTTTCACTTATCATTTTGAAAATTTTGAAAAATACCAAAAAAATAATTATCCGGATTGTGTGGATAATCTCACTGTCAATCATGATTGTCAAACAACAAACATCTATGATATTTTTCCATTTTTTTTACTTATTTACAACTACATTCGTGGTCGTCTCATTTATCACTACAGCAGTCATCTCATTTTCATCCGCAACATCATTCATCATCATGGTGGTGATGTCAGTGATCATGACCGTTTATATTAGCTTTTTTCATATATTCTAATGAATCAAAAAATCATCATATCATAGCTGATAAAACATGATCATCGCTTATTTCTTGTCATCACATTTCTTTGATTTCTCATTTTAATCTTACATATTCATCTCGTACTTCCTTACTCACTTCAATACTGTGTTTAGTCATATATAATGTTTAAATGTTAAAATGTTTCATTGTTACAATGTAAACTTATTTCTACATTGTTATGCAAATACGTTTTACTTAAAACTCTTTGCAAATCTTAGGTCTCAATTTGTGAAATATCTTATATCCTTGATCCCATATCTCATCGCAGCCAACCTATTTATTCATGGTCCAAAAGCAAACCCACTATATTCTTCAGGATCTACTCCCGCTATTTTCAATACATTAGGATGTACCATACCAGCTCATAGTAGTTCAATCCATTTGGACATAGCTTTTTCCCCTGTTTTCCTATCTACCAATTCATATCTTGCATCTATTTCAAAACCTGGCTCTACAAAAGGAAAGAATCATGGTCTCATCCTTACTTCTACTTTTCTTTTTAACATTACTGATAAAAATTTTTGGATTACATCCTTGAAGTTTGCTATACTTACTCACTTATCTATATACATTCATTCAAATTGAAAAAACATAGTATCGTGTGTAGCATCCATTTCATCAAATCTATAGCATCTTCATGGTACTATAACTTTTAATGGTAGTCAGTATTTTTTTATCATATAATTTTGTAACGCAGAAGTATGAGTCCTCAGTACTAGATATTCTCAACTTTTATCTTTTTCATTCAAATATATTGTATCGTGCATCTCTGTCGCAGGATGTGTCAGTGGTATATTTACTGATTCAAAATTTTGGAATTTTGTAGCTACTTCATTTCCGCTTTCTACTATAAATCCCATTGTTTTAGCTGCTTCTTCAAGATCTCTTCTTACTCTAGTTATAAGATTGAAACTTCATTGTTCGATCTTTTTTCCTTCTAAAGATATATCTACAATATCTTCACGAAGTTTTGCGTTTATATTATCCATACTCAATAATTGTTCTTTACTTTCATATGCATCTGTCAAAATAGTCTTTGCATCAGACAATGTTTTACCATATGTTTTTTTTTCTTCTATCGATAGAGTAGTTATTTTTTTAAATTCTTCATTTAACAATCATTTTTTGCCTAGATATTTATCAAAAAAAAGTTCCAGATGTATAATATCTTTTACCAAATCTAGTTCCTTTAATATTTTATCAGTTTCCAACATTGTTTTTATCAATAATATAAAATATAAGCTTGCCTGCCTTATTGCTAGGTCGAACTAATTTAAAGATAATTGTTCTTTTTTCAACGATTTTATTTGATTTTTTGTAATTTTCTACGGTTTTGTACCAATTTTTTCATTTTTGTCAATCTTAAGAGCTATATTGAGATAATTTATTTTGCAATATCAGTATCCGAGGGTATAATAAAATAGTCAAATTTATCATTCTACTTTCATTATGGACAAAAGAGAACATAAGCTTCTTATCGAAGTTAAAGACCTTATTCGATGATACGAGGATTCTCCATATCTTTTATTTGATAAATTTAATTTTGCTTTATATTCATGAGATTTTACAATTATTATGTGAAAATCTGGCTGTGGAAAATCATCACTTGTAAAGCTTTTGATATGAGAGAAAAGAGCTCCATCAAGATCTATCTATCATAAGAGAGAAGATCTATCTAGATATTCTGACGAAGAGATCCAATATTTTAGAAGAAAAATATGAATAGTTTTCCAGGATTATAAATTGATAAATTCATTGAATGTAAAAGATAATATAACATATCCACTCAGAATTTATAATTTGTGAGATATGGTTATAGAAGATAAGTTCCAAGCAATAGTAGATGAACTTAAAATTGATTATTTAATAAATCATCCAGTAAAATATTTAAGTTGATGAGAAAAACAAAAAGTATGTTTAGCTAGAGCACTTATACACGATCCAGAGTTTATCATAGCGGATGAACCTACATGAAATCTTGATCGAGAACATACTCAACAGATATGAGATATGTTGATAAATGCAAATAGGTTATGAAATACAGTTCTACTTATTACTCATGATATCCATTTATTAAATTATATTAAAAGCAAATACCAGGTGAATATTTTTCAGATGTGTTAATATTTTTTTAATCCTATAATTTTGCCATTCATATGAAAATCAAGCAGAATAATATTATTATCAAAAAGGTGATAGAAGAAATTCAAAAATTGGACATAGCTTGATATCTTACACAGGAAGTTAAGGATTTTTTGAAATACCTAAATTATTATAAAATCAAAAATGTACTCAAAAATATCGATTCATTTTGCGACTATTTACACTTTATAGATCACAACAATACAACGCAGATTCATCAGTTGGAATATGATCAATCCAAAGATATAATCAAATCTGATCATGATATCTTTTATTATGTTTCCAAAAAATGATTATCTAAAATATGAGAAAATAAACTTCACCAAAAATTACGAGAAAACGATTATAATATTTCTTATATCATGCAATGAGTAAAATGATTATTACTTTTAACGGTAGATGAATTTTGTAATGCTTCTCCAACAAGAATGTCGATAAATAAAATGTTGTGGAAAAAGGAGAATCTAGAATTAAAAAAATAATTATCAAAACTTATTTTTTACCCCTTAGAAGACGCCATATAAACAATAACTCGATTCCAGATATCTGGGATTTTTTTTACTCTTACAAAAAAAGTCTAATTTCAAAAGAAATCAGAGCTTAATTATTTTATAATTTTTTTTTAATAATTATTATCAAGGTCAGGATTTTTCTTGCCTTTTTCCATATATTCCTGTACTACTTCTCACAACGCTTCTACTAAAATATTAAATTTATTTTCTTCTCACTTTAAATCTTTGAGATCTTGATCCTTTTTTTGTCATACAAAATAATCTTTCATTCTCATTATTTTTCATACTTGTCTTTTGGGTCAAGATATATTATCAAAAGGAAAATCTACTCCATGTTCAAGTTTTATTATGATATCTCATTTACCAAATATTTTATCTATTAAGCTATTTTGATTAAAAGAAATTGTTTCTATTTTGTCTCGTTCAAAAATATCTGTTTTATAATCCCATATTCATTCTCGCATAAATAATGTAATTCATCTATCACTCAATATCAACGCATCCAAGTATAGATTCAAAAAATTAATTACAAATTTTATAAAAAAATATATTCCTATACCAGCAAAAAGCCAAGACCAATAAGTCCAATCTGAATATTGGCTTATTCATAAGTATATAAGATATAGCACAAAAAGAAAAAGGAGAGTTTTCAAAACCTCCCTTATCAAAATGCTTCCATTATGTCATATAACGTGGTGAATATTATCTACATCAACATATTGTTTTATTATTTCTTTTCTAAGCATACAAGCATTTTTTGGAAACTAAAAAATTTTCCACATTGTACTTCGTATTTTCTACTTTTTCATAGAATCAATTTTCTTTTGCTTTTCCAAGAATTTTTCCATTCTTCATTTAACAACTTTCTTAATCACTCTGTCTTTGTTAAATGCAGGATGACATTGATAACAAGTTTCAACCTTAACTGGTCATTTTATTGTAGCATTTATAGAGAAGCTTGCTCAGCATATACAATTTACTACTACGTCTTGATAGTAGTCTCAGTGTATTCCTTTTTTCATTATTCTTTAAATTAAACATATAAATATAAATCTGAATTTATTTTTTATTATTATTACTTATTGTTTTAAGTGAGTAAATTTTCCATGTAGTGCCTCATATTCAAATAATTCTTTTTTATCAAACCAGTGCTTAATTTCTTCTTCTGCTTCTTCAGCATTTCATGATGCATGTACAAGATTGGGGACTCCTATTC
>JBAQPP010000037.1:0-14560 GCA_049305865.1 Candidatus Absconditicoccaceae bacterium
CCCTAGCTCTTCGAATAGACAAACTCGTACATTCCACACGATCAGCCTGTCCTTCACCTAAACCAATTAACTTACGGAAATTTACCAAAGCAATTGTATTTGAATTACTTGTTGCACATAGAGCCAATCCCAAAACTAAATTAATCCTATCTTCACTGGAAAGATTGTGAATATTTCCATATCTCTTGATATCAAGAGAATTCAGATCGATAATGGAATCATAGTTCTGCTGTAATAAAAATCCTGCTCTTAATTTTCTGATTAAAATACTTTTATCCAGACAATCAGCGTCAAGATTTCCAAGAGCTGGTAATACGGTAATCTTACAGGCATCTTTCTTACGTTGAAGAAGTTCTATCGCTTCAGAATCAATCGCAGGAGCAATTATCATATCAAGAGTCCTTCTTTTTTTGGAACGATAGTTTCTGATTATTTCGGCATGTTTTTTTGTAATCGGAAAATTAACCATAACAACACCACCGAAAATACTCTTAAGATTTCCTTCAAGCATTTTCATTAACGCATCTTCAGGATTTGTCTCAATAGATGCACCACATGGATTACCATGTTTGACACCAATAGCCACAAATGGCATATCTTTTTCACTAGTAAATCCCATGTCTTGCCACAGATTATTCTTGTAATATCCAGCAATAATATGCGTCATTGTTTGAAGTACACGATCTACATCCGTAATATTTACCTGGCCAGGATCTCCTTTAATATATTGAAGTTTATCAATACCTAAGGGATCATTTATGCCAAGAATTTTGAAAAGACCATACGATTCCTGCTGTGGATTCTCTCCATAGCGAGGGTTACGAATTTTTTTTCCAATAACTCCGTAATAATGACCCTGCCCAAAATAACTCATAATAGTAAGATCATAATAAGCAGTTGTAACAAATGCTTTGGTAGCAAAATCGTAACGCTGATCTTCCGTAATTTCAGTACCTTGCTTTTCAAGTATATCCAACAAAACAGGATATTGATCCATACTGGCAACAATAGTGACATCATTATAATTTTTAGCTGCGGCACGAATCAAGGTTATACCTCCGATATCAATCTTCTCAACAATTGCTTCGTGAGAAGCGCCAGAGTCAACAGTCTGTTCAAATGGATATAAATCCACAATGACCAAATCCATTTCAGGGATTTCATACTGTTGTAGTTGAGCAAGATCATCTTGATTATCTCTACGTGCAAGGATACCACCCATAATTTTGGGGTGAAGAGTCTTTACTCGTCCTCCCAAGATAGAAGGATAGCCAGTGATTGTTTCAGCCTTGATTACGGGGACACCAAGTCCCTCAATAAAATCGGCTGTTCCACCGGTAGATGTGATAGAAACTCCAAGTTCGTGAAGTTTCTTCACGATCAAATCCAGTCCATTGGTTTTATAAAAGACTGAAATAAAAGCAGATTTAATTGTTTTTTTCATAAAACATTTTTTTTTAGTTTAACAATTTATTTATTTGATTTATTTAACAAAAAAATATGAAAGACCACAAGTCTTTTTATATTTAGATTTTATTTTTATTTCAGATTTGTTTTTTGTTATTAAAATTAAATATAGATATTATATACAACAAGTCAAGTTACAAAATTAAATCTTGCATCTGAGGTTCACATCAATAATCATTTATACAGTCTATAAAAATAGACATGTTTTATATTTTCAAAATTGCACATGAAAACGACAACAATCGCTGAAATTTATAAAGATTATTCAAAATTGATAAATAATAATTTGAATATAAATTGACGAGTAAGGACAATCAGAGACAGCAAAACATTTTGATTTATCGAATTAAATGACTGATCACATCTAAAAAATATCCAAATAGTTTTTGAAAATAATTTAAATAATTTTGATGAGATTTGTAAACTAAATATAGGAAGTTCCTTGAGTATATCATGAACTTTGGTCCCATCACAATGAAACAAACAAGCATTTGAACTCAAAGCCGAAAAAATAGAAATAGTATGATATTCTAATCCAGATTTTCCTTTACAAAAAAAACGTCATAGCTTCGAATATCTTAGAGAGATAGCACATCTCAGACCTAGATCCAATACTTTTTCAGCAGTATTTAGAGTGAGAAGTTTGCTAGCATTTGCTATACATAAATTTTTCAACGAACAATGATTTATCTATGTACATACACCTATCGTAACTTGAAGTGATGCTGAATGAGCAGGTGAAATGTTTAGAATTTCCACATTAGATTATTTAAATTTACCAAAAACAGATGAATGAAAGGTAGATTATTCAAAAGATTTTTTCTGAAAAGAAACCAATCTGACTGTAAGTGGACAACTCAACGCAGAAACATTTGCTACCGCATTTAACAAAGTATATACATTCTGACCTACATTTAGAGCTGAAAATTCCAATACTAGTAAACATCTTTCAGAATTTTGGATGATAGAACCAGAGATAGCATTTGCTAATCTACAAGATGATATGGATCTATGAGAAAATTTATTAAAATATGTTTTTAAATATATCTTAGAAAATGCAGAGGCTGAATTGGATTTCTTCACTCAGTTTATCAATCCAGAAGTAAAAGAAAGATTAATAAAATTTACAACTTCAGATTTTGCTAGAGTAACTTATACCCAGGCTATAGAAATATTAAAAAAAGCTGATAAAAAATTTGAATATCCAGTACAACGATGAATAGATTTACAGACAGAACACGAAAGATATCTAGCTGAAGAAGTATATAAATGACCAGTTTTCTTGACTGATTATCCCAAAGAAATAAAGGCTTTCTATATGAGATTAAATGATGATGGTAAAACAGTAGCAGCAGCAGATTTATTAGCTCCAGGTGTGTGAGAAATTATCTGATGATCTCAGAGAGAAGAAAGATTAGAAGTACTAGAAAAGAAAATCACAGACCTATGAATGAGATTGGAAGATTACCGATGGTATTTAGAACTTCGTAAATATGGAACAGTCCCTCATGCATGATTTGGAGTATGATTCGAAAGATTGATGATGTATATTACTTGAATGGAAAATATCCGTGATGTAATCCCCTTCCCAAGAACGCCTAAAACCTGTGAGTTTTAGTAAATTTTACTCTACAAAAAACAATCAATGATTTGGTTCTTTGCAAATTGTTTGAGCTGCTGATCATACTCAAAAAGCAAACAAAATTTTGTAGCAAGTCTTGCAAAGAACTAGCTTTTTTGCCTACTTTTTTGGCAATGAAAAAAAGTAGGTCCAGCGAAGCTTTTAAAAAATCGATTTCTCCACAAAGTTTATCCCGCAAAGCGGGAGTCGAAATGACAGTATAAAAAGCATTTAATTTCTAACTCATATCCATGCCAACAATCACAAAAAAACCTATTAAAAAAGTAACTAAAATGGAAGTAAAGCCTGACTTTAAAGAAGAAATTGAAGAAAGAATAAAAGAAAGAATGAAGGAAAAAATAGAAGGAATAAACGGAAGAATCAATGAAAAAATGGAAAAGAAGATGTTTAGACACCATAAGAAATGTCATTGCTGATGAATCTATTTTCTATGATTTGTCTGAGCTGCAATCTACTTTATCTGACCAGCAACCTCATTTCGGATCTGAGTAATAGCATTTTTAAAAGCTATTGTACGACCAGCATTTTTGGTACATTGATTATTAAAATTTTTATGATTATAGTAAAATGAAAATATTAAATTTTCCAGAAAGGAGACAAACCTATAATTATGATTGTTGAGCTTGTGCCCTGCAATCAGTTTTGAATTATTATTGAATAGATGTAAGAGAAGACATCATTATGAAACTAGCCAATACTACAAAAGATGGCACCCCTATCTGATGAATAGAAAGAACCTCACATAAATACTGACTCCAAACCACTATTGAACATATGACAATCAGTAAAATAAAAAAATATGTAGATCAAAATATTCCTGTTATAGTAGTACTACAAGCTCGATCAGATAAAAAACATATAGATTGGGAAAATGATTGGGTAGATTGACACTATGTTGTAGCTATATGATATGATAAGGATAAATTATATTTCGAAGATCCATCCTCTATATATAGAACCTACCTACTAAACCAAGAATTTAAAAATAGACGACATGATGTAGATATAAATAACAAAGAATATATACATTATGGCATAGTTATTTATGGTAAGAAGCCAAAATACAGTCTTAAAAGTAGAATCCATATGGATTAATTTTATTTCAGACTATGCAATGAACCGCACTATCAAGTTTCTGATTCTTTCAGATATTTTTATACTGACAGGATTTGGACTTACATCACCTATATTTGCTATATTTATCAAAGAGTGAATTATTGGATGAACGATATTTGCTGCTGGTTTATCAAGCACATTATTTTTAATAACCAAAAGTCTAGTTCAACTACCATTTTCTAGATATGTAGATAAAGAAAAAGATAAGAAAAGACTGTTGATTATATGAACATCTTTGATAGTAATAGTTCCCTTTTTGTATCTGCTTGTAAGCAATGTACGACATATTTATATTGTACAGATAATTTATGGTATAGGTAGTGGTATAGCTTATCCTACACGACTTTGAATATGGACTCTCGCGCTGGATAAAAAGCATGAAAGTTTTGAGCGAAGTTTATATTCTACCGCTACATGAGTATGAACTGCTATTGCAGCAGCTGTATGATGAGCACTAGCACAATACGCTTGATTTGATATATTATTTATCACAGTAGGTATATTTTCTATTATAGGATGAGTGATACTTATAAAATTAAAAAATAAATTTAGTTAGTATAGATAAATATGGCTCAATCATTTGCAGTAGCAGTTAAATGAATAATTAGAAATCCAGAGAATAAATATCTTATTCTTTTCAAAAGTAATCAGGATGATGTAAATCCAAACGATTTTGATATACCAGGATGAAGAATCAATCGATGAGAAAAATTGGAAGATGCTCTAGCTAGAGAAATTCAAGAAGAAACCTGACTAAAAATACAGATAGAAAAGATTTCAAATTCACGATGATTTACCAAATGAGAAATGCATTTAACATGAACTACTTTTCTAACCTTGTGTGAAAATCGAAAAAACATAACACTTAGTCATGAACATAGCTGATTTCGACGAAAAACTAAAGACGAAATAATTAATTGAGAATTCCCCTCACGATTAAAAAATGAATTTAAAAATATTTAATTTAAAAACATAAAATATACTTATGAATAAAAATTTGATTATATTTTATTCTCTAGATGGCAATACAAAATTTATCGCTGAATATATTGCATTCCAAATTTGAGCAGATCTTTTACAATTACAACCTATAAAAGGAATTTCAAATATATGATTTATGAAATATCTACGATGAGGGAGACAAGTATTGATGAAGAATAAACCTGAATTACAATCACGAGACATAGATCCAAACGACTACGAAAAAATATTTATATGAACTCCTGTACGAGCATACAATTACGCTCCAGCCCTGAGAACTTTTTTTGATAAAGTAGTTTTGAAAAATAAAAAAATAGCTCTATTCTGCTGCCATGAATGAGGTAAATGAAAAACATTAGAAAATATGGAAGAAATATTAAAATGAAATGAAATTATCGGGAAAATAGATTTTTTTGCACCACTCAAAAAAGACAAAGAAGAACAAGTTAAAAAACTAAATCAACGATTATCTAATAATTTTTCGTAAAGATATATTATTAATTTAACAAAAAAAAGCCCCCAATAGGGACTTTTTTATTAAAAATTATTTATTAAATTAACGCTTTTCAATAAAGTTAAATTTTGATCCTTTTTTTATTATCTGAATTGTTTTGACTGCTTCTTTATTTCAATCAATATCTTCAGAGTAAAATTTCACTAACATATTTTTTTTATATGTAGTAGTAAATGTTTTACCAGTTTTCCAAGATAAATATCATATCTTATAATAAGTTTTTTTTATTTTTTTATCATCCGTAGCCAAAAGTCTAATTGTAAATTTTGTTTTATTAGAAGTATATATTTTAGAAACTTTAGTCACTGGTAGTTCATTATCGATTTGTATATCACCACTTCATTCACCAACAATATCATCGTTATTTTTGTTATCTGAGTTATTATTTACATTTATTTTTATCCGTGCTCATGCAGAATTTGGTGATAATGAACCATCTCAATCAACCTTAATAGATATTGAATGTGATGAAGATGAAGAACTAGCTATTAATGCAGCATTATTAACATACAATACTCATGTACTAGTGATAGCAAATATATTATTTGTATTCCCTCACATTATTGAATATGTTAAAGGAGAAGAGTTATATGGATTATCTGCGACTACATTACCTATAATAGTTCAGTTTGAAGTATATCTATTGACAGCAAATATTTGTGGATATATCAATGGAGTACTATCTATTACTACCTTAATTTGAGCCTCTGCATACAAAGATGGAGTTCAACTATCTTGTACTCTAACAGTCAAAGTATAAAAAGCATTACTTGTATTATTTATTGTAGTAGCATTATTAACTATAATTTTTCAATTTGTATTTATAGAAAAAGCATTATTAGTATTACCTCATACTATAGAATAAGTAATAGCCTGTCAACTATCAGGGTCACTAGCTACTACATCTCAAACAAAAGTTCAATTCGGATCATTTTTGAAAATAGCAAATAATTGATTTGAGATAATTGGATTATTATTTGTAACAGGAGATGAAGGAGGAAGAATAATAACATTACCGATTGTATTATTTGTACATCAAATAAATACATCTCATTGAGAATAAATAGGAACCTGAGGAAATCATGCTTTGAACCAACGATTAGTTAGACAGTTGAGCATATTCTTATAAACATTACCTGAAGAATATAAATTTTCTCAATGATACCATACAGATGATAAAGATGTTCAAAGAACAGCTCAAGAAAATATATTATTTCTCATATACACATTATAACCTGATCACATATTTTGATATCATACTCAAGCATGATTAGAAGCATAAAATATTGCACCCCCCTGTGATGATGGTCTAGGTGAAATAAAAGTATTTCATTCTATAACCGCAGTATATGGAGAAACAGCCACATCATAAGATGTGATAAAATTAAATTTATTTGCAGTATCACTCCTATCTATTCTATTATTAATTATTTGCCAGTTTGCACAACCAACAATTTGTATACCATCTCACGAAGCATCTTGTTGAGAAGGTCACACTAAATAATAATTCTGGTTAACTGTCCTAATCAAGTTATCTTCTATTATTATTCAGTTTACATATTTAATATACATACCATCATCAGCAATATCTTCTATTACAGAGTTTTTTAATTTAATATTTTTTATAGATGAGCCGCTTCATATAGGATCTCAAGTAGATCTCAATCACCATCATGCATTGTGTAAATAACAATTTTCCACGCTTGTATTACTACTAAATCTCACAAGAGCATCAGCATTTTTTGTTGCTGATACCTCCAATCATACTATACGAGTGTTACTATTTTGTTGTAAATTAGGATTACCATAAAATCTTATATTAATAGCATATGAATCTCATGTATAAATTATTTTTGGTCTCGTTCATACTCAATAAGCTCAAATATTTATATTTTCTTTATTTAAAAATTCTATCGCTCAATAATTTGTGGTACCTCTCTTAAAAAGATAAGTTTTATTTTGCGTTACTGTACCATATCATTTAGGGACTTCTGCCCAACTATTATAAGGTTGACCAATAGTTCAATTTCTGGGGCTACCCGTATAACTAGAATCTATATAAACATTCTTAGATGGATTAGAATCTGCAATATCTGGGTCTCATGCACTATTTGTAGTTTGCCAAACTTTTGTTTCACTTTGAATAGCAAAAGAAAAATTGGGTAGAAAAATAAATCATAAAGATATAAAAATAAAATATAGAAAATAGATAAGATTTCTTTTCATAATTTATTGATTAAAAAAATGTAAAAAGACAAGCTTTATATGTATTTCTCAATCAAAAAAGCAAGTTTTTTTTATATATAAAATTTAACTAAATGTAATATTTCCTCTTAATCCAGATTCAGATTCTTCATCATCCTTTTGAATGTTTTGAAATTTTTTAGAGTCATGTTTGATTTCTTGTTTGACTTGAGTAGTTCCATTATCGTCTTTCATAGTCAAAGAAACTTTTTCTCTTTCCAAATCTACTTCCAAAATTCTAACTTTGACTTGCTGTCATACTTTTACTACATCAGTAGGATTGGTTACAAAATAGTTCGCCATCTGAGATTTATGGACAAGTCAATCACTATGTAGACCTATATCTACAAATGCACCAAAATCAGTAACGTTTCTAACTATTCACTGCAGTTGCATTCAGATAGTTAAGTTTTTTATATCTACAACATCAGTAGCAAAACAAGGCGCTTCCAATTCATCTCTAGGATCTAGTCATGGTCTTTGAAGTTCAGCAATCACATCTTTTAGAGTTTCTAGTCATATATCATATTTTGTAGATCGATCACGAAATTTAGAATCAAAATCATTGTTCAATTGCATTGGTAATTTAAGATCTTTTTTCTTTATACCAAATTCATTTTCTATCATACTATAAACTTGTTTATGTATTTCAGGATGTATACCTGTTTCATCTAAAATTTCTTTTCATCATTTTATTCTCATAAATCATATCGCCTGTTCATAGGCTTTGGGTCATAATCATTTTACTTTCTTTATCTGTGCTTTACTAGTGAATTTCCCATTAGCATCCCTATATTCTACTACATTTTTTGCTACTGCTTCGCTCAATCATGCAATATATTGAAGCAATGTATAACTTGCAGTATTTACATCTACACCCACACTGTTTACTACATCTTCAACTTTTTCATCTAGTTTTTCTTTTAGATATTTCTGATCTACATCATGTTGATATTGTCATACTCATATAGATTTTGGATCGATTTTTGTAAGTTCCGCCAATGGATCTTGCACTCTATGTGCTATACTTATTGCTCATCTGATAGTTACATCCAAATCTGGATATTCATCTTGCGCTAATTTAGAAGCAGAATATACAGATGCTCCAGATTCTGAAGTAATCATATATTTTACATTTAGTTTATATTTTTTTATAAATTCATTTACTATTTTCTCGGATTCTCTAGATGCTGTACCATTTCATATAACTATAAGATCTATTTTATAATCACTAACCAATTTTGATAAAGTATCCCGTGCTTCTTGTACTTTATTTTGGGGTTCCGTTGGATATATGACTGTTTTTGTAAGAAATTTTCAAGTCTGATCTACAACAGCCAATTTACATCATGTCCTAAATGCAGGGTCAAAACCCAAAACATTCATTCATTTTATAGGAGGGGCTAATAAAAGATTTTTTAAATTATCTCCAAATACTTTTATAGCTGCTTCATCTGCCCATCTTTTTTTATCCGATCTTAATTCTCTTTCTAATGACGGTAAAAGTAATCTTTTTAATCAGTCTTGTAATGCTTCTTCAAGATAAATAATACTAGTTCAATATTCTTTGGGGACAAAAAATTTCTTCGTATCTTCCCATATTTTATCATCAGAAAGTTGTAAACCTATATTCAACTGCTTTTCCTTCTCTGCTCTAGAAACAGCCAAATAAGCATAAGATGGCATTTCATATAATTTCTTTGAATAATTTGCATACACTTTATAAACGCCATTCTCTTCAAAAGTTTTTGTTACTTTGGTTTCAAGTACGGCAAAACTTTCTTCTCTAGTTTTGATTTCTTCTCTCAAATCTGCATGATCAGAAACATCCTCTGCAACTATATCCTTTGCTCATCATATTGCCTCTGCAGAATCTTTGACACTAGTCTTGATATCTCACGTATCTTTGATAAATTTTATTGCTTCAATATCAAAATCCTCTTTGCTAAGTTGTACTTTACGCAAAATATCTGCTAATGGCTCGAGTCATTTAGCTTTTGCTATAGTTGCTTTTGTATTTTTCTTTTCTTTGAATGGCCTATATAGATCTTCTACCCTTGCCAATGTTTCAGCTTCCATAATCTGTTTTCTAAGTTCATCAGTCATCAATCATTTTTCATCTATCAAACGTATCACATCAGCTTTTCTAGCTTCAAGATTTCTAGTATAAGTATACATTTCATTAAAATCTCTCAACTGTTCATCGGTTGCTCATTCTGTTAATTCTTTACGATACCTAGCTATAAAAGGAACCGTATTACCTTCATCCAATAATTGTATAATACTACGAACTATATTAGGTTTCATAGCTACTTTTGTACTAATCAAATTTATCAAATCCGTCATCTTTTATTTCAAAATATAAAAATATTCGACAATAAGGTAAAATCATTTTTTCTATTCTATCTAGAAAAGGTTTATCAATTTATCCCTAAGCTCATCTATTCATCTACCATCATAAACCGAAATCCAAATACAATCCTTATCTTTAAATTTCAATTTTAACTGTTTCAATTGTTCAGTATTTATCAAATCTATTTTATTAAATACCATAAGTCTTTTTTGTTTGGCTCATATCTCATCAAGAATATTGTTCACCACAGAGATTCTATCATCCACATAAATATCTGATGCATCTATTATATGTAACAATAAATCTGCTTCTATACTATCTTCTAGAGTAGATGCAAAAGCCTGTATCAGTCTAGGTGGTAAATCACGTATAAATCATATTGTATCATTCAAAAGAAATTCTTTTCAAGTCCCTAGTACAGGATCTGTCATAAGATATAACTTTCATACATTTGTTCATAGGGTAGCAAATAACTTATTTTCAGCTATTACTCATTTATTTGTAAGATAATTCAAAAGTGAAGATTTTCATACATTTGTATAGCCTACTATTCCAATAGTTGGTATTCATCTTTTTCTTCTTGTATCTCTATGAATCCTCCTCATATTTTCATACTCCTTAAGTTTTTCTGTTATCTTAAATTGCTTTTCTTTGAGATGCCTCCTCATCCTTTCAGTATTGGTTTCTCACAGTCATCTCATAGCTCATTCTCATCATCATCATTGACGAGAAAGCTCCATTCACATTCCATATATTCTAGGTCACATATGTCTAATCGCAGCCAATTCTATCTGCATTTTGGCTTCCATACCATTGGCATGTTTATCAAATATTTTCAATATCAAATCTACTCTATCCCAGGCCTTGGCTCATATAGGACGAAGTTTTTCATTTAATTGATAAACTTGAGATGGTTTGAGAACATTGCCCACTATCAATAACTGAGCTCAGACTTCTTTCATTTCCAAAATAATTTCTTCAAGCTTACCGCTACCAATATATGTCCTCTTATCTGGCATATCTCTTTTTTGATATCTTTTGATTACAACCATACCACCAAAAGTATTAACTAGATTTTCAAGTTCCAGCATCCTATCTTCTAATATATTGGTATCTATACTTCTATCTACAATATCAACCAAATATACTTTCAAATCAGTTTTTTCAGTCAACAATGGATTCATTGGATCTAAACTCATCAATATTTTAAATATATAAATCTGAAAACAATTTTATCAATCCCAACTTTTTATTCAAAGGATATTTGTTTTACCTTGAAACTTTATTTTTTTCTCTTATATCTTAAAAAAACAATCTAGATTATTTTAATTTTTAATTTAGAAATTTTATGAATTATATTCTAGTTATCATACTAAGTATAATAGTATTATTTGTCTGACTAAAAATATTTTCCAAGTTCAAAATATTAGATAAACCATGAAATGATCTCAAAAATACTAGAAAACCAGTACCTACAATGTTATGAATATTCGCATATTTGGGATTTTTTATTATAGTTCTAATTTTATTCCCAGATTATTTTTCAAACAATTTATTATTGTGATTATTAGCTTGAAGTCTACCCATAATCATATTAGAGACGTTAGAAGAAATGAGTTATATATGAAGAATTAAATTTAAAATACATCCCATCATCAGACTTTTGATACATATTATATGATGAATATTGGCTGTTTATATATGATGAATATGAATAAACCAAGAATTAATTATAGGTACTCGAAAACGGATCATGCCACAATACATTTTTGTAATATTTTTTGTCTTACGATCTATCATATGTATAAATGCAATAAATCGGTTTGACGGTATATATGCACAAGCCAGCTGAGTCTCTGCTGTTTGATTCCTTACAATATTTTTGCTTATAAAATTTATAGTCTTTACAAGTTATACAGTTTTCAAGGGTGACAGTTTAGAAATACTCACCATCACACAGAATCTAGCATTTATACTCTTTGCAATCAGCTTGATTTCAACATTTATAGAATACAAACCATTAGGTTTACTAAGAGATATATGAATAATGTTCTTTGGATTTAGTATAGCCTATCTATCAGTAGCTTGATGAGCAAAAATTTGAACACTATTGGTGGCATTATCACTTGTAATATTTGATGCTATATGGGTATGATTTTATAGAATATTTGTAATGAAAAAGAATCCCCTCAAAGGAGATTATACGCACTTACATCATAGATTACTATGACTATGACGGACAAGGAGAGAGGCTAGAGCTTCCGTATGGATATGGTCTATCGTCATGATGATACTTATGCTGCTACAATGAACAGATAGATTAAATAAGGTAATAATATTTTTGATAATGGCGTTGCTATTTTTTGGTATCAATTATTATGTATTTATAGTTAAGAAACTCCCTTGTTGACTAAAAATCAATAAATAAAAAAAGCTGGGATAAAAATCACCCCAGCTTCTGTCAAGGAAATATAGGTAAAAAACCTCACCACCACTTATGCACAAGAAATATACGAACTGAGCCGCAAATAGACATGGTAGTTTGGGTAAACAAAACCCTATACACCTGGACAACATCTTATCAATGCCATCTATATATATTTCCTACAATAAATCAATAGTAAATTAAACTAAATTTATATAACAAACAATTGAATAAAAATCAGATTTCTTTAAATAATTTCACATTTATAATTTATCATTTCAATAATGTCCAAAATAGTTTTTATACTTTGAGTCTCTGGTAGTTGAAAATGAACAATCATACAAGAATTGTTAAAAACTCAACAATTAAAATATTGTCCATCATACTCAACAAGGCCAATGAGACCATGAGAAATAAATTGAGATAGATATCGATTTATAAGTGATGATGAATTCCATAAAGCAATAGATAATGATGAATTTATTGAATATGCGACATATTCATGACATCTATATTGAACAAAAAAAGATATTATCCAAAATATTGAATGAGATAAAACCCCCATAAAAGAATTAGAACTAGACGGGTTTTCCAAAATTATAGAAAGTCATCAAATGGATAATAAATTTATAAGTATTTTCTTGGATATACCAGATGAAATAATGATACAAAGAATAACATCTAGAGCTCCAATATCTCCTGAAGATCTAAAACGAAGACTTGAAAGAGCACACGAAGAAAGAGAAAAAGCAAAAAAATTATGCAATAAAATAGTATTTACAGATTTATCTTTAAAAGAAAATGTTGAAAGAGTAAAATCTACCTTATACGAAGAATTAAATAATTAATTTATAATTTCTCATATATTTTCCCAAGTAAGTTCTTCCATTCTTTTTTGATGTAAATTATCATTAATTTGAAATTTATTTTTATTCTGTTTAATTAATATTTTTTCTATTGCTCACAACGTTTTTCTAGAAAATCCAGAATATAAATCAAGAAATTCTATCAAACGATTCCATTCAATTTTATAGTCTAAATTTTTAATTCTTAATTCAACAAGACAACTCTTTACCTTTGGTGCTGGACTAAACGCTTTTGCAGGAACCATTTTCAAATAAGTTACATCATATCAATAATTTAAAAGCCATCGAAGATATGATTTTTTTTTTGCATCAAATCTTATTTTTTCTCATACTTCATTCTGAAGCATAAATATTCATCAAGGAAAGTTGGGATTTCAATCAGCAAAAAATTTTCTAAGAATAGGAGAAGTAATATAATAAGGCAAGTTTCAAACCACCAAGGTTCTCTCATATTTTAGTTTTTTTTCTTTTAATATTTTTGCTACATCTACTTCAAGTACATCTCACTGAATATAATTTATAATTCCTCATTTATCATTTCAAATTGCTAAAATTTTTTCTTTTAGCGTATTATCTTTTTCTATTACCATAAAATTATCAGAAATCTGATTTATAAGTTTTGTAATAGCTCACTTACCAGGTCCTATCTCTATCAAAGCATTACAATCCAATTTTTTATATAAATCTCAAACTTTACTAGCAATATAAGATCTCACTTTAGAATCAGTAAGAAAATTTTGTCCCAAATATGTTCACATAAAACTATTGATATTTTAAAATATAACTATAACTAATCAGTACAAATCTTCAACAAAAAACCAATACAGCAAATAGATTGACATTTATATTAATATATGTATATATATAATATAATATAATATAATATAATATAATATATAATATATTTATAATTAAATTTAAAAAAAATGATAAGAGGAGATACTTCAAACAT
>JBAQPP010000038.1:0-86602 GCA_049305865.1 Candidatus Absconditicoccaceae bacterium
ACGACTCGTAAAGTTGCAGAACATATCCAGCAATTGATAAATTGTGATATAGAAGAAATTATAGATACAAAACAAAGGTATTGAATATTGTGATATATATGAGCCGGTAGAGATGCAGCTTTAAAAAAAACCACAGAAATAGAAAAAATAAAATTTAAACCTTGATATTACGATATTCTTATTATAGGTACACCAGTGCGAGATTTTGCTATATCTCCAGCAATCAGGACTTATATACAAAAAAATAAAACAGATTTCCCACCTAAAATTATTTTTTATTGTACCACATGAAATAGTTGAGAAAGAGAAGCTTTTCAAGAAATAATATATATATGTTCTAAAACCCCTATATGAACGATATATTTTAAGACAAAAGAAATAATAAAAAATAAATTTCAAGACAGATTAAAAAAATTTTTAGAAGAAACTATCTGATTTTAAATCTTTTTACATTTGTAACATCATTTGTATCATAAACCACAAACTTTACATGTGGATACTTGGATAATAAATCAGATTTAATAAAGTTTACCATTGCTTGAGAATTTTGTAAATTATCATCACTAAATCACATGCTGAATACAGGATTATTTATAAATTTTTCTCAATAATACTGCCCAAATAAAGAATGTACATGTGATACAAATGCTTCAAATGCAATATTTTTTCTTATTTTCACAGGAACGTCAGTATTTATATTAAATTTTTGAAGAAATTCTTGCGATTCTACAGGTAAATATAAATTATTATTCAGATATAATTCAATTGCTGAATCTTTTTGTAGCTTTACTCTTAGTCTGTTTTGCATACTTTCAACTAACCTTTCTCTTTCACACAAATTAAGGATACTATAAATCACATCCTTATGAGATTCTTTTAATTCTTTTGGTGATTGTCCACGAGCAGTTATAATAGTTATAGGGGAAGCACTTTCATTAGCTTCAAGGAAACTTCATCGTCCTGGTCATGTTTGATTATTGTCCAAAGCGTATAATAGCGCCTTTTTATAATTACCAGGCTTTAAAAAATTTATCAAAGAGTCTGCTGGATTGTCATTTATTCGTCTCCAATTTATATTATCTACACTAATCTGATCAAATTCTTGTTGGCTAACCTCTGTCTGATGCCATGATTTTCAATTTCGTTTTAATAAAAAAATAGTATCCTGTGTAAATACAAGATTACTATCAAAATCAAAACCATATGATTTTCTATTATTTAACATAATATTTACTTAATATCATATATTTTAAAATTTTCATTTTCTAAAACTTCTAATATTAACTTTTTTGTTCAATCAGTTAAACATACATGTTTATCAGAACTACATTCAAGTTGATTAGTAAATCATATTTTTGATAAATCTTCTCAACATATTATATCAGAAACGACATAAGTCTTTTTTTCTGTAACGATTTCCTTTACCATAAGAAAAAATTAATATATAAAGTTACTTAGTATATAAATATATACTATCAAATGTCAATACTAATTATAAATCTATTATTCAATATTGATTTCACAAAATTTAATCTGACTATTTTCCACTCATTGCATTCCTATTTTATTTATATTCCACTCTCCTATTTGAGTTCTTCTAAGGTTAGTTAATATTCACCCAAGTCAAAATTGCTGGCCAAGCCAATAAGCAATAGACCTAATATAGGTACCAGATCAGACATCTAAACCAATTTTCAATATAGGAAAATTATATTCTAATATTTTAAATCAATAGATTTTCATATCTCTATAACTAAGTTCTTGTTGTCCTTTTCTAGCTAATTCATAGGACCTCTTTCAATCTTTTTTCTTTGCACTAAAAGCCGGCACTGGTAAATTAAAAATTGGTATTAAAGACTCAAGTTTAATCTTTATTTGATCTAAATTGGGAGCTTGTACAAATTTTTCATCAATCAAAATTCAAGTTTTTCAATTTATAATTTCTAATTTATAATTTATCATTTTATCTCGATATTCCATATCCCAAGTATCTGACATCTTAGAAAAATCAATATTCGTAATATAACTCTTATCCAATCATATCAATTGAGTCAGGTTTTTTGTATCTTTTCATATAGCTAATATCATAAGTCATGTCGCCATAGGATCCAAAGTACCACTGTGTCATATTTTTTGTCATAAATAGAATTTTTTTAATACCTTAATCACACCAAAACTAGATATTCAGCTTGGTTTATCTACTGCTAAAAACATTAGTCTAAGCTATACAATATAAATAATATAGGCTATATTTACTGTTTTTATTGCTATTTAAAAGCAGATTATTATAAATATTGAGAACTATTTTATTTGTTTATTTTTTTTGTTATGGTAAAAATTAGCACATCTGAAGTAAAAAGATGAACGATTCTTAAGATCGAATGAAAACTTTTTAAAGTTACAGATATGTCACATACTCACATGTGAAGATGATGAGCAACAGATTCTTTTAAAGTAAAAGATATAGTCTCTGGTAAAACAAATGTATTCACATATAATGCTTGAACCATACTTGAACAAGCAGAAGTAAGTACAAAAAATGCAATATTTTTATATAATGCTTGAGATACATATTCATTTATGGAAAATGACACATGAGAAATGTACGACTTACCAAAGGAAGAAATAGACGATGTATCTGATTATCTAAAAGAAAATCTAGACGTATATCTTATGATTTACGAATGAAACGTAATATGAGTTATATTGCCAACCACTGTAACATACAAAATAATATCCACGGTCCCTTGAGTAAAATGAGATAGAGCTCAAGCAGGTAAAAAACCAGCAACAATAGAAACATGACTAGAAGTAATGGTACCATTAAACAAAAATGAATGAGATATGGTTATTGTAAATACAGAAAATTGAACAGCTAGTTAAATTTTTGAGATTATCTACAAAATAAGATTTTACATTACAACATTTTCACATTGAAAAATTCAAAAATCTTATCAAACATCTACATTTATAAAATCTGATACGGCTGAGTCGGAATCGGGTCATTACCTGATTGAAAAAAAGTTTTAGTTAAATGATGAGCCTTACCACAAAGTACAGTAGATATCAAAATAGTTAAGAAAAAGAAAGATTATGTTGAATGACATATAATACATACTCATAAATATAACAAGGATTTGGCAGACTGAGAAGTTTTTTGTCCTCATTATTTTATACCAATATGAGCTAGCCAAGAAAATCAGAATTCATATAAAATATGATGTTGATGATGCAAACGACAAATTATGAGCTATACAAACCAATTAAAATTAAAATATGAAATTATAAAAGACTGATTTGAAAGAATAAAAAAACAGATTCCAGAATTAGAGATATTGCCAATAGTTTGATCTCCACTTGAAAAATGATATAGGAACAAAATAGAATTCAGCTTTTGAGTATATATTTCTGAAAAAGAAAATATAGAAAGTAGATGGAATCTATGATTCCATAAGCAATGAGAATTTAGTAAAATAGTAGATATTGATTCATGTTGACTAATATCAGAAAAAGCAAATGAAGTGTTTCAATATATAAAAAACTTTTGTTACAATTCATGATTACCTGTTTTTGACCAGAAAATTCATCAAGGATTTTTTCGCCATTTAGTAATTAGAGAATGAGTAAACACAAACCAAATATTGGTTAATTTATCAGTTTTTGAGGATAGTTTAAAAAAAACATATAACGATAAGCGAAATGAATTTTTAGAAACATTACAAAAAGATGAATTCTTAAAAAATAATATAACAACTTTTGTAATTACATATAATAATTGACTTGCCGATACAGTTAAATCAGATAAATCAGAGAGTAAAACCCTACGATGAGATGGATATATATATGAATTGTTGGTATTTAATGAAAACCAGCCAGACAAAACAGAAATTACATTCAGAGTATCGCCATTTTCTTTCTTTCAAACAAATACATTTTGAGCACAAAAATTATTTTCACAAGCACAACAAATGTTATGATTCGTAAAGTGAACTATATTAGATCTATACTGTTGAACTTGAACAATATGAATTAGTCTATTAAAAAACTGAATCTGATCAAATTTGGTTTGAATAGAGATAGTTGAAGATGCAATTATAGATGCACAACACAATGCTAAAATAAATTGATTGGAAGACAACTGTTTTTTCTTAGCATCTCCTAGCGAAAAAGCATTCAACACCAATCCCGATTTAAAAGACAAAATAAAAGATCTATGAGCAGTGATTGTTGATCCACCTAGAGAATGATTACACAAAAATCTCATAAATTTTCTATGAGAACTCAAAAAAGAATCAGATTTTAAATTACTTTATATATCATGTAATCCAATCACTATGGCTAGAGATATAGGACTATTTTTAGAAAATTGATTTAAAATCAACAAACTACAACCAGTAGATATGTTCCCCCAAACACATCATATAGAAGTTATTTGAATACTATATTAAAATGGAAAAAGAAACTATAAAAGCTATAATTCTAAGCATAACACTAATTGCGATCGATCTAGTATCAAAATATATTTTTTATAACCAAAATCTATTATCACAATTTGATTTTATAAGTCCTGTATTGAATCCATGAATATCTCGATCGATACAAGCAAACATATTTATAGTAATTATAATAAGCATTATAGCTCTATTTATATTTTTATATTTATTTAAAATCAAGCATATATCACGGATATTATTTAGTATCTTGATATCTTGAACTTTGGGTAATTTAATAGATAGAATTTCTTTTTGATGAGTAAGAGATTTTATTTCAATTTCCACTTTCCCAATATTCAATATAGCGGATATTTTACTAAATATATGAATAATATGGATCATAATAAAAGAATTTTTTTTAAAACCAAATACCCTTAAATCCACAAAATACTAATAATAAATTTAAGTTCATATTGCAAATTTTAAAAGAAAAATTAAAGTAAATCTGTAACTAGAATATTTAAATTAGTTTTTATTACTGACACATATTAAAATGATATTTGAATGAACAATCACTTTTATAGGAGAAGAAACTCAAGTATGAGAAAAACAAACTCCAAAACTTGATTTTGTATTAGAAGAAAATTCTGATAGACAATACAAATCTAGTGTAGCAATAGACCTTTTCGGTGAAAAAACAGCTCTAATTAAAGGCTTCAAAGTATGAGATACAATCAAAGCTTCTTTGAATTTTAGAGCAAGAGAATATAATGGAAGATGGTATAATAGTATATGAGCTTGGAAAATAGAATGATCAAACGGAGAATCTACACAAAAATCATCACCAAAACAAGATGAAGATCTTCCTTTCTAATAAATAACACAATAATCTAAAATAGCTTTCTTAATTCAAGTAAACTACTTTTTTGTTCATTTGAAATTTTAGAATCTTTAAGGGCAATCTGCAAATAAGATTGTAATGTTGTTCAAACTATTTTTTTTATTAAAGAATACTTTTTTCCTTCATCTAAAATATCATCAAGCTGAGTTTCCCATCGTATATGCATTTCATCAACTTCTCTAATTTCTTTTTCATTCAAATCTCATCTCAAGATTTTATCTAATATACTTCAAGTATATAGTTCTCAAACTTGTTTTGATAATAACAAAAATCATTTCCACTTTTCATCATCTTGAATATATTTATATACAAAGTTCTGATAAAATAATGAAGCAAAGATAATTTCTCTATCTAGTTTATAAATTTCATTTTCATTTTTCTTCAATTTTTGTTTAAGTTCAAAAGAACCCTCAGTTTTTTTAAATTTTTTAAACTGTGCATTCAATATTTCATAAGCAAATCATAAATTATCTGAAAGTACATGAATATAATGATCTTGGATTGCATAGTTATCAACAGCTAAAATAAGTTCAAACATCTTACTCATGACTTTTTGTTTTTCTATAGGAGAATTCATATCTTTCTTATCTCTAAGAGTTTGAAAATAAGTTAGGAATCCGTCTTTAGATTTTTTCAAAATATTATCAAACAATTCTTGTCAATGTTCTTGATTAGCAAGTTCATCTATATCCTTTACATTTGACGATAGTTCTATTATTTTGGGGAAAATATTTTGCTGATATGCGATTTTTAATGCCCTAAAAGTAGCCATTTCTCAAGCTTCATCATTATCAAAAAGAAAAAAAACATTTTCAGTATATCTTTTTAAGATTTTCATATGATCTTCTGTTAAAGAAGTTCCACAAGTAGCTACTCATATTTTGAATCAAAATCTAGCTAATGCAATTACATCCATATATCATTCCACGACAATCAGTTTGTTGTATAAGTTTAGATTTTGTTTTGCTATATTTAACCCATATAATATTTTTGATTTGTCATAAGCTTTGTGATCCCCGCTATTTATATATTTTGGTGTATCTTTAGGATTTAAAACTCTTGCACCAAATCAAATAATATTTGACATAGTATCATATATAGGAAATGTAATCCTATTTCTAAAAAAACTATAAGAATCTGTATTCTGTCATTTTTTTGCTAATGACGACTGTAATATATCATCATCAGCGAATCATTTTGATTTCAAAAATTGTACTAATCAATAATTACTATCGGGGGCAAATCATATCCCAAACTGATCTATAATATCATCATTAAGATTTCTATTAGTTTTCAAATAACTTATTGCTTCTTCATTTTTAGCAAGCTCTTGCACAAAATATTGCTGCGTAATCTTATGTATTCTTTTGATTTTTTCTCTTTCATCAGAAAATTCCTCCATTTTTTGAGGATTTAATTCATATTCTCTGAGATCAATATTTGCTTCTTTTGCAAGTATTTTAACAGCGTCCCAAAAATCAACCTTTTCAACCTCTATAATAAAAGTAATAGCATTACCTCATATTCAAGTACTAAAATCTTTAAATATTTGTTTACGAGGAGATACCATAAAAGATGGAGTTTTTTCTTGTTTAAATGGACTTAAACCAGCAAAATTACTCCCTGACCTCTTGAGAGGGATATACTTAGAAATAATATCTACAATATCTATTTTTGATAATATATCTTCTGTGATCTGCGACATAATAAATGTTGAAACACTAAAACGATAAAACCAATAGTATTACTTTATCGTAACTTATTCACATTACAGTTTTTACTATTTTTTACAAATAAAAAAAATCAGACACAATAAGGTGCCTGATCTAAGTAATAATATACTAATTTCTAGTTTTTTCTATGAAAAAATCCTGTAACAAACAATATTCAAATAACTAACAATATCATACCACCCAACATATTGCGTAATACATAAAGTCATAGTAACAATAAAATAATTCATACTATAGTATAGATCTTTTCTTCAGAAGAAGATACTTTCCATCGTCTACCTACTCATGTAGCGATTTCTTTTGATTCTTTCTCTACAAATTTAGCTTCAGTTTGAACTGTCTTTTTTACAGTTTGGAATTTTTTATCGAAAGTAGCTTTTTTAGGAGCTGGTTTTTTTGTTGGCATCCAAAAATATTTAGATAATAAAACAATCATATACTATATAACAAAATATATTAACAATTCAACACAAAAAAACTTGTACAATATTACGTTAAGTATTATTTACACTTACAATTTCTTACTATATTTTTAACTCCAATTTACTTAATGGTTGTTTAACCTTTATATTATTTTTGGATCTTATAAATAATCATAAAGATATTACTCTTCTTACAACTGATATTTCATCTAATAATTTTTTATCTATATACTGTTGAGCAAAAATTGGCAACGTTTGAAGATGTACAGAGTTTCAATTTTCAATCACAATATTCTTAAAATTTTGTAGTTTAAGATAGATATATTCTGATAAAAATGGAGCAAAACAAGAACATATTTTTATATAATTTTCCATTACTTCCAATAATGTATTATAAGCAGAATATTTATCATCATTCATACCAGATGCCCAAAATCTTCTTCTAGATCTCCTAATATATCGGTTATTTAATTTATCAACAAAGCTAAGAATAGATTTTGCAGCGCTATCAAGAGAATAAGAATCCATATATCACTCAGTTTCTATTCAAACTTTATTAAGTTCTGCCAATATCCATCTATCCAATTCATTATCAATTTTATAAGTTGGTAACTTTACTATATCAAATTCTTTTATATCGACATTATATAAATTATTAAAAAAATCTGACCATAATTGTTTAAAACTATTATCATCTGACACAATTAAAATATTCTTTCATTTACAAGATTTCAAAACTTCTTTATAAAATTTTACACTATCTCAACCAAGATCCAATGACTTATCTATTTCTATATCCACAGTTTTTCATGTATAATTTTGTAATGTATCTGCAAATTTATTTGCAAGTTGGATAGATCATTTAAGTGAAGAAGTATAAATTTTATCAGGACTTATTCTGATTACATTTTCTATAAATCTTTTATCTTCCATAGATTTTATTCATTTTTGTATATTACAAATAAAATAAACATTTGTTCAATCAGATTTAAATTTATCAACATTAGCATAAGTTTCAAAAAAATTATAAGAGTTTATGATAGCGCTAGTAAAATCTTTATAAATCTGATCCACTCACCTTTCTGAAAATCTCATTGGTTCGGCCCTTACAGCAGGAGAAGATAACAAATAAAGTCTATAAGAATCAGCTCAATATCTTTCAAATATATATTTAGGATCAGGATAGTTATTTAAATGTTTAGACATTTTACGACCATCCTCAGCGAGAATCATTCAATTTATAATTACGTTATCAAATGAATTCTTTTTCATTATAGCATTACCCACAACATGCATAGCTCTAAACCATCATCTAGTCTGATCAAGTCACTCTATGATGAAATCTGCAGGATAAACAAAAGGTTTTTTGCTTGTATTTCAAGTATATCATACCTGTCAAAATGGCATAGATCAAGATTCAAATCGACAATCCATTACCTCAGATATTCTATGATATTTATTTCAATCAATATTAAACCGATAACTATCTACATATGGTTTATGTAAATCTACTTCTTTATTATGATCATTATCTCGGTAATAAATTTTTAATTGTCAATTTGTTAATTTTAATTCCAATCTTCTTTTATCATAATCAAAATCCCTAATTTTTTTAAACATCATTAGTGTTGCTTCAGCATGAGATATAGTAACTACTGTCTTTGTTCTAAAAGCATTTGTAATATCAAGCAAATATTCTTCACATCTATTATACATATCAAACATAGATTCTCCATTTTTTCACTGTTTTACATCTTCTCGTGTCAAAAGTTTAATAGAATCATGTACCAAATCTTGATAATCTGGAATAAACATTTCTATGGACCTAAAATCTACATATATATTTTTTCAGATTTCAAATCTATTTTTTGTTCATGAGGTTATAATATAATCATATAATTTTCATTCATTATAAAGCTTCTGATACAAAGATAAAACTTCTTCATATTTTTTTACAATATTTTGTATCTGAGTTTTTCCAAATGTTTTTTCTAAATAAGGCAAAATAGTCTCAAATGCTCTAGGCAAAGGAGAGATTACAAATATAACATTTTCTATATCTTCAGACAAAAATTTTAAATCCTCAATAAGTTTTTTTGCTTGTTGTTTTCATTCATCTATAAGATGAGCTTTTCAATAACTATCTGCTAAATGAGGGATCGGAACATTATATTCAGATTTTCAATGTCTTACAAAAACTAATTTAGTTAAATTTGCAGATCAATTCACAGTATTTTTCCAAAGTTCATCCAAATTTCATATAACGATTTTATCTTCTTCATTTTTCACATTTTCCCAGACTGGTAATGGTGATCATCGATATCTATTTCTAGAAATATTTCGATCAGGAGCTGAATTTAATGTATCGCGAAATCTATTTTTTACAGTCTCTGGCACAAATCAAATATTTTCAGCATTTGGAACAGTAATTTTAGTAAGTTCTTGTTCTTTTATAAATCGAGAAGTAATAGCCTTTGATATCAAAGGAGTCTCACATCTCCAACAATGAGGATAAGAATGAGCGTATGACCTTTGTCATATAAGCTTCTTTTCTTCTTTTAGTCTTGCAATCACCTCTTTATTTACATCAAAAACAGATTTTCATTGATAATCATCTACTTGATCTGTAAATTCTCAGAAATCATTTACTGGCATAAATAGCCGATTTTTAGAGTCTTCTCTAGGCAAAATATTTGCGACAGCATCAAAATCTTCCATTCCAAATCATGGCGCAATATGAACTATTCAAGTACCATCTTCAGTACTTACAAATTCACCAGTAATAATCTGAAAAAACTGATCTTTATATTTTTGATCAATATTACTTTGATTGATATATGGGAAAAGCGGTTCATATTTTATTCATTCAAGTTCTTTTCATTTAAATTTATAAACCTGAATATATTCTTTTTTATCCTTATAATATTGTTTTAATAAATTTTCAGCTACTATATAATACTCTTTTGATATTATATCAAATACCTGTATATAAGTAATCCTTTCTCATATCGCCAAAAACATATTACTAGGGAGTGTCCAAGGCGTTGTCGTCCAAGCTAAAATATTTACATCAGCAGTCTCTGTTTCTTTATTTTCAAAAATTCATTCATTAAACAATCGATAATCTACAAAATCTCTTTGTAATTCATCTTTATCTGAAATAATTACGCTATCTATTTTCAAAGCAAATCACAAATCGTTATTATCAAAATCTATTTTTTCAATCCACTTCATATCGCTATGTTTTCAAGTTTCCTGTATAATTGGTTCTCAATCTACCTCAGTTTCAAAATAATAAAGTCTCCAAGGATAACCATCACGAATAATTTTTATTGTTCAGATTTTCTTGTACTTAACAACATTTACTCCAATTTCTTCTTTTATTTCCCTCTTAAGAGCATCAATTTCACTTTCTCATTTATCTATTTTACCACCAGGGAAAAACCAAACATTTTCTTTTTGATGATGAATCATAAAATATTTATTATCCTTCTTGATAACAGCACACACCGCATCAATAAATCAATCTTCAGTTACAACATGTTTTTGTAAATCAGAGTTTTTCCAGTTTTTACTTCAATTTATTCTAAATTTTATAGTTATCGCCTGATCCTGCTTATCTTTATATCATTCATTTACTTCTGAATTTGAAAGTGCTGTTGCACAAGATGGACAACATCGTTGTACTTTAAATCATTTATAAACCAAATTCTGGTTATACATATTTTTAAAAACCCATATTACTGATTCCATAAAATCCAAATCCATAGTATAATAAGCATTATCCATATCTGCTCGTCTTCCTATCTGATCAACAAACGTTTTTCGTTCATTACTTACATTACCCACAGAAGCTCTACACTCTTCAATAAATTTTTTCACACCAATTTTTTCTTCAATATCTCTTTTACCATCTATTCATAATTTTTTCTCTACATATTTTTCTACAGGCAATCCATGACAATCTCGTCATCGGTCTCTATTTACCTTATAGCCCTTCATAGTTTTATATCTAAGAATAGTATCTTTCATAGAAGAAGTAAGTCCATGTCCAAAATGTGGTGTTCATGATGCAAATGGGGGTCAATCATATGTCACTGACTGCAATTTATCTGATCTTTGATTAATAGATTTTTTGAATACATCATATTTTTTCCGATATTCAAGCATATCATTTATCAAGTCTTTCTGGTTCATACTTTCACAAAAATAGTAAAAATGTCTTTTACTTATAAAAAAAGCTTAGCCACTTTCAAGAATAAACAAAATAATTTTAAAAACCTGAGCTGCCACTGTAATGTCTAAATAAATTTAACCACCTCTATAACATATTATATCACATAAGATATATAATGTAAAGCTAAACTTAATAAAGTAAACTAAGCTTTTGCAAATTATGATTTAACAGAATATAATTAAAAAATACCAATAACCTACTAAAATATAGGTCTAAGTATGATATTTACATTTAAATCTTAATTTTGTATTATGGATAACCAATTTCACTCTAGACGAGAATATATATTCAGATTTTTATGAGTAATTTTTATGTTAGTTATAGTCTGATATATTTTTTTTCAAGTATCAACTTATATAACAAATCAAAAAACATTAAATAATCAAATGATATTAAATAAACAAAATATCGAACTAGCAAAATACAAACAATCTACTTGATACAATAAAATATATTTAATAAGAGAGTTAGAAAAATCTTCTCAAACTATGCCACGATCTGAACACATTCCAAAAATTATTTCAATTTTAGAAGATCTAAAATCAGTAGATCAATCATGAACAGGAGAGAATGATTCAATAATCTTATCAGATTTTAGAGTAAATTTAAATGAGATTAGCTTAAAATGAAGAGTATCTAATTTAAAATTATTATATTTTAACTCCCCTTCATGAAAATTTAAAGCTCTAATAGATAGATTCCAAGACCTTGATTTTATTGAAGATATGAAAATAAAAACATACGATAAAATATGAGAAAGATATTTTGAATTTGTTTTAAATGCTAAAATAAAAAATAATGGAAAATAAAAATATAATTGATAGCTTGTTACAAAATTGAACAAATCATATTCAAGTAGATGATCAAGAAGAAATGCAAGTATGAGAAATAAGAATCGTATCTATTAGATATAGGCTATATTCTATAATACTAATAATTTTGATTATAATCTGATTATTTAATTATGTTTTACCAAAACAAGAAAGTTATCAAAGTTCAAAACAGACACTAGAATCTTTAAGAACAGAAGTAAACAATTATTCAATAAAGCAAAAAGAGTTACAAATCGATATAGACTTGTCACAAAAAATAGAAAATTGAGAAGAAAAAATATTAGCATGCATAAACAATGAAAAATGATGCGAACAATTAGATCCACAGATTAAAAATAATTTTTCAGAAGCAGTATCATATCTACAGGCAAATAGTTTAAGTAGCATCAAAATGTCAGTCGATGAAAAAATGATATTAAAAAATATAAATGAATATCTAACCAAAAAAGACTTTAATTGAATTTCAAAAAATTGAGAAATAAATAAGATTTCAATTTGAGATCCGACAGAGTTTAAGAGTAATTTATATTATGTAACTGTTTATTCTAACATAACTTTCAAAAACAAAGATTGATTATTATCATTTATAAACAATATAGAAAAAAAGATAAATCCACAGAAAGATTTGCGCATATTATATAAGATAGATGAGATATCATACGATTTAATGGCCTATCAAGAAGAACAGAATGTTGATATATATTTAAAAGCATTTTATTACAAATAACAATAAATAGTTTAAGATGGAAGAAAAAAAGAATACATATCAAAAACATTGAATAGATAAGTTAATACTTGGATTTTTGCGCCAAATAGATAAATGAAGTTTTGGTAGTAAGGAAAAAGTTATATTTTTTAAACAATTAGCCTATTTAATAAATTGATGAGTCGCATTATCAGAAGCTATGAATATAATAGAAACTAGCTCTGAAAATTATGCAGTAAAAGAAATAGCAAGAAGCGTAAATAGACACTTGATACAGTGAAAAGAATTATCATATGCATTCAATAGATTACCAGATTATTTTGACGAAAGAGACTATAGTATAGTAAAAGCCTGAGAAAGATCATGAAATATAGTCATCATATTAAAATCTCTAGCTGACGAATACACTTATATGAACGAAATCAGAAATAAATATATACTGTCACTAACTTATCCAATAATATTAATAGTAGTGAGTATAGTAGCTATTATATCATTGTTTGCATTTGTATTACCATGAATTTTTGAAATAGCAAATAGTTTCCAAAATATCGAATTACCTACAATTACTATGATTTTAAAAAATATAGCAGACGCAGCCAAGGAAAATCGACAATCAATGATATGGATATTTGTATCATTCATTACTATCCTATTAATATTTATATCAACAGATACAGGTAAAAAAGCACGATTTTCTGTTGTACTCAAAATTCCTATTTTAGGCAAATTAACAAAATATTATTACCTCATAAAACGATGTAGATATACCAAAATAATGTTACAATCTTGAATGAATTATATAGAAACATTTCAGCTTTTAAGAGATATATTAAATATACCAATCTATCAAGGCATGATAGAACGCACACTAGTATGACTACAAAAATGAGAAACAATATATGATACTATAAAATACCAAAATGAACTTATTCCAAGCAACGTATCTGCACTTATAAAAGTATGAGAAGAAACAGCTAATTTACAAAGTTCTCTAGATAATATTTTGACAATGCACGAAGAAGAATTAAATAATAATATTAATCGTCTTGCAAAAGTAATAGAACCAATTATATTGATATTTATATGAGTAATAGTGGTTGTTATAGCGCTTGGCGTGTTTTGATTAATATTACAAATTATGGAATGAGTATGAGTATAAAAATTTCAAAAAAATTCAAAAAAATCAAAAAAAATTCCTGATTCACATTATTAGAAATGCTTATAGTATTAGTCACTATAAGTATAATTTTGTGAATGACCATTTATTTCTGATCAGAAAATATTTTTAAATTAAAATATAAAACGACAAAAGAAGAATTTTTATCAACATTAACTTCATTCTATACAAATTCACTTGGATCAAATTATATAAATCAACACCGCTTTAATAGATTAAATTTAGAATTATTTTCATGAAATAATTGAATATTTTACTCCTATGTTTGAGATTCATATAACCAGACATGAGAAAAAAAAACAAACTTGATTGAAATATCAGATATAAGATTGGATAATTGAATAATACAAAATAAGTCCTCTATAAACATCACGCCATACCAATTATGATGTGAGATAACAGATAACAATAATAATACATGATCTAGAATAGATTTTAAATTAATAGTCAACAAAACAAAAATATATTGCTTATATCTACTTTCTCAAAACTGCAAAATAAAAGAACAAATCTGCCTATAATTAATTCTTTAGCATTTTATGCTAAGCACTAGAGACGTAAATGGTATTTTATCTTGAATATACCATCTCAAATCTTATAAATTTTACAGTTTATTCTCCATTAGTTTTATATGAAATCAAAGTGATTTACTCTAATAGAAATAATAATTGTAATAGCTGTATTTTCTATATGAATAATGGCAGTTTTTTACCTAGTAACAAATAATTTAGAAAGATTGGACGAGACCAAAACTAGAAATTTAGCAACTTTTCTAGCAAAAGAATGAATAGAACTAACATTTAATATAAGAGACGCAAATTTAATAAAAGAGCTTGAACGAGACTGTGTCTTCACAGAAAAATATATAAATTCTATTCCTCCAAATTTTTGTGATTGATACTTTGCTTCATGATTACAATGAAAATATATACAAATATCTTTTAATCCCAATGAATATTCTAAACTTATTTGGACAGGACTAAATACATTTGAAAATAACAGATTATATTATCATTCATGAAACATAGAGTGAAATAATATATTTTGGTATGATCATAATAGCAATAATTGAGAAAAAACAATATTTTCTAGATACATAGTCTTTACTTGAGTAAAAGAAAACTGAAATATATTACCAACAGATAAAATACTCAAAATAGAATCTCACGTATTATTCTCTAAATGATCAAAAACATGAGAAGTAATACTAGAAAGTTTTATAGGGAATTATTAAATATGAAAATATCAAAGTGATTTACCCTTATAGAAACATTGATAGTGGTAGTTATAATATGAATATTATCAGTAATTTTGATGAGAACATATACTTTTGTATCGCAAATATCTTTTAGAATACAACAAGAAAAAAATGTAACACAAGAGACATTATTTTTGTCTCAAATCATTCAAAATATATCTGATAAAAACAGCATAGACTACAATAGGTATATAAGCGTATTATGAACATGATACTTAACATCGAAAAGTTGATTCATAAATATTCTATACTTAAGTGGCCAAGATTGAAAGATAGAAATCTATAGTACATGAACATGTATCGATCCATGAACCAATATAGAGGTCTTAACATGATGATATCAATGTTACATACAGTTAGTCAAAAACTGAGAGATTTCTAATATTACAAATCCACAAGCTATATATGTTTCTAAAACTATATTTAGAATCACACCATATGACTCATCTACAAATTATTTAGACTGAGTATCTTCATGTACAAGCTATATATCATGCATACATAAACCATGATTTTTTATGATAGCCAAAGCATATTCGCCAACATACAATAAAAAACGATACAATAAAATACAGATACCTATACAACAATTTTTTAATTCAATAAATACCGATGAATAAAAATATATTCATAGGAATAAATAATAAATGAAATATAAGTATTTTGGTGATTTTTATATTAATTGCTTCTTCTCTAATATGAATATTAACCACAAATTATATAAGAGATCTGATGCAATACAACAACATAATTTATTGATATTATAAATCATATTATTTATCAAAAGCTTGATTAGAAATATCTTTAACAGAAATTTCACACAACTGAATATGATTTGAAAATATCATAAGCAGCTGAAACAATATTATTTCATGAAATTTTATATGTAAAAATTGTAATTTCAATAGTAACATTTCGTGAAATTCTAGTCACTTCTCAAAAAATACATGGACTGATAGTGGATGTAACAATCCTATTTCTTTAAATACATGAGAATCATTTATATTGCCACTATTTAAGCAGATAAATATATGAACAAATTATCAAAAATTAACTATACAACCAACCTATCAAAATATGGCAGATAAAATCTCCAATATTAAATTTGAGAATATTTCTCCCAATAGAGAAATTACAATCTGAATATTTGTAATGTCTTGACTAGATATATTACAAGATTGAGTCTTTGTAAAAACATGATCAACAAATAATATAAATATAATAAATGATTTTCTAAATTGATTCAATACTTATGCTTCTAATATATCAGTATGATCTTATGACCTTTCATATGCTTATAAAGAAAATTCACTATGATTAAGAAGTTTTCTTCTATTTGGTAATACAATAGAAACTCAACAAGCAATATCTTTTTGTATTAAGGTACAACCTACTCTTTGATTACCTCAAATTATTACGCTTCCAACAAGCACATTTTATCTAAAAAATATTTGAAATAATATAGAAAAGACTATATGACTAGAGGCCTTTCTCAAACAACCTATACCAGAATTTCTTAGTCACACATATCTTGGTTCATAGAAGATATTAGAGTTTATATATAACAAAAAATCTCCTAGAATGGAGATTTTTCTTATATTTTATCTTTAAACTTTTATAATTTTCACATCAAATCTCACAATTTATTTTCCTGTTCTTTCTTTGCATCCTTTGATAACGACTCTCTATCTATAGTCTCCAATACTGCCTTCCATCTAGTTATTCTCATTCATCTCTCTTGATCAATAGCATTTTTTTCATTTTCATCTTCGGCTTTAAGTGCATGTAAGTTCATCTGTTCTTCAACATATATTTCATATAGTCTCAAAACCTGGAAAGACCACAATTCTGAAACAGTTTTAACAACACTTTGATCTCAACTTTTTACAGCTATATAAAGTTCTTTTCATCACTTATTTTTATCATCTTTGAGTTCATAATCACTAGAAAAAGATCATACAACAAGTTTCTCCAATAATTCCCAATCAAAATCGTCTTTGAGTTCTTCTGGAGCAATATAATCTAAATTTGGAAATAAATAAAGATATTCTGTATACCAAGCTTGATCCTTTATTCCTCCTTTAATTTCTCCAAATAATTTTTCATACTTTTCTATTATCTGTTTTTTATCTTCTTTTTCTCTGAGCTCTGCTACAAATGCTTGAAAATCAAACAGCATTCCTTTTTTTTACAAAATAAATCATAAACTACAACTATAAACTAAGAGCGAATATATTTAAATATTTAAATATTTCAATAGAAACTTAAATACAAAAATTATACTTTAGCGTGCTCAATTGGGATTATATTATTATCTTCATTGCTCTCTGGTAATTTATTTTCATCTACTGATATACCCAATCTTGCTTGTATCTCAGCATCTACAAATTCTCTTTTTCTTCAATACTTTTTTGCTGAATATTCTTTTAGTATAGGAACTATTTTTTTATTTTGATAATCTTTAGAATAAATCATATTCATACTAAAAACACGCGTTGTTGCATTATCAATATTAAGTTTTATATAAGCCTTATAGTTTGCTATACCTACGATATCCTGTCAAGATAATACGGGAGCATATTCTTTTTCAAGAAATTCAGCATCAGGCGCTCAGACCTTAAATGATTGCATAGTACCAACGTTACCAAAAACAGCAGCTTTAACATCATTTTTTCATCATCACGAATCCCCTAATCATTTTGGAGGATCTAACTGCGCAATATATTGGTGAGCCATTATAAGACATAATCTATATTTTCTAGCTTCAGATAATATATCAGCAAAAGTTCAAGAAACAAAATTCTGGAATTCATCTACATATAAATAAAAATCTTTTCTATCTTTTTCATCCATCCTAGCTCTAGCCATAGCAGCTGTATATATTTTAGATACTATTATCATACCTAGAAGTTGAGCATTTGATTCTCATATTTTACCCTTACTTAAATTTATAATTAATATTTTTCTATTATCCATAATATCCTCAAACTTAAATCATGATTTAGTTTGTCATATAATATTTCTAATAAGTCTATTTGTATTAAATGAAACGAATTTTGCAGAAAAATAAGGTATAATTTCCTGTTTCTCTCTGTCTCACATAGCATTAAACGTTTTTTCCCACCAATTTTTTACAGTAGGATTAGTAACTTTTTTTACTTTATATTCTCTATATCACTCATCAGTAAATAATCTAACCACATCAAGTAAAGTGGGTCTATCATCAAAATCTTCCAATAAAGTCAGACTTCCATATTTAAAATATTCTTGTAATCTAGGTCAAAATATTTCAGGACCAAACATCTTAATAAATATTTCAGTCGCGTCATTTACTACTCTATCTGCTTCATCAAGAGTACTTATTTCATAAAGATTTAATCACATAGGTCTATCTTCATTTCAAGCATCAAAATAAACAATATCTTTCGCTCTTTCTTTGGGTACATAAGCAAGTATATCTTCAGCCAAATCTCAATGAGGATCAATCAAACATAGTCAATCTCCATTCCAAACATCTTGTCTTGCTAAAGTTTGTAGAAACACAGATTTTCAGGTACCTGATTTTCATATACAATAATAATGTCTAGTTCTATCTTCCCTTTTCATATAAACAGGTGTCAACATATTTCTATAAATATTGATTCACAAAAGGACTCAATTTTTAAATAACTTATATCAAGTATAGTCTCTTTCTTTATACATCTTAACAAACTTTTTTCCTTCTTTTTCTACAATTTCTTTTCATTTTAGATCTGATTCTTTAAATTCTTCTATAGGTCTCAAAATTTCTTCTTTTCATTTTCATATTCATACAGCTCGATGATTTTTATAATCAACACTAAGCATATCAGATAGTTTTCAGTTCTTATATTTTTCAGCTAATACTCCACCCAAAACATATCCATTTTCTACATCTCAAGTCATTACAGGTAAATTTGAAGGTCAAGAGAGAACCTTATATTGCATCCAGTCAATTATAGGAGAACGATTATATGTTCCATCTGGGAAATGGAAAAGAGAAGTTAATTGATTGATAGAAAAATAAGCATATTTGGAAAAAAATCATGTTAAATAAAATTTTGCTGCTATAGTCCAAAGTGGTTTAAAAATAAATCAAAATACATCATGTTTGGTATTTTCTTCATTAAGTTGATTAGAATATTCATCTCAGTAAATATTATATGCACTTATCAAACTATCTATATTGGATTCTAAATTTTCCTTAGAATCAGAAGATGTAATCAAGATTAACGATGATCTAAAAATTGGTAATCAGGCCTCTTCTCATATTGCATTCATAGCATCCTCCTTTGCCTTAACCATACGAACCATAGTGACTTTCTCAGCTTCATCCTGTCATCATGATAAAAGTTTTTGAGATGGTCATAATATAAGGAAGCTAAATATTTTCCAAGGCATAAATATATAATGCCGCCATGGTGTATCTTTTATATCAAGATTTTTATATAGCCTATCCGCTGCTTTTTTCATCTTAGTATTAAACCAAGATCACTCGGGTTTGATAGGCATTAGCAATGTTACAGTGTCAGTATTTTGTACTTTACTCATGGCATCTACAAGATTATTTATAGGATCATCCGGCATCAACTTAAACATTTTGATAGTATATACAGGATCTTCCTTAAGTCATAGAATAGTTATATCACTATATTTTTTTCAGAAAAACTTAGGTTTTTTAATCTCTTCAATAGAACAGTTAGAAAATTGAGAAGAAATGGCTCATTCAATTATATTAGCATATTCAGGGAAAGTTCAAACAATAAAATTTAGTAATCATCATTCATAATGATACATCATCACTATTTTTTGTTTTGAAAATATTTTATACATCAGCGTATCCCACGTACTTAGTTCAGTAATTTTATGGAAGTTCATATAAACCTGTGACATACGTCATATTTTTTCTTTCATATCTTTAGCTAGTTCTTTATCTTGTTCGCGATCAAGTTTATTATCTCATCTAGGCAACATCACTTTTAAATAAACAAATCTACTCTGATTTATAAGGGAATAAGCATATCTCAAACCATATTTTATAATCTTCCACACAAGATAAATAAAAATCAGAATTAAAAAAACAGTGGAAGTATAATTTCATATCTGATTCCAAGAATATCAGAGCATTCATCATACATTATCTTCAGTTTGTACAACAGTCTGAGTTACATTGTCAGAGAATTGATCCTCAATAATATTTATTTGTAAATTTCAATCTTTATAATCTTTTTGAGTCTTAGATATAAAATTTTTAATATTTGTTAGTCATCACATTTTAGAAAAACATTCTGCCTTATTTTTTAACCATGCAGAAGTTGTAAGTTTGGATAAATTATATTGTTGTGAAAAATCTGTAATCAATTGGTTAGCTAACATATTTTCACATTGTTTTGCTTCTATAGCCATATTTATTCAAGTAATAAAACTACATCTAATTATAATTTTAAAGCTATTTTTGTCAAAACAATCAGTCATAAACCCCCAAACATCTTACGTTTTACCACAAAAGATATATAGTTGTCAAAAATATACTATTAACAAAGATAATATCATATTATTTTATAGTTGACATAATAATTAAAATAATTATATAATTTTTTAGTTGTTTTTAGTTATTTATAATATTAAATTGATAAATGCTAAATAAAATAAAAGAAATTAAAACCTGAATGAATAAAATCAGAACTTGACGGATAATAAGGAATATTGCAAAAGAAATAGCGGAAACAGTCCGACAGCATACAAAAAAAGTAACAAAAGCAGCTAAAATATACTGAAAACATTTTCCAGAATTAAATTTTGAAAAAATGATATTAATGGCTAAATATCATGATCTTGCAGAATACAAAGAAAAAGATTACCCTCCATGAGAAATTTCTAAAGAAGAAAAACATAGAAGAGAAAAAATAGTTATACTAGAACTACAAGATTATTTTTGAGAGAAATGCAATCTATTAGATATACGGATGGAATTTGAAAAACAAGAAACGCCTGAATCACAAATAATTAAACAACTTGATAAATTAGACGCAGCTATACAAGCTATGGAATATCAAAAATTATGATACGATAATGTTACAAATTTTTATGATGATGTGTTATCAAAATTACGTGATCCAGTACTTATAAGTATACTAAAAATACTATTAAAAAAAGAATTTAATAATATAAGTTATTATGATCAATACTTTTTCTTACTAGAGAACAACTGAAATGAAGAAAAATTTAAGCAACACTTTTCTCACTTATAATTTCCAATAGAACATCTTTATCGTTCCATTTTCTTTTTCAGAAATTTGTAAGTTGAACCGTTTCATGTCATTTACCAGCAAACATTACAAGATCTCATGGTTTTGCTATCTGAGTAGCTAGTTTTATTGCTAAATATCTTTCAGGTATTATCAGGACCTGTTTTTCTCATCAATTTTGATCTCTTATTTTTTCAGTTAATTGATTTATAATCTGCATTCTATTCTCTGTGTCTGGGTCATCATCTGTTGCTATCATTACATCGGCATAGTTATAAACGATACTTCACATATCTGGTCTTTTAAGTTTATCTCTATTACCAGGAGCTCACCAAACTACAATCAACTTACCATCTTTTTTAATATCTTGAAGAAATGTTAATGTTTTTTCCAAAGCATCAGGCGTATGGGCGAAATCTACAAAATAATTGATTCAGTCTTTTTCTACGCGTTCCATTCTACCAGATACTCATTTAAATCAGATAAGAGATGAAATAGCCTGTTCCATATCTAATCATATCTGTACAGCAACGCTAAGCGCAGATAAAATATTATAAACATTATAAGCACCTGGCAAATACGTCATCATATGGTAACTTTTTCATAAATATAATATATCAAATTCTGTACTATCTATTTTTTCAATTATATTCTCCGCTCTAAGTATAGCTGAATTCTTTATTCCAAAAGTAATCTTTTTATCAAAAGCCATGTCTTCTGCCCATTTTCTTCATACTACATCATCAGCGGGGAACACAGCATATTTATTTGGTTTCTTATTTTTCAAAACATATTTAAAAAGCTTCTTTTTGGCATCTACATAATTATTAAAACTACCGTGATAATCTAAATGATCATGTGTTATATTTGTTAACATAGCAAAATCAAAATCTACTCATTCAAATCTATATTGATCTATACCATGAGATGAGACTTCCAATATTGCTATTTTACATCATCTAGATCTAGCAGTCGCCAATATAGATTGTAAATCAAATACATCTAGAGATGTCATTTTCTTTTCATTTATTATTTCCTTATTTCAAATTTTTATAACAGCAGTACTTATCATAACAGCAGGTCATACTCTATTATTCAACATTTTATGAATAAGATTAACTGTTGTGGTTTTTCAGTTTGTTCAAGTTACTCAAATAATAAAAAAATCCTTCGATGGGTATCAATAAACCACATTAGCAAGATGTCATATAAATCTTTTTCGCGCCTGATAAACAAAACTAGTTTTTATAGTATCATATATTTTTTGATATGCTATTATTTTTTTTATCAATTCTTTCATATATAAACTTAGATTATAAACAAAATTATACTATCAATAACAAATCAATTTTCAATTTCTAATTTATATTAATTTTTGATTATTTATTTTGTGTAATTATCCATCATCATATTATTGCCGCAGTCTCAGTTCTTAAAATATTATTGCCAAAAGATTTAATTATAAAATCATTACCAAATTTTTTATAATCATTATCTGTCAATCATCATTCTGGTCATACCAATCAATAATTTTTTTTCTCATCAACATTTAGTGTTTTTCATGCATTCAAAGATTTATCAAAAACTATCAAACTTGAATCTACTAAAACACCATTTAAATCATATACAAATTCAATTCTAGGTAAATTCCATCACCAAGACTGTTCCAAAGCTTCTTTGGAAATTTTTTCCAATCTTTCAATTTTATTTTGATTTATTTCTCTAATAATAGATCTTTCAGACGGCCAGAAAATGATATGATTTATCCCAATTTCAGTTAACTTCTGAACAATTATTTCGGCCTTATCCCATTTATTTGGCATACATATAATCATTCAATAAATATTATTTGAACTCTGATTATCCATTATATTTATAATAGTTCACACTAATTTTTTATCATCTCGTTTATCAATTTTGATTTCATATCTATTATTAGCACTTCAACTATTTTGTACAAAGAGATTATCTCATATTTTACTTCTAAGTACTTTTCTAAGTTGATACAAAACACTATCATCTTCTAAAGTTATTTGATTTTTATTAATTTTAAATTCACAAACAAAAAGTTGCATAACCCCAAGGGTAAAACAATAAAAAATACTTAAATATTGATAATATATAGCGTAAAAATTATTGTATAACAAGATTATTTGTAAATTCTATCCAAGCAGGATCGACTATTTCTACTACAAAATTCCTATCTCATAATTTTTTTAGTATAATTTGATCAGATTCTTGAAATCACTTTTTTATATTGCATTCATAAAATTTTATTGCAGGATTAGTTTGTAAATTTTCTTTATTTGGATAGCTCACAACATTCATTTGAGTGAAACAACTTACTCATAATTGTCCAAAATCTTGTTCAACATTTGTAGAAGCAAAAGAAATATTTCTAGATGGGAATATTATTTTATATCATCTAGTACTAGATACAAATTCAGTAGTTTTTGCCAAATTTATAGGAAATTGTTTGACTTTAGGATCTCGATTCAAAACAGTTCATTGAGTAGCTACAGCTGTTTGTGTCTCATCCAACTTAATATCTTGTAATGTAGCTTTTAAAGGAGACAAAGGATCTATTATAATTTTACAAGAAACACTTCATGTTTGATAAGTTCATTTTACAAGTACAATCACAACATTATTTTCCAATTTTATTTCATATGAGCTTGATTTTTCAAGTTTCAAAAATCATTTATTACATATATCTGAAATATTTGGCATTATATTATCACTAACATAATTTTTATTCGGTAAAATAATATAATCAGATAACTTCATAATCTCCGTTTCTGGAACGTCATTTATAAAATATCACAACAGATTATCATTGGCGAAATACCAAGAACTTACAGATTGAAGTTTATAAAAACTTATTCCATTAGATGTTGTAAAATCTTTTTCAGAAGTCTGTGAAAATGTTTCATTTAAAGAACGACAATTTTGATCAGGGTTAAATGTATTACATTTAAAATAAGATACTATAATTATTTGATTACTATCCAAGTTTTTAACAATTATTTTTCCATTTGCTATATCTTCAATAGAATAACTATTAAAAAAGTTTTGGTCAAAAAATATTCAAGCCTCAGAAATATATTTTCATGTAGATGAAACTCATGTATTTTCTAAAACAACTTCTCAACTAACATTATTTACTTCCACAATAAAAATATCCCCCACAAGTTTCTCAATAGTTCATTTTATTTCTACTTTTCATTGATAATCATTTAAATTCAAATTTCTACTTTTTAGTCACAATATATCTCCATCAAAAGTATGGATACTATGAGTATAAGAAATTAGATCTCAATCAGAAAACATCGTTCAAGAAAGCTCTACAACTTGACCAATTTTATAATCACCCTTTAAAACATCAGACAAAGTACCAGTTGATGAATTTATACCAAAAATTTGTTTTATGTCATCATATTTTTGAAAGAATATAAACATCAAAACAATGATAGTAATAACAACAATAAAAAAAGTTGCATAAGGCACTCACTTTTTTTGAGGATTTAAAGATTTTCTAGGTTGATATATATTCTCATTCATCTTCCTTGTAAAATAATCCATCTTCTGTTCCATTTGAAACAATTTTTTAAAAAAATAAAAGACCATGTAAAAAATAAAAAAAACCTGTTCAAAAACAATGCTAAACTCTATATTATATCACATTTAATATATAATGTCTATATCTATGAGGTAGATTTTTACTACTTTTTGGATTTTTTTTGTTTTCAAGCTATAATTAAATATCTTTTATAAGATATAAAAAGAAATGAATTGAGAAAAATTAACAACAGATGCTGCTTCATCAGGATTATTTTGAATACAATGAAGTGAAATCCGATGATATATACTCAAGATACTATGATGAGTTATAGTAATAGTCATAATGCTTTTGATATCCAAAATAATAGCCTGAATAGTAAAAAGAAATATTTTAAAAAACAATTCTATAGCGGACAGTAAACATATAGAAAAAATAGCATCACTAATATGAAATATTGTTTTTTATATAATGGTTATATTCTCTTTGTTTATATGATTTGAAATAATGTGATTCAATGTAGGATTGATACTATGATGAGTATCATTTGGTGTATGATTAGCATTTAAAGAAATTTTATGAAACATGATAGCTGGTATCATGGTACTTTATACAAAAGAATTTAAATTATGAGATATAGTAGAAATCAATGCTGATCAAGTATATTTTGGAAGAATAGAAGAAATCACTATCAGATATACAATTATAAGAACTCTTGATCTTAGAGAAGTAGTCATACCAAATATGACTCTAATATCAGTACCTATCAAAACATTCAGTGCAGAGGATCTAGTAAAATTAGAAGTTATACTAAGTGTACATTACAACAGCGACATATCTCAAGCAATAAAAGTAATCACAGAAACAATAAATGGTTTTGAATTTGTAAAAGAAAAAGAAAATACAAAAGTTTTTGTAACTACATTTTGAGCTAGTTCTATAGATCTTAAATGATTATTTTGCTTTGATCCCAAATGCTGATTATTAACAGATTATGCTATATGAGCTATAAATGAAAAGATAAATGATGAATTTAAGCAAAACAACATAAACGTACCATATAATACAGTTACTATAAATTTTGAGAAACCCGAGGATAAAGCAACAACATTGGACAATTTAAATAAATAATAACTATGCAAGCAAAATTATTACAAGTCATTTACGATTATATATCACAAAACTGATTACAGATAATCTGAAAGCTTTTTCTTGCTTGAGCAATTTTTATTTGAATCTGGATTTTTATAAAACGATTTACTCAAAGAGTAAAAACAAGAATAGAAGAAAATTCGACACAATCAGATGAAAAATATACAAAAAAAATATCAAATCTGATTTGAAATATGATATTTGTATTATTAATGATATTCAATGTGCTTATTATATTTTGAGTAATATGATTCGATGTAGCTATACTCATGTGATGAATATCTCTTGGAATGTGATTTGCTATGGAAACTACAATCTGAAATATGGTCTCATGAATAATGATACTTACAAACAAAAAAGTAAAATTGTGAGATTACGTACAGATGATGTGATCACTAAATATAAGTGGAGTAATAGATGAAATCAATATAAGATATACAGTCGTCAAAACACTAGATAAAAGAAGGGTTGTAGTGCCAAATATGATATTAGCAGCGACGCCAATTAAAACTCTTAAATCTGAACCACTAGTCAGATGAGAGATAGATTTTATCTTACCTCGTCACGTAGAAGTCAATCAAATAAAAAAATTGTTAACAGATACTATAAACTGAGATGAAAAAGTTATTCACAAAGAATATACAAACGTATTTATAAAATCATTCGACTCTCGTGGTATCAATTTCAAATGATTCTTCTTCTACGATCCTAAGTGATGAAAATGAAAATTTGTAATCTGATCTGATTTGAGAATAAAATTACAAACAATATTTAAACAATACTGAATTTCTATCCCTTATGAACATATAACTATTACTACTGAATAAACATTCCTTGTATGATTTTTTAAACCTAATTAATTTAGAGAGTAATTTTGTGATTATTCAACAATAACGTCTATATAAATACGAAGGACAAATTATATTATTAGCTACATACAAACATATCAGTGATTAATTTATTTTTAAACGGATTAATAAAAGACTGATTGATAATAGTAGTATAGTAACCCAATTATTTATTTCTTTTTCTTACTCAAAGCTTTAGCAGTTTGATTGATATCTTTCATCATTACTACGACATCTTGCCAAAACGCAAGGTGTGTTTTCAAAAATTCAAATACAATAGTATTTGATTGGATTAGTCTATCTTCTTGTAATAATTTGATAGGATCTACAGAAGATACACATCAATTACTCAGACCAAAAGAACTAGATTTTATTATCTCATTATTAGCTACTTCATCTAATGGATTAGACATTATATATTTATTTTTTTCACTTGCTGAATCTAAACCATCTCAATAACAAAGAATAGATTTTTGGGCATCTTTTACAAAAATTTCTTCATCCCTTTTATCAGTTTTACTATCACTATTACTGAATAATGATTTAAAGGATGAACTTATGCTGAAAGACAATATCTTCCCAAATTTATTCTTTGTAGTCGAGCTTTCTAAAAATTCTTTAGTCTTTTTACTCACAAGCAATTCACCAGAATCCCTTAAACTTAGAAGTATAGCAGATACTTCATTATAAATTTCTTCTATACTATATACAGTTTTGCCATTTTTAGAAAATCACTTATTTTGCACAGGTATCATACAAAATTTTATTTTAAAAGTTCAAGCTTTTAATATATCATTATAAGCAGGACTAGAAAACTCAGTACAAGTACACTTCACTATACATACAGCTTTATCGGATATAGGTAATCAATCACACTTATCTATACATCATTGTATAGCTTGCTGTGAAACTTCATCATCGATATTTGACAACATTTCTACCTGATCGTCAATCTGATCTATTATTTCTTGTTTAGTTCAAGTAAGATTGACTATATTTCATGAAACAAAACTAGTTCATCAAGTTGTAATAGAATTAGTTCATTCATTTTTATTTTCAGTTATCTCTTTTATTAATCCGCTCAAATATTGTTTAATAATATCTCAAGAATATATACTACCTGTATTTGATAACTCTTGTGTATTGGATCACGTAATACAAATATTCCCATTCAAAACATTACTACTATCATCTTGGTTTTGTAAATATGTATTTGATGTATTGGTATCTAAAAATTTCTTAATTTCTTCATCCAAAGATCAATTTTCTGGTTCAATAAGTGTATTGTTATTTAATGTACCATTATTCCCCTCATTAACATTTGATCATCATGTAGAGCCAGTATTGTTTCAATTATTATTTCATGAATTAGTATCGGGAAAATCTGATGGATCATATGGGGAAAACCAATCAATAGTTCAATCATATGGAATTTCAAGATTATCATTTCATCATGCACTATTTATATCTGGGAATTGATAATATAAAACTTGGGGTGGCGTCTTAGAAGACTCAAACAATATCTTTCATATAACGTCGATATCATAAAGTAAATCGTAATCAGCATCATCCAATTTACCATTCCGAAACATATCATCACCAAAATTAATCTGATCAAAAGAAGCTATACTATCGCCATTTATATACATCTGAGAATAAATATCGTTAGCCTTGGTAGCACATGTTTTTCTTATATAAGGACTATCTTCATAATCATAGATTCAATAGAAACATCACATAAACACATAACAAGATTTTAGATAGTCTTCATTGGTTGGATATTGTGGTTTAGATTTATATGTATTTGTAATATTTTGTTTAAAAGATCTTTTGAAACTGTCATTTGAATTATATAGAATATTTAACATATCAGTTTTATTTAAATTACATTTTATATCTTTATTTTTCATATAATCTACACTCAATTTAATAGCATTATTTAAAGAAAATACTTCATTTGTCTTGGCTATTTCCAAAGATTTATAATAAATATCTGTTATTATAGATTTTCATCATATAGTATGTACATAATCCTCATCAGTCAATTTAGAATTAACTTCAGACAAAAAATTTCATATTAATCCTGCTTGTATACCAAAAACACCAAATCAAAAAATTAAGACAATAAGTATTATCAGCCCTGTCTTTGAATATATATGGCTTTTATTTATCTTGCGTCTGTACATTTCTCAGTTTACCATATAAAGTATAAAACGGAGTAACTATCTTATATAGACTCTTATCTCTCAAATATAATAAATCTTCTTGATACATCATAAATCATACATGTAATGGAAAACTTACATCTATTTCACGCAACATCTTCATTGCTACAGTTATTCATTTTTGACTAGCATTTACTTCTCTATTAAATTCATAAGCTTTATTTTTGAGATAATCAACGGCTGAAGTATAGTCGTCTTTCTGCTTTAAAGGAGCTAAATTAGGATTAGATATGATAATATTATTATAATATTTAACAAGTAACGAGTAGTATAAAAATTCATTATAAACCAAATTTGTATACATATTATTTATACCAAACCCGTAACCAAATAATCCACAAGATAAAAGATCAAATTCATAAGTTCAATAAATCTCATCACATTTTTTAGAATATGCTCAATTCTGACCAAAATCTTCATATAAATTATCGTAATTTAGAATATCAAGATCTTTTAGAAGTCTAGCAGAAGCTTTTGTATAATTTTTCATTGTTTTACAAAGCTTAGGATATCTTCAATCTGTACTATCGCAAAATTTTATATTAAATTTATCTCGAGCATAACTGTCGATCTGGTCTTCAATCTTATTGTTATCAAAATCCGGACTTGTTAGACCATAAATTCTAGATTGCTGAACAGAGAAAATATCATTTATTATCATATTAAATATTCTAGGAATATGATAGGTAAGATCACAATATTGTAAAGTTCATGTCGAACTACAATAATCAAAATCTGGGTCTTGACTATAATCTATGATTCACAATCACGTAAAAGAACTTTTTGTAAAATATCAATTTTCTTTAGAACTAAATTTTTCACTAAAAATTTCATCAAAATTATGACTTATATTATGACATATAAGGTATAAGAATACTGAATCTTTTGCAGAATAATAATAGTTATCTCAAGTAATATTTCATCATTTAACAGAAGTATTTAGGACGCCACTACAATAATTTAACAATACTGCCTTCATAGTCGTGGGTTTATCCTTTGACAAAGAAGTAGCTAATATATTGGCGTAATTATCTATATCTATAGGTATATTTTTTATATTACTTTGAGCAAACAAAAAAGATATTCACATAGACATGCTTATAAAATTTCATAACATTATCTTAAATAAAATCTTTTTCATAGTTTCAAATTTTAAATAAATTTTTATTTACAGTTTTACTTTGCATAACATCCATCAATTCATTTATTAGAACACTGATACTCACAAATATTACCAAGATTTTTTACTATACTTTGATCTCATATCGATATAATACCTATTACCTCACGTATACGATAACCTATATTGGTATAATAGGCCAAAAAATCTACAGAAGTCGTAGACCACAATACGTCCAAATCATTTTTTTGTTGATTATTGACAATATTGATAACATCTCTAAATGCTTTTTCCAAATTAAGATCAACTACAACGTCTTTATCAGAATTAGTTTGTATTTTTTCCTTAATTAATTCTGTATTTATTTTCTTATCCATTTTTTCTTGTTCTAATTTTGCATCTTCAGCATTTGCTTTTGCCTGTTTATCTAATAATTCATTGTATGTTCATTTCACTTTAGCTTTCATTTCATTTAATGTTCACTTAATAGGAACATTCAATAAATCTCTAAGTCATATTCATTCTTGTTCTGTAAGTTTTTTAGTATCTATACCATAAACATCTCTCAAAAGTTCTATTTCAGTATCCGTCAGGTATTCTTCTCAAGGAGATTTTTTAAAAATTTTTGCTTGTCCTATTCATTTCATAGATTCTGCTAGTTTTTTATTAGCATCAGTAATAGTTTTTTTAGCACTATTTCATCATTTTTTAAAACTAGATCAAAGATTTTTTATATTTTTCACAAAGTCTTTCCATGAACTAGTACACTTACTAAATCCTCTACCACAACTATATGCATCTTTCATTTCTTGTATAGTACCGGTATTAAATTTTAAATAAATACCCCCCTCTCATCATTTTCTAAACTCATCAAATTGACTTATACTACCATAAGGGATAAATGTTTTCATGGCGCCATTTAATCTAATCAACATATTTGTAATATCTTTATATTTTGTCTCTTCAGATACTGATCATTGATCAAATAATGGTTTTTCTTGACTATATTTATCTATAATTGTTTGAAATTGGGAAGGATCAATAATCTGTTGATTTGCCATAGCAGACAAAGATAACTCATAAACAATATCATTTGTATTTGTTTCAAGATCCAACAAAGTCTTCCAATCTCTTACAATAGGTCTTGCTTGACGTAATATAGCCAATCAAAGTACATCCTTATAAGAAGTGAGCGCAAGTGAAGACAATATATTTGTAAGTCCAAGTGTTGTAGATATTTTTCTATTCATACTTTCTGTTATTCAGGCTACCATTTTTTCAAAAAGATTTCTATTTTCTTGTGGTATTGCTAGGATTTTATTTGTAAAGAGTCATCAGATATAATTATATTCTCATAATTTTTTTCAGTCTCATTGAACAGTATTGATTGCCTGTAACATTTCTTTTGTAAAATCTACATAATAAGCAAATTCTTTAGGTGGGACCGAACAAACAGCTGGATTTTCCTCACATACTACCTCTCAAGTATCCTGAGCAAATGAAAATCAGCAAAAAATAGTTTGCAAAACAAACATAATAACTAAAACAACAAATATTTTTTTAAATACTGTAAACATACAATTTCTAATCAGATAAAGTTTACAGTAATATTATAGCCAAAACAGCAATTTTAAACAAAAAAACTACTCCACACTAGCTAGGAATAGTTGACTTTCTGATTAATTTTTATCTTTTAATTGTTAATTTGCATTTTGGTAGTATCCCAAGGCCTCCGACTAGAAATTTTTTTATTAGCAAAAGTATATGATTTATTATTATCATTAAGATATTTTCAATTGTAAATACCCGCAACGAAATTATATTTATTTTTTAAAATAATATTTGATTTAGCAAATAGCTTAAAAACAGCGTTATGATTAAGATATAGATTATTACACTCAGCAAAATCCTCAAATATATCATACATTCCATATCAACTACAAAAATCTTCAGGTTTTGATTTTGATTTTCTTATCTTTTCTGCATTCCAAGATATTTTATAAAATTCTATAGATGGATCATCTATAGAAAAAATACTTTTATCAAATTCTGTAAAATTTTTATTCTTTTTTTTGCTTAATCAATTTATACTATATAAATCGATTATATGCCCAAATTCATGTCATAATAATTGTACAAATTCTCAATTATAAGTTATAGTATTTGTATTTACAAAGACATCGTCTCATTTTGTCCATGCTCTCTTTGTGCTTTTTTCTTTCTGAACTCCTATAATATCAAAAGATTTCAAAATATCTCTTCCCAAAATCATATATTTATACAATCATCAAATAATATAAACAGATCAAGAAAGATAATCAGTTTTATTAGATATTGGATATACAGATTTGAATGTTAATTTTTTACATATCTTCTTATTGGTGCTACACAACTTATCAAAACGATTCTGATAAGATCAAACTCAGTAGTCTATACTATGTAAGTTTGAATTTCATAAAGAATATACTCAATGAATATTATTACTTAAATAATCTTTTTTAAACAAATCCAAAACATTCTCTCAAACTTGAGAAACTCTTAAGGACAAGCCCAAATATATTATAATTACAGCTCAAACAAGTTTGATAAAATCGATCAAACTAACTTTGGGAATAATTTTGGTAGGCATACCACTTTACATCATTTAAAATATTTTTTTCCTGCGATCATCTTATATTAAAAACGATTAATTTGTCAAATTTAACTTTATTTCAGTAACAAGACATAAGAAAATTATATCCACCAACTAATATCTTTTTTTGATTAGATTTTGATTTAAATATATTTTTCCCAAATCATCAAGTAATATTTTCAATCAATATCAAATTTTCTTTATCAATTCCTTTTGATAAAAACATATCAAAAATAGCTTTAGACTCTTCTTTTTGAGTAGATAAAATAAATATTGAATTTAAATTTTTACTTTCTTCCATATCAAGAAAATTTCAAATTTTTTCTACAGTTTCAAGTCTAACAGCCGAAATATTTGCTGTAAATATTGATTCCTTGATTGCCTTGTAAGTCTGATCATAGTGAGACAAAAATATTGTATGAAAACTATTAAAAATATCAGTAAATTCAGATCGATTTGTAAATTTAGAAGATTCACCATAAACAAAATAAAAATCTCATTGGTTATACATTTTTTTGGAAACATACATTATACCACCAAAAACATTTATCATATGGTTAAATCCAGACCAAAATTGCTTAAAATCATCTCACAATAAACTCTGAAAAGAATCTTTGTAATATTGGAATTGTGATAACAAAGAATTGGTCTTCACAAAATCCAGACTATCAACAATAGGATTAATTTGCATACTTGTATTTGCGTTATTTGTGAAAAAATTTTTTGTTTCTATAAATACTTCACCTATAAATATCTGAAAAAAATTACAAAAGTTTTGTAGCTCAATCATTGCTTTATCATCACACAATCATAGTTGATAATTTAGTTTATATTTATAGATAAACATTTCTATAAGATTCAAAATATAGTACAGATCACATGTCCTAGAAAGATAATAATTATAATTTTTATATCGCCATTCCATATCAAAAAAGCATATATCATAGCCGTGATAATGTTCTTTTTGATCTTCAATGAGAGAAAACAAACCTCAATGAGTAGTTAGTATTATTGGATATCTTGTTATATCTCTAGTATCTTTGAGAAAATAATAAACCTGGTAGTCAAACTTACTATTCAAATCCAACACACCATATCATTGATATAGATGAGAAATATATTTTAAAATAAACATAATTTCGCCATCTTCAAAATCTTTTTTATTCACAAACTTAAATAAGCTATCATAGTTTATTGTCTGGTCCTCTCTAGCAAATCAAATATTTTTTATTCACATATCATTCAATATATTTTTTACAATATCCATTTTAGGTTTATTGGAGAAAGAAAGAATTAAATTTTTATTGGACAATAATCATTCCAAAATTTCTTTTAATCATACATTTCATACATAATATCTTTGTAAGCTCTGTAGGTCCAAAACATTTATCAGTTTATCATTAGTCTTAAATGATGTATTTGAAGGACTAATTCTTTCCAATCTAGGGACTTGTATATCATCCATAGATATATCTTCTATATTAGTAATTATCTGAGAGAAAACAGAATGTTTTGAAAGAAAATATCCAACAATGGGATATTTGGATTTAATAAGATTAAAATATTTGATTATATATAGAAAGAATCATAATGAATTTTGAGTGTCACAAAGAGCATCATGGAATGATTCTTCTCACTCTGAAAGAAACTTTCGATCTAAATTAAGTTGGTTAAAAACTTTATTTTCTTGAATATGCTTAGTCAATACATCCAATGCATAACTAGGAGCATAGTGAATAAAGTTTTGCATTAAACTCACAGTATCTATTGTGCTATGATATTTCAAATTAGGGAAAAATTTATTCAAAAAAGATATATCAAAAGCCACATTGTGTCATATAATAATAGTATTTGGAGTAAAAAATTTCTCTATATGAGGATATATATCTTCCACACTAGGTGAATTCTCCAAATCTTTCAAACTCAAACCAGTAATAAATCATACTATACTTTTTAGTTCAGAAGTATCTTTTGTAGGTTTTATAAGAGATTCAAATTGATCTATAATTTTTCAACTAGCATCAATTTCTATAATTCAAATCTGAATTGGCTCATCTTTATTTATATCCAATCATGTCGTTTCAAAGTCTATTCAAACATATCTAAATTGTAAATTTAACATCAAAAAAATAACGTATTAAAAATTAACAATACAGATTATTTTTTAACACAATTAAATCAACCTAATAATTATTTATTTACTTGAAAGAAAGTTAAAAAGAAGTAAATAATCATTATGAATTAAAGACCACAAATAAAATAAAATAAAGTTAAGTAAAATCCATAATCCGAGCTTTATAATAATTTAATTCTTATGCCATACAAACACACCCAAATTTCCTACATGATGCTAATTATTACACTTACTGTACTAGTACTGTTCGCACAAGCTTATATCACTGCTTCTCTCGAACCCGAATCAGTCAATTCTGGTACAAATTTTGCCATGACTAGTATAATGATTTTAATAATACTTATAATCTCCTCCTTCATATCACTCCAAGTACATATTGATGATAAATATCTAAGGATCAAATTTGGATACGGGATTTTCAGAAAAAGATTTTTACTTAGTGATATGCTATCTGCCAAAACAGTAAAGAATCATCGATATTATGGATGGGGAATAAAAGTACGATTCTGGCCAAAGATGTGGATTTACAGTATTTCTGGTTTTGATGCAGTCGAAATAAAAATGAAAAATACTAAAATATACAGAATAGGTACAGATGAAGCTAAAAAATTAGAACAAGCAATTCTTCAATCAATAAAATAATACTTTTCTTTCTAGATATTTTGACAAAAAAAATAATCAGATTATAATAAATATACTTTATTTATTATAATTTTATGACATTTCATAAAACAATATCCCAAAAAGATATCCAAAATTTTATAAGCAATACGAAATGAGAAAAAAGCAAAGTTGTAAAAGAAATACAAAATTTAAAAGAAAACACTATTGATAGATTAATGCAAGATTTTGGACAAGATGATATAAAGTTTATAGATCCTATGCTAGTAAAATGAGTAGAGAAGGATTATTTTGAAATACTAAAAACAACACAATGAAACGTAGACCCAAACTTTGATTACAATATAATAAAAAAAGATATAGAAAATATGTTCAAGAGAGAATCTTTTCAAAAAGATTATATAAAAAAATATAAAAGCTGTTCTGAGAGTAAATACTTAGAAACATCACATAAACAATTATTACAAAGAAAAAAAGAACTAAGTTCCAACATACATATCTGACACAGAGAACAAGAAGAATTATCTTCTATCAATTGATTTTTAAAACTCTTAGAAACAGAAAATATAGAGAATACCAAGTCAAGAAATATCATGTTTGATAAAGATTATTTCACAAATACATGAGATAAATTTAATATTCAATGTTTTTTTGAGCAAGATGAAGAATGAAATAGGAACTATTTTTCAATAAATGAATTATTAAACGATCTAGAAACATTTGGAATAGAATCTTGATATCCTAAAATACAAACAGAAACCTTCGGAGGAATAGAAGGATTCAATAATGTACAAAAATTTATAAAATTAGCTCTTTTAAAAAATATTTTAGCAAAATATAGAAATTATCAGGAAGTACTGATGTATAATTTTATAGATTATGAAAAATGAGAACATAGCGATTGAAATAGAATAGGTCTTTTAGCAGAAAAAGTAGTAGAACGAACATTTAGAAATTTTGCCGATATAGATAATAGATATTCAGTAAAAGTTAGAAAGTCTAGTATAGGAGAAGACGAAAAAAACAAAGTAGATCTTATAATACATCTAAAAGACAAAAAAACAGGACTAAATATAGAAAAAGAATTACAATTGACCATAGATCATCACCAAAAAGTATTGGAACATAAAAGATTACAGATAGATAGACAAAAATGATCTAGATGAAGCAACCTAGATCTATTAGAACTTGAGTTACATTTGTTGGATCAGAAAATAACTTTACGAAGAAATCTCAATAGACCCATATGAGGTTTGAATAATTTTTTATCTATAGAAGATAAAGAATTTTTGAAAAAAACTTATGACAGAATTATTTGAGAATTGGAAGAAAAACAATAAGCATAGGTATATAATTTAATATACTAAGTAATCTATGCAAACACACATAGTCTTTGATCTAGATTGAACTATAGCCGATACTCAGAAAATTCACCAACAGATTGAATCCGATTTTCTTAAATCAAGATGATGTATTATGATACCAGAAATAATTTGAGTTAAATATGCTTGAAGATCCCCCCAAGAACGGATATCAGAATTATTAATCTCAGAGAATATAGACTTTAAAAAAAGAGATATAGATAATTTTGTAGATAACAAAGATAATATAGTAATAGACCTCTTACAAAAATGAGAAATTCAACTTATGCCATATGCTGTAGAAATATTACAATATCTAAATAATAAAAATTATAAAATCTGACTGTCTTCTGGGGCATGCAGAGAGTTTATAAATCAATTTATTAAATACTTTAATCTAGAAAATATCATCATAGCCAGTACTAGTGCGAATGAAGTAGAAAAGAAAAAACCAAATCCTGATGTATTTTTAAGTTCATTTAATCAGATAGAAAAAATTCATGGTAAACCAGAAATGAAATATGTAGTTTGAGACTGACGATCAGATATCGAATGATGATATAGATCCTGAAGCAAAACAGTGCGACTGAATTACTTAAAAAAAACAAAACTAAATGACATATACTGTAATTTTGAAATAACATCATTAAAATATTTGAAAGATATTTTATAATTTAGAATAAATTATGCCTTGAACAACAGATTTAATATGATATTTAGCCACTGCAGTGTGAACATTCTTAATGCTACCACAAGTCATCAAATCTTTCAAAACCAAAAATATGAAAGACATATCACGATGAATGATTTTCATGTATATATGAAATTGTCTTCTATGGTTTATCTATGGCTTATTGATAAATTCTATACCACTTATGTTATGCAATTTTATAGCTCTTATAATAGGCTTATTACAACTAATTTTAAAAATTAAACACAAATAATATCATGATAAAACAAATCATATTAGACAAGAAAATATTTCAATTTGAGGAATCACTTCTGCCATGCTTAGTTGTATGAGCACATAAATCATGAGCCTCATATTTTTCAGTTACCATAGTCGCTAATCTTATAAATAAATGATCCAAAGTTATATTTTTTACAGCCTTCCCCATGGCAAAAGAAGAATTATTAGATCAAATTTGAACAGATAAAACATTTGATATTACAAAAAAAACAGACTTAGAAAATATTCCACAAGACAAATCTATTATAATTGAAAGTTGAAACAAAGAGTTACGAGGACAAGTAATCAAAGGTGTAAAAGATTTAGAAAATTATATTATTTTTGTAAAAAATATTGAAGAATATGACAACTCAATATTGGATATCATATGAATAAACAATAAAATTATATTATCTTGAGACCTTGATAATTGCAGTTTCAAAAACAATATAGCAAGTAAAAAATGGGAATCAAAAATTATTTTCACTGTTCCAGAGACTGCATTGAATATCCAAGTTCCAATCTTAGAAAAATATGAAAGCTATTTGATAAACTCCAAAATAAAATGAATTTTAAAAATTAAATAAAAAACTGACCATAAGTCAGCTTTTGTTTCCTATTTATCGTATTCTACTTCTAATTTAATTTTTTCTGGGACTAATGCTTTGGGTACTATGACTTCTAACGTATTATTGGATGTTAATTTGCTATGAATTTTATCAAAATAAACCTGAGGAGGTAAATCTATAACTTGATCAATATCTCATCGATAACATTCTTCTTTTATAGGGATTAAATTATCTTTTACCTGTGATTTAGATCTTTTTCAAGTAATTACAAGTCTATAATCTTTGATATTGAGTTTTATGCTATCTTTTTCTACTCATCAAAGAGGCATCAAAATAACAATCTCTTGTGGAGATTCGTAAATATCGTATGGTATATTTGGCTTAACTTGTTCCTTTTTTTGCATTAATTTTTTTAAAAAGATTTAAATTTTAATTACAATATAGAAAAAAATAATATTTTCAATCAAATAAAATAATATACATTATTCTCTCTTTGCTGGCTCAGAATATCAATGTTTTTTAAGTTTTATCAATATACCTATAACATTTCTTAGATTAAATATTATTCATTCAGTAGCAATCTCAGTATAGTATTTATTTTTTCTTAAAAACAATTTTCATCTATTATATATCCTCATATGAGCACACAGATCTTTTATATTAACATACAAATCTATAAGACAATGTACAACATCTGGTGATAAATATTCAGAATGTCTCATGTCCAAATATTGCCATATTTCAAAGGACCTCTCTTCAAAATAGATAATATTATCTTTATCACTAATTTGCTTAGCTAGAGATTTCAACAAAAGCTGTGGCTTTATTTCATATAGTTCTTCAAGCTTTTCTTCCCTTTGGTTTCTTATCTGTTTTTCTAAATTATCTACATCCAATTTATCATTCTCGACATCTGGGTTAAAATCAAAAATACGAGACAAAATATTTTCTCTTAATCTATTAATATTTCTAGAAATCAAATAATCCATTTCATCCTTTACAATTTTCCGTTTTGTTCTTTTCGAGTGATTAATCAGTTTATCGATCACAATAACAGTAAATATAGTTCATATAGCCTCTGCAAACAGATTTAATCACAAATCAGAAGAAAAAATCCATACAAAAAAAGACAGTATTAAGAACAAAAAAACCGTCAAATAAACAAGATTACTATTATTTAGTTTTTTATACATCACTTTTATTTATCTAAACTTCATATCAAATAATATTTGATATCATTTCTTTTTTTTCTTCTGGTCTAGGTATAAAATACAGCGTAATTTCTCAAAAATTATCAGAATCTCATTCTGACAAAAATATCAAATCTCAATTATTGAAAACACTATATAAGAAATATCTTTTCCTTACGGAAATTGTTTTTATTTTATCTACATCTACTGTTGCCATATCTCTCTTAAATATGCCAGTTTGATTAAACATAATCAATGACTTTGGAGTAACCAAAGCAAAATCCATATAGTAATCTATGAAATGTTTTATAACTGGTCAAGCAAAAGTAAGCAAAACAAAAATCATTCCAATTATAACATAGATGGTATATTTTTCTTGTGATGTTCAAAATACCCAATTACTCACAACAATAGTAACGATCATAATAATAATAGACCCTAATAATTTAGGAAAAACTTTCTCAAACAAAAAAAGCCAGCTTTTATCCAAAAGAACAACTTTATCTACACCATATTGATCCTGGTGTTCTTTTAGGCTTTTTTGTCTAAGTCTCGTATCAAAACTTGAAAAAATTTTCATATATATTGTTTTATTCTAAAATACTTTGAAATCTGGAATAATCCTAACATAAACTTTTCAAATCATATAATTTGATGGCACTGTATAGTTTGTTCACTCAAAACATCCTAGTCCGAAACAACAAAGAGAATCAGTAGAGAATCATCTATTGTCTCACATTACAAAAAATCAGCTTTCAATTTTAAATTCTGATTTGCCACATCTAGCTTCTGTAGTGACATAATCTGGTAAATAATTTTCTTCTAATTTTTTACAATCTTCTACCGCTCAACTATTACATATATATATTCATCAATCGTGTATTTTTACAGTTTCTCATGGTAATCATATAATTCTTTTTATATAAGGAACATTTTTCCCTGGAGGAACAAAAACAATAACATCACCTCTATTCAATTGACCAAACCTGGGTGTGATTTTATCGACTATAATAAAATTATTTTCTTCAAAAGTTGGAGACATACTAGATCATACAACAGTATAAGGATTGGCTATAAAAAATCTTATAAACAAAACTATACCTCACACAAAGACCAAAAAAGCTAATAAATCAAATACATCAGCTAAAAAATTTTCTAATATTCACTTATTAAATTTCATCAATCAAAATATTTAATATAAATAATTTTAAATACACAAAAACCAATATTAATAGACTTATTTATAATCTATTAATTTTCAATTTATCTAATGCCCTACACAGTTAAATATTAAAATGGCACTTCTTCATCGTCAGGGATCGGATGTTCTACATCAGCAGGATATCAAGGTTCATCTCATGCTTGTCCTTTTGTATCCAAAAATATAAAGTTATCAACAATAACTTCAGTAGAAAATCTTTCATTTCACTCGCTGTCTTGCCATTTTCTAGTTCTGAGTCTTCATTCAATATAAACTCTTTTTCACTTAGTCAAATACTTTCACAAAACTTCTGCTCACTTACCATAGGCTACACATCTATGATACTCTGCGTCTTCCAATAGATTACCATCTCTATTTTTAAACTTTCTGTTTGTTGCAACTGTAAAGTTTGCAACTGGAGTACCACTGCTTTCAATACTTTTAACCTGTAAATTATTGGTAGCTCTACCAATAAGCATTACCTTATTCAAATCCATCTTCATAAATATAACGTATAAAAACGATGAATACAATACACTCATCGTATTGAGTAATAACAAAACTTTTTCAAAAATCAATTGATTTTAAGCTGATTTTTATTATATAATCCTGCGTCGTATTTTTTTTAAAACAAAAATCATTATATGCCCAGATGATGGAATTGGTAGACATGCTAGACTCAAAATCTGGTGTCTGTAAGGACGTGGGGGTTCGAGTCCCCCTCTGGGTAAAAATTAAAATCAAAAAGACTGCAACAAAATGCAGATTTTTTTTATAAAAAAATTAATCTATTTCTTTACATAATTTATTTATAGACATTCTAATATAAGTATTTAATGATTGTAAATGTTCCATTCACGTAATATCAAAGTCATATTTTCCATCAGTCATATGATTTACAGTTTCTTTAAATAATTGTAAATTTTGTAAAGAGTCCTTGTGTCTTGCAATAATAGAAATCTGTTCATCTTGTTTAAATATTTTATATCATTGAGATTCTTTAATAATCAAGAACATATTTCTAATAAAATTGATTATTTCTTGTTGTATAGTAGATTCTAAAATATTGTTTACTACATCGTCAATTGATATATTATCAAATATTTTATTATCTTTGTTCTTTATAATTTCTTTCTTTATTTCATTTCAATACTTATACAAATCCAATTTTTTTAAAATCCAGATATCTTTCCTTATATTCCAAGCAATAGCAGATAATGTTTTAGTGGGTGATATAATAGCGACAGTATCTTGTTTTAAGTTTTTCTGTCTATCAAAACCTTTTTCTATAGCAAATTGTTTAATTTCCTTTTTTGAAAGTTTATATAACCTACTTGGGAGCATCGTCTGTACAATTTCTCTTGTATCATATATTCAAGCCTGCATTCTTGCACTAGCCCAAATTCTAGGATCTCAATGTATTTCTTTTTTTTCTTCATCAATATAAATAACTCATTTATACCCTGTAGTAATGATTTTATCATCTGGAGACTTCATAATCAATATCTTCCATAGGTTTCAGATAGTATTAGGTTTTTCTTTATATCATTGTTTCAATGCATGACTCATAACGAAAGGCAGACTAGCAGTCACCGTAGGATATCAATTTTTATATAAAAATCAGTCTTGCTGTATTTTATCAAGATTATTCTCAGGTGTAGTATGCATAATATAACGAACATTTCTCATAGAACACACAACAAATACATAAAAAAATTATTTATAATAAATCAATTCCATATTTCATTTATCATTTTCTACTACCGCAGTACATGATATGACTCGATCTCAACAATTAATACAATCTATACCATTTACCAATCTACGATCAGGCATATGATAATGTCAGAATATAATTCAATCAAAATTTCTTTTTTGTGTTCGTTTAGCAATTTTCCTATAAAGCATGCCTTTGGGAAATAATATTTTCTTAAAAAACGTTTTTATCTTTTCTGATACTGGTATTGCTCAATTCTTTTTACTACCAAATAAAGTTTCTATAAGATAAATCATAGTATAAATAAAATTCATAAATCTTGCTAAACTTGGTAAGTGATAACACACATAATCAAATCTATCTCCGTGACCAATATAGTATTTTTGATCATCTCATGAAACATATGTCATATCATTTACTATACTGATATTATATAAATGCATATGTTCTAAATGTCTTATAAATTTATCATGATTCCCCTTGATATAAACCAATTCAACTCAATTTTCTGCAAAATTTATTATATAATTAATAAACTTCGTTTCTCTTTCTGTCCATCTTCACAAAATACCCAATTGCCAGAAATCTATACAATCTCCATTGATTATAAGTCTATCAAATTCAATACTATTCAAAAAATCCATTAATTTTCCTATTTTAGATACGGGCTTACCCAAATGGATATCAGACAAGATTACTGTTTTATATCTCTTTTTCATAACAGTAAATAAAATATCAATTTAAAACATATACAAAATTATACTTCAAAACATCATTAAAGTCAAATTTTTAGTTTTGCTTGCTTTCAAATTTTTATTCGCTAAATAATTATCAATTCTTAATTCTTAATTCCAAATCTATGAATATAGTACTTATATGAGCTTGATGAACTTGAATGTCATGAGTAGCGTGAATACTTCACGACATATGATTTTCCAATCTGGTCTGCATAGACTGATTCCAGAGTCAATTGACAGATAAATTAAAAGAAAAATGAATAAAAACAATAATATGACATGGAAAATATAAAATCAATTTAGATGATATTATAATTTATTCTGAAGCTGTACACGATTGTATAGAGATACAAGAAGCAAAAAAGCTTTTCAAAGAAAAACACAAAGTACTCAGACTGCGAAATTATTTTCAATTTTTGTGAGAAATTTCCAAGTATTTCCAAACTGTTTGAATATCATGAACCAATTGAAAATCTTCAACGACATCACTAGCAATATATACAGCAGATAAACATTTAAAAAATTTCTGATTATGAATTTTATGAGCGTTGGTACCTCAATTTAATAACAATAGTTATTTAATAAATAAAAAACTAAAATCTGATCTTAAAAATATTTTTGATTATATTATTATTTGAAAAAGATTAGATTACGACAACGTAAAAAAGTACATTTTTATAGTAGAAGCATGTGAATACAAAAGACACTTTCTGAATCTCGATCTAGATTATTCAATTATTACAAATATAGAACTAGATCATACTGATTATTATAAAAATCTTAAAGATTATCAAAGTGCATTCACACAACTAATATCCAAAACAAAGAATAAAGTCTTAATACTAGAAAATCGGTATGATAAAATATCAAAAATCACAAAAGAAAAAGATAAAATAAATAAGGTTAGAAAATCTAAGTTCTGATTTAAATATATTTTATGAGATCATAACCAACAAAATTGATCTTTGGTCAAATCAGTTATTAAAACATTAGATAAAAAAATAAGTACAACACATATGATAACCACAATGATAAATTTTAAATGATTGCGAAGAAGGCTAGAATTTTTAGGAAAGAATCATAATTGAGTAAAAATATTTTCAGATTATTGACACATGGCATCATCCATAAAATTAGGTTATGAAGCTATCAAGTCAAAATTTAAAAAAGAAAAGATTATAGCTATTTTTCAACCACATCAGATAAATAGAATCCAAACATGACGAAATGACTTTATAAAAGCTTTTAAAGATTATAATCAGATTTTTATTTATGACATATACGCAGCCAGGGAAAGCTTAGATACCTTCAAAAAATTTAAAATTAAATCAGTTTGAGAATTGGGAGAAACTTTTGCAAAAGCTTGTTGATGACAATATATAACAGATTTAGATGATATAAAAAAAATAATTCAATCCTGACAAAAAAATGAAATCATAGTTATTTATTCAGCCTGAGATATAGACTACAAAATAAGAAAAAACATAAAACTAAAATAAAAAACAATTTTTGTAATTTTTATAGAAATTTATTCTATCTTTCAGCAATTTTTAAGCTTGATTTTTACGACAAAAATAATACACATTAAACAACGTTTTAAATATAAATTAGATAATGAAAAGATTTCTAATAATTACAAGTATAATCAGTTCTCTATTAATATTTGGATGTAACAAAACCCCACAAATCATAGATACAACCGATACATGAGAAGTACTAGAAAAAAACATAGACAATACAACATGAGATACAATAGGTCTAACTTGAACCGAACAAAATAATTTAACAGGAGCTACTAGTTGAGATATACAGATTTTTATAGATGAATATAAAACCAAAGAGACTTGAAATTCAGATAAATTAAACGAAAACGATATAGATCTTATGGAAAAAGTTATAGAAGAAATAGAAAAAAAGTAATTTTAAAAAATAAAACAATTACATGTATGTATTTTTCGAAGTAATAAAGTGAATATTTTTGTTTTTCACTGTCATGGTATGAATATTATTTCTTAGATGAAATATAATATTATGAGAGAATTCTTTTTGGATAGCAAAACAAGTTATAATGCCATGATATCTTATATTCTGTTGACTCATCATATGATATTTGATAGCTCATATATGGATATGAAATGACTTAGATGAAACCAATTTACTTAAAAATAAAATATACGTAAAATCATTTATAATATGAATTATATTAGGAATTGTTTTAGCGATTACATACATATTTATTTAAAATGAGAAAAATAATCTGAATAGTATTTTTGATGATATTATTGACTTGATGTTCATCATCACATATAACAACGATAAATTTTGATAATTTAGATTTTAAGTTACAATCTAGCCAATCATATACTGAAAAAATTATAGATAAAACTGTATATCCATGAATGGTAATATATGAAGAAAGCTGAACCGACGCAAAAGATACATTTATAAACTCTCTTATCATAACATCACAAAATAACTTAAATATTAAAACAAAAGATTTTGTAAATAAAAACATAGAGAATCTAAAATCAAGAGTGTCTTCGATAGTCATACAATCTACAAAGACAGCTTCTTTTACTTGCTCTTGAGAAAAAGTAATTTGAATAATAAAAGACTTTAAAATAACGGAGAATAATAAAGACAGTTTTTTTTCACAATTCTTTTTTATAAATAATAACAATTGATACATAATATCTTTTCAATCTGATAACCAAAAAAATAATTCAGATTTTAAAAATAGTTTAAATAAATTAGCTTGTACAAAATAAATTTTATATTTTTTCATACAAAATGTTAAAGGAAACTCTTGTAAATAATTGATCTTTGATAAATGACCAATCTCTAAAAAATCAAAACTGGAGTGAAGAACCAAGTAATTTAAGTTGACGACAACTTATATGAAAAACACTAATATGACTTATAGTATGATGAATAATATCAACAATATTATTTATTACCTTATCTTTTGCATGAAAAATGTTTGTAGACGCATTTCAACAGACAGGTGAAATAGTAAGGGCGAATCCAGTCTTACCATTTCTATTATTATTTATATGATTTTTATGAACATTTATATGAAATATATGAGTAGCTGGAGCTTATAATCTATTTTTCAGTAAAAAATATTATGATATATCTAAGATGTTTTGATTATTATTACTCACAAACTGAATATTGTTTTTTATATTAGCTCCTATCTATATAGTATTTAGCAGTCAAGTAGATACTTTATTTTTGATTCTATGATTCCATGTAGTTTTTTCAGTTTTTGTATCAGCAAACCAAATTGAGTTTCTAAGTAACCCCAATTATTCTGCATCAGCTTTGATGGGTAATGTCTTGTGATTTGCCTTAGCTCTACTCATATACAGTATAGTTTGGAAATCATCATGAGATGGTTCTATCCAAAACAAAGTTTATTTATTGATGCTTATCCCAGCTATAGTATGATATACTCTTATTCCATTTGGCAATTGAATACGAGAAAAAATATATTACAAAGTATATGAAAGTTGAAGCAATCCTCTATTTATTTCATCAGTTGAAGATGAACTAAATATAAATAATAAAACAGAAAACACAGAAAAAAACGAACAAACCAATGTAGAAATTTAATAAAGCTTATAATCCAAACTGGTTTTAAAAAATACTTAAAAAATTATATGAATTTATATCAGATAGCATCAGCAACAAAGTTTGTTCTATGATTAATCATACTCATATTAGTCTATTCTTATATCAATGTATACGAAGACCCATGAGTAGGGATATCATTATGATTTTTGTGATTATTTATTATGCTATGGTGACTAAGTTTTTATATATTTCTATTATGACAAAAAATATTTCGTACCAATCAAGATCAAGAACGCATCACAAAAGACAGTTATAAACTATCATTATTATTTTGAATATATGCAATTATAAATGTTCTTTTACTTATATTATGAAATCGATCAAAAATTTTGTGATTGATATTACTTATCGGATTTATAGCACTTCAAATATCATTATTTTCAGAAAAGAAACAATCCCATGAACACAGAATATAACAATATTATACAATCCATCGAAGATAAACTAAAAACGGTTTACGATCCAGAATTTCCCCTGATAGATATTTTTACTCTAGGGTTAATTTATGATATACAGATAAAAGATAAAGATATTAATATATTAATGACTTTCACTACACCTTATTGTCCTATGGCAGATATGCTAAAAGAGATGATAACAAACGCAATAAACGAGGTATTGCCAGATTATAAAGTAGTATTAGAAGTTACTTTTGATCCTATGTGGACCATAGAAAAAATAAAAGATCCAGACCTCAAAAGAATGTTTGAGTAATATCCAAAGGATTCTGCATTCTACATTCTTAATTCTTAATTCAGAAAAATGTTTATAAATATCTCGTCAGATAAAGTATACATATGAACATGAGACAAAAACATATTTTTAGATCGTAATGGTATAGAAAACGTTTTAGGATCTAGTCTTATAAAATTATATAAAAAGAATAAAATTAAAGATATATTAGTTCTAAATTGACCCTGATGATTTACAAATCTCAGAGTTTCTACACTTTGTTTAAACCTATTAAATACATTGGAAAAAGATAGTATTAAGATATATGACATAAGTAAAATAAATCTATATAATCACTTATATGATAAGAATCTCATTCCCAGATATTGAATAATTTATATATGACAAAGGAAAAATATCCGATTATATGATTTTCAAAAACAAAAATATACGACCCAAACGATTGAAGATACTGATTTAGATAGCGATTACTTCTTAGATCAAGTCTACGAAAAATGATATTATTGAAAATTAAATGATAAACTCAAAATAAAAATAAATTATAAAAAAATCTGACTTGAAATAACATACAAATCAAAAATATTCCAGATAAAGATAAAAGATCTAAATCTGAAACCCCTAAAACAGATCCAACCAAACTATATGATAGACCCTAAAATGAACTAACAACTAGCATTGCAAGGAGAGAAACGACAAAGCAATCTTACTGTTATTTCGAATACAATGAGAAATCTCTTTAATCTATTAATTATACCCATGAACTTTCACCGCCAACAGAAAAACATCTTATGAATAGATCGATGAAGTAAATATATTTGACTTGCTTATATGCAGATAAATACTGAAATAATTTTCCCTATATGATACATTTTAAATGACAAAATGACATATTTCAATATAGCAGATATCATAGCAAGATACAATATCAAAACTATAGTAATGTGACGACCCAATACACAGAAAGACATCCAAGCAAAGATTCAAGAATTTATAAAATCTTTAAACTATATTATAGAACACGATGAAATTAAAATAGAAACAATAAATGAAGATTATACAAGCGTACAATCATGAGAAATTATGTCCAATTTCAAAAAAAATGCAGCCGAAGATACAATCAGCGCAATGATAATACTAGAAAGATGGAAAAATAGCAAATGAGAAGTCGGTAATTTTAATGATAAAGAATAATTATTTTTCTTAATATTTTAAATAAATGATAAATTCAAAAAGAATACTAGAAGAGATAAAAAAATTAAAATTTCCAAGAGGACATTATATAGTAGTCTGAAGTTGACCAATGATTGTAAGAAATCTCAGAGAATCAAATGATATAGATATCGTAGTAAGTAATAAACTATTTAATAAATGCATAAACAACAATTGGGAAATTGTTCCACGAACCTATCCCGAAAAACTTGGACAATTTTATCTAAGATATAGCTGCGTCGAATTATATCTAGACGTAAATCATTGAAATTTCAATCCAACCCTTGAAGAATTACTTCAAAGGGCAGACATTATAGATAATATTCCATTTATTTCATTAAAAGATTTAATTAAATTAAAAAAAGCCTACAATAAACCAAAACATTTAGAAGATATAAAAAATATTAAACTATATTTAAAAAATAATTTATAATATAATGAATATAGAACAAATATCTCAAGAACTAGAAAAAATTAAACAAAGAAATAAAAAAGTCGAAACAGACAAAGCTTGGGAATGAAGTATTGTAAGAAAATTTTTGTTAATGATATTTACCTATCTTGCACTGTGAATTTATATGCAAGCAATAGACATAAATAATCCACGATTAAATGCTATTATTCCAACAGTATGATTTCTACTATCTACACTTACATTACCTCGATTTAAAAAATTACGAACAAAACACATATACAAAAGATAGTAAACACTGGATTTTAAATTCTGAATTCTAAATTTTATGCTTCTTATTGGTGATATACATATTACACAACGCTTCAAAGATAAGATAATATCTTGAATCCAAAATTTTATCGATCAAAATCCTGACGAAAAAAATATAATTTTCTTGTGAGATTATGTTTATCATTTTTCATATGATAGAAACTCTATACTAGAACTATACAATTTATTTCTAGAACTTTTTGAAAACTGAAAAAACGTTTACATCTTAGCTTGAAATCACGATCGACTATGAAATTCTTTTGTTTATCAAGAAGCCATGAAAGCATTTCAGATAATAAATAATTTACATAAGCAAAATGACTGAAAACTAACATTTATAACTGAACCTACAATACAAGATATAGAATGACAAAAAATATTATTTTTCCCATTTATGCTAGATTCAAATCAAATTAAATACACAAATCCCCTATTTCAAGAGCTAGCAAAATCATCAAACAAAAATGAACAAATTTCTTGATATATAAATCAGATTCTAGAAAATTTTATAGAACAAAATGAAAATTTAACAATTATTCATCACTATTATATAAATAATACAGTATTCCCATGACAAAGATCAAGATTTAATTATAAAGACATAGCTCTAAACGAAGATTTTTTGAAAAATAGTAAAATTAGACTAATATCATGACATTTACATCAATGATTTATTAAAAACAATTATTTATGTACTTGAAGCATCTGGTCGACAAATTCATTGGAAATCAATCAAAATAAATTTCTTTTCAAATATAATACCCCAAACAATGAAATCACAGCTAATTTTATAAATATCAATCCATACATACTAATAGAAAGCGAAGAAAAAGTAGACAAAAGTATTTTAAATTACAAGATAGACAAAATAATACAGGAGAATAAAGATAATTTCGAAAAAAATGACCTACGAAATATTAAATTTAAAAATAACAACACACAAAATCTAGAAAATTTAAGTTTAAGTATCAAAGTAAAGGATATTGATTATGAAAAGATGGAAGATTATATAGATTCTAGTTTGATGACCGAGATAAAAGATATTAAACTCAAGAAAAATCTACAATCAGTTTGAGAACTCTTAAAAGACTTTTCAGTCTCTACAGAAAACCTTAAAATATGATTTACAGATTGGAAAACTATACTTCAAGAATATATAAAAAATAAATTTTGACCAGATTATCCACATTACGAAAAAATATTAAAAGATCTTAAATTAATTTAAAAATAGTTAAGAGATTTATTAGAAAATAAATTAAAATCATATAAAGTCAATAACCAAATAAAACAATTTCATAAAAAACATTTAATAAGCAATGCTATATTTGACAGGCAAAAAATGCTGAGTATACTTTACTTTGTTTATTATAATAAAAACAAAAATGATAAATTCATCCGATATTATAAATTATAAAAAAATCGGTTTTGACTGAGAAAAATATATACAATTACAAAAAGAACAAATCTTGGAAAGGATAAGTAAATTTTCCAATTGAAGATTATATTTAGAAATAGGCTGAAAATTTATTTTTGATCCACATGCAGCTAGAGTACTTCCATGATTTATTCCAGAATCAAAAAAAACAATTTTTCACTCCCTCAAAAATCAGATTGAAATACTTTTTTGCGTAAATGCTCAAGATATTTTAAACAACAGACAGCTAGGTAACCAATGAATAACTTATATAGATTCAGTGATGAGTCTTTTGAAACAAATTGAAAAATCAGTAGGTACCAAGCCACATCTTGTAATAAACAAAATAGATACACAGAATATGTTTGATATGATATTGGAATTTGAAAGAGAATTTCAAAGAGAATGATACAGAGTACGAGAAAGATATAGAGTAAACTGATATCCACATAATACAGATTTTATACTTAGTGAGGATTGATTTGGAAATGATGATCATATACCATTAACAAAAAATTTGATTTTGGTAACATGAGCAGCTTCAAGTAGCTGAAAAATGTCTACTTGTTTATGACAAATTTATTTAGATCATGAAATTTGAATAGAATCTGGATATGCAAAATATGAAACATTTCCGATACGGAATATAGATTTGAATCATCCAATAAATCTAGCATATGAAGCAGCTACAGTTGATATATGAGATTATAATTGTATGGACGAATATTATAAAAAGGCTTATTGAAAAGATTCTGTAAATTATAATAGAGATATAGAAGCATTTGAAATAGTTATGAAAATAGCACAAAAAATAGTTAAACCAGAAAATTTTATGTGTAGTTATCAATCTCCTACCGACATGTGAATCTCAAGCGCATGATTTGCAATTACAGATGATGAAGTCGTAAGCATAGCGTCTCTTCAAGAAATCAGAAGAAGAAAATGACGATATCAACAAATGATAGATAGAAATAAATGAGACTCAGAATGGATAATCAAATGCGATGAAATAGAAAAAAAATGTATAGATTACATTTCTTCAAAATGATATAATTTAGACTTAAATATAGAATAGAATAAAATATTAATTTTTCATATCTAGTATCTAATTTATTAACCTTTATAAAAAATTATATTATTTCTTCATTTACTTTTGCCTGTGCTCAATGGATTAAGGGATTATAAAAACGGAAAAGTAAACTTATGATTTCTGAAGTTGTTAGTTTTTCAGCAATTATTCACATGGAAGCAAGTCAATCTACTATAAGATTTACTCTAGTCTCCAACATATTTTTTCATTTTAAAAAATATCTGTACTTCTCTACTATTTTTTCAACACTATCTTTTGCATTCAATACATTTAGTAATTTAACTCGCCAAGATTTATTTATATTACTAGCATCCTGTTCTCAGTCATAATAAGGAACCACAATATAAAATTCTTTTATATAGATAAGTCCTTGCTTAGAATCAATATCTTCAAGAAAAGATGTATATTCATGTCATTGATTCTGCAAAACCATATTATCTATACCAGCCACGTTGGATCTTACATATTGTAAATAGTTTGATAAATCCAAATAAGTATTGCGTATTATAATTTGTATAGGGAAAGATAATCAATTTAAAAATCTCTTATATTGTTCAAGTACAATCTGTTGTTCATCAAAATTTCTAAGATCTAAATTTAGGCCATATATTCTCAAAATATTTCTAAGTCATCAATCTTTAAGTATAAGTGTATCATTTTTAATTTCAGAAACAGGTAACATAGTTTCAGTATTGAAAACATTTTCTCATTTAGATTTTTGGACTTCTTTTTGTTCTCATAAATCAAATAACATATTTTATTTTATAATAAATTAAATTTTTGTTTTATATATATCAAATATAAGACTGACTATAAGCCAAGATAGTCACATAATAACTAATGCTATAAATACTCAAATAAGCATTTTTCTTGCTTTTGCAACTCACTCTTCCTGTTTTATAAAGAATATAAGATAAAAAGAATATATAATTAATATCAAAGAGACAAAGGAAACCAAACCTAAAACCATATTCAATACCATTTTTATATAATACTCTGCCTTATTATCTCATTGTGTATAAGTCGGTCATTGTAAACCAAACAATCAATAAAGCTTATTCAAGACACCATTAGATGGCTGTATAGCATCGGTTTTTATAATATTTCAAATATCTAAATTATCTGAATTTGTAGTATTGGTCATATCTACATCATAAGGAAAATCTTCTTGAGCATTTACTCATATAATTGGTACAAGTAATAACATAGATAATAATAAAATTTTTATAAGATTTTTCATATTATATAATCATTTAAAGAGCAACATAATTTATAATCCAAAATATAAATGAGATTACAAGCCAACTAAGTCATATTCAGACCAAAGCAATAGCTGCAAATTTAAGTCATTTCATTCATTTTTTATATTGAGTATCATCTCAAGCAGCCGTAACCATAAGGAATCAATGATAAATAAGATAAACCAATGCAATAACAGACACTAGTCATAAAGCATAGTTTATTATATTTTTTATAATCGCCATAGTAGAGTTCATAGCAGTTCAATGATCCTGTATCAACCCAGGATTTACAATTCATCATAGCTCTTGATTAGATATAGTATTTGTAGAGTCAGCATCTATTATTTTATAAGCTCATTGTCTAAGTGGATCTGTAATAGGATTATTATTATCATAAACGTCCAGAGCATTATCAATATCAGTATTTAATATAATATCATCCTGTCAAAGTTGTAGTCATTGAGAGGAAACATCAGCAAAAATACCTATATTTAATATAGTCAGTAAAAGTATTGTAATATAATAAATCAATTTAAATTTCATAAAACATATAATTTGATAAAGTTTATAATACACCATAATTATACATACAAGCATATATTTTGCAAATTTTAGACTTGAAAAATGAAATACATTTTATATATACTCAACTAATATTAATAAAAGAAGTTGACAATTTTATATTTAAATGCAAAATAATGAAAAAAAACCTATTTCTACTATTTGCTATATATTTTTTTGTGATTCAATCTCGAATAATCGCTTTTTTATGGAATGATACAAGATTCTTTGCATTATGAATAATTAATTTATGAGTAATTTTGATAGTAATTTTGAGTTATAGTTACTTTGAAAAATCAAATAAAAAATGAGAAGACGAAAGTGCTGTGTCATTTAAAAAAGAAAGAGAATCTGTTTTATTAGAAAAATCACATAAAAAGCCAAATTATAAAAATAAGTTATTTTGGATAAGTCTTGTATTTGCTATCATTGCATTTGTATTTTTTAAGTGATATCTTTTTTCAAATAAACTTATAATAGCAGCATGAATAGGTTTTATAATATTCATGGCTCTTTTTTATATAGCAAAGTGCTATCAGCACAATAAATTTCTAAAACTACGAAATACTAGAGTTTACCTTATAATATTTATATTATGACTTATAGTAAGTTGATTTGATGCAATGACACCATCATTGAAACAAGAAACTGCTGTATGATGCATCATAAATGTAGTCTCTAATGGATGAAAATATACAGAGCAAGACTTAGAAAAGACAGAAGAGATCTACAAACCAGAAGAAACAGTAATCATAGAAAATAATTCATGAACTATGCAAGAACAGACATGAACAATAACAACATGATATACAGAAGCACCAACAACAGATGAAAAGATAGTAAGTCAAAATTATTTAAATGATTGAGATATAACAATATTAGATGCTATAAAATATTTATTGAGTGAAAACAATATTACATTGGATACAAAACAAAATGTAAAATTTACTTACATATCATATCAGAACCCAAATTATCCATATTTCAAAACAGCATTTATGAAAAAAATGATATGAACAAGTACAAATCCAGACAAAAAGATAATCTGTCAGACCTATATAGTTATGAAATGAATAAGCGAATCTCGATATATATCCACGACTACAAATCCATTGCAAGCATATCGAGATAAAGCCGATGAACTATGAAAATTAAATTGATGCGAAAGGAATAAATATATTACAATCGAGAACCTATAGCAAATATTTTTATATAAAGGATCAGTATCTAGTTACTGGTCTTTTTTTATTTCAGAAATTTTTATAATTATATACCATACTACATCATTTTCACAATAAATAGCAATATAACAAGATAAAAAAACTGAATGCTATTTGTCTATTAAGGTATTTTGAAATATAATTGATATGTATTATACTTTAATATAAAAAACCAAATGATAGATAGCAAAAAAGATAATAGTTTATCAATCAAAAAAATATTTAAAATAGTTTTAGGCTTTTGAATTTTTTCATTATTATTTTTCTGATTAAATCAAAATAATTACTATGTTTACGCACAAACACAAGAAGAAAGTACCTCAACGACCGAAACGACACAAGAAACACTAGATAAGACACTACAAGAGACAAAAGCACTATTAGACATAGTATTGAAAATAATTTATATGGTATCACGACCACTTCTTGTAATAGCATGAAATGCAATGGATAATTCACTGGTATATTGATCAGTATTTCATCTTGATGCTCCCCTATGGAAATTTCGAAATATTATGAAAAATTTTGCAAATTATACACTATGATTTGTATTATTATACCAAATATTAAAAGGCCTATTTAGTCTTAAATGAATAGATAAAAACGAAATATTTTGAATAATCAAAAAAATTCTTTTAGCTGGTATACTTATACAAGCAAGTCGATTTATACTATCTGCTGTTGTTGATATTTCTACAATAGCTACATATGCTATCGGATGAATGCCTCTTACAATACTCAAAAATAGCAATCTTTGAGATCAAAAAATTCTATGAGTAAATTCTTCAATGAATTTATCAGATACCGCAAGCACAACACAAGAAGTTATGTGAGATACCGTTATATATCGGACATACGGAAATAATCCAGAATATAAGATATCTGATTGTAGAATATGAAGTGGTAATAATTCTAAATATATAATATGAAAAAAAATAAATTTTATAGAATGAAGCTGATCTAATACTGGATTAATAGCATTAGAAACATGAATGTGTATTTTATGAGGTCTACCATATACATTCAATGAATTTCCAGACCTAGATTGAATAGAATCAAATCAGGGTTATAAAGAAAAGATCGATGAAATTATAGGTAGTAATCCCACTTTAGCTTGATTTGAAGAATGTTGATATATAATACCTATATTTGGACAATTAAAATACAATGAAAACAATACTTGCTTAGATAATCCATTAACTTTAAAAAATTTCTGAGCTCAATGATGAAGTTGACGACTAAATAATATAACATGATGAACTACGCTATCTACACTGATAGATAAATCAAAATGATTTGTATGACCACTTATAACTATATATTCTAGTACATTAAATTTTGGACAATTAATAGATACAGATTCATGATGAGATTCACTCACATTTGGTATTTTGTTAAAATTTTTGATAAAAACACTTATAGGTATTATGCTTATTCTACCAATTTTGGCACTTGCAATTATTATGCTGGCTAGGATATGAATACTACGAGTTACTATAGCATTTATACCCATATTGATAATCGATCAAGTATTCGGTTTCAAAATTTTTGATAAAATGGAATATCTTAAAACAGAAAATATTATTAAACTTATCTTTGCTCCTGTTATCATTGTATTTGGATTAAGCATTGCACTAATATTTATGAGCACATTATCAAATATATTAGGTGAAAATAAAACTGATTTTACAAATTCTTGAATAATATCACAAAAAGAGTCAACTCTCCAATGATTATGAATCACTCAATCTAAACCAGATTGTTATACCGTATTATGAACTTGGACTTTTTGTACAAAATTAAATATTGGTTGATGACTAGATAACATATCATATCTATTAATAAATATTTTTGGTATAGCAATCATGTGGAGTTTATTGTTTTTGACAATCAAACAGACTTGAAGTATATGAGAGAAAATATGAAAAAGCATCAAAGAATGATGAGAAAAATTTGCAGGTAATATACCTATAGTACCTATACCATGATGAGAAAGAGTATGAATAAGTCAGATAGCATGAAAAGAATGATTGTTCAATAAAATATGAAGTAATATAGAAACACAAATGAGTAAAGCAAATAGAGAAAAGCTTGAAGATGGGATTCCATCACTATATCCAAAAACACCAACAACAGAAAAAGAATGAACAAATAATACACCACAAACAAACAACCCTCCAATTAACACAGATCAGATAAATAAAATAGTTGCTCAAGCAACCGCATGAAACGCCATAGATGAAACAAAATTAAAAGAATTAGTATGAGAAGAAACCACAAAACAAATATCATGAGGAATGACAAATCGAATAAAAGAACCTGAGAATATAAAATTAATTTATAAAGCATTCGAAGACAAATGATTTACCCGCGAGGTTATATCAAATAAATTTGAGCATTTTATTTGAATAAAATTAGAAGACATCAAATCAATAAAAGATTACAAAGCAGACATTCCAACAAAAGATATTAATACAATTATAACAGATCTTAATGCACATAAATTAGAAGCACTAGTAACAATTGCATTAGACACTGAATTAGAATTAACAGCATGATCAGTAAAGAAAAAATACAAAATAAAGAAAAATGGCAATAACTATGAACCAGAAGAAGTTGTACCACCAGTTACATAGTTTTATATATAAACCAATTATGATATCCCAAGTTGAACAGCAGATCAAAACAAAAAATAGGATAAATACACTCAAAATTGTATCAGTATTTTTGATTATATGATTTATATTTGTAGGTTTGTCCTTTGCAAAAGATGCATGAACCCAGAAAATAGATGACTTAGCAAAAATTGCACATTTTCTTGTAAGTTTTTTGTCTCGATGACGAGCCTTATTAGCAACACTAGCTGGTAAATTGATGTCAAATGATCTTATATATTGATCTTTTATGCATCTAGATATTTTTCTACGAAAGACTCGAAATATTATGAAAAACTTTGCAAACTATACACTATGATTTATGTTTTTATATATGATTATTAAGTCGCTCATAGACAAAGAATGAGCAAACGACGTTATCAAAAAGAAGCTAGTTTGATTTGTTTTAGCATGAGTATTGATACAAGCAAGTCGGTTCCTTATATGAGCTGTTATAGATATTTCAACAATAGCAGTAACTGCCATATGAGCCATACCATGACAGATTATACAATCAGATATATGAGTACAAAAAAAACTTTGATATATAAATGCTTGATGATGAGCAAATTTAACATCTACTTGAGAAATATTAACTTGAATAGTAATGACATTTGATCCCAATAAAAAACTAACAGATAATGAACAATACATAGTTATAGAACCAAAAACATTAGATAGGCCTATAACACAAGATAATTATTTAGATATGATTTTACCAAGTTACAATACAATTTCTTGACCATTAATATTTTTTGGCACCTCTATATTTCAGTTTCAAGATTATTCTTTCTCTAATCCAAGTACAACAAGTAGTTGGAAACGGCTTATGGAATTTGCATTAAATCTATTGATAATAGTGATTTACTCATTAGCTATTCTGGCTCTCGTAATACTCAATTTTTTTAGAATATTTTTTTTATGGCTAGTTATAATATTTTCTCCATTTATTATGCTACTAGCAATATTCACAAGTATGAAAATAATACCTCAAATCAAATGAATGGATGTAATTTCTATATGAAATGTATTAAAACTTATATTTAAACCAGTTATATTTATGGCCTATATCTCTATTATGATGATATTCGTAATATGAGTAAGAGCAATGTTGATACCCATGAATGGCTGAGACGTAAAATTAAATGAAGAAGTAACAATCAATTCTCAAATGATAAAAGAAAATTCATGGAATTCATCCATAAAATCTGATTGAATTTTTAATTTTTCTGTCAACTGAGCAAAAAATAGCATTGCAGACCTTATAGTATATTTTATTACTCTATTTTTATTGCGATTCCTTCTAAAAACAGCTGTAAGCTCATGATCATGAATGACTTTTGTAGATGACAAATTAAAGAAGATGACAACATCAGCTGAAAATATAGCTTGACAAATACCTATTGTGCCTATAGCATGATGAGTATGAGTAAATTCAGTATTTTGAAGTAATAGTGATAGTTTAATAAACAAAGCTAAAAATAGCATAGGATGACAAATGAGTGAAAAAAATATGGAAAATATGAAAGACGCATTTCCAAAATTATACTGAGATGCTTGAATAAATTATGATTTAGAAAAATCTGCAATTGATACAAATAATCCAGAAAGATTTCGGACAGATGCTCAATCATTTGCTTCTAGTAATTGATGAATATCATATACTTGAACTTCAGAGTGATCAAGGGCATGGGTAAACGCAATGCAAACGCGATTTGATGCCAACAAAGATAAAAAACCATGAACTTGGAAGCGAGAGAGTTGAATAAATCTAGATAAATTCATTGAATTAAATTATCTAGAAATAGACAAAAAAATGTGATGAACATGAGTATCTAGTAAAAAAGAATTTGAAAAAAAACCATATTGAGAAGCTACAGACGCTCCAGATAAAAATAAAGAAAAAAAAGAATAGTATTTTAAGTATTAGGCAATAAACTTTTTAAACTTGAATAAGTTACAAATCTAAGTATATTGATAGCTGAAATTTATTTTCATAATTTTTTAAGATGAAGAAAGTTTTGTATATATTGGGGTTCTCGATTTTTTGTTTATCTATCCCCCATACTCTTGCATATATCCCAACATCTTGAGATATTCAACAAATTAATTCTCTAAAAAATAGCTTAAATACTATCATTTCATGAAACAATCAGGATTTATGGAATTTTTATTATCAATTAAAAAATTTACAAAGCAAATTTTGATCAAACTCAAGATTAGATTATATGCTCAATGACCTTAAGCAGCATCTATATACACAATTTTATACCAAAAAAAACCAAGCAAAACAAGAATCCAAAGAGATTAAACAAAACTTTGTAAATGAGTATATATCTTGAGTAATGATCAATTCTCCTATACCATGAAACTGTACTTGACGATATAATACTTTGGATGACATTAGTTTTGCATATAATATACCTACAGCTTGGACAGTTGCTACTCGATACAGGGAAAGCACATGTTGATATTATCTTCCTGGAAATGGCGATTGACCATTTCAGATACTTAGCAAAGATTATGGCACCTGAGAAATAACAGAAGACATATTTATACAATCAGCACAAGATTTTATGACATTTACAAAAGCCAAACAAATACAATATAAAACAAAACTCTGAATCAAAATGACCTATACTTGATTTGATCGAACATGATTAATCAATCAATGATCATTATACAACGGATGATTTATATCTTGAAATATAGTCATTCCCAATGCTCCCAAATATATATACGATTGATATTGAATAGAATATTCATGAGCAGTGAAATATTGATTAATTCCAAAATTTATAAAATTTTTGGATCGAGAACTAAAAAATAAGTATTAATCATACTATCATTGGGGTACAAAGTTCGATAATCGGAATCTAAAAATTATAAAATTTTTAACTATAAACTGATTAATGCCAACAAAAAAAAACAAATTGGAACAATTTTGACAAGAAATTACATTTCAATGAGTAAGGACAAATAATCTAAAAAATATAGATATAACGTTCCCCAAAAATAAGATTATTACAATTACATGAGTTTCTTGATCTTGAAAATCTTCTTTAGCATTTGAAACAATATATAAAGAATGACAATTTAGATATATAGAATCTCTAAGTAGTTATTTGAGACAATTTTTTAATTTATGAGAAAGACCAGATATAGACTATTGTTCATGATTATCTCCAGCTATAGCAATAGAACAAAATAAAAAAGCTTGAAATTCTAGAAGTAGTGTAGGTACACTTACAGAAATAGATGATTACATCAGACTTTTATTTGCAAAGCTATGAGATACATATTGTTATAGTTGTAATAATCTTATAAGACCACAAAACGTAGATCAGATATTACAAGAAATAGAAAAAAAATATGCTGGTAAAAAAATATATTTAATCAAAGAATCTTGAACTGTAAAAACATCAAGTGATTTACTAGAATTTACAAAAAAGAATAGAAATAAAGTTGAGAAATGAAAATGATTTACTCGTTATTTACTGGTATCTAGTAATTTTGAACAAGAGTCTAAATCAAATAAAAAAACAAAATGAAACATTGACACAATAAAACAATGAAACATGAAGCAAAGCGAAATCCTGCAAAACGGGAGTAAAATATTAGATCCAATAGAATATTTTTATCTAGAAACTCCCAATGTTCCTGAAAATTATTTTCCCATAAATATATATTGAATATACGATCGTATTACAATTGCTAAAGAAAAAATAGCTAGATTAAAAGAAGATATTATAAAAATATTATGAGAATCAAATAAATTTTGAATCTACATCATCGAAGAAGGGACATTGACCAAACAGACAAACAAAACTACTAAGAAAAATTTAGATAATATATCATCACAGCAATGAAATATCGTTTCACGATTTACAGATAAAATGTATTGTCCGACTTGTAATATAACATACCCAGAATTTACACCACAACATTTTTCTCCAAACCGCCAAGAATGAGCTTGTACAATGTGTCATGGGATATGAGAAGTTTTACAAGTTGATTTGGAAAAGATACTGGATCCAAACAGTACTTATATGAGAGCAATTTTACCACGAAGAGATTCAGCATTTTGACAAGCTGTATTAAAAAGAATAGCAGAAAAATATAGTATGAATATAGAAAAAATGTGGAAAGATATGCCAGAACGATTTTTACACGTAGTTTTATATTGAGATGAAGAACTCATCAGAATAAATAGTTGATGAAAATATACAAGTATGTATTATAAATGAATCGAAGAAATCATAAAAGACCAATATGTAAAATGACTTTTGACCGTAGATTTTCAAGCAATGTTAGAAATGAAAACCTGTCCAGATTGTCAATGAACAAGATTAAAAAAAGAAAGTTTAAATGTTTTTCTAACATTAAATAATAATAAAAAATCTGATCCAAAATTTAAATATAACATACGAAATTTACAAAAAGTACCTATGAAAGATATTATCGAAATTTTGGAAACATTTAAAGAACAGTCTTGAAAAGCCTCCAATCTAATTGAAAGGATAACACATCCATTACTTGATAGAATCAAAACAATAGACGACTTATGATTATGATACCTCATGTTGAATAGGTGAATAGATACTCTTTCTTGATGAGAAATACAAAGACTTAGACTAGCTAAACAACTATGAAATAAACTTACATGAATAATATATGTATTGGACGAACCTACAATATGACTTGATCAAAGAGAAATTGTAAGAGCAATCAATTCAATAAGAAAACTCAAAGATATGTGAAATACAATAGTTGTCGTAGAGCACAATGAAGAATTTATAAAAGCATCTGATCGAGTAATAGAGATCTGACCATGAGCCTGAGATTTTGGTTGAGATGTCACTTTTAATGGCTCATACGAAGACTTTTTAAAATCAAAGACATTAACAGCAAAATATATAAATTGAGAAAAAAAAGTTTCAGTGAAGTTTGATCATAAACCATCAAATAAATGGGTAAAAATTAAAAAAGCCAATAAATTCAATTTAAAAGACATAGACGTTAATATAAATTTATGAAGCTTCACTATCATAACCTGACCGTCCTGAGCAGGGAAAACAACTCTTATGTATACAACATTATTTAGATTCCTAAATGAAAAACAAAAATTTGTTCAATGATATATCAGACTTCAATTACTCAAAAAATGACGGAATCGAGAAGAAATTATTTCTGCTCCAGTAATGCGCACAGAAGAGTATAGTCATTATGAGAATCTAGCATTACAAGAATTTTACAAAGACCTATGAGTAGATACTATTATATGACATGAAGAAATTAAAAATACAATTTACGTTGATCAAACCAGCATAGGTAAAACACCTAGATCCTGTCCATCAACCTTTATAGGAGTATTTGATAATATAAGAACTCTTTATTGATGAACCACTGATAGTAAGTATCTATGATTAACTCCTAGTTATTTTAGTTTTAATTCAGAAAAATGATCTTGTTTGGCCTGTCAATGATATGGCTATAAAAAAATTGAGCTACAATTTTTACCAGATACTTATGTAGCTTGTGATTTGTGTAAATGAAAAAGATATAAAAGTGAAATATTATGAATCAAGCGACGCAACAAAAATATATCAGAGGTATTAGAGATGTATGTCTCAGATGCTCTAGAATTTTTTAAAGAAATAGATCATATAAAAAAAGATTTACAACTAATGGTAGATATATGATTAGGATACCTAAGAATGTGACAACCAGCACATACCCTCTCTTGATGAGAAAGTCAAAGATTAAAATTAGTAAAACATTTGTTAAAAGAATATAGATGACATACAGTATACTTTTTGGATGAACCCACGGTCTGATTACACCCGAGCGATATAGAAAGACTTTTAAAAGTACTCAGAGAATTCCTAAATAATTGAGATACTATACTTATGATAGAACACGATAAAAGTATATTGAAATTTGCTGATTATATAATCAGATTAGATGAATGAAAGTTAATAAAATAGATATTTAAAAAAATTTTTTATAAGTTATATTCTAAAAAATAACAGTAAAACTACCAGCAACAGTTTCTTTAAATGTTGGTTTTTTTATAATTATTTTAATATCATAATCTCATTTTCTTCAATTTCATTGTATAGTATAAAATCTATCAGCAATAGGTGAATCGAATTGAAAAAAATATTCTAAGAAGGGGTATATATTATCACCAAATGAACGTAAAAAATTAACCAAAACAAACTTAAGTTGCAATCAAGTATATTCGCTACTAGAAAGAATATCTCTGAATTGTTTACTTGAAATATCGGCGACATCTGTCGATATAACATTTTGAGTATTGGGATTAGTAGCTGAATTATTAAAAATATTTTTTGAATTTCAAAAAATTATTCAAGATGAATTATTTATGTTAGATTTTCTTATAGTTGTATCTTGATCCGTATTTACAACATTTTCATCTCAATAATAAGATACAGATTCATTTGGCATTATAAGAAATTGATTTCAATTATGATATCATTTTAATGACCAATCTACAATAATATCATCATATAAACCATCTTCATCAGGATCACATATTTCTGGTAATCATGAATCATTATTACACAAATTACTAATGGCAATACTATTACCAAAACCAGAAAATATTTTAGGTGATAGCCTAAATTGCCCAGATATGCTTGATCATGAATAGTCTTCTCTATATACTCAAGTACTATTATAATAATCATCAATAGAAGAATTATCTATACTCAACAAGATTGTTTCTACTAATTTATAATCTAGTTTATTATAATTGTTTGAATTTCATCAAGATAATTGCAAATCTTTATCAACATTTCATTCTCAAATATTTGGAATTCTATTTGTTCTAGAATTTATTTCCCACAACATTCAATTTCTATCATTCAATAAGATTGAAAATCCACTTAATACAGTATCGCTTGATTTTCAAAAAACATCTTGATCTAACCATCATCCAGATCAAACAAATCATGGTCACTTATATTTCAAAACAAGTTCTCATCTCTCTACAGCTGAAATAGCTCAATAATAAGCCACATTATAATCTACTATATCTCCAAAACTAGCAACAAAAGGAGCAAATATAGAATATATGCTAGAAAGTATAGCTAATCACGTAACAATAATAACTAGAACAAAAGCCAACAACATAAGAAATATTTAGAAAATTATAAATCAAATTCGATATTTGGAGCACCACATTTGTTGCAATATTGATAACTATGAGGATATTGTTCTCCACACTGTTTACATTTTATCCTAAGTTTTTCTCAGCATCTTATACAGCATTCATATTCTTTTGGATTGAAAGTACCACAATTATAACAAGAAACCATACTCAAAGCACAAGCTTCTCTCCGTGGGATATTATCTTTTTTATATCAAATCGGTCTTACAATAATATATAATGGCAATCATATCAATGGTGAAAATATAGTAATCAAAACAATACTAACTATCTGAAGTAATACATTATTTGTTCTTGAGGCTATATCTTTTCAAACTCGTATAATACATACAATCCAGAGGAATATAAATAAAGATATCAAAACAATGAAAAAATCTTTCATTCATGTTGCAGTAGTAAGATCTATATAAGAGCTATTCTGTGCTAAAACATTAAACATTTACAAGAAATTTAATATATAAAAATTATTCTATACTCTTTTTAAGTATATCTATTGAACCAATATATTTTTTCAAGTCTTTCAAAAGAAATCACACTTTTGCAGGATTTAAAATTATAGAATCTATTATTAAAATATTATTACCATCTTCATGAATTTTTGTTTTTAACTCAGATATAGGAAAATTTAATTCTGAAAAAATTGACATTACATCAAGTATTCACATATTTTTATTAATCATCTTTATTTTTAATAAAAAACGATATTCATTGTTTTTTTGATTATCTCGATGTGCTTCTAATAAGTTATCAAATGATATTGTCTTTAATGCTTTACAATCCATTCTATGAATTTTCATCCCAAATTTTGAAGATTTTGCTATTATTTTATCACTTATTACTGGCTTACATTCAGGACAAAACGTACAATTCAAAAGTTTATTGTTGTCTACTATAACTTGTAAAATAGATTGATCAGATTTCTTATAATTTATTTGTGGATTCTCAAGCTTATTTGAAACAAATAAGTCAGGATAAGCTAATTTTATAATACTATTATATGTGTCTTTTTTCTCAAAAACCAGTAATAACCTTTTCTCAAGCTCATTTTCTTCAATGACTTTATGTATTTTGTCTTTATCAGATTTATAAACAGACAATCAAAGTTCTTTGAGTTCCTTATTTAATCACTGTAAAGTAGCGTCCAAGCGCTCTCTTTTTTCTTGTAATCTGATAAATCTCAAGAGTTGAGTTTTAGAGGTAGGTGTACGTAAAAATTCTAACCAATGCTTATTGGCTGAATATCTATTTTTAAAAGTATTTATATGTATTACATCTCAATTATTGGGAATATAACTGATAGGTTTGATTTCTCGATTAACCAAAGCATTTTTGAATCTTAGTCAAATTTCAGAATGTATATTAAAAGCAAAATCAAGTACAGTAGCTCAGCCAGGAAGTTCTATAACATCTCATTGTGGAGTATAAATAAAAATTCACTTCTGTAACACTTCTATATTTAATTCATTTTTGAAACTTTCTTTTTCATCAGATGTTTTATAAGCATCTACTATTCTTTGAAGTCTTTTTATCCACTGAGACTGTTGTTGAGAAACAGAAACAGAAGCATTTTGTTCACTATAAGCAAAATGAGCTGCTACTCAAAATTCCGCAACATCATCCATTTCATAAGTCCTTATTTGCACCTCTACAGGGAAACGAAACATTCACAAAACGGTCGTATGGATACTTTTATATCAATTAAATTTGGGCACAGCTATATAGTCCTTTATCTTTTTTATAAGAGGCGTATAATGTTTATGAATAATACCAAGTACCATATAACAATCACCCACACTCTTTGTTATTATTCTATAAGCTATAAAATCCATCACACTAGATAAATCGCTTGTATTATATTTCTTTTGTAATTTTTCATACACTCTATATGGACTTTTTATTCTTCATTTAACATCAAAGTCTGTAATTCATTCTTTGTTCAACATATTAGTTAGCGTTTTTATTCATTTTTCAGTATATTTTTCTCATTCTCAAAAATATTTTTTTAAATAATTTAGTATTCTATCAAATTCAGTTAAATTTAATACTTTAAAAGATCAGTTTTCAAGATAAAGTTGATAATAATAAAGACCAAGCCTTTTGGCTATAGGCACAAAAATCTTTAAGGTTTCTTCAGCTATCTTAACTCTTTTTTCAGGATTAGGATGATATTGTAATGTTTGGATATTGTGTATACGATCTGCCAATTTTATAAAAATAACTCTAAGATCTTTGGCCATAGCAAGAAAAGTTTTTTTCAATGTTTCCAATTGTCTATCTTCTCATTTATACTTAATTTTAGAAACTTTAACCAATCATTCACATATATCAGCAACTTCATGTCCAAATTCGCTTTTTATCTGTTCATAAGTAATAGGGGTATCTTCTACCACATCATGTAAAATACAAGCCTGAATAGACTCCAAATCTGGTTTAATTTCCATAAGAAATTGTGTAGATCTTAATGGATGTATTATATATGGTTCTCAAGATAGTCTATTTTGTCATTTATGTGCCTCCCTTGCAAACTCATAAGCTTTTTGGATAAGCTTTATTTTATCTTCTGACAAATATTTTTTTGCAGCAAAAATGATATCATCAACAATAAATTGTGGATCCGGATCAAAAACTGGTTTATAATCAAAAAAAATATCAATTTGTCTTATGTCCATAATGCAAAATCAAGTTTAAACAAAACCAAGTTAAGTAAATAAACAAAATATTCAATCCAAATTTTAAAACCTTGTATTTAAAATATAAATATGTATTGTCAATAAAGTTTATAAATAGAAGCTTTGATGCTTGAAAAAAATATAATAAAGAGTTTCTTGGAAAAAATATGATTGGAATCCCCAAATTTCAAAAAAGATTTTCTAACTATTCAAAAAGCCTGTAATATAGCGTTACAAGCACATCAATGACAAAAAAGAAAATATTCATGATGACCTTTTTTAGAACACCCTATAAAAGTTGCTCTACTATCAGCAAGAAGGTTTGCAGATTCAAAACTAGTAATAGCAAGTATATTACATGATACAGCAGAAGATAATAAAGACATCTCATTACAACAAATATACAAAACATTTTGATATGAAATATGATTTATGGTAGATGCTGTAACAGACAATATAAATTATTTTTTTCATGATCCAAAAAAAAAATTTAACGATAAAATAGAGAAAATATTATATTGATGAATACAAGATGTTAGATGTATATTACTTAAACTACATGATAGAGAAAATAATATAAATACACTATGATGATTGGATACAGATAAGCAGATTAGAATGAGTTTTGAAACACAAGCAATTTATGAGCCATTAAGAAAGCTTTTGGGATTTAATAGAAATAAAAAAAAATCTATAAAAGAATGTGATTCAATACTAAAATACTATCTTTTAGCAAACAAAATAAACACAGCACAAGAATTTAAAGAAATGCTATTGGGGCAAACATTTTATGATCTAGATAACGACACATTTAACCTTGTTTACAAAAATACTAATCGTATCTTTTGGAAAATTCAAAACAAAAAGGTTTTTGAGAAATTAGTTGAAACAAAGAATTTCGATGAAAAAATACAAGTAATATCAATTGAGCAAAATATAGATTGAGACTTCTGTGCTATCATAAAATACAAAGAATGAAATGTTTTTGGAAATTTTAATAGCAAATTAAAAATACATACAAGTTTTTCTTAATATATTATTTATTTTTTTATATTATACAAAGATGAATCAAATATATAATCTTATATCAGATTGAAATCTTAATGATGAGTTGGCATATTGTTTAAGAAATAGGAGCCTAGAACAAAAATTTTTATATATGAACAATTGAGCTAATCGCTATTATGATATAGTACAAACAGATAATGTATATTATGGCTCATATACTTATAATTTTTTCATCGATTTTGGATTGAAGAATATCTTTTCTAAGAATAAAAACATAGCTATAATAAGCTTATGATGCTGAAATTCTGACATAGAATCATTTATTTTTGAAAATTTATGAGATGATTTTAAGATAGCTTATTATTGAGTAGATTCATCCAAAAATATGTTAGAATTATCAATAAAAAGAATGGAAAAAATAAATAATATAGAAAAATATTTTATATGTGCAGATTTTTCTACAAACGAATTTAAAAGAGAACTTAGTCAATTAGCATCAAGTTCTGATTCAAAAATATTCACCTTTTTCAGCAATACATTTGGTAATATAAATCCAAATAATATTATAGATATACTATACAACTTATTAAAATCTGGAGAAAAAATATGGTTAGATGTCCGCCTTAGAAGCGGCAAAAATACAAAGGATGATTTAAAAGACTTTGAAAAATATTATTGATATCTATCTAGTAAAGAGATGGTAAATTTGTTTCTTAATCCGATAGAATGATTAAGTATACCACAAAATAATTGAACATTTTCACTAAAAACACAAAAAATTCAACATTTAGAAGCTATAAAATATCAATACAACTTCATATTCAATAAAAAAACTGAAATAAGTATAAAAAATGAAACTACTACTATTTTACCATGAGAAGAATTGAAAATAGTTAACATATATACATATGATGTAGATTGATTAATTAGATTTTTTGAATGACATAATTTTAAATTAATAGAAAATCTAATACAAAATAATAGATGACAATTTTTATTTGAAAAAATTTAATTACTTTGAAAAGTTTGTAATTAATCAGCAAAGTTCAATCTCTCATCTTCATTGTCACATATAGGCAACTTTGGAACAAAAACGATATTCTTTAGCTTCGATTCATCAACAATCTAAATTAGGGAAGAAATTAGCATCCATTCAATCATTACAATCCAAATAATCTCAACCAGTTGTATTGGAATCCTTATAAAATAGTCATTCTCAATGTATCTGCCTAAAATAAGTTACTTGTCCATTATAGTCGGGACAAGATTCTCGCAAATTTCAAGACATACATAAAGCAAATTTATTATCACTAGGTTGTATTCAATTAGATAAATCTAATTCATTCCAAGTTCATCATCAAGATAGAGAAAAAGATTGTTGATTACCAGAATATATTTTTTGTAAAATATAGTTACCACTTCACATCCAAGAGTCATCTGTACATCAATCAATAGGCTCGTCTACCAATGGGTTCATATCCAATCGACATACATCTTTCTTTGCAGGTCATATTAATCGATTTGTATCTCTTATTTGATATATTCATTCTAATCATTCTCTTGCAAGATTAATAGCTATTACTTTTTGTCTAACAGACTGTACGTTACGAAGAGCATAGTCCACAGAGGTTAAAACTGCCATCAGACCTATGGAAACAGCAATTACTACAAATAGTATTTCTAATAAAGTAAATGATCTGATTAACTTTTTTCACATTTTAAAATATAAAATTTAAAGGTAGTTGAAACTACAATCAAAATAATTATTAATTATATCTAAATAATAATAAGTCTTTTTCAATAGCTTTAAAAAATACAAATGACACAAGACATCATAATCTACATTATAATAGTTATAATATGAGCATTGGCAATTTTGTCAGTAACGATATGATTAGAAAAGATGATAAAGATAATTCTGTGAAATTATATATTATCTAGTATATGTCTAGCTGCTTCACAATCAATAAATTTACTTATAAATTATCTAAATAATAATTCATGATTAATGTTTTTTGGCATAAAAAATGATGCATTGTCAAATTTTTTACTAAATTGACAGACAACTATAATAATGATAATATATGCTGGACTCCTTTGGGCAATTTATAAAAAATCAAAAATATCAGTAAATATACCACAAGATGAAATATTAAAAAAATCTCTTTATATCTTTTTTGTTCCCCTAACAGTAATCAGTTTTATACTTACAATACAGATAGCAATAACATGAATAAGTATTTTCAGCGTCAATAATTCAATAGAAATATGAAACATCATCATAGATAATATTTATATACAGATGTTTATAAAAAATACCCCCCTATGGATATTATTACACTGAATAGCAACTATTTTAATAACATCTGAATTAAAAATAAAAATCAAAACAGATATTTAATTTGACAGATCGTATCTAAAAGAATATAATAATAATAGGCTTCAGCGCTTTTACGTTACAAATTTTATCATGAAAGTTGTTTATCCTAAAAATATTAAAAAATGACTTCTTAGTGGTATGTCCTTCCAAATATGACCACTAACTATTTCCGTAATACAATTATTTATATTGGCTATATGAGTTGCTATATCTTTAACTCTTTTTAATGCTGCTTCTAAATCATGATCAAAGGCTTTTGGAATAATTATAGCCTTGATTGTGCTAATAATATTTATAATTATAGCCTTCTTCAAGGTCTCCGAATTGTGATTATTAGCATTTATAGCAAAATTACTAAGAAATAATATTTTTGATGCTACAAAAAAATATCAAAACGATTATCCTAGAAACGATAAAATAGAAATAGAAATAAAAGAACTAAAAGAAGGAAAACAAACACAGAAAATAGACTATAAACTAGACAAAAATTTTGATAAGAAAAAGATAGAAGATATAGAAAAATCATGACTAATTTAGAAATTTATTTCATAACTATTCTACCCTTACATTCTCAATCTTCTCATCAAAAATTTCAATAAAAAATAACCTCGATTTTACTAACATTAAATCAATCTGGTAATCATAAATCCAGATTTTTTATTTTAGAAATATCAACATTTATAACCTTTCAAGAACTTTCACATACCAAATGTCAGTGTAAGTTATCATCTTTCTTAAGATCATAAATAGCTTTTTCTGTTACTCAAGATATTTTTTCTAATACTCATTCATTCACAAGTTCTGACAAATTTCTATATACAGTACCGACCCCCAAATATGGATAATATTTTTTCAATTTTCTTAAAATCTGATCTGCATTCTGTGGTCATTGCTTACACATTAGAACAATCTCATTTTTATAACGATTTTTATTCATCAAAAAATATATAGTTAAAATATATTATTTTATTTGAAAACTATATTTCCTTTTCATTCAAAATACTCAACGTCACTATCTTCTTCAATATCACTATTATTTATTTCTTTTTTTTCACAATCTTTACAACGTCTTATTATAGGTTCCTGTAAGACAATGTCTTGAACTACCATATCTTCTATATTTATATTTTCATCTTTATGATCTATAGGAAAAATCTCTTCAGTAGAATTATCATCATCTTTATAATGTTCAGGTAGAATAAATTTTGCATTGTAGGATTCTCACACTACTTTTCTCTTATAACTCTTCTGACATACATCACAAATATCATCCAAAACACATTTTACATCAATAAGACTAACTAGTATTGAATTTTTATCCAAAGATTGTAATAATACACTTCAAGCTAGTCAATTTTCATCTAAATTTGGTAATTGATCAGTAAATTTCTTCTCAAAAAACATTTCATCTTTTTTTCACGGCTGATTAATCAAGTCAGCTATCTTAATTATAAATGATTGGTCTTTCATCTAATAAGAGTTTATTTTAAAATATAAAACATTAAAATATTATTGGTTTTAAAGATATTTGCAAATTATAAATGACAAAAAACCCCATCAAAAACATTTTCGAAACAAATTCTATTAACTTGGACTTCAAAAGCAAGAATACAATATTTACAAATCTCAAAAAATATATAAAACATGATTCTAAATTACTTATTGCTGTATCTTGATGATCAGATAGTATTTTTCTATCGTTTTTATTAAAAATATTCTTTTTAAAAAACAATTTAGACACAAATAATCTATATTTCATACATTTAAATCACAAAACAAGAAGCAACAATACTAAAGACGAAAAATTTGTAAAAGATTTTTTCAAATGAACAAATTTAATAATAAATACAAGAAAAAACAAACAAACAAATACTGAAAATAATTTAAGAAATCGAAGATATCAACAGATAAAGAAAGTAGCAATAAAATATAATATAAATTTTATTTTGTTTTGACATAATCTTACGGATCGCATAGAATCATCATTTATGAACATGTTACGTTGATGTGGTATACAATGATTCCAAAGTATGAAAATATTACAATCACATCATCTACTAGATAATCAAGTACTTAGGCCTCTAATAGATCTTACAAAAAATGAAATAACAGCAATATGTAATAAAAACAAAATACCATACATAAATGATGAAACAAACAATGATACAAAAACAAGTTTAAGGAATCTCATCAGGATTAAATTGTTACCACAAATATTTAAATTATCCAATAAAAAAGATTTATTAACAAATTCTTTTATTCAAAGTTTTAAAAATATTTACAGCCAATTAGATGAAAAAGAAAACGATGATGTAATATTAAAAGATATTACAAAATCTCCTTATCGAAATTGTAGGTTTTGATATCAATTAGATATATTCAAAACAATAATAACACAAGAACAACTAATAACTATAATAAAAAAATTAAAAATATATAAAAACATTAGTAGTAGTTTCATCAATGAATTACACCATTTTATTGTAAACAAAGATAATCGATTCAAATATTTTAATCAAACTTATTTTCGAGTTTCACACGGTAAAATATATATTATTTGAGCACCTCAAAATTTTTGGACAAAAACTATTGATAAAAAAGTTTCTATAAATACTATATGAAATATATCTTTGGGCAAAATAAATATACCCATAGAAAACGAAAAAATGATATGATCTATACTTAGATTTCCATTGCCATGAGATAATTTTAAAAACAAAACATGGAACCAATATTGCATCAATCAAAAAATTCCTATATTTTGGAGAAATTTTATACCTCTTATAGAAAAGAACTGAAAAATAATCCATAACTTCAAAGACATTTATATCCCATAAAAAAATGACTTGAGACCAAATATCACAAACAATGTACCAATTATTAATAGATAAAATATGAAATATAACATGATTGAATATTTATTGATCAGCGATATTTTTATTTATAGTAGCTGTATATGTAGTATTAATAATATTATTATGATCTATCTATAACTTAATTAAAAAACATTATAAAAATAATGAGCAGCAATTTTTTCTGGAATGCGATCAGATAATAGCTAAATTTGCACAAGAACAATATATTGTTAAATATCCGGAAAATATCAATATTTATTTAATGAAATGAGTTTTTCAATCTGACACAAAAAATTATTTTCTAGAAAAAAATACTTTTGAAAATACAGTAAAAGAAATAGAAAGTAAAATTTGAAAAAAAATAATAGAACAATCCCAACGAACCAATTTCTACAAATATTATAACAAAACCAAAATATCAAAAATAATTTCAAAAATAATTTGATTGATACTGACTATCATCACGTTATGAATATATAAACTTTTCATATAAAAAAATATATATTCACAGATTTAAAGCACAAAAATTATAAATTGATTTTTCTCTTTTTTATAATTCTATTTTCATATTTATCCAATAATATAGAAACTTGGTTGGGAACCAATATATTTTGGTTTTTTCATTGAGATAAAATAGTATCTTTAAGCTCTCATCACTTTAGAGCTCCTTTTATGGGATAATCTATAGTTTTTTGAATATTTAATTTCTTCTCATTTTCTATTTTTTGAAGATTAGTTTGGTCTACCATATTTTATAATTATAAACTAAAGTCATTTATATTTAGTATCTTCTACTTTTTTAATATTCAATTTCAACCTATCTGCCAATTTATACGATAAATTAAAACATACAAATATTAATATATCTAAATAATATTTAGCATAAGTAAATATCCTAAAATATCCGTGAAATTTTGTCAAATCTTTTTTATACCTTAAGCATCATCACTTTGATATCAAATTAATTAGTATTATAATTAATAATATATACAAAGACGATACGAAAATTTAAATTTTTATGAAAATTTTCAAACGTCAAAGTTACACCGATGATTTTAGGCATTTAAAGTTCAAACAAAGTATAGAAGTTTAAAATTTTTAAAGCGATTCGGTATATTTTAAAAACTATAACATAATATGAAAACAATCAAAAATTTATTAAAAACAATTCTGATTTTAGGATTTACAATTGGCTTTCCAACATATGCTGCTAATATTTATATAAATTCTACATATCCAGAAGCTAGGTTTACTCCTTCTGATAAACTACACGCATGATGCGATCATATTGCAAATGTAGTAGTTGAATCCAAATGAGAAGATATAAGCACAATCAATTTGGTTCTTAAATATGACACAAAAAAAATAAAAATAATAAGAATCGTACCAGTAGATCAATCAAACACAACAAACTACAGTATAGAATATGGTAAAATATTATTCAATAAAATAAATAATGAAGATTTTAAAGACACAAAAACTGCCCTATTCAATTTATATTACAAAAGTGATGAAAATATAACGGAAAATAAATTTGAATTTACTGACTGATCATATCTAACAACAAAATACTGAAGAGTAATATCTCTAAATAAATCATTTGTTATTCCATTCGCAAAAGCTCCGGAATGTCAACCAGACGTTGTCCCTCCGATAATAGATATGATTAAACCACTAAATAAAACAAACTGAATAACACTAGACTCTAGTTTTATATTTGAGATCAAAGACGATTGAAAATGAATAGACAAGAAAAGTCTAAAATTAAATATAAACAAACAAGAGTATTTATACGACGATAATGAACTTTTTTGGAGTTGAGATCAGATTATTGTATATCCCCGCACACGATTACCAGTAAATAAAGTTATCCCTATTTCAATATCTATATCTGACAAACAAAAATACTGATGAGCAAATACACATGATGAACAATTTGAAGTAAAAACAGCTACTTGATTGATTTTAGAAAATTATCTTGATCCGTTTAAATTTAGAGAACTCTCTAAATGATATGAAAATTTTCGTTGAACACAAAAAGAATGTGCCTTGATATGAAACATATATCTACAAGAAGATTGATTATACCAAAAATCATGAAAATCAATCCTAAAAAAACTCTGATGTGCTATACCAGCACAACTACAGGATATTAACGAAGAAGAGACTATATATACTCCAACAATACAAGAAAAGGTCGAAAAAAAAAGCTATATATCAGTTTTTGCCGTTATATGACGGACTTTATTTGTGATAACATTTATACTCAAACTCCATTATCGACATTCATTTACAAAACATAAAAAAATAGTCGAACAATTTAAAAAACTGAGTTTGGACTAGACAGATAAATTTCAGATTTTTTTAATTAATATTTCAAAAGCCAATTTAGAAGTATCGTCTTCAAAAGATATTTTATCAAGAATATGTTGAGCTTGCTCAGCATATTTTTTTATAAGAGATTTTACAAAATCGATAGCTCCGTTATCATCAAACATTTTTTGAAGCTCTTTAATCTGAATATCTGTTAACGTTTGTCCTAATGATTTTTTAAGCAATTCTTTATCTTCTTCAGATCAATTTTTAAATACATAATTTGTAAAATAAGTCTGTTGTCATTCCTGTATATCAGAAAAAGGACGTTTATCTATTTCAGTTCAAAGTATATCCTTGAGATCATCTCTAACTTGAAATGCCATACCAATACAATCTCACAATTCTTTTACTAAACTCAATACATTTTCTTTTGCCCCAGTTAAAACTGCTCACGTCAACATAGGTCTTGTAAAAGTGTAAGAAGCCGTTTTATATTGATTTTTTTTATCTATCAATTTTTCATCTGCTTGTTCTCAAACCATCATATGTACATCTATCATTTGACCAAGTATTACTTCTTCTACCATATGATGGACATTTTGTCTTGCAGCATAAAGCAATTCTTCATCAAAATCATGGTTTTTATATCGTAACTCATACACCCATGACAACAACAAATCTCCTATCAACAAAGCTTGTGATCGAGCAATATGCATATTTTTTTCTCACAAAATTTTATGAGTATAGTAATGCATAGTGGCAACGTTATGTCTTTTATCAGCTTTATCTATTATATCGTCATGTATTAGTGCCATACTATGGAGCAATTCAAAAATGATACCAAAACGCATTATTGCATCTTCATTTTTTCATCCCAATCATTTATATGTTAGATACAAAACATAAGGTCTTATCCTCTTTCATCAGGAAAACATAAAAACTTGTATATAATCGATTATTTTATTTAATTTATCATGATCTAATAATTTCTTACAGTCAGATATTTTTTGTTGAACATAATCATTTAGTAATCAGTCAAAAGTCACTTTAAAATCAACTAAATCCATTTTACAAAAAAGGGAAATAAAAGTGGCCAGAGTCTATCTATTTTATTTTTGTTTTCAATGAATAAGAAATCTTGTCAAATATATTTTTGACAGATACTATTGCAAAGCTCACAAAAAAGATTATACAACAAAAATAATCGAATATTACATATTTAGTATATTAGATAAGATAATGATCCAGAAGATTAAAACATTTACAACTTTATGATTACAATGATTTGAAATTACAGTAGAAGCAGATTCCAATAGGTCACTACCTGGTATAGAAATTATATGATTACCAGATGCAGCCATCAAAGAATCCAAAGAAAGAATCAGAGCAACGTTTCGTAGTATAAATTTAGATTTACCCAAAAGAAAAATTATATTAAATCTATCTCCTAGTGATACAAAAAAAATATGAACAAGTTTTGATCTTCCAATGGCTATAGCTATATTGCTCTTAATTTATGATGGCAAAGTTTACAATCATGAAATTATAAACGATTCTCTTTTTTTTTGAGAATTATGACTTGATGGATGAGTCAAAAGGGTAAATTGACTTTTGCCATCAGTTATATCAGGGATTAAAAAATGATATCGTCAATTTTTCATACCACAAGATAATATCTACGAATTAGAATATATACCAAATATAACAATATATCCCATAAAAAACTTCCAAGAAATATTGGAATTTTTTATTAATTGAAAAGATATAAACAAGATTAATAGCCCACAAAATATAGAAAATCTTTATTCATGAAATAATAATTTTGACGTCGATTTTGAACATATAAAATGACAAATATTTGCCAAAAGAGCTCTTGCAATAGCGGCAGCATGACTACATAATCTGATTATGATATGAGCACCATGATCTGGTAAAACAATGTTATCCAAAGCGTTACAAAGTATACTACCCCCATTATGATTTGAAGAAATACTTGAAGTAAGTCAGATTTATTCTGTAGTAGGAAAATTAAACAAAGATTCTCCACTTATAATACAAAGACCATTTAGACAAGTACATCATACCGCATCCAAAATATCTATAATATGATGATGATCCAATCTAACTCCATGAGAAGTAAGCCTTGCACATAAATGAGTATTATTTTTTGATGAACTTACAGAATTTCCTAGGGAAGTACTAGAAGTATTACGTCAACCCATAGAAGATAAAACAATAAACATTTCTAGAGTAGCTGGTACCATACAATATCCAGCAAATTTTATGTTTGTTGGATCTATGAATCCATGTAAATGCGGTTACTACAAAGATCCAGAAAAAGCCTGTATATGCAATATAAATGATATAAAAAAATATCAGAGCAAGATATCATGACCATTACTTGATAGGATAGATATGATAATGGAAATTCCACGCGAAAATATAGAAAAAATATTAGATAAAATATCATCTGAAAGTTCACAAAGTATCAAAGAGAAAGTAATACAAGCACGACAGATACAACAAAGAAGATTTGAAAAAACTTGAATTTATACCAATTCTCAAATGTCTGCAAAACACATAGAAGATTTTATACATCTTGATAGTTGATCAAAAGATTTTCTTTCACAAGCAGCTAATAAATTGACACTATCACCTAGAATTGTTCATAGGATGATCAAACTTGGAAGAACAATTGCAGATATGCAATGAGATGGAACACTTACAATTCAACATTTAGCAGAAGCTATGCAATATAGGTCCAAAACAATGTTTATACAGCAAGAATAAAAAAGATTCCCAGATAAAAAATCCAATAATATGTATAATCAGTTTTTAAACCCTGTGTCACGGCCTTGATGTATGGGTATGGATCATAATTTCGAAGCTCAGAATATTTGGATTTAAATCCAAATATTGTTTCACAACTTTATTTATTTTATTATTTTTTATATTTAATAACCATTAATTATATATTTTATATGATTTGTAAATACGCTTTTTTATTAAAATCATTAAAGCAAAGCGTCTTGTCATAAAACAGATAAAAAACTTGAAAAAATCAGATTTTAGTTTAATATTTACTTATATTTACATATTGATGTATTTTACAATGAAAAAAACCCACCTAATAATTTGATTATTTACTACTCTACTATTTTTATGATTAGTAAAATGAGCTTCTAGTGGACTCATAGATTTTATAAATAATTTGTGAGAAAATATAGAATTTGGTTATATAACAGATACTGTAGATGTATCAGCCATAACCACAGAAAAAGTCACTTTCCAATCTCCATTTATATTAGATTGATCTTGAAACAAGATAACAAAATACAGGATTATGTATAGTCCCAAATCATTAGATGAAATGGAAGCAGATACAAACTTATTATCTCAAAGTATGGAAAAACAATTTAATATAACAGATACTTCAGGTTCCACATTTACAATGGACTTGATTGTTCCAGGGGATCAACTTTCTTGAGATAAGATATATTATGCATTAGTTATTCCAGAAGCCAATAATTGAATATTTTGAGAATTATCCAACGAAATGTGTTTCAAATTAAGCACAAGAATACACTGAGAATGAAATGATTGTATAAATTGAAATTGAACCACACCAGAAAACGATCACAATGCAGGATGAGCAGATATGTCATTAGCAAATATTTCTTTTACAAGAAACTGAAATACAATCACACTTAGATGGATATCTATAGAATGAAGCGATGAAGTAGAAATATTTTTACGAGATCGAGACAAAGAAGAATATAAAAAGTTATGAACAGCAAATATAAATGATGAAGAATATACATTCACAACAAATGAGAACTGAGAACACAGAGTAAAATTCATACCAGATAACGGTTGAAGAGAACATATTTATACATTCCAAGTAACATGAATATCTTGATGATCTACTCCCGATGAACCATGAATACCAAAAGTTCCAAAAGTATGACCCACAGAAAATATCATAGCAATAATTGGTTTTACGTTAGCTATATACTTTATATATAGAAGATCTAGAAGACATAGCTAGTAAACTTATAATATTGACTACAACTATTTACATATTTCACTAAAAAAGAATGTATGATGATTTTGAAAACAAAAAATTAATAATCAATTATAATTCTGAATGAATCTTACTTTCAGATTGACATGAACGAACAAAGCAAATTGATGCCCAAGAACAGCTTTTTGATATTTTATATACATGAAAACACAATTTTTCTGATGAAGAAATAATAGAAATGAAAAATCATATGTGAATAGATTTACAAACATACATCAAAAAAATCATAGAACATGAAATAGAATTTAAAACAGCAAGATCATGAGGTCACGGATGACAAAACGTAAATAAAGTAGAAACAAAAGTACAATTGTTTTTTAATATACAAAATTCAAAATATTTAGATAATAATCAAAAAGAAAAAATCATTGCACACGCTCACCACAAACAGTTACATCACGATAATTCTATAATAGAACTTGAATGCCAAGAAGACAGAACACAATGAAAAAACAAAGATAAAGTCATCAAAGAATTTATACAATTTTTAACTGAAGCTTTGGAAGATAAGGAAGAAAGAATAAATACACAAGTTCCAGAACATGAAAATGAAAAAAGATTAATAAGCAAGAAAAAACATTGAGAAAAAAAAATAAATAGAAATTTTAAACCAGAAATATTAGATTAAAAAATACAATACTTCAAAGATTAAATAAATTTTGACATTAATTTTTATACAAATATATTACTCCATAACCCTTTTTATTTTTTATAATTTCAAAAGGTTTATGTTTTTTAAAATAAAAAGAATTGGATATTACGATACAATCTTTTTTTATACTTTTCCATATCCAATCTTCCATATTTGCCAATTGTCATGGGAATAAAAATACATAAATATAATCGTATTTTTTAAGTTCTGCCTTATAAAGATTTTTCCAAAAAACGCTGATTTTATATCATCCAATTTTATTAAATATTTTTGCAAGTACTATAGCAAAAATATTTATATCATACCCCTCGCCTACAAGTCAAAATTTAGAATCAAAAAATCTAAGTGCCTTTGCATTACCACAACCCAAGTCTACAATTTTTTTTCATCTCACTAGATTAAGTTGTTCCATCAATTTTAAATCCTTATCAAAACTAGGTACAAACGGAGCTCTTTTATTTGGCAAAAAGCATGAAACTACCATATAAAAAGAGAACCATATCAGACAAGCGATGATAAGAAATAAAAAAACACACAAAATAATATAAAGCATTTGAAAAAAAGAAAATAAATAATATTTAATATTTAATGAAATTATCTCTACATTCAACAATGTTTACAAATTTTAATTAAAAAATATTTATAATTAAAAAAATCTCTTGATTTTTTTAATAGCATGTTTATAATATACGTGCTATCAAAAAATGAAAGCCAAAAAATTATATTATAAAATGTTTTTAAATTTTAAATCTTATAAAAATGGCAAAGATTATTTGAATCGACCTTTGAACAACCAATTCTTGTATTTCGTATATGATGTGAGGCAAGTCTGAGGTAATCGCAAACGCAGAATGAAACAGAACAACACCATCTATAGTTTATATCAAATGAGATGAATTATTGGTAGGTGAAATGGCAAAAAGAAAAGCAGTTTTGGAACCAAAAAATGTAGTCTATGAAGTAAAAAGATTTATCTGAAAAAAATATTCTGAAATCAAAGCTGATCTCAAGAATATTCCTTATGACGTAAAAGAATGATCAGATTGATGAATATTGATTTTAATAGACGGGAAAGAATATAAACCAGAACAAATCTCAGCGTTTATTTTAAAAAAACTAAAAGAAGATGCTGAAAAATTTTTGGGAGAACATATTACTCAAGCAGTAATTACAGTCCCAGCTTATTTTAATGATTCTCAAAGAAACGCAACTAAGGCTGCATGAGAAATTGCTGGTCTAAAAGTTGAAAGAATTATAAATGAGCCTACAGCAGCATCTCTAGCTTATGGAGAATGAAAAAATAAAGATGAAAAAATAGCTGTATTTGATCTATGATGAGGTACATTTGATATCACAATATTAGAAATATGAAGCGAATGAACATTTCAAGTACTTTCAACAAGTGGAGATACTCATCTATGATGAACAGATTTTGATCAAAGAATTATAGATTATATAGTAGATAATTTTAAAAAGAAAGAATCAATAGATCTCAAAACCAATCCTATGGCAATGCAAAGAATCAAAGATGAAGCAGAAAAAGCTAAAAAACAATTATCTGCAGTAGAAAGGACAGAAATATCTATACCATTTATTATCACATGACCTGATTGATTACCAAGAAATTTAGAAGACAGTTTGACTAGATCTCAGATGGAAAATATAAGTAAAGATCTTATAGAAAGATGTAAAAGCCCATTAAAACAAGCTCTTCAAGATTCCAAGTTAAGTACTAGTGATATAAACGAAATTATATTGGTTGGTTGATCTACAAGAATGACTTTTGTACCCAAATTGATAAAGGAAATTTTTGATAGAGAACCAAAAGCTACTGTAAATCCAGATGAATCTGTAGCGCAATGAGCTTCCATTCAATGATGAATCATACAATGAGACGTAAAAGATATTTTATTACTTGATGTTACTCCACTCAGTCTAGCAGTAGAAGTTGAATGATGATTGGCTCATGTAATGATACCTAGAAATACTACTATACCTGCAAAAAAATCAAATATCTATACAACAGCGGCAGATAACCAAGCAGCTGTAACTATCAATGTGACTCAATGAGAAAGACAGTTTTCAAGAGATAATAAATCATTAGGAACATTCAATCTAGAATGAATACCTATGATGAGAAGATGACAACCACAGATAGAAGTAACATTTGATATCGATGCAAACTGAATACTCAAAGTAACAGCTCAAGAAAAATCCACTTGAAAAAAACAGGACGTTACAATCCAGTGAGCAACTAATCTATCTGATGAAGAAATTACAAAAGCAAAAGCTGAATGAGAAAAATTTGCAGAAGAAGATCGCAAAAGAAGAGAAATAGTAGAATCCAAGAATACATTAGAATGATTATTGTATCAGATTGAAAATATGATGAGCGAACAAAAAGATAAGATACCAGATGAAGAAAAAGAAATAATAAATAAACTAATAGCAGATTGAAAAGCAGTAAAAGACAAACCAGATGTAACTAAAGAAGAAATAGATGCAGAAATAGACAGAGTAAATAAAGAATTTCAAACTCTATTCCAAAAATATCAAGCTACCCCATCTTCTGAAGCCCCAAATCCAGATCAAGAAATTGAAAAAAAAGAAGAGACAGCAGCAGAAGGTGAAGTTATAGACGCTGATAAGTAGAACAAATACTACTAAAAGGAGTCCCGCTAAAGCGGAATTATAGATGCCAATAAGTATTATCATTAAAAACTATTTCTTTACGAAATAGTTTTTTTTATTTTCACTTTAATTCCAAACTAAATTCCTCTAAAAAATATTGAAGAAATTTAGTTCTTCTTTTGGCAATAATTCTTGCAGTTTTAGTATGCATTCTTTCAACTATTTTAAGAAGCCTAACAAAGAATAAATCTAAAGCATAAGCATGAGCATCTGCTTTTCTATTTTTACAAAATGGATCTGTAGGATGATAAAATGGATTTTTCATCTGTCATGTAGAAGCATATGTTCTCATTATAGAAATAGCTCACGTTGCTTCTAAACCATCGGCATCTTGTAATATTTTTGCTTCTAAAAGATCTGGCAAAATACCCTTATTAAAAGAACAAGATTGAATTGCTGTATATACGTCTTTAATTTTATTTTTAGGAAATTCTTTCATGTTAGATAAGATTTTTTTAGTAAATTCAGCGCTCTCATTAGAAGAAAATTGTGCAAGAGAAGAATTTTTTGGATGATTTATTACATCATGGAATAAACAAGCAGGAACTAAGATATCTAAATCAGCCTTTTCAATTTTTGATATACGTTCAGCATTTGCCAATACACGTAATGAGTGTTGAAAATCATGAGAAGGATCATCATTTTTCACATAAGATTTTGCTAATTTAATTAATTTAATCCTGAGAGATTTATCCATTTATAAATATTTAATTAAATAATACTTGAAAAATACATATCTATTAAAAAATTTCAATTAAAAAAAATTCCCTGGTAAAAAACCTGGGAATTTTTCAAAAATTAAATAAGTAATTATGGGATACGATATACAACAACATTGATATTCATACCAGCCCCAACAGAGGCAAATACAATTATATCTCCGCTTTTAAATTCGTGTCCTTCAAGTTGTCCCTTCATGATAAAATCAAGTAAAGTAGGAATAGTCGCTACTGAACTGTTGCCAAATTCATGGATAGTCATCGGCATAATATGCCAAGGAATTTCCTTGATTCCGTAGAGTTTACAGACACGTTGTAAAATTTTATTATCCATTTTTTCATTCGCTTGATGGATAAGAAGTTTTTTAACGTCAGACAAAGTTAACCCGGCCTTATCTAAAGCTTCTTTTACAACTATTGGCACATTATCTAAGGCATAAGCATATAGTTCAGATCCTTTCATCTTGAGGAAAAGATCGTCACCGAAATAATCTGGATTGTAAGACTTTCCCATCCACAAAAGTTGAGAATGATCTATAGTGTCAGATCTCACAGAGTGAGATAAAACACCCACATGATTATCAGATACTTTTGATATAGGACATTCAGACCCATCAGGCATATCTTGCATTTCAGAAGACACACTACAAGCCTCCAAAATGGAAGCACCAGATCCATCAGCATAAATCATAGAATCTCTGTCATGTGGATCGCAAACACGTGATAATGTTTCCGTACCAATAACCATAACTCTCTTCGCATCTCCTGAACGGATAATATAATCTGCCATGATCACTCCCTGTAACCAGCCTGGACAACCAAATGGTAAATCCATAGCAATACACTTAGGATTTTTTATTCCAAGCTTATACTTTATCCTTGCAGCTAAACTTGGGACAAAATCTGATTTTCTATTATCAAATTTCACATCGCCAAAGTTATGAGCAACAATAATATAATCCAAACTTTCGGGATCAATACCAGAAGATTCCAAAGCACTATGTGCTGCAAAAAACCCCAAGTCAGAAGCAACAAAGTTTGCGCTTGCATACCTCCGAGAATTAATCCCAGTAATTTCCTGGAATTTGTTTATAACCTCCTCATTTGATTGTGGAAGAATATTTCCATTAGCATCATAAAACTGATGGTCCAAGAAATATGAATTTGGAATAATATTAGGCGGGACATAGGAGCCCGTACCTACAATAATAGATCTAATCATATTTTTATTTTTCATTTCTTTTTTGTTTTTTAGGTTGTTTTATTGTTTTGTTTTTATGTTTACAGATATTATACATTATACCAAAAAAGTCAAGTTACAAAATACAGCTTATAAAAAAATCCGCAGTTAAAAAAACCACGGACTTTAAGCAATATTTCAAATAATTAGTGGCCAAAAAACATTCTGGCAATATTATTTGGAATTAATAACAATAAAATATTTTTTTCCACCCACAGATCAATCGTTAGCTGATCATTTAGAGAACCACTCGTAGAAAAGATAATTTCTACACCGGCTTTGATAAGTTTTTGAGGACCATCAGGGAACGGAAAGAAACTATCACTACAACCGATAGCTCCCTTAATAATATGACGAGATCCCCTAG
>JBAQPP010000039.1:0-12027 GCA_049305865.1 Candidatus Absconditicoccaceae bacterium
GATGACTGGATTATTACTAGATTACAAGAAACAATTTTGGTTATGAGAAGTTATCTGGATAAATATGAATATGGTCTAGCAAAAATACATTTTGAAGATTTTTTCTGGAAAGATTTTTGTGATAATTATCTAGAGATGATAAAAGTGAGATTGTATAAACCAGAACTTTTTGAAAATGGAGAAGAAAAAAAACAGGCTGCACAGTGGACTTTGTACCAAGTGTATTATGCTATTATTAGACTGATTGCTCCTTATATGCCTCATATTGCAGAAGAAATTTATCAAGATTATTTCAAACAATTTGAATCTATTGAATCTGTAAATATTTCAAAATATCCTGATGTAAATGATTATATAAAGATAGATGATAAAGAAAAAATTAAATCTGATTTTAATTTATTTTTGGATATAGTGGAATATGTGAGAAAATATAAGACAGAAAAACAAATTTCTATGTGAGCAGAATTAGATAAATTGATTATCAAGGGGCCGTTGAATTATCTGGGAATTATAAAAAATTACACCGACGATTTAATCGGTGTAACAAAGGCTAAGAATATTGAATGGATTGAAAATAATCAAATATGATCTGAAATTGTGTAATTAAAATTTATAGAATTGACTTTGAATTATTTGATTTGTATTTAATTTCTTTCAAGGGTACCTGTTCCACTACATACTCATCATACTTCACATGAAGCTGCTGCAATAGCATCTATGTTTCTATCTAGTCTTAATATCTCATCTGCTAAAAATTTTAATTCACCTGTTGTTGCATATCATGATAATGTAGTGCTTTGTACATATTTTGATAATTCTGTTAGTGGCGCGTATGCATCTAAATCACTTGTTTTTGCATATGTTGATAGTGATCATGATATTGTAGTGATTTTTCATGAAAGATTGCTAATCAACGGATCTATTTCTGTTAGTTTGAATGTCGCTAAATCTCAAGTTTTTATTATTCATAGGCTACCAAGATCTCAAGTACTTATTATACCTTTTATGTTTACACATTTTGAGAAATCCAATGTACAGTATAGATCTGATCATATACGACCTCAAGATATATTTCAATCTATAATTACTCAGGTTGCTCATTTAGTTGATCAATCATTTGTGAGTATTATCTGTTTTATATATTGGCTAGCATTTTCTATACCCGTAACGATAGTAAACGCGTTTGTGAAAAATAAAACAAAAAACATACCAAGTAAGAATACTATTGTAAATTTGGGGAATAGATTTTTTCTTTTGAATGGTTTATAAGAATTGAAGCTCATTTGGATAAATTTATAAATAAATTTGTTACTTAATTATATCCTGGAGATAGATTTTATCAAAAAAAAGAGCCTGTATTTTATATGTTGTATTGACGTTTTTAAATAAAATTATACAATTATATGAATATGCTGTTTTGTAGTCTAAAAATCTATTGAAAAATTGCTTCTGACTTTTAATATCCTGTTATATATAAAACTAATGTTTCACAAATATTTAATATTTTAGTTTTTTGAAAATTATAAAAATGATAGAATTAAAACAATTACCCTATGAAATGAACTCTTTGGAACCATATATTGACCTTAGAACTGTTGAATTTCATTATACAAAACATCACCAATGATATGTAGATAAGTTAAATGGACTTATAAAATGAACTGAATTTGAAAATATGAACTTGGAAGAAATTATTTTAAAATCTAATTGAGCTATTTTCAATAATGCTGCTCAGATATGGAATCATACTTTTTATCGAGACTGACTTATCCAATGATGAACAGTGCCTAGTGGAAACATTTTATCAAAAATAGAAGAAAAATTCTGATCTTTCGATATTTTTAAAGAAAACCTTACAAATTCTGCTGTATGAAATTTTGGTTCTGGTCGAACTTGGCTTGTAAAAAATAAAATTTGAGATATTGAAATCATAAATACTTCAAATGCTGATTGTCCCATTACAAAATGACTTATTCCTTTGTTGACTATAGATGTGCGAGAACATGCATATTATTTAAATTATCAAAATCGTAGAATAGAATATGTAAATAATTTATGGAACTTGATTAATCGAGATAGAGTAAATGAATTGTTATGATAAACTTTAACTTATAAATTTTACATTAAGGTGTGAGATTATAAAAAGAAAAAATGATATAAATGAGAAAAGATAGTAGCTGATTATTATCGTAGTAAATTTTATAATATTTTGAGTCAAAACTATACTATAAAATGATGAGAAATAGATATCGTTGCTGAAAATACAAAAGAAGTGGTATTTATAGAAGTTAAAGTTGTTGATAGTCTGGATGATATACAATGATGTGTTAATCCTAAGAAAATTTATTTTCTTGAAAGATCGATTGAAGATTATATAGCTAAGCAAAATATAGATAAAGATATCAGACTTGATGTTGTATTTGTCAAGGACAACACTATAATTCAAGTCTATGAAAATGTGACAAATAATTAAAAATAAGTTTTGTTGCGTAACAAATTTATAAAGTAAAAAATTAAATGAAAAAAATAAATCTGATTGTATTATTCTTATTAGGAGTTTTAGTATGATGATTGATATTCAAATTTAAAGATAATTTCAATTTATATAATTATAATAATTCTCAAAATAATACATGAGTAACCACACTACAGCAGAAATATTCTCGTTTTGAAGATGTTTTAAAAGTATTAAAAAGAGAGTATTATGATCAAGTTTTGTTACTGAGTTGAGAAAAATCTATGATTGATAGTGCTTTAGCTGCTTATGTAAATGCTATAGACGATCCATATACTGTTTATATGGATAATCAACAATCTTCTGGCTTTCAACAAGATCTTAAGTGAGAATCAGATTTTGAATGAATATGAGCTTATGTGATGAAAAAAGATTATTATGTTATGATAGAAGAAGTTCTTAAGGACTCGCCAGCTTTTAAAGCGTGATTAAAACCACTTGATCGTATCGTAATGATAAATTCTTGATATACAGAAAAAATGTCTGTAGACGAAGCTGTTGATAAGATTAGATGACCTAAAGGAACAAAAGTATGATTGATGATAGAGAGATATAATAGAGATTGAAAAAGAGAGATTTTAGAAAGAGAAGTAATGAGAGAAAAATTGATTGTTCCTTCTGTTGTAAGTAAAGTCTTTGAAAAAAATTGACGTAAATTGTGATATTTGGAGATTTATATGGTATGAGAAGAAACTGAAAATATTTTTGAGAGAGAAATTATAAATCTGACAAATCAAAAAGTAGAGTGAATTATATTAGATTTGAGATGAAATGGTTGATGATTTTTACCTATTGCTGTAGAGATTACATCACATTTTGTTCCGTCTGGTAAATTGATAGTAACGGCAAAATATAAAACTTTTTGAGATGAAAATTATTATTCTAAATGATATGAAGATTTGGGATCTTTGCCTACAGTGGTCCTTGTAGATGGTATGACAGCCTCTGCTTGAGAAATTATAGCAATGGCTCTACAAGAACAAAAATGAATTCAATTGATATGAACTCAAACATTTGGTAAATGATCTATACAAACTATAAAAGATTTTGATGATTGAGCTACATTAAAATATACTATATGAAAACGATATTCACCGCAATGAAAAAATATAGATAAAATATGAGTCACTCCAAATGTTATTATAGAATTTGACATAGAAAAATATCAAAAAGATTGATCAGATAATCAACTTGAAGAAGCAAAACAATTGTTAATTAATAGTCTGTCTGTCGGTAGTTAAATTTATCATATAGTAATTTCAAGAAAATTTCTATAGATAAAAATTATGTTAAAGTTTTGAAAAGAACTTTAGGCGTCGTATTTATAATTTATAATTTTAAAATGGTAGTGAAAGTTAAAATTAATGACTCGAATGGAGTTTTGGTATGAGAATTTAATGGAGAGGATAATATAAGTTTTTCCAAAATGGCATCAAAAAATAATATAGATATACCAGTATCTTGTGGTATGTGAGCATGTTTTGCGTGTGCCTGTAAAATAGTAAGTGGCGGTGAATTTATAGATATCGGCAAGATATCCGTTCCACTTGTAGATTTACCAGTTGATGAAAAATGAAATTATCAGGACGTTTTGACTTGTGTATGATGAATAAAATCAGAATTTTTGAAAGATCAATGAACACATGAAATTATAATCCAAAAAATGATCTAGCCTCTGAAAAATGGATGAATTTTGATTAAAATAAATTACTACTTGTAAAAAAATTGTACTGTAATATCAGTAGTTATGTTTAGATGTGAATAAAATATAATGTTAGATTTTGATGAAAAGTTTATAAAAGAACTTAAAAAACAAGATCACAATGCTTTCAATACTTTCTATATCAAAACTGTAGATGTTTTTTTTCGTTATATAAATTCTAATTATTATTTTAACAAAGAAGATATAGAAGATATAATATCAGATTTTTATGTTAAGGTATGGGATGCTGTAAAAAAATATGATGAAAAATTATCTTTCCCAGCATATATTTGGACTATATTAAAAAATACTATAAAAGATGCTTTGAAAAAAAATAACGATCTTTCTTTTTCTAGTTTAGATAAAGAAGATGCCTGAGATTCTTTTGCAGACCAAATAGCTGATGAAACAGATTTAACTTTGATTTTGGAGCAAAATTTTAAATTTGAACAGATAGAGGTCGCAATAAAAGAGTTGGATGATTTAAGTAAAGATATAATATATCTAAAATTTATTGAAGAAAAAAATAATGACGAAATAGAAAAAATTTTGTGACTTTCCCAAGAAAATATTAGACAAAAAATTTCAAGAGCTATAAAGTATTTAAAGTCGCTTTTAGAGAGCAATAATTAGCATATTACTAATATATTATATATCTAAATAAAAATGTGTCAATCTTTAGTGCTGATGGTATATTTAAGCTTTTAGTAAAGATGGCTTTTAACCTATACTTTCTCTTATTTATAGTCAAGTCATTTTTATTAAAAAACATTTAAAAATCTATTGAAATAGCCTATCTTAGTGCTATTATCGTCATTGTACAACAAATGTACTTCTTTTTATTTGCTAAATAGTACAAAATGACAAAGACAGCTCTTATTGCTTCTTTAGCTGATGATTTATGAGTTTCAAAAAAATTAGCAGCTGAATTGGTAAACGCTTTCATCGAAACAGTTATTGGAGGTGTAAAAAAACAAGGTGAAGTAAGATTACAAGGATTTGGAACTTTCAAAGCTTCTAAAAGAAAAGCTAGAGAAGGTGTTAATCCACAAAATCCATCACAAAAAATTAAAATTCCTGCAATGAAGGTTGTTACTTTCAAAGCTGGTGCTGATTTCAAAAAGGCAGTAAAATAATTTTTACTAGTCGTAGCTACGAAAAAGCTCCTCTTCATGAGGGGTTTTTTTGTTGATTTTGAAAAATAAATGATTAGAACATATTTATGTAGATAAATATTGATAAAAATTAATCAAAATTATTACCAGCAATAAGCTGATAAGTTAATTTTTAGTTATTAATTATTAGATAATATGACTGGGTATATTATTTTGGGATTTATAGTCTGAATTGCCTTATGATATTTGGTATTTTATTTTAGATATCAACATAAGGATGTTATAAATGAACTTAGGAGTAATTTAAAAGAAGCTAATAAAGAAATTCATGATCTTAATAATGATCTTGAAGAATATATACAACAAAATACTATCCTAAAAGAAAAAGTTTCTGAACTGCTTGATAAAAATGATGATTTAAGTGGCGTGGTTTCTGAGCTTAGTAAGTACTATGTACATATCAAAAAAGCAGCTGAAAAGACTAGCGAATTAACTAAATTTCTTCAAAATCCAAATCCAGATATAGAGGAAAAAATAAAATGATTTGTTGATAGCTCTAAAGAACAAGTCGACATAGAAAAGAAATTTTTTTAGGAATAATATAATATTTCCTTATGTGATATAATAAAGTACATGTAAAAGTTTTGGATCCCAAACAAGGATATGATTTGGCTGTAAGTGAATATAAAAAATATTGGTCTTGGCTTGATAATTTTTATAGAATAGATTTTAATAGTTTTCTACAAAGATCTTACGATAAAATTGATATTATAGATCTGTGAGGATGAGATGGTAGACTACGACAAAAGCTTAGTAAGTTAAACTATAATAAATATATTGCTTGTGATATATCTGAAAAAATTTTAAAAAAATATCCTGGTAAGGTAGAAAAAGTGATATGTGATTTGGACTGAAAACTGCCGTTTAAGTCAGATTCTTTTGATTTAGCTGTAAGTTTTTTTGTTATTGAACATCTATCGGATTTGGAGAATTTTTTTATGGAAACATATAGAATTTTAAAACTATGATGAAAACTTGTTCTTTGATATTTTCTACAAAATCGTGAGTTTTTGTGGAAATTAGATTGAGGTTCTTTTAAGATAAAAATGTATAAACATAAAATTGATGAAATAAAAAGTATAGCTGAAAATTGTTTTTTTGATATATATCTTACTCCTGTTTATGAAAAATCTATGCTATCTTGATATATTGTAGTATGTGAAAAAAATAGATAATATTTTTTAAAATAAAAAACCTGAGACTGAAATTCCATTAAAATGGAGTATAGTAAACTCAGGTTTTTTTTGCTTTTTTATTATAAAAATTATTTCTTTGGAGTATATTTTATAGATTTATCAAATGCTAATATAGGGAAAAATACTATAGGTATGAATCGTAATCATAATCCAAAAGCTCGGTGCTTACCAAATCTTTCTGCTATATCAAACAATGTTACAATCATGATAATTGCAAATACTGGTGGAATTAAAATTCGTCGTAATCGTCATCATGGTCTACCAGCTATTTTTAACATCAAATATTGATTATAAAATGGTATAAAAACACCCCGTCATGGTTTACCTGCTTTTTCAAATACCTTTCGTAATGAGATAATCATAAATACAATTATTGCTAAGTAGATAATTCCCCATAGAAAAGCTAATCATCCAAATATAGCTCATAATCATCAGGCCATTGCTTGTATAGCTATAGGGTCTATGTTTCATGTCAACAATACACCAGATGCTTCTAATGCAAAATCCATAATTTTTTGTAAGAAAATAAAAAAAATATTATATGATACACATTTAAATATATTTTATCATCTTTCAAGAGACTTTTAAGAACTGGGTTTGAATATTTTTTATTTAACTAATTAGATTTATTTTTATTTTAAAAAAATACCATTATGACAAACATAAGGTATTTTTATTGTGAAGATTTCATAATCTAGAGTTTTTAAATGTTGTTATAAACATCTAATACTTAAAATTGTTTTTCCGATTTTAATTTCTCTGATTTCTGATGGTATTACAAAGGTGAATAGGTGATTTATTCCTTCTTTTTGTGCAAACATCAAGATATCGTCTGTTTGGTGGCTTCTGCAGATACATATTTCGTATATACCTGATTTCATTTCATTTCTTTGGAATTCATAAATTCCATGATTTTCTAAATTCTCGATAGCCTTGCTAGAAAACTTAATTGTCATTTGGATTGTTTCTACATAATTTTCCATTTTGTTTATACTTGTTTTTTATTCTCTTTTCAGAGATTAGAATCTAGGATTCTTAGTGTAAAATATAGATAATTAATATTAAAATTCAATATTGATTAATTTATCAGATTTTTTATATTTTATATAAATTTATTTATATAACTTATATATAATGGTACAAGAATTTTTAGCATTTTTAAATCAATATAATGTTGTATGATTGGCTATATGATTACTTATAGGTGTTAAAGTAGGTGAACTTGTAAAATCACTTATAGACAATCTAATTACTCCTTTAATTTTAAATCCTATTCTTACTAAATTAAAAGTGAAAGAAATGGGAGATCTTTCTTATAAATGAATTTTATATGGTAAGGTTTTGTCTAGTTTAATAGATTTTGTAGTTGTAGCTTTGATAGTGTTTTTTGTTGTAAAATATATGAATGTTCCACTTAAGTAATTAATTAATTATTAACACATTGGTTAAAATATATCATGTTCATATAATCAATACTCATATGAAAATATAGATTATGCTTTTTTTGATTTTCTTTATTTTATCTGCATCATCTGGTTTGAGTAATAATTGTAGACTCTGTACGATTATGATTATCAATATCACTAAGGCGGCAAGTCATAATATCCAGCTTATGACTGTATATAAAATAGGTATGTTTTTATCAGCCAATATTCATGTTCATATATCTCAAAGATTTTGGGCATTTACGTTAAGGACTTGATCTTTTTTACCATAAATTGCTTCTATAATCTGTTTTGATCATATAATAATAAGCATTGCTATAACATCTCGTAAGATTATTCATCATGCTTTTTTCTTTATTGAATCATCTCATGACATGATGAAAGTGAAGACACGAAATACTAGTGTGATAAATAAAAATCATAATACCAAATATATTATTATTTTAATAAATGGGAAAGCTATCTTTTCATATAATTGTTGAGCTATATCTACCGGTGACATTGTTGACATATTTCATGATGCAAAGAGATCATTAAATAGGACTGATCAAATATATTTTGCACTTGTAATTATGATTATTCATAAGACTCAATATGTTATAAACTTTATTCAATCTTTTGCAGCATCTTCTGATCCACTAAATAATAATTTATAAAATCATATCATAGCTGTAAGTAATCCCACTACTAATATTATGGGAAATACTATGTCCATTATTTTTTTGAATATAAAATTTTGTATTCACTGTATTCATGTGCTTCATTCTGCAGCATCTAAATTTCATTTTATAGGTAATATGCTTTTGTTTAAAGCAGCGTCAAACCTTTTAGCTTCTTCGACGTTTATTGTGAATCATGTATTTGTTCAGGATGGATTATTACTCAAATTACAACTTATACTTTTTTCTCATTTCTCTGTAGTTATAGAATTTGATAATTTTAAATTTCATGCAATTGTCTGTGATCATGCATTTAATACAAATGTTGATATTGCATTTGATTGAAAAACTGTTGATCAGTTTCGTGAACAAGAAATGAATCATGCTGAAAAAGATTGATTACATATTGTTGTTGATGGATTGAATATTGTTATATTTATAATTGGACTTGAATTGATTGCATAGTCTTTATCGTTACTTAAACTTTTTATAATCAAATCAGAACATCATGCTTGAACATGAGAATATATTAAGCATATGAGTAAAGAAAATATTCAGATTTTTTTTATTATATTTTTCATGATAATGGTATCTTATAATTTAATAAAGTTTTTATTATAAAGAATGTCCCTATTATAATTAATCATGTAAGTATCCGTAAACTGATCTGGTATATTAAATAAATAATATTACTTTCAATAAAATATGATGTGGTTCATGAAATTACAATTATTGCTAATATTATTAAATTAATATTTCAATATTTTATGTATCACTCTATAAATTTTTTATCTTGTATTTGATGATCATCTTGTTGTAGAGTTTTTTTTACTAATGGAGAAAAAAACATTATTGAGGACAATGCTAACTGAATTTTATTGTTGTTCATGATGTTATCTTCCATTTTGTTATAGTTAGATAAATTATTTGATATCTGTTGTAATAAATTGTTTCTCTTTGGGAGATGCTAATATTTTTACAGAAACATGTTGGTTGCCGGCAAACATTAGTCATTCTCATATTCAACAAGATACTAATCTCTGTTGTTCAGCTTCAGATAATCATAGAAGCGTATTGAGAGATTTGATAGAACTTGTAGATTGTTTGAGAAGTATCTGTAATGCTGAATTGGAAATTATAGGTTTACCATACTTACTTCTTATAAAATCTTCTATATCTTGTGATATTGTAGTAATTCATAATCAGTATTTTCTAGCTCTTTTGATAAGTCCAAAAAGGAAGTTTGCTGATATTTCACTTTGTAGCATAATCCATGCTTCATCACAAACCAGTAGTCTTCTTTTTTTATGAGTTCTAATTTTGGTCCAGATAAAATTTAATACGTTAAACATTGCAGGAGTTTTGAGAGCATCTTCAAGATCTCTTATACTTATAACTGTTATTTTGCTATTTATATCTATGTTTGTATAGTCATTAAATACTTTACCAAATGTTCATGTTACATATTTACTTAGTTTTAATCACATTGTCTCTCATCATTGCATTCAATTTAATGTATTCATAAGATCTTCCATAATTGGTGGTATTTTACCTTCATAACTTTCATCGTTGATTGAAAATCATTTTAAAGAATATGTACTTTGAATAGCTTTATCCAAAATTGCTTCTTCTTCTGTATTGGTCTCTCATATTAAAAGTTTTATGAATCATATTAGATTCATTATCTGGCTTCTCAATAGATCTCATTTTCAATATTCGATGTCTTCTATTCTTGGAGGGATATCGAATGGATTTAGATGTTGTTGTGAGCTTGTTGAAATATTGATGTATGTACCACCTACTTTTTCACATAAACTTTTATATTCGTTTTCTGGATCAATTACCAATACATCAATTCAGTTTATTAAATACCTTAAAATTTCTAATTTTACTGTGAATGATTTTCATGCTCATGAAGTTGCAAGTACAACACTATTCATATTTGGCAATTTAGAGTCGAATCTATCAAAAATAACCAATCATCAAGTATGTAAATTTACTCAATAAAGTATTCATGTATTGCTTACCATGTCGTTTGATATAAATGGGAAACTTCATGCTAATGATGCTGTAATCGCGCTTCTAACTATTCATAACTCATCTTGGCAAACAGGTAAACTAGAATTGAATCATTCATCCATTCTTTGAACGGCGTTTTTGATTCTGATTCAATATCATGATATTTTTTGTTCATATTTTTTTCATAATTCTTTCAACTTGTCTTCAGTTTCTTCATAAAGATTGGTATAAAATGCCGTTTCAAAATATCTTTCCTCGTGAGTAGTAAGTTTTTCTCTTATCATCTCAACATCCCTGTATTGTTGTTCTATTTCTTTATCTAGTGTTATTCATTTTTGCATACTTTCAGATATTTCAGCTTTTAGTTGAGTTGCTCTTTGTTTTAACATAGATTGCATAGATCCATCATCTTCTGGATAAATGAAAAATGTCATATCTCGTTTACCATGAAATCATAACAAATCTCTTGTCCATAGTGCATCTATGTAAGATGGATAACTTTGGGCATAATAAGATTTACCAAGTAATCATCAAACATTAAACTGATTTCATTTAAATTCTCGATATGATGGAGCTATATGTGATTTATAATCTCATATTGTTGAATTGTAATGGTTTTGCACTTCTCATATAAATTCTCTTAATTTACTAGTAAGCATTTTATCGTTGTATTCAGAATCTGGTAATTCTAAAATATATTTAACTTGATCTCTGAGATCTTTATCTTTGATAAGATTATTTTCTGGCTTGGGTTCTGGAGCTTTTTTTAATCCAGGGATTTTTTTTGTTTTTGATCATCATCAAAATAATAAATTTAATATTTTATCAAAAAATCATTCCTTTTTGACTACTGGAACTACAAAGTTTACATATCAGCTACCGGGTATGGTTTTTGAATAGTCAGTGTCTATTACAATATTATTGATTTTATCTATCATTGTATTTTTGTTTTTACATGTTGTAAAACACATATTAATTATAAAAAAAAAAGCTTACTAAGCAAAATCTGACTCATTTACAAGCAATAGAACTTGACAATTTATGAAATATTATACAATACTTTCTGCTTGTCGATTTATCTTAAATCAATTCTGGTTTAATTTGAGCTTTGTATAGACTATATCCATAAAATTTCTAATGCCAGATCATTTAAGGATGATGTTATACCTGTATTTTCAGAATATTTTGTAAATCATGGGCGGAGTAGAATATATCTCTATATCTTGGATTTGATATTTTTCTTTGAGATAGAGTAGTTCTTTATATAATTTATCTACTTTATTGAAAAGCCTTTCTTCTATTTCATTTTTATAAAG
>JBAQPP010000040.1:0-8775 GCA_049305865.1 Candidatus Absconditicoccaceae bacterium
TCTTTGAATGGTGGGTAATCATTGGCTTCTCTAAATTGATTTTCTATTTCATAAAATCATTCTTTATTCAATTTACATGCTTGGCGTATGCTATGATGATCAGGATTAAATGTCTGTACTATAAAATTTTGACAGTTATGCTTAGTAAATGCCTCATATAGAAAATAAAAATTTTTTTCTGATGAATTGTAATCTGGTATACTCAATCACAAATCTGCGTTTAAAAATATGATAAGGTCAAAATTATAATTTTTTATGGGTTGACAAAGTAATGAAGTTCATATCACTATTTGTGGAGAATTTTCGATTCCTAATATTGTATCCATAATCTTTTTTATTTTATTTGAGGAATTTACAGTTCCAGACTCAATTATAGTACTTACTATTCAAAATTCATTTTTGATAAATTCTGCTAATTTTTGTGTTCAGATTCCAAAATCTTTTATTTTGGTAGATCAACATCAATCACATTTATTTGGAAAATTATATTGTGATTTGCATATATGACACATTCAAGCCAATTCTCAACTTGGCATTTTATAATAATTTATACTTACAGAACACTTTGTACATTGTGGTATATGACCACAATCTTTACATATGATACCGTTGGAATATCATTTTTTATTCATAATAATTCAGATTTTTTTATTTTCATGTATATATTTAGTTAATCATTTTAGCATCAATTGAGAAAAATTATGATCAAGTTCTTTTGTCATATCTAGCAAAAATATATTTTTATTTATTCAGTCTTTTTTGTGTTCAAATAATTCGTAGTTCATAAATAAGTATAGTGCATAAAGTTAAGAAGATTTTTATTGAAAAAAAATTAATATGCAAACTTTAATATATTTGCAATTTATGCGAAAATATCTATATGTGTTTGCAAAAAAAATAAAAAAATGGAAAATTTGGAAAATGCAAACCCTGAAGAGGGAAAAATGGTTATGAGAATATTATCTGCCCTAAAAGAGGACTATATTCATCATATGCAACAGGAAAGAGGTAAGTATCATAAAAAAATCTATTGTCAGATAAAAGGCAAAGACTTTACTTTAGATGAAGCAATTACTGAAGTTAGGCAGATGTCTCAATATGGATTATTTCTTATGGGTAATTATGTGAATGCTCTTATAATTAGACCCACTTATTAAAACTATTTTGTTTAAATTCTCCGTTTATTGCGGAGTTTTTTAATTAAAAAAAACCATGATTTTTGTCATGGTCTTTTGGTTATAATTATTTTGTTAAATAATTGTTTTAGTTCTATTATTTCATTCCGTCTAATGCATCTTGTGCTACTTTTTTGAATTGTGATGGATTAAAACTTTGTTCTTTTTCATTTGCATTATAATTTATTATTCCTGTATTCCATTCTTTTGAATCAGCAATGTTTGCTAAAAAATAACTTGGTTCTTTTTTTATTGCTAATTCTATAGTTTGTAGAAAACTTCACTGTAATAATTTTTGAAAAATAAATGTATGTTCTTTTGTTCATCATGTTCATCATTCATAATTTCTTCGTATATTATTTAAGAATACTTTAGGTTTTTGTTCTGCTGCGTTTTCAATTTTTTCTAACATATTAAAATAGTGTATTTTACCGCTTTCATCTTCTCGTGTACTATCTAATGGAAATCGAAATTTATCTAAATTTTTTATTTGTAAAAATAAATCAGGAAATTTATCAGCTCATTCTGATAAATTTTTATAAAGCTTCTCTGTTCATATAACATTTTCTAGATAACATCAATTTCATTTTAAATTTCGAGTAAGATTGTTTAAAAATGCTACTAGATTGTTTCAGATAATTTCATCTATTGTATCAACTATAGCTTTAGGGTCATTTTCATTAGTAATTAATGATTTAAATTTATCTATTTCAGCTAGTATATTTTCTCTTAAGAGAGTATTAGGATCTAGTTTTCAAGCTTGTTTTAACCCTTCTATAAACCATTTTGGTTCCATTGTTATATAACTTGGTATAAGATATAGGAATGTTCTTGCATCAACTGTGGCACATCTGCTTATACAATCTATCATTTGTTCTTCATTTAGAATGTCTTTGTAATTTCAATAATTTTCAAGAAATGTTCCTGGTGCTTTTTCTAATGCTAAACGTATTTCTCAAGCTAATCTTTTATTTTCAAATATTCATTTATAATCTTGTGCATTTTCCAAGAATGCTTGAGGATTTATATCTGCTGCTGAATGAATAGTTCAAGCGAGATCTAATCAGTTTATACCTTGATAATCTTTTGCGTTCTGAAGAAATTTTCCTGAACCACCACTATACGCTGCAGCTTTGACAATATAATCAGCTAGGTTAAAGTCAGTCATATCTTTGTAATCTTTTGCATTATCGAGAAATGCTAGAGGATTTTCTTTAAATAATTTTTTTGCTGCTTTTGCCTCTTGTTTGTTTTCTTTATTATCTTCTTTGTCTGTATTGTCATCAGCTAATGTTGGTAAATCTAATTCTTCATTATTATTTGCCAGTCAATTGTATTTTGAATCCTGCGATTCTTGTTTTAATTCTACTTCTGCCATTTTTTTGAAATTAAAGTATAAAAATAATTATATTAGTTTGTATTAATTATATTTGAAGTAATGAGTCGGCTAGGTATTCATCTGGATCTTGTTGATCTTTGTCGGATTGTATCCAAGCAAGTTTTTGTTTTTGCTCTTCGATGATTTTTTTTGTAGCATCGAGTTTTTTTTGTTTTGTTTTTTCTCTTGCTTGCATGATATGTTCGTACATTTTGACTAGATTGTCAGTATTTGTCTGATTATCTTCATATCATTTTACTCTTTTGATCTTATCCTGGAAACTGGCTATGTAGGTCTGATTTTCTGTCTTGGCTATTATACCTTGATAAAATCAAATTATGTATTCAATTTTATCTTTCCAGGGTAGACTTTTGAATATGTCTAATTCTTTTGTCATGTTTATATTTTGAAAGATAAAATTTATCAAACAGTTTAAAATACTCTAACGTCCTTATGGACTAGTATTTTATTATCTTTCAACTTTGAGAACTATTCCCCAAAGTGAATGTTAATGAGCTATAATCTGTTCGACATTAATAATATTATCTAAAAAAAAAAATCTGTCAAATCTTGAGAGACTTTTTTATAAAAAAAAGAACCGTGGTAAAAACCAACGGTTCCTTTGAAAGTGAAATTATTTTTTAGGCTGCCATATCTAATATGATTTCAGCCATTTCTTCATGAAGCTTTTTTGCTTCTGTACCAGGATTTTCTGCAAAGATGATGCCAGATGATGAATTGATTGCTATCGATCCATATCCTACAAAAGCATCTTTGATTGTTTGTTGTACGAAGCCTCCCTGAGTACCAACTCCTGGTATCAAAAACCAGAGTAGGTCGCCAACAATCTCCCGGCAACGTTTGAGATGTTTGGAATAAATCTTTCCTGAGCCTTTTGGATTTTCATATGCGGCAGCCATTACTAAACCTGCATTTTCTGTTACTCCAAGTTCCTGTGACCACCTGAGTATTGTAGCAGCCATGAATTCCCAGTAGGTAAACCCGCGAATATCGCGTGTTTGTAGTTGAACATCCTGAACTTCTCTGGCTTTTGGGTTGCTGGTATAGCATAATCCTACCAGAGCACGTCCCATATGTTCTTTGTTGACCAATGCAGACATGGTATCCTCTCCCATATAAGGAGAAAAATTCATACCATCTACTTCATCAATCTCAAAGTGTGCATCACGATAACGTGCCTGGGTGCGATCGATATCGCCTCTTTTGCAGTCGAGAAAGACAGGAATATCGGGATAGTTTTTGTGTATGTGATGTATAACTTTTCTGAGAGCTTCTTCTCCTCCTATCATAGCCTCCCAGTAAGCTCTTTGTGGTTTATACATGGATGCGAATTCTGCTGTTTGATCAACTACCCAGATCATCCAATTTGCCACGTTTATTGAGACTCTTCTATTTTTTTTGTTGAATCTTGCCGGCATTTTCTCCGGTAATGGATCGAGTCCTACACATAGGACTGAACCAAGTTTTTGCTGCCTTTCGGCAAGCATTTTTCTGAATCCTTTTTTCATAAATTTAATTTTAATTTGGTTTAACAATGAATTTACTTTTGTTCTTTTGGTATGGGTGGAAATCCGTGTTTTGTTCCCCACCCAAATGGGTCAGAATTCCATTCTTCCAGAATTTGTAATTGTTCTGGTTTTAAATAATTCTCTTTTATTGCTACTCCCAGTAATTGAGGATACGTCAAAAGAGAAATAACTTCACATTTTGGTTGCATATCATCAAACAACTTTTTTGCTTCTGGGAAGCCGTAGTTGAAAATTGATAATATGTGATCAACGTTACCGTTTGCTTTTCTGGCAGCTTCTACAGCTTTGGCAGAACTACCACCGGTGGAAATTAGGTCTTCGATTACAATTACATCAATTCCTTCATAGTCGCTTTCAGCGTCTAAACCTTCGATTTGGTTTCTTAAACCATGATCTTTTGGCTTGTCTCTGATATATGACATGGGAAGTTCGAGGAAGTAACTTAGCATTGCTGCCCAGGGAATACCTGCGGTAGATGTTCCCGCAAGATTGTTAACCCTTATACCATATGCAGTTGTGATTGCATTAAAGTATTGGATTATCATTTTCTTGTGCTCCGGGAAATCAAGAAATCTGCGGTTATCGTTGTATATAGGCATTTGGTAGCCAGATGCCCATACAAATGGCGTTTCGGCGTTGATTTTGATTGCACCAATTTTTAAACCTGCTAAAGCAAGTTTATATTGCCATTCTTTTGGATTGAAAAAATTACTCATAACTTTAACTTTTTGTGTTTGTTAATTATTAATTTTTATTTGTCATCATAAAATTAACTATTGTAAATAGTAAATCAAGATTATATTAAATAATATCTATTGACTTTTGTAGATATAAATATATTTTAATATAAAATAAAAACTAATATATATGATAGACTTTAAAAATTTATCAGTTGAACAAGAAAATCAACTGAGAAAACTGATAGCCGTAATGCAGGAAACTGTAATTACTGATCTTAGTTATCTCAAGGAGGTTGGAGCTCAAATTTTAACCTTTGATTCGGATAAGCCTTATATTAATAAAGCTGGTATCTTGTTGGACTTTAAAAAGATGGATGAAGAAACTGCTAAAAATTTATCAGCAGCTATCCAAATTATCCAGAAATCCTTATTAAAGGAATTACAGGACGAGAAAGGAGATCCAGATGAAAAAGGTATATTTGTCAGTTCTCCAAGGGGAGCTCTAAATCTTAGCAGAAATGATGTGATAAAAGAAGTCTCTGATTTAACTCCTATTGGTATATGCATTCTACAAAATCATTGGGAGTATATCAATATCCCTTTTGATGATAGACTCTCTTGGAAGTTTATTCAAAGATGGTTTCATTCACTACAAAGATTCTTTAACTGAATATGAATCGCTTCTTTATTAATCTGTCAGAGTTTTCTCTTTCAGATTTTTTTTAAAATTGATATTTTTATATATTTAGTTATTTTATATGTATTTATTATCATAACTATTTTTAATGGAAAAATATATTGCTGATAACTTTGATGTTGTGAAATTTGATTGAAAAATAAATATTTCAAAAGATATATTTAATAGTTTTAGTTTGCCATCAAATTTAATTTTTTGGAAACAAAATAATAAAGAAATGGTTTTGTTTAGCCCAGAAAAATGGAATCTATTTACTACAGAAATGAAAAAGAGTAGTGGATTTACTCAATCTCAGTTGGAATGGACAAAGGAATGAAAGGATTTCTTACGTTTACTTTACTCTGGTTGAATCAATGTCCATCTAAATAAATCTTGAGAAATTGTTTTTCCAAAAGGTTCTTATCTTAAAAGAAAATTAGATGGCATAGATTTTAATGTAAAGTTATCTATCTAATCTATTAAAAAATTATTTATTTCATTTACCAAATTTTCATAATCTTTTATCTGTGCTATTTTTTGTTTAAATTCTTTTGATCATGGGATTCATTTTACATAATTGAAAAGATGCTTTCTAAATTCAACAATCAATCTTGGTTGAGGAATTTGCGTATCTACTAATTTGTTGTTTTTTAATAATATTTTTATATCTCCTGAGTTTTGAATATTTTTTTGGAATTGAATTTCGTAATCTATCATTAAATTTAGATGTTGTAATACAGTTTCTTTGAGTTCTTTGATATCTGGTGTATGTGGAGTAAATATTCGTGGGTTTCATATAGCTGATTGTCAGATCAGTAGTCAATCTAAGATTGTTTCATTATGTTTATAATAGTCTTTCAGCTCAGAATAACTTTTTATTCATCCATTTCAGATGATTTTACAATCTTTGTTTGCAAGTTTTTTGATATTATAAATAAAATCTCGATCTGGTAACTCATGATATCATCATGCAAGAGTTCTTCCATGTATTGTTATACTACTACAGTAATTACTTGCTTGTAAAATAAATTCAGTCTGATTATTTTTATCTTCTTGATTTAATCATGTTCTTGTTTTGATACTAAATGGTATATTTAAATCTGATTGTAATGTTTTGATTATTTTTAAAGTGTTTTTTTTGTCTCTTAAAAGCTCTGATCATCATCAAGATTTCATTACATTATTTGCTGGACATCATATATTGAGTTCTATTCATTTAAAATATTTTCAGTATCTATTCTCAATATCTATAGCTGTCTTGACTAGTGTCTCTTGTTTTCATCCAAATATCTGTGCGATTAGATTTTCTTGTTTGGGACTTGTAAGAAGGTGTTTGATAACTCATCAAGGGTTTCTATCGTATCCATCTGCGGTCATAAATTCTGTCCATAACAGGAAATCATAATCAGATTTATTTCAATATTTATCAAAAATATTCTGTGTGATATGACGCATAGCACAATCCGTAAATCAATCCATAGGAGCTAATCAAAGTATCATACTTAATTATACATTATAAATTTGCCTGTAGATAAACAGGTTTGAAATTAGTATGTAGATAAGTAAATTAAATTCAATTTAAATTTATTAATTTGTTTATTATGAGAGTAGTTGTATTAGAAAATATTCGTAGTGCTTATAATGTATGAAATATCATCCGTACTGCAGATGCTTTGTGATGGAATGTATGGTTATGTGGTTATACACCCAATCCTTTTGATCATAAAAAAGTTGTTAAAACTTCTCTTGGAGCTGAGTCTAGTGTAGATTTGAAACAATTTGATTATACCCAAGATGTAATAAAATATGCAAAAGAACAAAATTTCAAAATCATAGCTGCAGAAGTGTATGATTGAGCTATAAATTTAGATAAATATTCAAAAACTATAAAATCTGATGAAAATTTGGCTGTTATTTTTGGCAATGAAGTAGATTGAGTATTAAAAACAACGTTGGAAATTGTTAATAATATAGTTTACATTCCCATGAAAGGCATAAAGGAATCATTGAATGTAGGTCAAACTTCGGCTATTTTTATGCGAGAATTAAATAATTATTAAATTTGATATTGATATTTTTATTAAAATGCATATCTGTATGTGTACAAAACAAAACTATTAAAAAAAATTATTATGACAAAAAACTTATTATTAAAAAAAGACGAAAACGTCTGTAAATTCAAACCAGTGTTTGATTTGCTACAGAAGAAGGATCTGAAATTTTTGCCTCCTATCGATGTAAGCTCATTGGTAGATGCATCATTTATTAATTTGGACCTGCCAAAAATTTATCTTTGGAGCCAGATTTCTGATCCTAATTTGGGAATTCATGACTTTCTCAAAGTAGAGGGAGAAAAATCAGCTCAATTTAAATGGGTTGTTGTTGGGCAGGAAATTCTTCCAATTGAAAAATTTTGCGATAAAGACAGTCATCCATGTGACATCCAACTTTGGGATGTTATGAATAAGCTTCATGAAATCGGCAAATTTCCAACTTATTTTGTTGCAGAAGGTGAATATGAAGGATTGGATGGCATACATTTTTGCCTGACTCCATTTAATGATAATACCTCCTGTGATGTACTTGAGACTTTATTTGGATCGGAATTTATTAAAGATTTCCATGATCGAGAAGTAGATCTGCAGGGTTGTTTTAACCCAGACGCTGTGGAATATTGTAATGATCTATTTACTGACCATTTTAAAAAAACATTAGGGCTTAATTGAGTCCGTATTAATTTAAGAAATTATTGAAAGTCCTTCGTATATTGCGAGGGATTTTTCCTAAAATTTAAAAGATTTTATGATGTTATTTATTTCATCTATATGTTCGTCAAATGTGCTCTGTGTGGCTGTATATGTTATTAGAAAAAATTTTCAGTTTTTGTTAAATATTATCTGTTGCCATTGTAATTTATTTATTCCTAGGGTTCATTGGTAAATAACCTTTATTCATTTATCTTTTTCTAGTTTATATTCTTCTTTTGATATTTCTCTAAAATCTTTTATGTGGTCTTGGATTCCATTTTTTTGCTGCAAATAATATTCTTCAATTGTTTGATTACCGCTCTGTAAATCTATATTTACTGATAAGTTTTCTTTGATCTTATCTCATTGTTTTTGAGGTGCATAAATAGATACTAATAATCAATTTCTATTTTCTTTAACCTCTCGTCATGTAGCTATTTGTAGACTAAATCATTCTTTTTTATTTTGATATAGTTTATCTTCTTTGATTGTTTTATCTGTTATTATATTTAAATCAGATTTATTTTCTGCTTTTTTCTCTATTTTTTTATTATCATCTAATATTATAC
>JBAQPP010000041.1:0-76669 GCA_049305865.1 Candidatus Absconditicoccaceae bacterium
ATCCAGATGATATCTATACTGCATGACAACGAAAGGAAGATACAGAAACCATTATAAAAAAAATTAAAGAAAATAAAAAAATACCCGTTATAGTTTGATGAACTGGCCTTTATATAGATACAATTTACAAAAATTTTTCTATGCCATCTTGTCCACCTGATTATGAACTTAGAAAAGGATTAGAGAATAAAGAAAAAGAAAATCCCTGAATATTATATCAAGAATTGATAAAAATAGATCCAGAAGAAGCGAGTAAATTACATCCAAATTCTATAAGATATATAATCAGAGCATTGGAAATCTTTTACAAAACCAACAATACGAAAACAACAAGTTATTCGCAATCTAAGCCCAAATGGCCAATACTTATGATATGATTATGGAGAGAAAAAGAAGATACAGACAACAGAATAAATACAAGAATCAAAGAAATGATACAATCCTGACTTGTAGATGAAGTAAAATCATTAATCAAAAAATGATATTGACCAGACTTACAATCTATGCAGTGAATATGATACAAAGAAACTATCCAATATATAAATTGAAATTATAATTTACAAGAGTTCGAAGAGACACTCAAAAAAAATACCCACCATCTAGCCAAAAAGCAAAGGACTCGATTTCGTAGGTATATAAACGAATCAAAAGATAATCCCAAAGAAAATATAACATATAAATTATACAAGTTATAATATTTTAAACTAACAATACTTCGTCTGGAAAGATATTTTTAGGATCAATAGATTTTCAATTATCTCTTACTTCTAGATGTAAATGCGGACCAGTACTATGTCAAGTATTTCCCACTTCTCAAATTTTTTCTCACATAGCAATTGTCTGCCCTGATTTTAAATCAGGTTTTTCTTTTAAATGTGCATATATTATTTCTTTTCAATCTTTATCTTTTATAACTACATAGTTACCAAATCAATTATCTTCATATAAGACTCTATCTATAGTTCATTCGACCATTGAATAAACAGACGTTCCTTCATCTGCTCAATAATCTATTCAACCATGTTTATGATCTCACCTATCTACTCAATATTCTGAAGTTATTTTTCAATCTTTTTTAGAAAGAGCAGAAACAACCTCTTTACCTACTATCAATCATGCTGCTACGATTGCAGCTTCTTTATAAGGCACTCAACTATTTTTTTCATCTTTGGGTGTTACACCACTAACATCTTTTTCTTTAGGTATATTAGTCTGTTCTTGATTAACCACATCTAGTTTATCTATAATTCTAGATTTTAAATTATTTAATTCTGCTTCGGTAGTAGCACTATCCAATTCTTTTTTAGCTTGCTCTAAATATTCTCATATAGTTATAGTTTTTCAATTATACTGTATAGTTTCACTCAATAATGGTTTTATAAATGGTTGGAAAAGAAATTTTCATTTAGCTTCATCTGCAATTTTATCAAAGATATCTTCTGTAACTAAATAGTCTTTTAACATATCTCATTTTCATATAATCAATCAAGAAAAAGAGAATCATCATTCTTTAATTTTATCTATATAAGCCTGAGCTACTTCATTTTTTAAATCCAAAAGTTTTGATCACTCAGAATTTTCTTGTTCATTATTTTGATCAACATTTTCTTTATCATCTTCTGGCATTATTTTTTAATTAATATATAAATTTAAATTGAGTTTATATAGTTTATAAAATCGGATTTAACATAATTATTATTATCAATAATACTTGGAAATTTTTCTTTTATAGTATCTAAATCAAGTATTTGCGTATCCACTCAGTCTTCAGATTTATAAATACCATAATCCATACCTGACCATAATCTAGATCAAAAATAGAAATCATGTATATTTGGATATTTACATTTAAGTCGATTTATCAGATTAGCAATCATTATAAGTTCTTTAAGTGTTTTAAATGGAATATTTAATCATTCCACAATCATGTTTTTTGAATCTATCTTAACAGCATTCCCTCGACTTTTAAATAAATTTGTTTCAGGATCAAAACTTACCAATCATCTACCAGGATATACAAAATCAGGTTCTGTTTTTTGAATAATTTCTTCTACTTCATTAGTTTTTTTAATCACATCTTGTTCTTCCTGTGTTATTTCTTTTATTTTAGCTTTATAATCATCACTTTCTGATGTTTGTATATCATATTGAGATGCATCAAAATAAGTATTATTAATTAAATTTTGATTCAATCTTTTATCTAATAATAATTTTAGTGTTAATATATTTTGCCCATATCAAATATTTTTAATATTTCATTGTTCATCAAATATTAATATTTGAGATTCTAACATCGATTTTATTATTTGTTTAATTGCTCGTATAGCTTTTTCTACATCGTTTTTATTTGTAGATTTTGCAAGATCTAAAATATTTTTTCAGTCTATTTGTTGCTTTCATAAAGTCATATTAAATATTTCTTTTTGATTTTTATCCATCTGATCAACAAGTTCAGAATTTATAATTCATTTATTATCAATAGAAATAGTAGATAATTTAACAGCAACATATTCAATTTGTTGATGATATCATGCTCAGTCCAAATCATTACTACTAAATGGATTACTTCAAAATTTGGAAATTACTGATAACATAGCAATATATGTATTTTCGAAATAATCATGATATTGTTGATATTTTGATGTAATTTCTGTTTTAGCTGTATTTGGATCCAAAGTAAGTAAGGATTGTTTAAATTCTTCTCGTTCTAAAATTTTCTTTTGATAAATTTCTAAATATTCTTTTGGAATATCTAGTTCATCAATATCATAAGTAATAAATGCTTCAAACTGTTTTTTTGCAACATCGACATAATCAATATATTTTTGAGTATTATCTGATACATTTTCAATATTTGAAGAAACATATTCTTTATTTATTGTTGTATTTGTTTGTGAAAAATCAAGTTTATCATCTAAATACGATTTAACAGTACATGCAGTAATCTTATAATTTTCACATTTAAAAAGATATTTTTGAAGATCACCCATTTTTGCCTTTTTAGCAGCTATTATAATATAATATGGCAATTCTATATATCATCAGTTATTTGAATTTTTAGCAATATAATCAATAATCTTTTTTTCTATATCTTTTTTAGTCTCTGGAGAACTATAAGATTTTTCTTGGTATATTATAGTTTTTAATCTTGTCCAATATTCTTTATTAAGTTTATCATCCATACTTTCAGTAGGTGTATCTATCATAGATGCATTATTCATAAAACCAAATGCATTTACTCAAATAAATTTTAATGGTAATGGAGTAGGATCTATTACTACGTCAAAAATAGTATTCCATTTATTTGGACTAACCAATTCTTTAAGAATTTCTTCAGATGTCATTGTTTCAAATTTGCTTATATCTATTCATTTATCTACCGCTCGATCATTATTTATAGTCCATTTATTATCATAATAAAGTCATGTAGAATTTTCTTTACCCACAGAGAAAAATTCTATTAGCTCTTTCATTTCATTAGATCATGTATATCCATGGATTTCTGTTGCTACTCTATAAATAATATTTTGTCAAACATTATCTGATACTTCTACTTTTGTTTTCATTCTTTCCAAGATACCATTTTCATTTGTAAAATACCATTCTACATTTTCTTTCTGATAATTATTCACAAAATCAAAATTTCACGTACTAAGCATATTTTCTATATTTTTATTATCTATCATTCTCGCTGAAAGTTCTAGTTTCTTCTGATCTTCAATTGGGATTCACATAGTAATATAAGCATGAAAATTTTTAATAAAATCAATATTTTTTTGAATTATTTCTACTTTTGTTTTATCTAGTTCTTTTTTTTGATTTTCAAAAATTACTTCAAAATTTTTCATACAATTATATATTTCCAAAAATTTATATGGGTTTTGTTCTCGCATAGTTTTAAAAACATTAAACTTAGCTTCATCCTTAGACTTAAGTTTTATTTCGTATTTAGATTTATAGTCTTCAATATCTTTACAACCATTAATATATTGTTTATCTCAAACCTGATTCATCTCATAATAAGTTTTTGAATCAGCTAAAATCTTTTCTATTCCTTTAATACCCATTCAACTTTTCATTGCAGATACAAAGCCTTTGTATTCTTTTGTATTTTCATTCTGGTACATAAATAGTTTAATATATTCTAATCTTTTATTTATAATAATATTCATAGCTATTTTTTGTTTTTCATATTCTGATAAATCGGTATCAGATAAAGTTTTTTTATATTCTTCTTCGGTTTTTCAAGTATCATATCATTGTCTAATCATATTATATTCAGGTTTTTTATATTCTTCTTGCCAAACCAAAGCTTTTCGAGCATCTTCAGTAGTTGTGAGTTTTCATTTCTCTGCAAGTTGCATTGCAAACGGATGTCGATGACGTTCTAACCACGATGATCATCACTTAGTAGCAGATGCTTCTAATCTAGAAATATAATTTAAATTCCATTCTTCAGCTGCTGCAGATTGAATAATAGCTTGTTTTATCTCTGTTCTATATTGAGCTTTAAAATCTTGTTCATTTTGAAGATAAAATTCCACTTTTTCATAATAAATATCTATAGCTTGTGAAGCAGCATATCATAAAGCTCAAGCAGCAGCTCAAACAATATTTCATAATCCAGGAACAACACTACCAGCAGCTGCACAAGTTGCTATTATTCAAATAGCCGTTAGAGCAACAGAAGCTCAAAATTGAACTCGTTGATGTTCTCTTTTTGTGTTAGCTCTTATTTCGTTTAATTTTCTATAGGCTTCAGCCTCATCTAATCATTCACAAAGTACCCATACATCAAATCCAGTAGATAGCAAATCCAGAAAAGCTATTCATTTTATACCCTTTAAAAATCAATTAATTCACTTACTTTTTGTAAGTACTTTTACCATACTCTTAAGTTCAGATGCATCATCAGCTGATTTAAGAACATTTATAACTTCTTTACTTATATTTTTAATTCACTTTGCCTTAAGTATATTTTCTATTTTGGCTAATTTTGCAATATCATCAATATCGGTAAGTTTATTTACAGCAATAATCTCATCTAACTCATTTGCTCACAATTTTATAAACATATCTGCATCCTTGGGATTGATAGTTTTTAGTAATGAAGCAGGAAGTTTTCTATCAAGTTTTCATAACATTTTAACAGCATCTAATGTTTCTCAATTCATTTCTGTTGCTACCTTTTCAAATTCTTTAGCAGATTTGGATAATGCTTTAGCTTGAAATTTTGTAAGTTTGGGATTTAATTTCGCCTCTTGTTCTAATTGTTTACTTAAACTTAAAAACTGATCTTTCATTTTATTAGCAAATTGTTCTGGTGTTTTAAGATCTATATTTTTTGCTATTTTTTTTGATTCTTGTAGTTTATAGATTTTATCAGTTGCATATACAGAAAGTCATAATCATCATCAAACCACCGCTCATTTTGTTATATTGTCATTAGCATTATTATCAATTACTTCTGTATTTTGCGTATCTCTTTGTTGCTGATTATCTGTAGGATTACTCACAGGATTATCTGTTTTAGGATCAGCATTTTGTTGTTCTGTGGAATTTACATTTGTAACTATTCATATTTTAAGAGATTCTAATTCCTCTGCTGTTTTTGCTTTCTGAAGTTTTTCTTGTTTTTCTTTTATAAATTTAAATACCTTTTCTGCTGTTGACGGTGATATAGTTACCAAAAATTTTTCTCGAAAATTTAATTTTGAAGTATCTAATGTTTCTCAAAAATTTTCTTCAGAAATCATCATTTGTTTTAATCTATCTGCAAACATTCAGATTATTCATCATTTCAAAAATCATAGTTCTTTTTTAAGATCCTCAATATAAATATTTGCCAATTCTTCTTTTTTCTGTTGTAAAATATCTGCAGTCATTATGTTACTTTAGCTATGATTTTAAATATATCTTTTATAAATTTAACAACATCATCTGCTGATTTTAAAAGACTTTTAACGTGTATATCATCTATAGTTTTTATCAATGATTCAGAGATATCGGCTCATGCTGATTTTGAAGATTTAAGTTGTTTCAAAAGACCACTAAGATCTGGAGCTCCACTTTCAAGTTTCTTAATTTCGTTTCATATTGCCGTTATTTTTTTAAGTTCAAATATTTCTATTATATGGTATGATTTTAATTCCATTTTACGTAAAGCATTGAACGCTGTTATTTCATCATCAGTAAAAGTCATTATCCTCTTTTCAAATTGTAATAGTCAATCAACTTGTTTTTGATAAAATTTACCAGTTGCACTAGTAACATCAAGATTTAAGTTTGAAATAGCTTTTTTGAGTTCTTGTGAATCTGTAAGTACCAAATCATATATTTTCTTTTGTTCTACTGTAAGAGTTTTAGTTATATCTACAGAATTTCATATTGTTTTCTTTATTTCTATAACTCTAGCATTTATTTCATCAACTGTTTTAAGTTTTGATATATCTTTACCCAAAACTTCAGTTATTTTATTAAATTCTTTGGCATTTAATCATGTAATATCAATTTTATCCATATTTTTAATAACATTATCAATATCGTCTAACTTAGTAAATTCTGCCTTAGTGAAAAGTTTTTCACAAAATATTTTTTGATCTCCAGAAAGTTTTTTGATTTCATCTTCATATATCTTTAATTTATCAATTAAATCTGTTAATGTAGTATTATTTTTACTAAGAATTTTTCTAATATTTTTATTGTTAAAATGAATTTCTAATATTTTTATTTGATCAGTATTTAAATGAAGTTCTTTTTCTAAAAATTCACTAAAATATGATGTTGATCATTTTTTCCATTCTGGATATTTTTGATGTTTGTCAAATACATATTTAGCTTCCTCATAATTCATTCTTCATTTTTTAATATCTTCTACAAAATTTTTATATGCAGTAGCTCAATCTCCATAAGATAAATTTTTTAGGTATTTATTACTCAATGTTGTAGGTACATTTATTTTTCTAGTCTGAGTTCTTAATAACCATTTTCAAGGTTTTGTAATAGCATTCCAAGAAATACTAATTGCTCCTTTTGTTAAATTTCTAGCAATTTTACTTTTACTAAGCAAAAATGCTGATCACATAATAACCCATCATTGTGGAGTACTTACAATATATCGCATCCTTCACATAAACCATGTTCCTAAATTTCACGATCATTCGTTTTCTTGTTGTGATTGTTTTTCAAGAAAAACTTGTTGTAATAAAGAAAAATAATCATTAATAGTACTTTCAAATTTTATTATATCATTTTTCGTAAGTGTTTTATTTTGTAACTTAGTATAAAAATCTTGATTATTTAATTTAAATTTTTTAACTTCATCTCAAAATCATAATTTATCTATAGCTTCTTCTAAATCATCGGACTTACTATTTCGCAATTCATCTAAGTTTAATACTCAAAAACAATTAGCAACTCACTCTATAATATTTCTATGTAATATTCATTCTTTTAAATGATCTCAAAACTTTTTTGATACGTCTGTCAGTTCTCATCTCAATCCTTCATCTTTATTTATATCTGAAGAATTTTTAGCTCTTTCAAATATAGTTTCATCTGGCACTATTTCTTGTTTTATTTTTTTTACTTCTTCTATAGTAGCTTCAGTTTCTTTTGATATAGAAGAATCATATATATTTTGTGATTCTAATGTAACTACTGCAGAATTTGAATCATCTGCACTTATTATTTTTTTATTCAAAAAGTCTCTTTCCATTCTTGCTTCTATTAATGGATCATCTTGTTCATAGTCAGTTATTTGTTTTTCTGTAGGATTGTTTACTCAATTATTTTTTAATTGTTCTGTAATATATTTTCTTTTTAACTGTTTTCTTTTATCATTAAGATAAGATCTTACCATAGAATATTTTTGCATAAGATTAGCTACTTGTTCATCTCTAGTATTATCTTCAGTTTCAGCTCGTTTTTTAAACTCTTCATTTGGAGTACCATCACTTCCAAACATATTGGGTACCAATCACTTTATTACTCATACCATTGGTTTAAATAAACCTCACACAACTTTTCATCATAATTCTGTAACTAAACCCCAAATCTTTCATCCAACACTTGCTCGTTTATCAATAACATCTCAATTTGTATCAAGTATATCTTTAACATTGTCATAAGCATTATCCATAGCTGCTGGTATCGTTCATTTTTTTATAGAAATCTCTTTGCCTTTTTCATCTTCTAAAGTTCACAAAGAATTTGTATTTCAATTTAATTTTCGATATTCATCAACATTATTGCCAAATTTTTCATATTTTGGTTTTAATTCTGCGGGTATTTCTTTCTCATATCGTTCATTTAAATCTTTCGGATCAATTTTTTCTCTTTTATCTCGATTAAAAAAATCTGATAAAGACCATCTTCCAGTTTGTAAACCATGAATAAGATAATATGCTCAAGTACCTATACCAGTCCACTTTAAAAATTTTCAAATTCAATGATTCCAAAATCATTCTTTTTCTTTTTTATCTCAATCTTTTCATTCTTCCTTATTTTTTTTTCTTCTTCTAAAAAGAGCTATAGCTCATACCACTAAAAGTCATATTCCAGCAGTCTGCCAAGGATGTTCTTTCACCCATTCTAAAGTTTTTCATCATTTTTCTTTTACTTTTTCCCAAAATCAAGAAGATTTAGGATTAATATCTTTTAATTGTTTTTCATATTTATCAAGTTCCTGTCTGATACTTACAGTTACTGCTATATCTTGTTCCAAATCGGCTAATGCTCTAGCCTGTTTTATAAGTTCTTCTGTCTCCTTTTTCTTTTTATCTATTTCAAGTTTTTTTTCTTCTATTTCTTTCTGTTTAGCTACAATTTCTTGCTGAGCTAGAGTTTTTTTATTTTTATCCAAATCTTCTATTTTTTTATTAACATCTTCAACTGAATTTTTTATATCAGTTAAATTTGCTTTTATAGAATCAATCTTATTTACGTTTGAACCATTTTCAGGAGATGGATTTTCTAAATCTTTCTGAGAATCTGTCATAATGTATTTATTAAATATTAAACTATATGGATTTATTATATCCAAAGTACTACTTTAAACAAAAAAATCCCGAATAAATCGGGACCAATAGTTGACATATAAACAATATATGTAATAATTATATAATACTCTCTAGTATCTCAAAGAACTTATCAATATCCTCTTTATCATTGTAAAAATACAGGCTCATTCTACATGTTCAATTTTTGCTTAGAAATTTATGTAAAGGATAGGCACAATGACCGCCACAACGTATACATATATTTTTTTCAGCAAAAACCTCTCATATCATATTCTGATTTTTATTTGATGGTATATTAAAAGAGAATACACCTATTCTATTTTCTGCATTCAAAGGTCATATAAGATTTACCTTTTTATCCAAAGATTTAAACTTTTCTAAAGTATAGTCTATAAGTTTAAGCTCATTTTCACGTATAAATTGTATTCATCATATAGAGTTTATATATTCAATAGATTTCAAAAGACTTACAGCTCCAATAATATTTGGAGTACCTGATTCAAATTTTTCATTTGTTGAAAAAAAATCATAAGAATCTTGTGATACGTCTTGGACCGTTCCTCATCAACCAAACATTGGCATCAATCTTTTTATCCAGTCCAATTTAAGATATACAGCTCATATACCAGTATAAGCAAGCATTTTATGTCAAGTAAGTACTAGACAATCGCATCAAATATCTTTTATATCAACAGAAATATTTGGCACAGATTGTGAACCATCTATCATAAAAAAAGTTTCAGGGTTTAATTTTGATTTTAATTGCTTCATATCATAAATTCATCATGTAACATTTGATATCTGAGCACAAGCAACTAATTTCACAGTATTATCGTATTTAGTTTCAAAATCATTTCGATCAATATCATAATCATCTCAGATTCAAATAAATCTGATTCAAAATCCAAATTTTTCAGACAAGATCATCCATGGTAGAATATCAGAATGATGCTCTCGTATACCAAGCAAGATATTATCTCATTTTTTTATAAATCAAGAATTAGCCAATGCTTGAGCTATAATATTTATGCCATATGTAGAATTATAAGAATAGAATATTTCACTAGTTTTACAGTTTATAAACTTTGCTAGCTCTTCTTTTGATTTATGATAAATTTCTTCTGATCTTTCAGATAAAGAATATAGTCATCTATGGATGTTTGCATAATCATTTGATACAAAATCTGATACAGCATCAATAACAAACTTAGGTTTCTGTGTACTAGCCGCATTGTCCAGATAAACTAAACCAGGATTATTGGCAAATATAGGAAAGTCTGATTTAAGATTTTTCATTGTACTAAATTAATTTATAAATTTTCTTGCAATGTTGATAAAAGTTTATCTATTTTTTTACAATAGCCATGCTTCATTCCAAGCTTCAAAGATCTATCTCAGTATAACTTGCAAAACTAGAATCATATTTTCTCAAAAAATCATATTCTGTCATTTGTAGTTTTATATCTTTTTGAAAGTTTATATAAACTACTTTATTTTTACCTATAAACACTGCTACTCTCTTAGAACCAGGTAAATAAACCAAACGGACGTTATCGCCAAAAACCTGCGAGATAATATCCATATTTAAAATAAAATCTTCAGGTGGATAATTAAAAAACAATCAATTTAAATTATTTAAACCAGAAAGATATCCAGGCAGCTCAATAGTTTTGATATTATTTCAAATAGTATTTCAACTATAAAGCAAAAACGTACTTCATTTATATAAAGCAAATATTTTATCTCAAAACTTAAAACGAAGATCTATCTTATCAAAAATAATTTTCACGTCTAAAGTATTTTTTTGAGAATAATGAAACTCTATATTTTTAACAACGGGGAATTTTTTCTTTATTATAGCCAATATATCATCTCTCTTAAAATATTTTAGGACATAATAGTTTTCTCATTTTGATTGGGTTTTGATAATTTTATACAAAGAAGGATCATTAAATTCTTTTACACTTGCGTCAGAATATCTAAGTGTTGAAATATAATATTCAGATTTAAACAAAGTCGATCTAAAAATATAGATAACAAAATAAATAAAAACAAAAACAAGAGCAAACACAAAAACTCATCTAATTATTGTCTTAAATGGTATTTCAAAAGGGACATTTCATCTAATAAAAAACCTTCTACGTTTTCTTCTAAAAGGTTTCTGTTTTACCATATTTATCATCTAATTAAGCTACTACAAAATAATAATACAATAATGAAGTCAAAATCAATCAAAAAATAATTCATCAAGCTACTTCTTCTCGAGTATGTCCTATCCTCTCTTTCAAAGGTCATTTATTTTTTCTTGTCAAAACTCATTGTAAATCTATTCTTAAATCATTTATATAATGCGCATGTTGACCAGCTTCATATCTTAAATTCATAGCATCATATGCAAATAGCATAGAAAAGGCAAAAGCTATAGCAAAGATAGCACTATCAAAGCCATATTCAAACAATGCTAGCAAAGTTACACAAGTCGCTATTCAACTATGAAAAGAAGGAAATCCTCAAGCAGTAAAGATATGTCACCGATACAAACGTTTGTATTTCACAAAGTCTATAATAACTTTAGTTCATTGGACCAAAAATCCTACAATAAAAACTATAAATATAGGATGCATCCTAATTCATCACTGAAATATATCTGTAATCATACTCAAAAAATAATTCAACATCAACAAAAAAATAATAAACACTGACTTATTAATAAAATTCTGTCAAAATTCAACATTACTATAAAGAATCTTTTATACTTGTATTGAAAATCTAAAATAATAAAATGATAAAATAATTTTAATTGTATTTAAAACAATGAAACTAGAGAAATTATTTATTTTATGCTTAGCAATAAGTTCAATAGGAATATCATTAGTTAATGGTACGGATATAGATCAAAATACTCAATTATCTACAATAGAAAACGTAAATATAGATATAGTGAAACAAGAATGGACAAAACGACACAATCAAGAAAGAAAGAAATATTGATTAGATTGATACATCTTGAATCAAGATTTTAATATAAGTGCAAAAACACGATCAGATAAACTAAGTAAATCATGAAAATTAAGAAATTTACACCAAAGAAGTACAAAAGATTGATATTATAGTTATTGAAATATTAAATCATGGTTTCAAAACTTATGAGTAGACTTTGAAGATGTAAATTGAACCTTATTTACAGAAAGCATATGACGATGATATTACAAATGTAATAAAACAGATTGTACTCAAGATCTTATAAAATCTATCAAAAGTACATTCAAATTTTTTATGAGTGAAAAAGGAAGAAGTCGGAAACCTCATTATAACTGAATAGTGTCTTCAAATTTTTCAAATATGTGAGTCTGAATATCCATAGATAAAAAAACCAATAGATATTTTTTGGTTTCTCACTATTGAGTAAATACAATAAATACTAAATAACAGTTGACAAAAAATAAATACTTGATTTTATAGATGAGATTAATATAAAATTTCAGCTTTTTTATTGTTATAAAAAATATTATGACACAAACACTAGAAAAAGATGAAGAAATAATAACTTCTGAAGAAAACCTCAACGATTTAAATAAAATTTTGGAATATGCAAAAATAAATCCAATACAAAATCTGACCAAAGAAAATTTAGAAGATGAGATTTTTAAAAGATGACCCGTAGTAGTAATATTTGGATGACAACTTGGAGATGAATGAAAATGAAAAGTCACATCGCAATTTAAAGATGCAGACTATGTAGCAGTTTGACCATGAGGAGCAAATGCATGACATACAGTAGTATTAAAAAATTGAAAATCATTAGCTTTGCATGAATTGCCATGAGGAGCAATCATAGAAAAAGCCAAAGTTTATATATGACAATGAAGAAGTGTTAATATTTCTGGCTTATATACAGAGATCAAACAACTTGAAGAAAATTGATACGATATGAAATGAAAAGTTATAGTTGCATGAAATGCACAAATAATATTTGACAATTTACAAAAAAAATTAGATAGAATTATAGAATGATTAAAATCAAAACCAGTCTGAACAACAGCAAAATGAATGTGACCTACAGCAGGACTAAAAGCTCTTAGAACTGGACCAAATTTCAATATATTACTAAATGATGATTCTACTCAACTTAGAGAATTTATGGAAGTAAACTGCAATTTATTCAATTGATTAAATTTTGAAGAAATACGAAATGAAATTGAAGAAGAAAAAACATTATTAAATAAAATGATAGCTGAATGATATGTTTCAATAGACACAAATAATATGTTATTGAATCAAGCTGCTCATGAATGAAAAAAAATTCTAGTCGAAGCATCTCAATCAGCGATGCTTGCAGCAGATTGATGAATGTATCCATACAATACATCCAATGATACATGAGTGAATTGAATAATGAGCGCTCTAAATTTGCCTGAGATAAATACAAGTATAGCTGTTTTCAAATCAATCAAATCCAAAGTATGATGATGATTCTTCCCTACCAAATTTGAAGATATAGAATTTGCCCAAGCATATAGAAATAAATCATGAGAGTATGGAGCTACAACCAAAAGACCTAGAGATGTATGATATTTAGATGCTGTAGAGTGAAGAAAAGTACTTAGAACAAATAAGACCGATATCATAATATTTACCAAAGCCGATATGTTATCAGAGCTTTGAAAAACAGCCAAAGTATGAGAAGAATACATAAACAAAGAAACGTGAAAAATTTACAGACATGAAGTACCTACCACAAAAGAAGAATATAGTCAAATTGAAGTACAATACTGACCACAGTTTGATCTAAGTCAAAATGTCACATGATTAAAAAGTGCTGAAGACCTACCTGAAGAATATAGAAAATATATAGATTATATGTTGGATCAACTAGAGTTTAAATGAAATGTATTACTAGGCACATGACCATGTCCAGATGATTTTGTAGTTTATAAATAAATTTTAAATTATCATCAATAGTAAAATGTTAGATAAAGAAAATTCACAAGAATTAATAATATCTATTGAATCAGTCTATTCACGATTAAAAACAAATGATATTTTTAGTCAAAAACGTGATTTTAATTTAATAGGCATGCATGCACTTAGTCAATTACAAGTGTGTTTAAATATAGAGACAGAAGAATTTGACACTCAAAAGTATAAAAACAAAATAATAAAACTCGAAACACAAATAAATATATGAAATACTATCTTAGATCAGATAAATAAATGAATTCTAACAGTAGAAGCATGAGCAGATAAACAAGAAGAAGTAACTCAACAACTAAAAGATACAGTACAAAATAATTTAAATAATCTAGAATCAAGCAAAAAAAAACTAGAAGAATTTTTGCTCAAGACTTCCATAATAGCTAAATACAAAAAAGATAACGACAAATACGAAAAAGAAATACTAGAAATTCTTGATATTATCCAATAAAATTTATATCAGATTAAATTAATGCGAAGAACTATTGAAAATTATAAACAAGAAAAAGAAAAAATTATAGGTTTCTTAGAAAAAAATGACAATGAGCTTCCCACACCTATATCTGAATTCCCACTAGGCATAGAGTGAACAGCAAATCTTTTTAGTGAAAAATGAAAAATTATTATAGCAGAAATTTGAGAAGAAATAGTTTGATTACTTTGACTAACATTTTGAGAACCAAGCAAAAATTACGAGAATCCAGAAATAGGATATATTTATCTTACAATATTTAACGAAAAAGATAGAAGAAAAAAAAATATGATAATCTGATTATTCAAAAAATTATTAGAAGAGATGGAAAATAGATGAATCAAAACAATAAGGTTCAAAGCAGATACTACAGTAGAATATAACAATAATTTGTATAGAAAATTTGCCAAATTAGTTTGTTTACAAAAAAATACCCAATGAATTGATTGTAATTTATACGAGACAGATGTTGATCAATTATATAAATCTCTTTTTATAGAAAATAATTTTCGCCCATTATTAGAAAAATAATTTAATATTTCTATAATTTCTTATTTATCATTTCTCTCGTCTTAGGTCACAAATATCCACATAAACTAGAATTGTCGTTTAAAGAAATTAAACTATTCTTTTTCTGAAATTCACATAAAGCATTTATTACCCCCTTTGAATAAATTCAATCTATCTTAGCAAAATATAATTTTTCTCAACTTAAAAATCTCTGCAATGTCCTAATTTCTCAATTTTGGTCTCATTTTTTATATGCCCTATAAAACTGAAACGACTTTTCAGTAATCCTTTGTAAAGTATGTGTCGTCTTTAGCGGTAAAGCTGGCTTATCTAAGGGGAAAGACTGAAGATTTTCTTGAACACTTTCTTTCAAAACCAACAATCCTTCATTATCATTTATCAATCAGTTTAATTTATTTCTTGTCACAGGGCCAAGCCATCATTTAGAGAGAAGATTTGGATCATCAGGAGATAATATTCAGTTTTTTAACTGAAATGCATATACAGCATCTATAGTTCTAGTATCCAATATTGAATTTATATTTCAAGTATAATATGATAAATTATTTAGAATTATTTGTAATTTTTTTATATCTTCTGATTTATCTAATTTATTAAAAGGTTTTGTGAAATATTGTTTCAAAGTAAGCTCAATTTCAGTCTTTTTAAATACATTTCTAGCATCTTTTTTTATACTATCCAATGTGCCTACGGCCCACAAATCTCAAGGATAAAATCACTTATTTTTTACATCTTGTTTCATCACAAAGCTGGTAGGAGAAGAGAACATACCACAATTAATATTTTTTTTTGAAAGTATTCATTTTGATACTTGATATCTACATAAAGCATCTTTAGTCTCTGTTCCAAAAAATCATGTCTGTTTGCCATCTTTTAAATATCAAAATTTTATTAGGTATTTTTGCAATGTCGATACCCGAGCATCATTTCTTTCTGGTCAAAGTTTCACAACCCAAAGTGCAATATCAAAAAAATTTGTATAAAAAGGGATCTGTTCAAAATTAAATCAGATTTTTAAATTATTTCATTTTATTTTATCTACACTACAAAAATATCAAGACAAAGTCTGTTTACCAAAAGTCAAAGCTCTAATCAGTCATTCTTCTCATCTTCACATCCATATATCGATGCGGTCTCCATTGTGTCATCTCTCACCAGAAAGCACGATAGCTCATCCTCTATCCTCTATCTGTCATATCCCAAATCATGGAAAATATACAACAGTACCAAATGCATAAGTTTTGGGTCAAGCAAGCATACCATTAAACACTTTTTTTCATCATGCTCCAGCTATTCCCTCTCAATTAAGTATTTTTTCTTGTATATAATCTGATCTATAATAAAAAGCCTGACCACTAACTGGTGAATAATATGCTGTTACGACAAAAGTTCTTTTTTCACACTCACTTTCTATATCAAATCAAAAAGCAAATCAAAAAAGCACAAATAAAACAGATAATCATAACAAAAATTTAAAATTCATTTAAAATAATCAATAAATAAATCTAATTAATTATATTTTTTTATATAAAATTTTCAAATTATTGACAAATTTTTCCAAAATATATTTGCATAAAAGCATATTTTAGATATAAAATTAAAAAAACAGTATCTATAATCATAAAGACACAAATTTAATATAAATTTATAATGCCAATTATTATGCAAAACAAAAAAAGATTCATAATTTGGGGAACCATTACAACTCTTATAATAATGATCATTCTAACAAAACAATTCATCAGCGAAATTCAATGGAATGAAACTATTGCCTACATCGTAATAATACTAGCCATTGCTTGTATATACGAATTATATAAATGGTTAAAAACCCACAACAGATCATATCGTATCGCCTTCAGCATTGGAACATTAGGCGCCTTGCTTATTATCCGAGTAAATGGTGCTGTTGGGATCATAGGAAGTGAAGATAATCCCGCCAACTTGATGTATTGAGCAGTATTGTTTACTATAATCTTAGGTTCCTTAATATCTACCTTCAAACCACGCTGAATGGCACTCACACTGTTTGCTACAGCAATCGTTCAAATTCTTGTTCCTGTATTCGCACTATTTATATGGCCAGCACAAACTTCCTGGGGTGAAGCAGGCGTAATAGGTGTATTAGTTTTTAATTCCGTATTTGCAGGAATTTTTATCATATCTGCATTATTTTTTCAACGCGCAAGATTAAAAGAATAAATAAATCAACAATATTAACTCATCTTGAAACTGGATGACAATTTCCTAATATACCTGTATACAAAACGTTTATACGTTTATACGTTTTAGCGCTTAAGCGCCTACATGTGACTTGAAAAAAAATTCAATAAACGATTAATAAGTTTTATAATATGATGATCAATATTTAAGCTAGCAAAAAAATGAGGCTTAGAATTGAAAGAAAAGGCATGATCTGTAGGTAAGATCAAAGATTTTTTTGATTCATGAATCAAAGAGATGAAAAAAGACATAAATAAAATCAATGATAATATTAAATAGATAAAAAATTGACAATAATCCACATTAAAATATAATAAATACAGTATAATTGTATTTATTTTTTATTTAAAAAAATGAACGAACCATTCAAAGAATGAGATATGGGACAAAAATGATCTAATTCAATAAACCAAAATTCTAATATTACAGAAGTTATAAAATGAGAAAAAATAGATTTATCACAAAAAGATCAAACAAATGAAGAAATAGAAAACATACTTAAAAAAATAGGAAATCCAGAAAATATAAAAGAGATCAACTTATCATATAATCAGCTAAATACTATACCACAATCCATTTTTAAATTTACAAATCTGGAAAAATTAGACTTAACATACAATAATATAAAATCTATACCAAACAACATATGAATACTTAAGAATCTTAAAAAATTAATATTAACATCCAATCCATTAAAAAACAATTTACCAATAGAAATAAGAGGACTCTCATTAGAATATTTAGAAATAGATATACTAAATGAAAATGATCAATATTTAAGAAATATCATAAAAAAAATCAAAGAAAATATAGTAGATACATACTGAGATGATAAAGATAGTTGAGGCCGATGATAAAAATAATTAAATAATTTCTCTCCTAATCCCCTTATCCAACTTTACAAGAAATTCATAGGTAATCATTCAACTCTGCTCCACCAAACTTTTTAGAGTATTTTTGGAAGATATATTTTCACTAATTATCTCTATTTCATCATATAAATTAGCAGATCAGTCTACTAATATGCTACACATATTCATACATATAGTTCAGACTTGTTTAAAATATTTTCTTCATCCATTACCAAACATTAGCTTTCAACTTATAGATCTAGGTAATCATTCAGCATAACCAAATGGAATAGTTGCAACTTTTTCATTTTCATAAGATTTATATTCTTGGCCATAGCTCACTCATTGCCCATATGACAAATTATGTAAAGAAACAATTCTAGACATAATAGTCATTGCTGGTTTGAGTTTTTTTCATTGAACAAATTTTTCATCTGACTGCTCTAATGGATTATAACCATACATTGCTAATCCAGGCCTAAATGCATTGAAAAAATCATCTTTCATTTTCATCATTCATGCACTATTTCATATATGCCTTCGCATAGGAGAGTATCCAGCATTTACAATCTCATAATACATCTTTTTAAATTTTTCAATCTGATCGTCTATATTATTTCAATATATCTTATCTGCACTATGAAAATGTGACATCACACCAGTAACTGCTATTTTGGGGTATTGTTTTAGTACATCAATAAATTTTATTAAATTCTCTTCATCTATTCACTCTCTATTCATTCAAGTATTTAAAAAAATATGTATTCTGACCTCCTTATTCATTTTTCAAATTACTTCCAATGTTTGAATATTTGAAATACAAAAAGTGGTTCTTTTAAAATTAAAGTTATAATAATTTTCGGGTAAAGTTTCTCCAAGTAATAAAATTTCTTGTTTTGCATATTTTTTTACTATCATATACTCTGGGAAACTATCTACGACTATATATGGCACATCTAGTTTTCTAATTATCTTTGTGATTTGTTTGAGTCAGTGACCATAGGCATTAGATTTAAGTACAGGAAAAATTTCTGCTTTGGGTTGTAATGATTGTAATACTTCCATATTATTTATAATATTTTTTTTATTGATATATATCACATTCATTGGATCTGGATTTGGAAGAAATATCTTACGAAGAAATGAAATCATCAAATATATAGAAACTAAAAAATAATAGCTCATCACTAATATACAAATTATTTTTTTTGTTTCAATGTTTTAGCATAAAAAAAATCTCGCCAGTAAAACCAACGAGACTTTTAAGTAGATTGAAATGATTTAATCTTCCCAGTATATAAATTCCGGGTTGATTCCATCTTTATCAAAGAGGATAAAAACAAGATCATTTTCAGAATCATCATCTGTCCGGCCAATGCTTTTTTGGGAACTGAAAAACCCAACAGCATAATTTACCATAACTGTAAGAAATTTTTCTCCATAGTTTGGTATACCTACAAAAGTCCCAATCTTATCCTTATCGACAGCATCAATCATCATAACACGTATGATAGCATTACGACCATTGAGCATATAATTAGGATGATTAAAATATTTCTTCAGCTGAAATTTGTCCAGTCGAGAAACATTTATAAGGGTCTTAAGGTTAATGCCTGGTAAAGGCGGATGCTTGTCATCCCAATAAATAAAACGACAAATGAATTCAGTTTCTTCTTTGTTGGCATCAAATAAAATAATAACATCTTCTGCTTCCAAAGTAATAAGTTGAACAGATGGAAATCCATCAACTTCCAAATGAAACTGTAAACAATCAGCTAGTTGGTCAACATCTACCAATTTGCCAAATATCACTTTAGAATCATTTTGCAATTGCATATTTCTAATACACACATATCTACCCTTTAACCTGTAGTTCATGTGTGTAAAATATTGCATAAATTTCTCCTGAAAAATGCGATGGAGTACAATTGCTGTACGGATGTTAAAGTTAAATTTTTGCATATATAGATTTTTTTTAGTTGTTTTATTTTTACATTTTATAGAGATTTTATCAAAAAAGTCAATTCATTAAAATAAAAAAACAAAATACCCAATTGAAATAACGAAATAAAAATCTATAAATCAATCCGCAAACTATTTTTATGCTTCAAATTCAGTTATGGATCAACAACAAGCATTATTCACAAGCCAAGCAATATCTTGTCTAAAAAACTCAAATAGAATAGCCATATCTCATAATAAGAAAATTATCCAAGCAGATGATTTGTTTTTATGAATATACTGATTTATCAGACAGCACCAATATTTCTCTATATTCTGTAATATTACCTGATTAAAAAACATTGAAACACTAGATGAATACTATCAAAATAGATATTGAGATTTTAGTGTTTTGTCATTTGAAACAAAAACACTTAACCTAAATGCAAAGATAAAGAAAGAAATACAAGAGCTAACAAAAAGCTGATTTAAGCAAACAGATTTTATTATCCTATTCTATATATCAATTTTGAATTTGTCTACCACTTTAAAGAAATTACTAAACAAGCATAATATAGACATAGATACGCCAATTAAGAACTGCAAAAACCTTATCAAAAACCCCATCATAAAGAAGGCTTGAGCATTTGCATTTTTAGAAATATTACATAAAATCTTAACTAAGTTAAATTTAGATCCTAAAGACGTTAAGATTATGAAAGTTCAAAACATTGATAACATTGAAAATGTTAATATGCTATTAGATGCTGTAGAAAGCGAAATTTGAGAACAAGTAGAAAATTCTACCATTAATGCTACTTCAAAAAAAGAAGAAAAAAAATTAACAATAGAATATTTCTGAACAGATCTTACAAGAGAGTCTAAAGACTGATTTATCGATCCTATTATATGAAGATCAAAAGAAATAGATCAGATGATCTACACGCTTTTGAGAAAATCCAAAAACAATCCTCTACTTATATGAGAAGCTTGAGTTGGTAAAACTGCTATAGTTGAATGATTAGCTCAAAAAATCACAAGATGAGAGGTACCAGAAAGATTAAAAAATAAAAGATTATTTTTGTTAGATATGTGAACATTGGTAGCTGGGACAAAATATAGATGAGAATTTGAAGCTAGGATGAAATCCATATTGGAAGAAGCAACAGATCCTACAAATAACATCATACTTTTTATAGATGAGTTACATACTATTATTTGAGCATGATGACAAGAACACAACGACGCAGCACAGATGCTAAAGCCATTACTTTCAAGAGGTAAAATCAAATTAATATGAGCAACTACATTTGATGAATATCAAAAATATATAGAAAAAGATGCCGCACTCAAAAGAAGATTTCAAGAATTAATAGTAAACGAACCAGATGCCGCAAGTACAAAAGAAATACTTATGTGATTAAAACAAACTTATGAAGATTTTCACTGAGTACAAATCAGCGAAGAAAGTGTAGAAACAGCTATTAATCTCAGTAGGAGATATATATTGAATAAATATCTACCAGATAAAGCGATAGATATACTTGATGAAGCATGTGCTAGAAAATCAACAATGGAACAAAAATTGGAAAGCGACGAAGAATTTACAAAAGCACAAAAACAGATAACAGATATACAGGTAAAAATAGAAGAAGCTATAGAGAAACAAGATTATTTCTTAGCTGCTGAACTCAAAGAAAAAGAAGAAAAAATAAAACTTAATATGCAAAAAATCAGGACTACAAAAGCAATTCCAACTCATTTGAGACCTACCATACTGCCCACTGATATATGAAATGTACTAGCAGACAAAACATGAATACCATCAAACATAGTTAATGAAGATGAGATCACAAAACTTAGAAGATTGGATGCTGACCTCAAAGAACATATCGTATGACAAGATGAAGCAGTTGAATCTGTAGTTAAGACACTTACAAGAAGTAGATTATCTGTAATCAATAGGAAAAAGCCTATTTGATCTTTTCTATTCCTAGGGCCTACATGAGTAGGTAAAACTTACTTAGCAAAACTGATAGCAAAAAATTATTTCTGAGATGAAACTGCTATGATCAGACTAGATATGTCAGAATTTATGGAAAAATTTTCTATATCCAAAATCATAGGTTCTCCAGCTGGTTATGTATGATACGAAGAATGATGAAATCTCACAGAAGCTGTGAGAAGAAAGCCATATTCAGTAATACTTTTTGATGAAATAGAAAAAGCCTCTACAGAAGTATTAAATATTATGCTTCAAATACTTGATGAATGACAACTCAAAGACAGCAAATGAAGACTCATAGATTTCAAAAGTACAATTATAATTATGACAAGTAATATCTGATCAGAAGAATTCACCAAAAAAAAATGAACGATCTGATTCTCTGCATGATGAACAGAGCAAGAAATCGATGAAAAAAAATTTGAAGATATAAAAGGTAAAGTAATGGAAGAACTCAAAAATTTCCTATCCCCAGAGCTTCTAAACAGAATAGATTATAAAATAGTTTTTAGACATTTATCAAAAGCTAACTTTACAGATATATTCAAAATCAATCTTCAAGAATTTTTAGCTACTCGAGCTCAAAATTCTACCGTAGAACTACCAAAATTCACAGAAAAAAAGATAAAAGAAATTTCAGAAAAAATCTACGATCCTATGTACTGAGCAAGACCTATAGAAAGACATATACACGATGAAATAGAACCCATGATAATTAAAAAGCTAATGGAAGAAAAGAAATAATAAATATATATTTTCAATTTAAAAAAATCATCCCATAAAAAACAGGATGATTTTCCTTAATCTTAAATAACTTAACAAAGATTAAGTGAAGGTTCTTCTTTCGTCCAAGAAGTTGGTAACATGTATGGAATACAATTAAGTAATATAAACCATATAAAAAGCCAAATTCCAGGTGTGTGATTTAGTGCCCATAAAACTCCGTATTGAACAGAGTTAAGTACAGGTACATTTAATACTTGTATAAGTCCTCCCACAAATTGGAAAACAAATACCATAAGTGCTGACAAAAGTAACAGCAGCACAATAATTATTCTTAGTGTTTTCATAAGATTATATTTTTTATTTTTTTTACAAAATAATCATAATAAATAATTATAGAAATTCAATAATATCTTTATTTCCTTTGATCTACAAATCACCCCATATACTTAGCTGTATAAACTTCTTTTCAATCTAAAAATATTTTTTCTTCACCAGAAAAATTGTCTACTTCTCCAAAAAAATTATTTATATAAGTAATATTATCTTTTTTATATTCTTTTGGTCAACGAAAGGGTTTATCCAATGGTATTAAAGATAATGCCTCCTGTAAAAAAGCATAAATCATTTTCAAATCAGATATACTATCATTTACAGCTCAATAATAAGTCATAATATATACAGGCTGTCCTTTAAAAAAAACTACTTCCCTACCTCCATAGGGTTCTCATCAAAAATAATTATCATGATACTTCCAATTTCAGTTTCTAAAAGTTAGAGTTGTAGAAAAATCTTTTCCACTTTTCTCTGGTCTAGAACTACCTGCAGCATAAGTAGATTTTTTCGCTTCTACCAAAAATTCACAAAGTCTATCTTTATCTATCATAAAGTCATTTATCACAAATAAATCTTTCTCACTTGTCATTCTGAGCAAAACGAAGAATATAATTTCTATATCCTTCATGGAATTTATACCGCAATGGCGGTATTCAGGATAACTAGTTTTAATTTTTTTACATACTCTTAATAATCTTCTTCACAACACCTATAATCTTTGCTTCATCATATTTATCTACTTCCAATTTATCAAAAAATCTATTTACTGATTCTAGATATATTTTATCATCTTTTTTTAGTATCTTTTTAAGTTTAGGGAGTTGATTATGGATTACGAAGACATAATCATTGGGCTCATAACTACTCTGCTGTCTAATCAAAACCAAGTCTCAGTCTTGAATTTTTGGTTCCATACTATTTCATTTTGCTCTTACAAAAAAACAATTATCTACATTACCTGTTCATAGAAATGCTAATGTAACAGGTAATTGTTCTTGTGAATATTCTTCTACTATAGATTTTCATTTATTTCCACATTGAGCAAATCAATAGATAGGAAGCTGCAATATATCAGTAAATTTATTTTCTATAGTTTCTTTGAGCAATCTAAATCAATTTCAATCTTTGACAAAATATCATTTTAAGACAAGCTGATTTAGTTTATTCAAAACTGTCTGAGGATGTGAAACACCTATTGCTTGAGCAATTTCTCTAAGAGTAATACCCTCTTGAGTAGTATTTTTTTTAAAGAAGTTAATAAGTTCTTTTTGAACATTATCCAAATCATTTTTTTTAAACATACATAATGTGTTAGTAAATAAAGTAGATCGATAGCAAATATTTTTAGTTGGTTTCTTTATTTAAATTTAATAATTCAGATTTTTCTTCGTCTTTTTTAGTTTTGCTTTTTATAAATCATACGATTCATGCAACTGTTTTATTTAAAGATTCCATAAATTTGGAATATTCATCAGTTGTAAAATATCATAAATCATTACCTACAATCAACATGCTTTTTACTTCTCACATTGATCATTTTGCTATACCAAGATATTTTATAAGTTCTTTACCAAATCATTTTTCATAACCATCGGCTATATTGTTTGATACAGCTAGTGTAGCTTTTAACAATTGGTTCTTATAAAAATAATCTTTAAATTCTGCACCTGCAAATTTGTTACATAAATTTACAAACAAATCTTTGCTTTCCTTCCGGATAAATAATTTTTCAAAAGTTTCTACGTTCATTTTTACAATATTAAAGTATAAAATTTCTGTTCGGCTATCGACCTACTTATCTACGTACGCCAACATATATAAGGAAATTTTTGACAAAATCAAGTCATTTTTTGACAAGATCAATCTATTTTTTGACAGATTATGATTCACAGGTTTAAAACTACTAAATTTTCTCTTGATTTTTTTACGAATCTTATTATTATACTCACGTCATCAAAAAAAATACTCGTCATTTCGACTAAGGTGGAGAAATCTCTGAATATAATGAAAGAGGTATCTCGACAAAAAACTCGAAATAAAAGTATAACAAGTACTTTATATATTTAAAATAAAACATGACAGGAAAAAAAGACTTATTAAAGGATGCTTTTGCAAACATTGAAAAGCAATTTGGTAAATGAGCTATTATGAGGATGGGAGACAACGCAAATGTATGATTAGTTAGCACTTTCCATAGTTGATCATATGTTTTGGATCTTATACTATGAGGTTGATATCCAGAATGAAGAGTTGTAGAAATTTATTGACCCGAATCATCTGGTAAAACTACTATAGCACTACATGCTATAGCTGAGATACAAAAACGTTGAGAAATAGCAGCATTTATAGATGCAGAACATGCACTCGATCCGCAATATGCTAGGACATTAGGAGTAAATACAGATGAATTATTACTTTCTCAACCAGATTTCTGAGAACAAGCACTTCAGATAGCAGAAGAACTTGCAAAATCATGAGCAGTAAAACTTATAGTTATAGATTCTGTTGCTGCGCTAGTACCTAGAGCTGAAGTAGAATGAGATATGTGAGATTCTTATATGTGATTACAAGCTAGGATGATGTCACAATGACTTAGAAAATTAGCTTCAATATTAGCAAAAAGCTGAACAACATGTGTTTTCATCAATCAAATAAGGATGAAAATATGAATCATGTTTGGTAATCCAGAAACTACCCCATGATGAAATGCACTCAAATTTTTTGCTTCCCAGAGGATAGAAATCAGAAAATGAGATAAAATCATGGAAGAAAAAGAACAAATCTGATATTTAGCAAAGATTAAAATTGCTAAAAATAAAATATCTGCTCCATTCAAGACTGCAGAACTTCCTGTAAAATGGAAAATGTGATATGACAAAACATTGGATATCATAGAAGCTTGAGTAATACTCAAATTAATATGAAAATGATGAGCCTTTTATAGTATATGAAACCAAAAATTTCAATGAAAAGAGAAACTTGCACAAGCAGTAGAAAATGATGAAAAAGTAAAGAAAAATCTAGAAAAGGATATTCAAAATAAAATCAAAGAAATGAGGATGTGAAAAAAAGTTTTAGATGACGCAGCTCTTGTAATAGCACAAGATGATGTAGAAGATCAAGTAGCTGAAGTATCTAGTGAATAAATCAGTTTGACTACCCTATCAAATAAAAAAAGCCCCGCGAAATATCGGGGTTTTTTATTTTATTGTTTTATCAATTAGGATAATTTAATTTACAACGCTTAAAGATAGCTTAGTTATCTTTTTTCATCCAAAATTAACCAGAACACTACTTGTTCATATATTATTTCATTTAACCTTTATTTCTATTCTACCATCATTCACAAGCTTTATACTAGTTAGATTAAGTCATATATTTGTATTTGTAGACATCAAAGTAAATGGAATGGATAATATTCAATTATATTTTTCTGTTGGATTCTTTTTATTTACATTTATTATAATCAGTCATTCTTCTCATAATTTTAAATTTCTTCAGCTCAAATCACTTTCTATCCATACTTCATTTTGGTTCCAAAAATGCTGTGAATATTGATCTAAATTAGAAATATCCAATACTAAATTTTCTCTCTTAATTTGTTGATCGGCAACCACATTTATAACATTACTAGTATTAGTAACTACTTGTACAACAGGCGGAGTTGGAGTATTTACCACATTATTTGTTGTATTTGTCGTTGTTGTTATCTTTCAAGTAACTTGAGTTGGAGTATTTGCTGGGACTATATTATTGATAATTTGATTAGTTCACGTCTTATTTTCAACCAATACTGATATAGAATAATTTCATTCTATCAATTTTATAGGATCATATTCATTAGCTAATAATTGTTCTCTACAAAGTCATTCTTGAATAATTTTGTAATGTCACTTACTCAAATCTGGACAATTTAGATAAGAGTATTTTGGCCATCATCAAGCATCTTTTGCAATCTCAAAATGAACATGGTATCATCATAAGGCACCAAATGTATTACCAGAATTTCAAACTGTTCATATACGTTGTCATTTATTTACAGTCTTTCATTGTTCTATCTCTATAGTATCCATATGAGCATAAATAACGTATATATATTCTCATTTATATAAGTATTTTATTTTAATTACGTTTCCATACGCACTATTCCATCATGCAAAATATACTTTTCAATTTCATATAGAATAAAGTGGCGTTCCACGAGCAGTAGCAAAATCCACACCAGCATGAGCTCATACATTTGTGTTTCGACTTTCACTATAAGAAGCTCATCGTAAAGTTGTGTAAATATCTCCATATCAATCAGATCCTTTGTATTTATCATAATTTGCTCAATATATAATAGGTAAGTCTATTTTACAATTATCTGGCATATCATCTCGATAGAGAGTTCTACACTCAAGAGTAGATACTTCTCTTAAAGGATATTCAAAACTAGTATTATTTGGTAAACTAGTACCTCAAGCAAAAATAAATGTAAAAAGCGACATAAAAACTATCAATATTAATTCTCAAACATGTAACCAATGATGGTGAATATGATTGATATAACATATAGCTTTATGGATATGTCTATGTCAGTGTTTACAAATATGCTTATGAATCCTAGATTCAATTCAGCATTTTATATGTTCATGAATTTTTGTTTTTATTCACATAAGAATGTTTAAATCCGTAAAATGTGATACAAAACTAATTATATCAACATTTATAAGATTTGTCAAATTTAGGAGTACAAAATTTTGAATTGTTATTAATTGCTTTTTTTTTATACATAATACAAATTTACCTATATTTAGTCTATTATCTTGCGTCTTTAATGAAAATTTTATTCGTACTAGATTATTTTACGCCACACAAAGGCTGATTAGAAACTGTTTTTGAAAATATTATACACAGACTTACTAATAAATGATACGAAGTACTCGTTCTTACAAGCCATTTTGATGAAAAATTAAAAAAACTAGAAAAATTAAACAATATCACATTTTATAGAACATGAAAAACAAGGATCAGATTTATTTTTAGTTCTATTTTCTTGGGAATCAAAATATTAAAAAACAATAGAGATATACAAATAATACACACAAGTACATATTGATGAGCCATACCAGCATCTATTTTATGATTATTGTTTCACAAAAAAGTAATACTAACGATTCATGAAATATTTTGAAAATTGCGAAACTTTTATAAATGAAGTTTCTACTGATTCTTTTATAGATTATTTGAAAATTTAATATTCCAATTCCCCTACGACATATATCAATGCGTCTCTACATATACATTAAACTCATTAAGAATAAGCTACAACATATCTGACAAAAAAATGGTAATGATTCACAACGGTGTAGATACAGATTTTTGGAACCCAGCAAAAATTAATCAATCTCAAATAAAAATATTAAAACAAAAATACTGACTAGAAAGCAAAATCACACTGCTATACTATTGACACGCATGAAAATCAAAAGGCATAGATTATCTAGTAAAAGCCATACCAGAAATACTAAAAATCAGTCCAAAAATAAAATTATTATTTAATCTTATAAATTCCAAAAGAAAAGAAAAAATAAAACAAGAAATTTTGAAACATATTAAAAAGAATCCTGAAAAAATTCAACTTTTTGATTGATTCGAAATGCATGAGTTACGCAATCTAATAGCATGTTCAGACATAGTAATTGCTCCATCTATCTCAGAATGATTTGGATCAGTACACACAGAAAGTGTAGCTATGGATAAATTTCTTTTGACTACAAATATCTCATCAATCCCTGAAGTTGTACGATGAAAGGTAAAATTTATAAGACCAGGATCTTCACAAGAAATAGTAAAATGAATCCAAGAAATTTTGGAATGAAATATAGAAAACATACCGACAAAAATATTTTCTCGAGAAGATACAATAAAAAAGTTAGAAGAAATTTATAAAACCATATAAACAAGTTATCAATTATTCTTATACCACGTTAAAAGTTTGGATTTTATATTTTTTGGAATCAAATCCTCATCCGTATATAAGTTAAAAAGTTTATTTTCTAGATCTATAAATTCAGACTCAATCATATTGGTCAATATTTCTTTTTCAAAAGTTTTTAGTATAATAGGTATTTCCATACTATCTTTTTTTAATTTTTTATAATACATATACATAGCCAAAACTACTTCTTCATTTGTACCTACACACTCAAATGGCTTGATACCAGATACACCCAAAAGTTCCCTAAATAAATTATCCAAATCAACAGCATCATATAATTCCTTTCAAAAAATTATATTTACCTGTTCATCAGTAATAAATGGTCTAAATATACTATAAACAAATGCACATTTCGGACATTTACAACATCGTCTATCTTTAGTTGTTTTATTTTGTTCTATTATTTTAAAGTTATTATTACAACTACTAAACACATCAAAATATTTTCAATATTTTATAAAATCTCTAGCGATAAGTATTTCATACATTCATCTAAGTAAGCTGAAATATTTCACATCAGATGAAATATAATTATTAACATATCGATCCAAATCTTTTTCAAATTCAAAACTTTTACTATATTGATGATTTATGGCAATTCCATCCATATAAGTATTGGGTTCATTTGAGCTTTTTTCATTTGCCAATACTATATAATTATAATCATATAAATATGCTGCCATCTCCAATACAAAAGCTATTATACCAGTAATAGGTACATGTCCATTATAATATCACTGTTGATTCATATCAAAAAGTTTGTTATCCATTTGCCTAGTTATCAGCAGCCTAGGAACTCATATCTTATCACCTACAGATTGATGTAGTATATAATCTTTCCCAAATGTACAAGTATCAAACTTTAATCATATATCTCCAAAAATATGACTTACAAACAGACTATCTTTTCATCATCACAACGTGACCAAAGCTTTTTGTGAATTAATATTAATTTTTTTATATTCTTTTATTTTATTATCACTATTTACAAAATAGCATAAATCTAAAGGGGATATTTTATTTCTAAAAAAATATTCTCCAAGTCAGTTTATATAAAATTTCCTCCAAAATTCTTTTTGTCTATCATCAATAAATCAATTCTCGATAATAATTTCTCTAGTCGGGCAAAGTTTATAATAACTTATAGCCAGAGCAATAGACATATGGAAAACAAGTCAGTCTATAACATCTTGATCGATATTTTTTTCAATAACAAATCATTTACAAGTAAAATCAATTTCTTCTACAAAAAAAATATCATCATCAAAACTAAAATTAAAAATTGCTTTTAATGATTTTTTATCAAACTCGCTAGATTTTATTATAAATTTATCAAATTTCTTCATGTTATAAAAACAATATAAGTAGAAATTATTTAATTATACAAATATGCTTTGCAATAGAATCTATTTTTTTTATATTTCCAAAGCACGATAAAAGCTTTTAATCATTGGGAATATATGAAAATATCAGATTTATCAGACAAAAAGATAGCCATACTATGATTTGGACTAGAATGAAAATCAAGTCTCAATTTTTTGCTAAAAAATAATATTAATCCATCAAATATAACTATATTAGATTGGAATAAATTAGACAATATTCCCCAATCTATAAAATCTATCAATTGAAAAGACTATCTAAAAGATATTTCTGAATATGACATCATCCTCAAAACTGCTTGATCATCCATATATCTTAATAAAGAACTAATTCCGGTCAAAAGCAAAATAATAACTCAAATGCAATTATTTTTTGATAATTATAAGTGAAAAATTATATGAGTAACAGCTAGTAAATGAAAGTCTACAATATCTACACTATTATACCAAGTCATAAAAGATGCAGGTAAAAATGTGAAATTTGTATGAAATATATGAATCCCAGTACTAGACGAGATAGACTTTAAACAAGAATATGATTATGTTGTATGTGAGATATCAAGTTATATGCTAGAATTTTTAAACAAAACAAATTATATATCTATATTGTGAAGTATATTTCCAGAACATTTGGATTGGCATAATGGTTTTGAAAATTATCTAAATGCTAAACTCAACATATTAGATTGATCACAGTTAAATATAGTATTTCAAAATACACTAGACACATACGATTGAATACAAAAACAATACCAAAACATAATATCATATTGAAAAAATTGAACCTATTCATGGGAAAAATGATTTTTCACAAAAGATTGAAGTCTTCTATTTTCTACAAAAGATATTAAATTATTATGAGATCATAACCTAGAAAATATATGTGCGATATTGACAACCATAGATCAACTATGAATAGACATCAAAACAGCAAAGCAAACAATCAATAATTTCACATGACTACCACACAGGCTAGAATTTGTATGAACATATGATTCTATAGATTTTTATGATGATGCAATATCCACAACCCCAGAAAGCACCATACAAGCTATCAAGACACTAAATAAAAGAATTGATACAATTTTTCTATGATGAACAGATAGGGGTTATAATTTTGATGGATTAGCAAACCATATTAACCAATCAAACATAAGAAACATAGTTCTATTTTCCCCATCTTGAAAGAAAATCAAAGAATCATTACAAAACAATAATGATATAAATTTTTATGAAACAAATGATATGTTATTAGCTGTAGATTTTGCCTTTCAAAATACATTAAAATGAAAAATATGTTTATTATCCACAGCTTCTCCTAGCTATAGTATACGAAAAAATTTCGAAGAGAAATGAAATCTTTTTAAAAAACATATTAATGAACATTTTAAAGTTCAAAAATAAGCTTGACTTTCATATTAAAATAAATATTGCTAAGATCCCATATTAGGGAAAAAACAAAATTATAAAATAAATAACAAAATTTTTAAAATCAAAGTATGAACGAAAATTCATTAAAAACAGCGTTTTTTATAACGCTACCAAGAGAAGATGCAAAAAAAGACAGAGAGCTCTCTGGAATGAGAGCCTTTACAAGGGACGAGATGGTAACCAAAGTCTCGGCCTTAAACGGAAAAGGTAAAAATTACAAAGTTGTAGAGTTGGATATACCCGAAAATGGGTGTAAATCAGTAGGAAAAAACTGTGTAATGATTCCTAGAACTTCTAAGGCAATTATTAAAGATTGTCATGAGGTAGAAGACTTCATCAACCAGTAAACAAAACATTTCACGATTTTTAAGGAAAGGGGGGCGTATAAGCCTCCCTTTTACGTTTGAAAAAACATAGGAAATAATTAAATATATAAGCATCAATATTTAGAGCTCCAAAGACTATGAAAAAGTTAAAAACACTTATGATAATATCACTGCTAATACTGACAATCTCTGCAAGCAAAGCTGAGAATTTTTTAAATTTCGGTGAGTTCTTTACAGCATATTTTGATACAATATGATCAGATATTCCAAAATCTTACAAATATATAAAATTAAATTTTAAAAACATAAATCAAACCTGAAAGATCTATGATGCCCTACAAAAATGAGTTTATATGGATCTTATGCCAAACCAAAAAATTGATCTAAAATTAAATCAAAAAATTACACAAAAACAAGTATCTGTACTTATAAAAAGTAATTTCGATATAGATATACAATATTTATCATGAGGAGTTACACTAGATCGATTATGATATATTTTATCACAATTAGAAGAATCAGATTTTCAGAATATTAGTACTCAAGATCAAATCATGGAACATGTTTATGATACACTACAATCAAACTATTTTTATGAAGATGTTCTCAATGACGACCTAATGAGTTATTGAGCTATCAAATGAATGGTAAAATCTTTAGATGACCCATATACAGAGTTTTTTACTCCAGATGAAGCAAAAGCATTTAATGAAGATATCAATTGAGAATTTCAGTGAATATGAGCATATCTTGAAAAAAATAAAAATTGAGAAATAATTATAATCAGCCCACTCAAGTGATCTCCCGCAGAAAAAGCTGGCATACAAGCACAAGACATTATCATAAAAATAAATAATACAGAAATAAACTCTGATACCAATCTTACACAAGTAGTTAAAATGATAAAATGACCCGAATGAACTACTGTAAAATTAAAAGTGAAGAGATCTGGTGAGGAGATAGATTTCAATATAAAAAGAGAGAAAATAATAATTGAAAATATAGAATCCAAAATATTAGACAATCAATATTGCTACATGGCTATCCATTTGTTTTCATTCTGAATAAATAAAGATTTTGATTTGAATATGAAAAAGTTCAAAGATTGTTCCAAATATGTATTTGATCTTAGAAATAATCCGTGAGGAGGATTAAAAGAAGTCTCCGATATACTTTGATACTTTATTCCAAATTGAGAACCAGTAGTTACTATAAAAGACAGATATTGAAGTGAAGACTTAAAAGCAAAAAATAAACCATACAAAGTAGATAAAAATATTATTATATTGATCAATTGATGATCTGCGTCGGCATCAGAAATATTTGCATGAACAATCAAAGATTACATACCAAGTACTTTACTAGTATGAGAAAAAACATTTGGTAAGTGATCAGTTCAAAGCATAATAGATTATTTAGATTGATCTATGCTAAAATATACACAAGCTAAACGATATACTTGAAAATCCAAAAGAAATATTGATAAAGACTGAATTGATTCAGATATAAAAATCAAAGATAATCCAGAAACAACAAATGATGAAATATTAGATAGTATCCAAAAATTAGGTTTTTAGAAAATAAATAAAAAGAATGCAGACAAAAACAGCTCTTATAGTAATAGATTTTCAAAATGCACGGACTGACGATCAGTCAGATTACTATGTTTGAAATTTAAAAGAACTTATAACAAAAACCAACTATCTAATAAATTATGCTAGGAATATGGATTATAAAATAATATTCACAAAACATATTGAACAACAATGAGATTTTGCAGAACATAGCATAAATTCACACATAATGGATTGAATTGAGAAATCTGATACAGATATAGTTATCCAAAAGAATAAAATCAGTTCATTTTATAAAACAAATATGGAAGAAGAATTGAATTGAATAGAAAATGTTGTAGTATGTTGAATACTTACAAATCTATGTGTGAGGAGTTTCGTACAAGACGCTTATGATAGGGACTATAAAATTGTTTTAATCAAAGATTGTTGCATAGCATTTGACAAAAAAATACACGAGTTTACACTTGAAGATCTCAAGCAGACAAGAGAAGAGATAGATATATTAGAGTTAGAAGCTTTTTTAGAATAATAATGATATAAAAATGGAATGAGCAAAACTAGTTAGTGATATTATTCACGCCAAAAAGCCACAAATGGTTTTAGATTTTGGTGTATGAAGGGGTTATTTTAGCATATTGGCAGCTAGTTACTGAGCTCAAGTAGATGCAGTCAGTCACACGCAAGATACTAAATCATACCCAGAATACCTCAAAAACCATCCAAATATAAAATTTCATGATTGTAATATAAAAGATTTTAAACTAGATAAAAATTACGACTTGGTAGTTATAAAAAATATAATAATGTACCTAGAAAAAGAACGAATTATATGAAATTTTTTAAATAAATTATACGAAAATCTAAATAGATGATGAGTTGTATTTTTGACATATCATTTATCAGATTCATACCTAGTAAAAATAGGAGAAATCAAAACAAAATATGAAATAAACGACTTTAAACAAACTGGAAAAAACTTTATATTAAAAGACTTTGGTGAATATTTTAATCCAGTAGAGAATGTAAGGAACGAAAGTCATCACATATGATATATAGTTTTACAGAAATAATTATTGTAATCCCGGTCTCATTAGCAAAGTTTACAACTGGAATCTTATTTAATCAAAGTTAATTAATTTTTATCAATGTTTATCAATTCTTAAATGTTAATAGATCTTGTACAAAATTACGATCCAGAAAAAAAAGCATTCTTATCAGACATTCGAGAAAAAACTATATTACAGTTATCTACTCAACATGATCATAGGAAAATTTTTTCATTCTTAAATAAAACATGAATAGTAAATATAGACGAAAATGAAAAATCAGTTTACGTATGAGTAGCAAATGAGTTTATCCTCAGTCAGGTAAAAAAATTTCTAGCTAAATGAATAAAAGAAGCCATACATACAGTTTACAATCCACAATTTGACGTCAAATTTACTATATATACACCATTTAATAATTGAAGTGACTTATTGGTTAATTTAAAAAAATTACTCAATATAAAAGAAAGTGATTTATCAAATTCCCAAAAAATTCACGAAAATGTAAAACAAGAATTTAGCGAATATTTATGAATTTTATTTGATCCTAACTTCAGATTTGATAATTTTATAATATGATGAAACAATAACTTTGCATTTTCTGCCGCTAAGGCAGTATCTGAAAATCCAGGTATAACATATAATCCTCTATTCCTTTATTGAAATGTAGGATTAGGAAAGACACATCTGATGCAAGCTATCTGAAATGACATCATTCAAAATTTTCCAAAAAAAGTTGTAGTATATCTACCATGTACAAAATTAATTGATGAAATAATAGACGGTATCAAAAAAAATAAATTATGAAATCTTATGACAAAGTTTGATAACGTAGATGTATTGCTCATAGATGATGTACAGATACTTTCATGAAAAGACAAAACACAAGAAATATTTTTCAATATATTCAATGATTTTCACAGCAAAAAAAAGCAGGTTATCCTAACTTCAGATCGTCCACCAAAAGAACTTGTACAGATAGAGCCCAGACTCAAGAGTCGCTTTTGATTTGGCTTAGTGGCAGATATTCAAGCTCCAGATTTTGAGACTAGGATAGCAATACTGCAAGCAAAGCTTGATATAAAACAGGAAGAAATTGACTTTGAATTATTGTCTACAATAGCAAAATATATCAAAACCAACGTAAGAGAACTCGAATGAGCATTGAATATTCTACTTACAAGGAAAAAACTTTCTTGAAATGGAGAACTCACAGAGAACGACGTGTTAGCATGTCTCAAGACATTATGATACAATACTCAAGAGTGATTTACTCAAACCAACGAAACCATAAATAATTCAAATACAAAAAATGTCCAAAATTTTGGTAAACTTGTAGAGATGGTTGCTCAATATTACAATATTTCAGTAAATGATATCAAATCAGACTCTAGAAGGAAAGAAATCACAGTTGCTAGACAGATACTAATGATCATAGCAAAAAAATATTTCAATCGGACATTAGAAAAAATATGAGATTATTTATGATGAAAACATCATGCCTCAGTAATTTATGCAATCAAAAATATAGAAAAAAAATTAAAATCTGATCAAGATATTTCACATGATTACAATGTTTTTGTAGATCGAATTGAGAAATAAAAAAATAATATAAAATTTTTTTATTTTTTATATAAATATGACAGATAAATTTCAAAACAATGCAAAATATTTAACAGAAATTATAAATAAGTATTGAAAAGAAATACCAAATGAAATTTCTCTAGCTCTAAAACAAATACTAGAACAAAAACTCATAGATATAAATTTTGAGGACGATATGATTTCAAAAGAATCTCTAGATATAATCATACAAGATTATATGAGAAAAATAGCTCCCACACTTAAACAAGTTTCTAAACAAATCGCAGATATATTAATGTCAAAAATGCAATCAGAATATGAAGAAATGAAGAAAAATAATTAAAACCATTTTCTCTTCAAAAACTCCCCTACTAATTTTTTCAATAAATCCAAATCTTCATAGTGATGAGTATTTCAAGGAACTTCTTGAAATTTAAATTTATCTGAAAATCAAGAAAACAAATCTAGCAATTCTTGGTAACTACAAACCGGATCATTAGTTTTTTGTATAAAAAGCATTGGAGTTGTATTATTTTTCAACCGCTTCTCATAAGGAAATTCGTTATGGAAAATCATTCACATAGGAATACCTACAAAAATACAAGCCTTTGGTTTTAATCAGTTTTCATAAATAGTTTTTAATACAACAATCGCTCATGCCGACTTGGCAAATATTACATAATCATCAAACTTATTTATTTTTTCAATAAAAACTTTTGATTCATATTCCAAATCCATATTGGGAATATCCTTGATCCAATGACCATAATATTGAATATACGTTTCATCAAAAAATTCTGAAAGCTTCTCCTCCACTTCCTCTATCCAATCTTTGTTAGACTGCTTATTATTTCATGCAAGAAGAATAAGCTTCATCTAAAAACTATTTTTAATGTTAAAATAATTAATTTTATATTTTAAATAATAATTCTTATATATTCAGTTACAGCTACAAATGACAGTATTATAGCTTAAAACCTATCTTGCTATAAACTTCTTCAACTTTTTTGCTAGCAATCTCATTTACAATTTTCGCATTTTTTGCAAGTAAATCAGAAATTTCTTGATCAGAAATTTGATTATATTTTTCTTGAATGGGCTTCAAAAAAGCTATGATCTTTTCATAAAGGTAATCTTTTACTTCTTTATAACTCAATCATCAAGCCTCATATCTATTTCTTATTTTAATGTTTTCTTCTTCATCCAAAAATAATTTCAATATCTTATAGACATTGCATTCATCAGGATTTTTGGGTTCTTCAACAGTCTGAGTATTTGTTGGAATCTGTTTTACTCTCTTAAGTACTGTTTTTTCATCATCAAGTAGCCCAATATAATTATTATAAGACTTACTCATCTTGCGTCAATCTATTCAAGGTACAATAGCTACTTCTTCTCTTATTGAAACATCGGGAATTTTAAATGTATCTCCATATTGATTATTAAATTTAATCGCCATATCTCTAGCATATTCTACATGTTGTTTTTGATCTTTTCAAACTGGCACGATATCTGTATCATAAATCAATATGTCTGCTGCCATCAGCAAAGGATAACAAAAAGTACCAGTACTTATTTCTCATGCTTTTCATTTTGCCAATGCATCTTTATAACCATGCATTCTCTCCATCGTTCACATAATAGTCAAACACGTAAACACCCACGCTAATTGAGCATGTCAAGGAACATCAGCTGGATTGTAAATCATAAATCTATTTAAATCTGCACCACAAGCAGCATAAAGTTTGAGTACATTTATACTATTTTCTCTAAGCTTTTGAGCATCGTGAAGTTGAGTAAAAGCATGCATATTTGCCAAAAACAAAAATATTTCTGCATCTTGGAATTTATCAGACAATTCAATAAATGGCTTTACTGCACCAAAATAATTTCAAATATGAAGCTGATAATCAGTGGGTTTTAATCAGGTTAAAATTCTTTTTGTCATATTAAATAATGTATTTATAAAACAGTTATGTATTAAGTTTTACAATATATAATTCAAGAAATTTTTTATTAAACTTTTTCGTCTTATATTTAGTATAAATTTTCATATTGAAATGTAAACAACCTTATTTATAAACTAAAAATGCTTTAAATAATAAACTCTATAAATGAATAAATCAATAAAAATCTGATTTTTAATTATTCTTGCATCCTGTAACTTGTATCTTTTATCTAACCAAGTTTCATGACAAGAAATCATCATAGATCCAGTAACAAAAAAAATATACATTTCCGGTTGATTACTAGATAATACAAGTGAGAGTAATTTTCTTAATTCATATATAGATTCTCAAATAGATACTTGAAATTCAAATACATGAACACAAAACACATGAAATAACACTACCACAAATGAAATATATAGTACAAATTTAAGTTGAGCAAGTGAATTTAATCTTGCATTATCCTGGATGTATGCTAATTGACTTACAAAATATAATAACGAAACAGAATACAGACCATATGACAACATTACTAGAGAAGAAACAGCAAAAGTAATAGCACAGGCTTATATAAAATTTTGATATAGTCAATTGGTAAAGAATAATAATTGTTCATTTTGAGATTCTAATATAATTAATCCTGAATTAATTTCATATATATCAAATATATGTCAACGAGATGTAATGAAATGAATGAATAATAATTTCATGCCACAGAATAATCTTACTAAATGACAAATAATTACAATTTTAATAAGAATGTTTGAACAGAAACTATCCAATGAGAATCAAAATCCCCGACGAAATGAATATTATTTAAAATGAAAAGCCATATGACTTACAAAAGAAACAAATATGAACAATATGGAAAACAATACTACAAGATATGAGGTAGCTATAATGATATTTAGACTAAAAAATATAATAGAAAACGATCAGCTAAAAGCAATAAGTTTGGATACTATAGGTAAAATACAAACCCAATATATACAGACATGAACAATTTTACCACCGACACAAGAAAATCTATGAGAAAATTTATCAAATCTATTTGTATGAACCAATGTAACTAACGATCCGGAACTTACAGAAGCAGTTAGTTGGATGTACGATAACTGACTAACTCAATACAGTTCACCATCCACATATAATGCATTTGGAAGTTTGACTAGAGATGCATCAGCAAAGATATTGGATAAGTTTTCAAACTTATTAAATTTATCAAATATCAATTCATGATATTTACCAAACGAATGTAACTTTACAGATATATGATGACTAGACGAAATAATGAAATCATATATAGAAAATGTATGTAAAAAATGACTTATGAAATGATGAAATTGATTATTCACACCTTGAGAAAACGTAACTAAAGCTCAATTCATAACATCACTTATCAGAATGTTTGAGTGAAAACCACTTGATGAAACCACATCACCACGACGAAAAAATTATTTTGATAAAGCTATGGAATTATGAATAGTTTCAGCATCTGATGGTATAGGGTTTGATAATCCAATATCTAGATACGAAGTAGCACTATTTATATACAGATTCAAAGTTAAATATCTTATTTTAAATAATCTAAACCAATCTAAGGTACAAGATGAAATCATAACAAGTGTGCCATGATCTATATCAACATGAGCAAACAATAAACCACAAGCAAATATTTACGTAGATACAAATATGATCAATAGTTCATCATTTAACATATGATATATAGAAATTTTAGGAACAAGATATAAGATAGTAAAAAACACAACAGCGAAATATAATATTTGAGACAATAGCTTTGTATGGTACTGAGACATATTTGATTTAGAGTCTGACTCCAAAATATGAACAACAAGTTTTATAGTCGGTAACTGATATCTTATAGAATGAACCGTAAGAATAAATGATAAATGAAACTATAAAATACAATGATTATCAAATACAAGCGCCTATTATCAACTCAATCAAATTTAAAATAATATTCTAAGTTATTTTTAAACAAACTAATATTATGGAAATAAAGAAAATCAATACAGAAAAATTATTAGATCTCAACAAACATCCTAGACCAAGTAATTTTGAAGAATTTATATGACAAGAACACATCAAGTGAGTACTCAAAACGGCTATACAAAGTGCTCAAAAAAGAGATAGTCATATGTGACATATATTATTTTCTTGACCTAGTTGATTTGGTAAAACAACAATAGCATATATCATATCTAAACAATGAAATATCTGAATAAAAGCAGTTACATGATACGCTATATCCAAACCATCAGAGATAGTCAGCATTTTAAATAGTTTAGAACAATGAGATATTTTATTTATAGACGAAATACATAGGTTAAAACCAAATATTGAAGAGGTACTATATATAGCAATGGAAGATTTTGTAATAGATATGGTCATGCCAGAGTGATGAAGTGTCAGGATACCTATCAATCCTTTCACATTGATATGAGCAACAACCAAGTCTGAAAGTCTTAGTCAACCTATGAAAAATAGATTCATTTACAATTTCCATTTTATGGAATATTCCCCAGAAGAAAAAAAAACTCTCATAAAAAAATATCTAATCGAATACAAAATAAAATTTAACGATAACATACTATCTGAAATAAGTTCAAAAGTCGACGCTGTGCCTAGAGAAATTCATAATCTATGTATCAAAATTAGAGATTTTATCGTATCAAGGAATGAGAAAATACTGGATGAAAATATACGAAATCAATTTATATTACATTCCAAGATCGATGACGGCGGTCTGACTCCCCTTCACAACAAATATTTAGAAATACTTCGCAAAGCAGACAGACCTATGTGAGTAAAAGCCATTGCAGTTCAACTAGGAATCAATGAAAAAGCAGTTGAAGAAGATGTAGAACCGTTACTATTGAAACTTGATAAAATAGAAAAGACAGCAGGATGAAGAATTTTAATTTAAGGTTAATTTAAGGTTAATTAATATAATCAAAAATATATTTTATAATTTATAAATAATTAAAAATGACGTATACTGTAACTAAAAAAACACTCCTATTGTGATCGCTATTACTATCTTCTTTAATATTTGCTTGATGTAGTACAAAGCAACCAATTGAGCAACAACCAATCCAACCGACACCTGTAGTTGAAGAAACACAAACTCCTACACCAGAAGTAGAAGCTCCAACAGTAGATACTCCAGTAGATACACAAACATCTACAACAACACAAACTGATAATCCATCTTATACATTACAAGACATTCAAAATCACAATACAAGAATAGATTGTCGGACGTCTATCAATGGTAAAGTTTATAATCTCAATACCGCTTTTGGTAAACATGAATGATGAGACGACGCTTTGGCACTTCTATGTTGAATAGAGGGAACTGCAAAGTTTAACACACAACATTGAACAAACGAAAAATCTAAATCTCGATTAAACACACTACAAATTTGAACTTTAAAATAGTAAATAATAAATTTTAATGTTTATACCAAGGTTTAAAGATCTCAAAACATCGACACAAATAAGCATCAAATTTACATTGTTCACGGTGTCTTTGGTGTTACTTTTTGGTGTAGTTGCAAATATTACTTTTTTCAATAATCGATATTCAAAAGAAGCAATGATGGTTAAAGTATGACCACCTCCGACTATGTGAAATGCATGAATTAAAATAATTTTATGAAAAAATAGATGACCAAATACAGAAATTTTCGATATCAATAGTAACGAATGAAAAGCTATATTAATGTCCAAAAAACGAAAATCTATTATAGAAATAGAAGATTATTATTTTATTTATAAAATATTTGACAATAAGGTGTATGTCACAAACATTACTCCACACATAAATATACAAAAGAATTTAATTTTTACTAGTATATATCTCACATTAATATTTTGAATTATATCATATATAATATCTATAGTTTTCGTAGAAACAGCACTAAAAAAATTAAATAAATTATTACATTTTTTAGAATCAGTTAATATAGATAATTTACATAATAAAATAGATATATCCTGACATCCTATGGATGAAATAAATAGATTAAGTTTAAAATTCAATGAAACACTTGAAAAAATAAACAAACAAACATTAAGTCTAAAGGATTTTGTATCCAACGCTTCTCACGAGTTAAAAACTCCCTTAATGGCAATAAGCACAGAAATAGATTACGTAAAAAAATCTAAAAAATATATAGACTGATTAAATAATATAAAAGACCAATTACAAAACATGAACAGCATATTGGAGACCTTGACTACAATAAGTAAAATAGAATCCACACAGAATCTTGAATTTAAGGAAACAAACATAAGTAAATTAACTCACACAACAATTGATACTTTGCAAAAATTATATTTACACAAACAAATAATAATAAAATCTAAAATATCAGCAAATATAATCAAATCTGTCCATCCACAAAGTTTCAATATTATTATCAAAAATTTATTGGACAATGCATTTAAATTTACACCTAAAGAGTGAAAAATTGAAATCAATTTAGATAAAGATAAAATTGAAATAAAGGATTCCTGAATATGAATAGCAGAAAATAATTTAGACAAAGTATGGGAAAGATTTTGGCAAGTAGACAGTAGTAAAACAGATACAAAAAGTTTCTGATTATGACTTTATCTTACAAAAATTCTCGTTCAAAAACATTGACGACAAATATATATAAAAAGTGAAATCAAAAAAGGAACCACTTTTACTATAAAATTTTCATAAAATAAGACGCAAAAAACAATTTCTCGTTGTAACGTCGTTTTTATCCAGCATAGCTCTTGTCCTAAACGAAGTCTTGGGAGAATTGGAATTTCTAATTCCTATGTGATAATTTAAAACATCAAATGAATATATTATTGGTCGAAGACCACAAAGTTATAGCAAATAATATTAAAAAATACCTAGAACTAGAATGAAATAATGTTTTAGTAGTAGAAAATTGACTATATGCTCTTGAAGTAGTTAAACATCAGATTTTTGATATAATTTTACTTGATATTATGCTTCCATGACTTGATGGAATATCAATATGTAAAAAAATTAGAGAATCTCAAAATAACACTCCAATAATTATGACAACATCAAAATGAGAACTAGAAGATAAATTAGAATGATTTGATTATTGAGCTGACGACTATATGGTTAAGCCATTTGAGCTTAAAGAACTTTCTGCAAGGATCAATGCTATAAGCAAAAGAGTCGCTACAAAAGATGTAATAGATTACAAATACATACGCTTAGATAAAGATCAGAAAAAAGTATTTAAAAAGAATAAAGAAATCAAATTTACTATAAAAGAATTTATGATTCTTCAATTACTTCTTGAGAATATATGAAGAGGCATATCTAGAACTACTATAGTAGAAGAAATATGGGGTAGTGAAAGCATTTTTGATGAAGATTCAAAACTAGATGTATATATATCAAATATAAGAAAAAAATTAGGGAAGACGCTCATTGAAACAATAAAATGATTTTGATATAAGATATGATAATTTTTTTAATTTCCACTAATTATTATTTAAGGTTAATTTAAGGTATATAGATATAAGTAACAAAAAAATGTTATATATTATACATATTTACATATATTTATTTAAATGAAACAAAAAATCTTTTCGTTGACTCTGGGTATCCTAGCTGGCCTAGCCCTATTTTTTTTAGTATCAAGTTTTTTTGATGTAAATTCAAAAGTTACAAAAATCAAAAACAATAAATCCAACCAATCTACAGGCATAGTAAATTGATTAGATTGAAAATCGGAATCAATATTTGATTTATCCTGAAGTAAATGAAATTACACATGAAATATAGGTTCTTCAAAATCATGAACAATTCATTTATCATGAAATAAACCATTGGAAATTAGAAAAGGGAATAGATTAAATACAAATTAACAATAATATTTTCTATAAAATATTTACTTAATCATAAATAAAATGGTAATTAAAAAAATCCAAGAAGAATGAATAAAACACTACGAAAAATCCAAAATCTATGTGAAAAGCAATTTTATAAAAAGTTTTTTCGCAATATGAATAATATTAGGATTAGGATTATGATATTATTTAAATTCATGATCATCAAATAGTGACTCAACAACTATAGAATATACTATAGATTTTTGAAATATAACAAACAGCATCAAAGCATTTTGAAGTGCAGAAATTGTAGATGAGCAACAACTACGTTTTAATCAACAATGAGAAGTAACAGCTGTATACTTCAAAAAATGAGATGAAGTAAAAAAATGAGATATCATAGCAGAACTTGATCAAGATTCAGTATTAAATGATATTTTACAAGCAGAAATAAATTTAGCAAACTCCAGACTACAACTAGAAGAAACTCTTAAATGAAATAAAGAATCTCAAATATTACAAGCAGAGAATAACTTAGAACAGACAAAATTAAAGTTAAATATAGCAAAAGAAGAATATATAAATTTAATTGAAGATTTAAATAATTCATGATCCTTAAGTGACAAAGAAACAACGCTAAGAACTGCTCATTTAGATATTCAAAATTACATAATAGAATGAGAAAAAATAATAAATCAACTTGATACTATTTTTGGAGTAACCATAGGTTACAAAAATTATAACGATAGTTATGAAATATATTTATGAGCAAAAAATTCTTCTTATAAAAATGAAACAGAAAGATTAATATTATTATCATATAATAACTTATGACAATTAAAAGATTATTACACAAGTTCATTATACACATGATTAAATTATTCTTCATGAAATATAGAATGATTATTAATAGATTCACTAAATCTAGTACAAGATCTATATAAAACAATATATGAAGCAACAAATAACGCCTACAAAACATTGGAAAATAGTGTATCAAGTACATCATTTTCCCAAAACACAATAGATAGTTACAAAAATGAAACATCAAGCAATTCTAGTAAAACAAAAAGTTCAATATCAAACATACTCACAAGTATAAATAAAATAAATAATCTATCCACACAAGAAGATGATGAAATAACGATACAAAAAAAAGCAGACGAAGTAACAAATCTACAAAAGACGATAATAATACAAGAAAAAACACTAGAAGACACAAAAGAATGAAATACACAGCAACAAATACAAATAGCAAAAAATGGCGTAAGACAAAAAGAGCTAGCTCTAGAAAATACAAAAAAATGATTAGATAATCTTAAGATAGAAGCACCATTCGATTGAACCTTAAGAAAAATAGATTTTAAAAAATGAGATAAAATAACGTCAGATGAAGAAAAATATGTATATCTAGAAAATCCTGATCTTGTAGAAATAAGTATTTTAATAGATCAAATAGATGTTGTTAATATATCACAATGAATGAGTGTAGAAGTAATATTAGACTCATATCCATGAGAAACATTCGAATGAGTCTTATGAGATATAGATTCTACACCTATAGTTACAAATTGAGTAACTTCCTATACTGTCAAAGTAGCTATAAACAAATGAAAAAAAATAATTTATTCTGGTATGACAGCAACTGCTAAAATAATTATAGAAGACAAACAAAATGTAATAGTAATACCAACCACTTTTATTCAATCGCAGTGAGATAGAAAATACGTACTAGATAAAAACAATAAAGAATTAGATATTATAGTTTGAGCAACTGACAATACTACCACAGAGATTATTTCTTGATTAGATAAAGGTACTATCATTATAAAAACTACTACTACAAAAAGCTCGTCATCTAGTTCTTCTAGTTCATTTGGGATGCCATGAATGTGATGATGAATGCGTCCAAATTAAAATATTTAAATATCATTATATAATGACAGTATTACTACAATTAAAAGACATAGTAAAAGATTATTTCTTATGAATGAATACAATCAATGTTCTCAAAGGAATAAATCTTGAAATAAAACAATGAGACTTTGTAAGTATCATGTGACATTCAGGTAGTTGAAAATCAACATTAATGAATATAATATGACTACTAGATTCTCCAACTCAATGAGAATATTTTTTTGAATGAAATAATGTTGCAAATCTAAACGATGATCAACATGCAAAAATTCGTTGAGAAAGAATTGGATTTGTCTTCCAAACATATAATTTAATACCAAGAAAGTCAGCTTTAGAACAAGTCATGCTGCCATTAGCTTATCAAGGAGTCCCCAAAGCCGAAAGAATTGAAAGAGCACAAAAAGCATTAGAAAAAATATGACTTTGACATAGAATGAATAACAAACCAAATGAGCTATCTTGATGAGAACAACAAAGGGTATCTATAGCTAGAGCACTAGTAATCAATCCATCAATAATATTAGCCGACGAACCAACATGAGCTTTAGATACAAAAAGATGAGAGGAAATAATGGAACTTATTTCTCAAGTACATAAAGAATGAAAAACAATAGTTTTGATAACTCACGAGAGAGACATAGCAAGTTACGCCAAAACTCATCTATTTTTAAAAGACGGCGAGTTTATAGATAAAATTTAGTTTACTGTATTTCATTATGGATATAAAAGAGCATATAATAAATGCAAAAACAGATCTTAGTAGAAACAAACTTAGGACATGATTAAGTATGTTATGAATTATAATATGAGTTTTTTCTGTGGTTGTAATGCTAGCAATAGGTAATTGAACACAAAAATCTATAGTAGATAAAATAGAATCTTTATGAACAAATCTTTTAACTATTTCACCCTGATGAAGTAATTGGAATATACGTGGATGATGAGCAGGAGGTAGTTCTGCAACTTTAGACGAAGAAATGATAGACTATATAAAAACTAATATTTCAAATATAGATATTATAGCTCCGAGTGTAAATTGAAGAAAACAAATAATATATTGAAGTTTCAATACAAACGCTACAATAAATTGAGTAACTGCCGACTATCTAAAAGTTAAGAATTTAGAATTAACAAATTGATCATTTATAAGTAACGACGATGAAAATAACTTAACAAAAGTAGCAGTATTGTGACAAACTATGGCAACAGATATTTTTGGAAGTGGGACAAAAGCTATAGATCCTATATGAAAAGATATTAAAATGGAAAATATTATAGTAACAGTTATATGAGTACTAGAAGATAATATGACTGCTAATAGTAGTATATTCATACCATTAAGTACAGCACAGAAAAGAGTATTATGAAATAACAATTATTCAAGTATTTCTATATCTGCTATCGATACAAATATAGTCGAACAAACCAAAACTGAATTAGAAACATCTTTAAAGTCATATTTGTGAATCAAAGATTGAGATACTGTCAATTTTACAGTGCAAAGTCAAAGTGATATGATAGAAACAGTAAGCAGCATAACATGAATATTAACAGCTTTTCTGGCTTGAATAGCAGCTATTTCATTGATCGTTTGATGAATAGGAGTTATGAATATAATGTTAGTGTCTGTGACAGAAAGGATAAAAGAAATCTGAATTCGTAAAGCTATATGAGCACACAGAAAAGATATTTTAATCCAATTTCTAGCTGAATCTGTTCTTTTAAGCCTAATGTGATGAATTATAGGTATTATTTTAAGCTTTATAGTTGTTTTTATCATAAATAAATTTTTAACAGCGATTATATCATTAAGCTCTGTCTTATTAGCTTTTATTTCTGCTGTAAGTATAGGTATAATATTTGGTATCTTACCCGCTAACAATGCCTCTAAATTAAAGCCAATTGATGCGCTAAGGTATGAATAAAAATTATAAATTTTATTACTTAAGCTTAGTTTAAGGTAGATAGATATAATACCCCACGTCACATTAAGATGACACTTTATATTCTAACTACACACAACAATGAAAACAAAATCTATTATTTTACCAGCTATTATGTGACTGGTTGTATTGACAAGTGCTGGAGCATTAACATTTGCATCCAATAGTCAATCTTACTCTTGAGCAAAACAATGAAATATGGGGATGAAAGATTGATGAATGAGATGATGATTACAATGAATGCAAAACTTAAGTGAAACAGATCGTCAAGCAATGATGGATGCAGTACAAAAAGCTATTGATGCAAAAGATTATAATGCATTCAAAGCCGCACATACAAAGTACTGAATTATACTAAACACGACAGAAACACAATTTAAAGACATGTTTACAAAAAGATTAGAAATGGATACTAAAAGAGCTGAAAAGAACGCTCTCAAAACAAAAAGCCAAGAAGCTATCAAAAATTGAGATTTTACGACACGAAAATCATTAAACAAAGACATGCCTATTTTAAAGTATATAGATACTCAAGAAAAATTTACTAAATTACAAGAAATGGGAACCTACAGAGAAAAGATACAAACCATAGCTAAAGAATTGTGACTACCTCAATGAAAATGAATATGAGAATGAATGGGAATGGGAATGTGAAAATGAATGTGAAAATGAATGTGAATGTGAATGTGATTTTGAAAAGAAAAATAATTACTTACAAACAATGACGATAGTATAATTTTTAAAAAGCTTAGCCTATACACCACAGGCTAAGCTTTTTTATATTTACAATAAGAATAAAATCATTATATAATATCATATTAAATTGTTTTTTTTTATTTTTTATAAAATACAATGACACCAGAACCTACTTTGTATACCAATTCAGCTGCACCTATAATGACATGATGAATACTTGCATTAATTATTATTCTTGGTATCCGAGAATGAATACGGAAAGCAATTGCTTTATGGAAAGCATGAAAATGAAATCAATTAGCACGATTTATATGTCTATTTATATTTAATACTGCATGAATATTGCCTATATTATACCTAATATTTTGGCAAAAAAAATGAAGTAAAAAGAAATAAAAAAAATGCAATATAAAACAATAATTATTTCAGATGTACACCTATGAACCAAAGATTCTAGACACCAAAGAGTTTTGGATTTTTTACAAAAAAATAAATGTGAAAACCTAATATTAAATGGAGATATAGTAGACGGACGACATATAAAAATATTTGGTTGACGACCCAAATGACATACAGATCTTATACACCATATAATAGATTTAGCAAAATCAAATCAGACTAAAGTTTTTTATATACCTTGAAATCATGATGATTTTTTAAGAAATCTTCTTCCCATAAAGTATTGAGATATAAATTTCTTAAAAGATATGATATATCATTCATGAAATAAAAAATATTATATTTGTCATTGAGATAGATTTGATAGAATAGAATGAAAATTATTCTTTTTATGAACAATATCTTTCCTTATGTGATCTTTTGTATTTATGATAAATAGGATATATAATAGACGAAGGGAAAAGAGATGATTAAAATATTTTTCATTGGTCAAACAGATAAAATTAATAGTCAAAATCATGATGACATGATGATCAAAAAGATTTGAGAAAAAACTTATAAAAGCAGCTAAACAAAATAATTGTGAATGAATAATATGTGGTCACATACACAAGCAAGAAAACAAAATGCTATGAAATATTCACTATTTAAATTCTTGAGATCGAGTGGAATCTTGTACAGCATTGGTAGAAGACTTTGAATGAAATTGGGATATACATTATCATAAAATTTAATTAGATTTTTTTTGCAATATAATTACTTGCTCATATACCAAGTATATCAATAATTTGAGAAAATATGTTTAATTTTATAGATACTCAATCTTGATAAATAACAGATTCCGATCCAGAAAGATCAAAAAAATCTGCATTTTTAAATTTATTTTTTAATACATAACAATACATTATATTTCTAAGTTTATATGATCAGTCTTTGATAGCCAAATTATATTGGGAAAATCTATTATATAAAAAACTATTATATTTTGTCATCTGGTTATCTATATTCAAAGAATATTCTCAAACCGAATAAACTGGTTGACTATCATCAATAAAAAAAGTTTTTTTAAATCATTGGATATCTGTAATAACCAAATCAATATTTGACCTTATAATATTCAAAATTTTTAAATAATTGACAAGATTAATACTACTATCATCATTTAATCTAATATTTATATTCTTAAATACATCAAAATTTGGAATATTTTTATTTCTTTCCAAATACGCCCAAAAGTAGGACTTAAAATAGTTAGAATCTATACATTTTCAATGACCTTCAGTCATATTTAATTTAAGATTATCTAATATATCTCTTCTAATAGGTTTCAACTGATTGTTAAAATTAACATTTCTATCGGGGTGAGCCTTTATCCAAAGAAGAGTATTATTTAAAAATTTTTCATTTTCTTTTCAATTATCTTTTTCCATCGAATTCATCTATATTATTCAATAATAAACATAGATATTATAAATATCAGATAAAACATATCAAGTATATTTTTTAAGAAAAGAGAATAATATAAAAAATTTGATTATTATTTGAGATTACAATACTTTTAATTATATTACACCTCAAGTTATCAGCTTTTTTTAGATGGTCCGATCGTTTAGTGGATAGGACACAATCCTGCGAAGATTGTAACCCCGGTTCAACTCCGGGTCGGGCCAAGATTTAAAAATTAGCATTAAAAATTTGCAATATTTTAAAAAACACTTATAATTTTGTATCAAATTTAAAAAATAACAAAAACAAATGCCAGAAAAAAAAGAAACAAAAAAGGTTGATGAAAAGAAACCATCTACAAAAGCCGTTAAACCAACAGCTCCAAAATCATTAAGCAAAACTGAATTAATTGAAAAGTACCAAAAGATGGTGCAATTTTTGCAGAATACTATTGGCGATATGGAAACAGACATGAAAAGATTGAAGTTAATTTTGACTCAATTATCAAAGTTTGATCCAGAAGATAACAACAGTCTACAAGAAAATGAAGAAATCCAAAAAGCAATATGAGATACAGAATTAAAAAAATATGAAGAGGAAAATATGGAAATAGTTGAATGAAAATTTGATTGATATTTTATGATCTGATGAGATCAAAAAAGATATCCAGTGCCATTAAATTACTCTAGCAAGACAAAATTGATACCATGAGATATTTTAAAACTCAAAATTATGCAAGATTGAAAGTTTGTTTATAAGTTGATTCGTCCAGCAGAAAGAAAACATGTAAGAGCTTTGCTTTCAAAAACAGATGAAAATAAATTTACAGCAATCACAGATGAAGGTAAAATTTATTTCCTAAATCAAGCCGCTGTTACATTCTTCAAAGGAAAACCATGAGATGAATTATATATTATCACAAACGAAAAAGAAGAATGATGATTTGCAGCGATCGAAGCAATTATAAAAAAATAATATAAAACAAAAATAAAAAAAAGACTGATCTATATCGGTCTTTTTTTTATTCTACATACAACTTTATTTCATTTTTCTTGCCACTGCAATCATAGTTTTTCAAAAATTCAAATAATATCTTTATCTCTATCTTCTACTACTAAAATTTCTCAATTTATTTTCAAAATTCTAGATGCTTCAGCCAATATTCAGAAATAATTAAGATATTTTTTATCTAATATATGACATATCAAAACAATATCTTGAGAATTGTTTTCTATTCAATTAATATCTTCTCACTTTGAAGGATTTATAACTATTTTTGGATGTTTAGTTTGATCAAAATTACTTCGCATATTTATATAATTCAAAACTTTCTGTTTTGTAACATACATATTTTGCAAGTCATTAGATTGTTCAAATAAATCATTATATCTATATTTAGCAGCAGTCTGTCGAGATTGCAAATTGTTTAATTGATTATTTATTACTTCAATTTTCTTTTTAGATTCTTTAATAAAATTTTCTTGAATAGAAAGAGTATTGTTCAACGCAATATCTTTTACAGTTTCTTCAAAACAAGGGTCACAGACAACATATTGATCAATATATTCTTCCAACAAAAAAGGCATTCATCCAAATCATCATCACAAATCAAGAATTTGTTTTCACTCAAAATATTCAGAATTTAATCATAAAATTTTCAAAATATTTTCTGGTGGCGTTTGAAGTGCAACAAATAATTTTATTTCACTTGGATTTATATTAACATCATTCAAAGTAGAAAAAACAGAATCACTAGTTTCCTGTGTGATTTTAGTCATATCTATTCATATTTGATACAAATATTGTCTTCCTTCTTCATATGTATTCATAAAACAAAATATATAATAAAGTATAATTAAATTATATTAGTTAAAATAAATTTTGCAAATCCAAAAAATCATTGAAATATATGCCAATTTAAATATTAATCTACTATCATTTTAATTAATTAGAATTTTAATGTTATTAACAGTCTGATTAGAAATACATATCAAATTAAAATCTGGAAATAAAATGTTTTGTCAGTGCCCCAATTCACAAAACTTTGATACTCTACAAGCAAATACCAATATATGTCCTGTATGTACATGACAACCTTGAGCTTTACCTACTCTAAGTAAAGAAGTTTTAGAAAAGGCTTTATTACTATGAAAAGCATTAAATTGCGACATAAATATGACATCCCAATTTGATAGAAAATCATATTTCTATCCAGATTTACCTATGTGATACCAGATTACACAATTATACAAACCCACAAATATAAACGGACATGTACCATTTTTTGTAGACAATGAATATTCACAAGAGAGAATAATTCACATACAAGATGCTCATATGGAATCTGACACAGCAAAAATGATTCATCAGTGATGAGAAGCACTACTAGACTTCAATCGCGCATGAACACCACTTGTTGAGATAGTAACTAAGCCAGATTTTACTAGCTCAGATGAAGTAGTAGAATTTCTTAAAGAACTTCAAAGAATTGTTAGATACAACGATATAGCAGATGCAGATATGGAAAAATGACAGATGAGATGTGATGTAAATATATCTATAAGAAAATCAGAAGCTGATCCATATTGAACAAGAGCAGAATTAAAAAATATGAATTCATTCTCTGCAATCAAAAGAGCAATACAAAACGAATACGATAGACAATTAGCGTTATATAATAAATGAGAAAAATTCGATCAGCAGACTAGAGGTTGGGATGATGCTAAATGAGAATCATATCTAATGAGATCCAAAGAAGATGCTCTTGACTACAGATACTTCCCAGAGCCAGATATGCCACCATTGGTTTTAAATAATTCTATTCTAAATCGATTAGAAGGGCAGAAGCTTGAAATACCCTATCAAATCATAAAAGAATTCAAAGAAAAATTCTGATTTCATAAGGAATATATAAACGCTATAATTGCAGATAAAGAAATATTAGATTATTTTCTTGAAATACTAAGTCATTGCGAGAAGCATAGCGACGAAACAATCTTGGCCAAACTCATAGCAAAACGAATATCCTGACCTATATCAGCTTGGACAAAAGAAAATATCAAATCAATCAATAATCTTAACTTCAACAAAAAACAATTTCAAGAATTTATCAAGATATCTGAAACATGAAACATACTAGATAATCAACTAAAAATAATTATGGATGAAATGATAAAAATATGAAAAAATCCAGAAGAAATAATAAAAGAAAAGTGATTTGATACAGCAGCAATGGATCAATGAGAGCTAGAAAACATAGTTAAGCTCGTACTAGAAGAAAATTCTGACATCGTACAGCAATACAAATGAGGGAAAACTACTACCCTATGATTTTTTGTCTGACAAGTAATGAAAAAGACTTGATGAAAATCAGATCCTAAAATTATTTGAGAAATAATTATTAATCTATTAAAATAAATTACCTATAACAAAGCGTCCACCATAATTTTTCTTGAAAATCAATTTTAATATTATCTACTTTACAAGATCAGATATTTTTGTATAAAGCAAAATGTAAATGAGGGATATCCATCCATCGACTCAATCATGTTTTTCATATTTTTTGACGTTTTAATATTTGACTTTCTATAGAAAATATTTATATCACATTATCTTTATTCGTATATATGATATGACAGAAAATATAGAATTTGATTTCGATAATATTCCATTAGACCACTTATGATTTGATTCGCAAGATCTTAAGAAAGAACGGGAAAATCAGTATATGCAAGACATAGCAGATTTAATACAATCTACATGTGATAGTGCTCCTGAAATAAAAGAATTTAAATCATTAATGAATAATTTTTTTATTGGTGAAGTAGAACTCACTGATAGATGAATATATATACCTCAAGCTTTGAACCTAACTGAAGAAAATGCAGATGAAATCTATGAAATTATACAAAATCACATAGAATATCCTGATGATGAAAATCTCAAAGCCCGCATTTTTACACAAGCAATAAATAAAGAAATTATAGATAATTTTGCAAAATACTGAATAGTAATTGATAATAAATATAAAGTAGCAAACAATTGAGTTTCTTTCAATGTAACTCCACAATTTCATATTAGTGATCCATATCTTTTTATTGAATTTTTACAAAAGATTAAAATATGTGACGAAGATACTATCTTAGGTATAGATACCATCTTATGATCACATGAATTTTGGTTAGATGAATTCTTTCTGTCATGAAAAGATATAAGTAATTCTGATGAAGTTTCAGATTTTATGGTAAAATCTTTTGAACTTTATGAAGAACTTGAAAGACTAGAAATAGAAGAAAGATTAATGAATCTTCAAGTAAGAGATTTAGCTTTGGTTACATCCAATGGTATTTTACAAGAATATTTAAAATTCAAAAAACTCTGATTTTTTGGACAACTTTATCCTGATAATTTTGATATTTCATTTAAAATTCCAAGGTTTATTTATGAAGCACTTGATATATGTAGCCAATACCAGGATGAAGAAGATTTAGACGATTGTATATCCTCCATTAAAGAAAGTATAAATAAATCACTAATCTTGCTTAGTAATATTAGAAACCAAAATATACTTTTTCAACCACTCAAAGAAGAGCTACAGTACTGAATACGCCAACTTATAGAATATGTAGATGAAAATCCATATATAGAAATACAAGAAAAATCCAAGATTATTAGCCCGATTACATACCAAGCACAAGAATTAACCATTTTATAAATAAGATAAAAACACAACAATTTTTTATAATATTTTGGTGGTATTAACTACATATCTATTTGAATTGTTTTAAAATTACTATACGATAATAAAAAAGCTGGGGAAAATCCACCAGCCATTTAATAAATTAAGTCTATTAAACCCTTTTACAGGGGTGCCCCTTGGGGCACATATTTTTATCCTTTCGAACGGAACATTTAGTCCCATCCACTTTACCTTTTCCATGATTACAGGTAAAGGATTTGTCTTGTTTTTGGTTACTCATAGCCTATGATGTTTTAATTTATAATTTTGTTTTTTCTTCGTATAAAATATAGTTCATAAAATAAAAGTCAAGTTTAATATTCCTTTATAAATTCAATAGTACATATGCTCACAGTCCAAGCATAAGCAATCATACAATCAAATGTATCAGTTTTGTATTCTTCTTCTTTATTTTAGCCAACTCCTCTGCTGATTTAAATCCAAATCCAACAAGGACAGCAATAATAACCATGGGTAAAACAAAGATAATATTATATACTAACAAATAAATATATCATCGTAAATTTAAATTTTTACTTTCAGAAGCTAGGTATCAAAGGATTGTAAAATATGGTCAAGATGTACATGGTAATAGGAATAAACTAACTATCACTCAAACAACAAAAGCTCATCCAGGAGAAGCTATTTTCTCTATTAAACTAGCCATCTTAGGCCTCCATCCAAAAGGTACCTCCATTACAAATCATTTTCCATACCAGAAAAAATCTTTTAAATTTGCAAGTCATACCAATATTCCAAGTATTCATACAATAAGTTTTATTAGATATGTATTTTGTGCTCAAGCAAGAGCAGTAAACAAACCAAGTCACATACCAAAATATGATAAGAAAACAGCCAATACAAATAGTCATCAAGAGAGCAACGCTTTTCTTCTGCTTTTAGTTTTGGTAAGTATACTAGATATCAATAGTAACATTACAGCAAATTCACAAGGATTGATACTATCAGATAACGCTGCTGGTAGCATAATTCCAAAGAATCTCCATCTATCAGCACTTGTAGAGAAAGATCATTGATTTCATGTATTAGCCAGAGTGGTTGATTCACATTTTAATCACTGACATGTTTGTTCATTACAAGATTTATTATCACATCCTGAACTAGAACAAGATTGTACCAATTTTTTATCAAAAAATTCAATAATAGGTCAATCTCAGTTTATATAAGTACATTCATCCTTATGATTGATTACAAGAAAAGGGACTCAAATCTGACTTGAATCAAGGTTAAGCTTTTCAAGATATCATTGTAATTCTTTAAGATTATTTTTATTAAAATAAATCTCTTTAGACTCTACTCAAAATTTCTGAGAAATTTTATTGTCTTCAAAGAATTTTTCAACTTTTGCACAATGTGGACAACCATTACCATAAAATAAAATATAATCCTGAGCCCAAACATTAAATCATATCCCCAATAACATAACTAACATAAATCATAATATAATTTTTTTCATAACAAAATTCATAATATAAAATCATTTATTTACTATTTTTCATAGCTTCTTTCATCTGCTTATAATTTGATGCATTGATAGTTAAAGTTCAATCTTGATCTACAGATATGCTTATAAGATATTCTACATTTATGTCGGTTAAATCATTATTAGTATAAATAATTCATTTCATACTATTTTTTATATCATCTCACATTTGATTCATAATATCGGGAGATTCTTTTTCTATTTCTTTAGCTTGCTGAAATTCTTTACTTACAGGTATACTAGCGAGTTGAGCAATTCTAGCTGCTTCTTCGACAGATTTTAAGTAATCTCATTTATAAACCAATATTACAGAATCAAATCATTCAGTATCATTATCTATGGATGTAATTTTGGAAATATCCTGATCCAAACTCATTCATAATGGTTCGACTAGTCATAGATTCTTTGCTCGATCTGGTAATCATGCAATTTTAATAGCTTCTACAAATTTCTTAGTATTTGAAATATCTTCAATAGAATAATTTCAAATATTTTGAGTCATTTCCTGTGCTTGTTCTTGAGTAATTTCTCAATTTATAAGCTTTTGCTGTATAACCATTATTTTTTCATTTGTATTGATGTCTTTATCATCAACACTTGTTGTTACATTACGGACACAACCAAATAGAATCAAAAACAACCCAAAAAACACTATATAAATCAATTTTCTCATAAATAAACAAAAAATATAAAATACTGATTATACTTAAGATTTTTGACTCATTTTTCAACCCCAAAACAGGCTTTAAAATTTGTATTTCGAACGCCAAAATCATGTAAGGGATTTTGGATGAGAGAATTATAAATTTTGCATACACGTATTACTTAGGAAATTTGTATTTCGAACGCCAAAATCATGTAAGGGATTTTGGATGAGAGAATTATAAATTTTGCTTGTAAAAATTTACAAGCAAAATTTGCAAAATAAAAATTTCCAGATATAATTATACAGAAGATTATTACCCCTTAATTTTTAATTTTAAGTTTAATATATGGCTTGAATAATAGTGAGTGTATGACCCACAACCACAGAAAAAGATAAATTGCTCAAATTATATGAAAACTGAGTAAGAATTTTGAGATTTAATTTTTCTCATCGAAAACATGAAGATGTAGAAAAAATTTTAATAAACATCAAAGAAGTTGAGAATCAATTAGCTTGAGATTTTTGCTTACTAGCAGATCTCAAATGACCAGGAATTAGAACTTGAGACTTACAAGAACCAGTTACTTATAAATATGAAGAGACATTTAAAATAGTTACAAAAAAAAATCTAGTAGATAATCCCAAAACCATGTTTTGTGATTACAAAGATTTAATCAGAGATATAGAAATCAATAAAAAAATAATAGTAGATTCTTGAATACTAGAATTGAAAGTCATAGAAAAAAATACAGATCACATCATAGTAAAATCACTTAACACAGCCACTATAACATCCAAAAGGCATATTAATCTACCATGAACATCAGTAAAATTACCAAGCCTAACAGACAAAGATAAAGAAGATCTTTTATTCGCGACTAAAAATCATTTTGACTACGTAGCGCTTAGTTTTGTAAGATGTAAAGAAGACATAGAAAATTTAAGAAAATATTTAAATGAAAATAAAATATTTAACATAAAAATCATAGCAAAAATAGAAAATCAGGATTGAATAAATAATATTTCAGACATAATAAATGTTTCAGACGCAATAATGGTCGCAAGATGAGATCTAGGCGCAGAAATACCAATAGAAACCATACCAGATCACCAGATGAGATTAATAAAGAAAACTAAAACTAAATGAAAAAAAGTAATAGTAGCAACACAGATGCTTGAAAGTATGATTATAAACCCAATTCCTACAAGAGCTGAAATAAGTGATATATTTTACGCAGTCATACAATGAGCAGATTATCTTATGCTTTCATGAGAAACATCAATATGAAAACATCCTATAAAGTGTGTAAAAATAATGAATAAAGTAATTGCTGAAGCACAGAAATATATTTAAAATACATAAACAAAAAATGAGACAAAATTCTAACAACTTAGATCAAGATCAAAACTTAAAACAAACATGAGATAATTTATCATGAGAACTTTTTGAAAATCTAGATTATCAAGATAAAATGAAAGAAAAACAAAAGAAATCAGATATATATACAATACAAGAAGTTTTCACATATTTATTTTGAACTGCCAATCTATGAAATTATTGTTGTTATACAAAAAATCCGCAACAATGCACCGATTGATCAGATTTATACAGTATAATAAAATATAAATGAGAAGATTTGATAATAAAAGTATGATGTTGAGAATTCAATGAAGATGTATTTAAAACTTGATGAATATCAGAATTAAAGTGATTGCATCATACTCCAATACCATTATTTGTAGTGAATCAATCAGATAGCTATCTAGCAGATGAAGATACAAAAATGCTAAGAACAAAAAATCCAAAACAATACTTAGATAAATTCACCATAATAGTTGTATATAAAAAATGAAAAGCTGAGTTTCGTGGGTTTAAAAGCAGAAGAGATCAAATAAATTTCGGTGATATAAACATCAAAAGTTATGAAAATACTCTTAATGAATGAAGATTATCAATCCTACATAAAGAATTTCCGAATTGACAATTTCAAGAATGCCTAAAAGTTATAGAAAAATTTCAAGAAATGGATTTTGAAAAATTTTATAATACAACCTACAAAAATCCACAATATTTAAATGAAAATATGCACAAGGCTTTAGGCTGTTTTTGGAATATGTGAGTTTATAGAGTTTGAAGCTGAGTATGAGACACCAAAGCATATAAATCACTATATGATCTTATAAAATCATTTGATTTGCAACAAGAAAGATTTTAATAGTTTTAATATAATTATGAGTTCTATATCTAAAATAATCAAAACGGCAAACGACATAAAAGCAATAAATATTCAATGAGCAACTAATATTGCAAAAGCAGCAATAGAAATTTTATGAAATGAAATTAAAAAAAACAAATTCTGATCTATCCAAGAATTTAATAAGTTTTTTAGTCAAGCAACTACCTTGTTGAAAGAAGCTAGAGAGACAGAACCCATGCTTTTTAACTGACTAAAATATTGTCAATCAGAGTACAAAAAACTTTTAAAACAGAAATTAAGTTTAAATAAAATACAGAATAGACTGAACAAAGCATGTAATTATTATTTAAATGAAATTATTGAAGAAGAAAAAATAAGACCTTTAATCTGATCAAAACTTATAAAAAAATGATGTAATATAATGACACATTGTCATAGTTGATCAGTAGTTAATATACTTACTACAGCCCATAAACAATGAAAACAAATTCACGTTTACAATACAGAAACTAGGCCATTGTATCAATGAAGAAAAACATCGAACGATCTAATAAAAGCTTGAGTCCCAGATACAATGATAACAGATGATGCTGCTCCATTTTTTGTCGATAATTTATATGAATCTCACATAGATATAGATATGGTAATAATAGGTTCTGACGCAATCAAATTAAATGGTAATGTTTATAATAAAATTTGAAGTTTCTCAATATCCATGGCAGCTCGACATTCATGAATCCCAATTTATATTGTATGATCATTATTAAAAGTAGATACAGCAGATAAAGTAAAAATAGAAATAAGAGACGGTAAAGAACTACGATCAGATGCACCTAAATGATTAGAAATAATCAACTACGCTTTTGATATGGTGCCAGAAAAATTTATTACATGAATAATTACAGAATTTGGTATAATTAAACCAAAAGATTTAAAAAAAGCAGTAAAAAAACATTATCCACGGATGCTAAAATAGTCATATATTTGACAAAAAAAAGAAAACTAACTAAACTTAAATATCTTTTAAATTTATTAATTACATAACACAATGACAATTCAAGAACTTATAGAAAGTCTTAATCCTCACCAGAAAGCATATATAAATATGGATCTTAAAGATCCTAAAAATTGAGATTATATGTTAGCTTGTTTTCATCTTATTCCTTGATGAAAATTAAATATTTTACAAGCAGCATGTGAAGTATCTGCAGAGTCTAGTACTGGTACAAATTTTCTCGTACAGACTGAAACTTCTTATTCCAAAATGCTTAATGCCCTAGTTTATAAACTTGATCTAGAAAAAAATTTAGTATGGATAGCTTATCCATGGAGATTATTTGATAGATGATGAAATGTCCAGAATATTTTGACATATATTGCATGAAATGTCTTTTGAATGAAAGAAATACAAGCACTAAAAATCCTAGATGTATGGTTTCCACCGGCTATGATAGAACAATACGATTGACCCAGTTATACACTTGATGATATGAGAGCATATTTAAATATTTATAATAGACCAATACTAGGAACCATAATAAAACCCAAGATGTGACTAACATCTGCTGAATATGCAGAAGTTGCATATGATTTTCGAGTATGAGGTTGAGATTTTGTAAAAAATGATGAACCACAAGCAAATCAAGATTTCTGTCCTTATGATAAAATGGTAACCCATATCAATGAAGCTATGGCAAAAGCAGTCAAACAAACATGACAAAAAAAAGTACATTCATTCAACGTTTCTGCATCAGATTATGAAACAATGATTGCAAGATGTGAAATGATAGTAAATTCATGAATGGAAAAATGATCATATGCGTTTTTGATAGATTGAACAACAGCAGGTTGGATGGCAGTACAGACACTTAGGAGAAAATATCCTGATGTATTTATACATTTTCATAGAGCATGACACGGTGCATTTACAAGACCAGAAAATCCAATATGATATACGGTTTTGGTTCTTTCCAAATTTGCAAGACTAGCTTGAGCATCCTGAATTCATACAGGAACAGCATGAGTAGGTAAAATGGCTTGAACGCCAGAAGAAGATGTTACTGCTGCTCACAATATATTTTGATTACAAGAAATGTGACATATATTTGAGCAGTCACGATGAACTATTCCAGAAAATGATGAAGATCGGGTAAAAGAAATTCAAGAAGATCATCACCAACATGTAACATTAGATGATGATTCTCGAAGATGAATCAAAAAATGCTGTCCAATTATCTCATGATGACTCAATCCCACATTACTCAAACCATTTATCGATGTAATGTGAAATGTAGATTTTATAACCACAATGTGAGCTGGTTGTCATGCGCATCCATGATGAACAAAAAAATGAGCAACGGCTCTAGTACAATCGTGTGAAGCTTATAATCAATGAATAGATATTCACGAATACGCAAAAGACCATAAAGAATTGGAAGAAGCAATTTGATTTTTTGAAAAAAAAGAGAATAAAGAATTAAGACACGCAGCTAGAAGAGAATCAAACTAGCATTAAAACAATTCAAAAGTTATCCTGCAATGGCAGGGTTTTAACATTTAAACAATATTTATGTCAGAAGTATTCCATGCAAAAACAAAATTAATCGACATTCAAGATGGTGAAGAATTGATTGTAGTTTTAAATCAACAAGAAGCTCGAGAATATGGTATCAACGCAATGGATAAAGTTTCTATTTTTTACAAATGAGAAGAAATAGTGCTTAACGTTGATCTTACCAATAATTTAGTAAAACCAGGTCAAGTATGATTTTTCAAAGATGTCTACAAAAAATATAAAATCTGAGATAATCATATAGTTTGAATCTCATTCACAAAAAACAGCTCTTTGTCATTAGATTCCCTCAAAAAAGCTTTGCAATGAATCAAATTAAACTACAAAGAAATATTGGCTATCATGAAAGATATATCCACAAATCGTTTTACAGAAACACTTACAACATATTTTTCATCAATATGATTTTTTTACAAATCCACTGATGAAGAAATGTATATGATGGCAAAAGCTATGGCAGAAACCTGAGAAATGTTAAAATTCAAATGAATAGTAGCAGACAAACATTGCATGTGATGAATACCAGGTAATGAAACTACGATGATTATGATCCCATTACTAGCATCACTATGAATCAAAATGCCAAAAACATTTTCAAAGTCTATCACAACACCAGCAGCAACATGAGAATGTGTAAATGTACTTATGAATATATCATTTAGTAAAAAAGAGATAGAGAATCTTGTAAAGAAAGAGAATTGTTGTTTAGTCCGAGGTTGATGATTAGATCTTGCTCCAGCAGATGAACAACTTATCAAAGTAGCTTATCCTCTTAGTATGCAATCATATTCAAGGACAGTAATAAGTATTATGGCAAAAAAATATGCTATGTGAATCAATCATTCACTTGTAGATATTCCTATTTGACCAACTGCTAAAGTGCCAGACATGAAAACAGCAAATTGGTTAAAGAAAAAATATGAATATGTAGGTAGAAGACTCTGAATGAAAGTACATGTAGAAATCACAAAAGCAAATCAACCTATCTGAGCATGAGTATGACCAGCACTTCAAGTAAGAGAAGTTCTAAGAGTCCTTCAACAACACGAACTTAGACCTATAGATCTACAAAACAAAGCAGTATATTTATGTGCAAAAGTCATAGAACTTATCTGAATGGCAAAATGAAAAAAAGCATACGAGCTAGCTTATCAACAACTAAAGTCTGGTAAAGCATGGAAAAAGATGCAACAAATCATCAAAGCACAATGATGAAAAAATCCAAACATAAAATCTGAGGAACTTAAACTATGAAAATACAAAAAAGAAGTAAAAGCAGAAAAAGACTGAAAAATAACAGCTATAAATTTGCATCTTATAAACTCGACTACTAGAACTTTATGATCTCCTATAGACGAACAAGCATGACTTTATCTTCACAAAAAAATATGAGATAAAGTAAAAAAAACTGATATTATTTATGTAATGTACGCAAACGAAGAAGATAAAATCAAAATGGCATTAGATAATTTAAAATGAAAAAAAATGTACGAAATTAAATAATATTCAATAAAAAAACCAGCAATTAAATGCTGGTTTTTTTTATTATCCAATCTATTTGTTTTTTAAATTCACTGAAACTTATATCATTGTGTCTTACTCTATAAGCATAATCAATTACTTCTTTGGGTCGATTCAAAATGGTAGTTAAACTTTTTCTTGCTGGAATATAAACTTTTTGAGATGAAGAAGATAAAAAAACATTTGGATCTATAGATTCTAGATACTTTACAAATTTTTCTTGCTCTTCAGAAATAAATTTATATGGGTCTCACCCAAATTCATCAGCTAATCACATAGAACTATAGAGCCAATAATATGGTCATTGCCCTATATTTCATAAATCAGCATCTTGTAATATTTTTGCCAACTCTCGTGCCCATTTACCACGCTGAGAAAAGGCAGTTGATAAAGTAAGATCTCTATTAGTTATCCTTGAAAATCATAATTTTGTAAAGGCTTCATCAGGAAAAAATCTGTTTATAAGTTCAACTGATTTCATTTCATCATCTATCAAAGCTTTACCAGTATGTCATCAATCATGAGTTAATCAACCAAATCATAGAGCATTTATTTCAGAACTAGATAATCACTGAACAGTTCAAAGTTTGATAGCTACTTCTGAGACTCCAAGTTGATGACCAAAATTATGATAATCATTTGTATTTGATAATGCATTGGCTTGCAACACAATCTGTAAATCAATACCAGAATTTTGGATAATAAATTTTATTTTTTTATCATTTTCTCTCTTTCTAAATAATTTCCAATTAAGGTGTTCCTTCATATTAAATATTATTATATAAATATATTGCATAATGTAAATATTTAATTGTATTTTTCAATAGATATTAAAATAAAAAAAATCCCGCCAAAACTTCACATACGGGATTTTTTTGATTATCCTCCATTAATTTCCAACCTTCTCACTGCTCTATTATACATAAAGAATATTACTCCAAACATAGCGGCTAACCAACAAACTTGGATAGGAAAATAATTCCAAAAAAAACTTATATCTCATGTCGAGAAAAATTTTGCTGGTGCATATAGATAATACTTGAAAGGAAAAAATTCTGCAATCACTCTTAACCAATGGGGATATATATCCAATGGAAAAAATAATCATCCAAATATGAAGTATAATTTATTTATAAGTAATCTAACAAAAGTACTATCCTCAAGGATAAAAGCAAACATAGCTATCATGAGTGACATCAACGATAAAAGACCTATTCCAACAAGAAAAGATATCATAAATAAAACAAAGTTAGTTATTCCAAACCATGGAAAAGATCATAGAAATAAGAACAAAACAATTCAACAAAATATTCATATAATCAAAACATTAATCAGGTTTTTGAAAAAAGTTTGTGAAAAATATAGTCATATAAAATGAATAGGCTTGTTTAAATACATTATGATTGCTCAACTTTTTACATCATCTATAAGAGTCTGATCCTTCCGGTTTGTCATTACTATTTCTGTAATAAAAACATACCAAGCATAAAATCAGATTGATATACCAGCTATATTATCTACTCACTTTGCATTCGCTCCAAATACGGCAAGACTAGTAAGTACAAATATCAAAAATAATAGATGAATATTACCAAGTACCAGCATATAAGAATAATAAAATATCTCCTTCACAAAATAAAATCAGATTTTTATATATTTCAACATTGTAATTCTTTAAATTATAAACATGTAATTCTGAATTTTTCATTCTACATTCTGAATTCTAATTACATTTGAACAACCAAATTTCCGCTACTATATCTTCTAAGTCCTCTTTTAAATATCCATATTCATATAAGAAACATCAAGGCTCCAGACACAAAAAGAATAATTCGATCTAGCATACTAGCATTCCCTATTATCATTTGATATGGCAAATACACTCCAGGATAAAGTCATATCATAGAGATAAGTACAAACACAAGTTTATCTGACTTAAATATTGTAGGTGGATAACTACCAAATACTAAGAAGAAACTCTGAAAAAGATCTCTCACTTTTGATCATTTCTGAAGTCGAAAAGATACAGATCATATCATAATAAATAATCCAGCAGCAAAAAATAATGCAACAATAACTATAACAAATCGCTTAGAAACAAATATATACCAAGCTCATTCATAAAAATATATCGCATAGATAATCATAGACGCTAAAGCAAACAACACATCTCATAGATTATGAACTTTTATCTTTGATAATACAATAAACTTCAATGTATTTACTGGGAATGATAAATAATAATCCAACTTCCCCTCTTCTATAATACTTGGCAAATCTCATATATTTGAAAATACTCAGTTAACTATAGCATATTGAAACGCTATGATTGAATGTATCAAAAGAAAATTTCAAAAACTCAGTCCAGTACCAGTAAAATATCCTAGGAATATAATAAATATAGCTAAGAAGATAAAATCGTTTATTACCATAGTGATGATACCTAGAAAAAAATTCAACCTATACTCTAGTTGTTCTTTAAAAGCAAATTTTAAAATATTGAAGCTCTTTTTCATTATTAAATTAGTTATTTAAAACTTTTTATACTATCATTCTGAGGAACAAAGTGACGAAAAATATAATTATATTACTTATAGATTCCCAAAACAGTCACATGTAAGCTCTTTTTCATTATAATTGATTTTTTATGTAAAATAACTATCATGCCAAACCTTAAATAAAAATAAAAACAAATAAATTTATGGAAGTAAGAAAAATAAACAAAGAAGCTACCATTCAAAACATTATTGAGTGGGCCAATAAAAGTGTTGGTAATACAATCAATGCAAAGTTCTATCAAGAGATGGAACAAGATAATTGGGAAGCAACTCTAAAAGATGTTACCAAGTTCTGCAAAGTAGAAATAGTATACGAAATTTAATATTTTGTAGACTATAATACTTCTATAATATTCTGTCTGCCTGCAGTCAGAATTTTTTTTAAAGATCAATAATATTATTTATAAAACTGTTCAATAATCTCTTCCAAAGGTACATTCTGTATCTCCAAATCTTCTATCTCTTTTTTTTCATATAACTCTTTGATAGCACTTTCTACAAATTTTGGCTCATTTGGTACTTCTATATCATTCCAATCTAAGCTTCACTTTTCTTTATAACTTATAAATTTTTTATTGGCATATTTTTTCATAAGATCATCAATCTGACCATCATACAATATTTCTCCCCTATTAATCACGACTGCTCTATCACAAAGATTTTCTACATCTTTAAGATCATGCGAAGTAAGAAAAATTGTAATATTTTCTTCTTTATGGATTTCATTTAAAATTTCATACAAAACTTTTTTTGCGATAATATCCAATCCCACAGTAGGTTCATCCAAAAATATTGCTTTAGGTGAATGAAGCAATGACGCAACAATTTCTCATTTCATCCTCTGTCCTAGACTAAGCTTTCTAACTGGTTGATCTATAAATTCTTGGATCCCGAATCTTGTCACAAATCTCTCCAATCTTTTTTCAAAAACATCTTGTGGAATATCATAAATTATCCTAAAAAAGTTAAAACTATCCATCAAAGGTAGATGATAAAGAAGCTGACTTCTCTGTCCAAAAACCGAAGAAGTAAATCTTGATATTTCTTTTCTTTGTTCTTTAGGATCCATACCTCGAACTTTTATTTCTCATTTATCATAATGAAGTATTCAAAGTATAGCTTTGATAGTTGTAGATTTTCAAGCCCCATTTGGTCAGATAAAAGCTACTTTTTCTCATTGATTAATTTCAAAATTAATTCATTTCAAAGCATGAAAATCTTCATATTTCGGAGCAAATATATTTTTAAACCAAGATCAGTTTTTGATTCTTTTTTTAAAAATCTTTTTCACATTTTTTACAATAAGCATACGCATTTTATTATAATTTAAACAAATAAATCTTTAATCTTTAACGAACATTTTTCAATTTATAATTTAATATTTCAAAAAACCCCCTAGTAATGACACATAGAGAGGTTTATCCTATTAAAAGTACTTCTTTTATATCTGATTTTGCTAAGTCAGCATTCTACATTGCAATCTTTTATTCAGGGATGTCCTCTCTATTGTAAATCGATAATTTTTTCTCCAATCACAAAACATTCACGCGTTCACCGGTGTTTCAATCGCTAGAATTGATGTGTGGTTGAATTTAAAATTATTCATAATTACTAGAAAGGGGTTAAGAATGTTAAATTGTTTCACTGCCACATCGGTACATTGCCACACTGAAACATTTGAACATTAGTAAATACGACATACCAAACATTTTGTGACAAAAAACTTCATTGACTTTAAAACAAAGTTAAATAAATTCTGATTGATTTTATCATTTTATAGTACGAGATGACAAAAAAAATACTTCTCTGACTTTCACTATTATCTCTAATCTTTCTTGCTTGATGCCGAGACGAAGACCCATGTGAAGATTCTCCAGACAGCAAACATTGTTATCAATCAGAGGCCGTAAATTCCTGAAATCCAGATCAATGTAAGAAAATTTCTTGAAAAGAATTTAAACAATACTGATCCAACCCGCCAAGAGATAAATGTTATATGATGGTAGCAGCAAAACTATGAGATTATAGTATTTGTAATAAAATAAAATGATGAGAAATGTCATATAGCAAATCAGATTGTATATTTGAAGTCATCAACGAAAATGATGATCCAAAATGATGTGATCGTTTAAAATGAAAAGATAGATATGAAGAATGTAATGATACCTTCCGTTCTGCAAATGCATTGACGATGAGGGATCAAACAATAGATGATTTGACTCAACAAATTAAAAATGACCCAGATAATGCTGAGCTGAAAGCTAAATTACAAAAAGAGATGGAAATAAAAAGAAATCTTTTCCCATTTTTATCTGCGACTGAGCAATCAACTTATATAAAAGATCAAAGAGAGAAAGTAATGGAAGACATAGATGACACTGATGTACAATCTATGGTTGCAAAAGAATATACCGAATTTAAAAAAGCAAATCCGACAGCTGACGTGATAACTCTCTTAGATAAAATGAAAGATATAGCAGACAAACAAAAAATGATGAAACAAGCTGACGAAGATGCAAATGCTCTTGTAGATGCAGTCAAAGACCAGATGACAGATTTAGCTCAACAATGACAAGACGCAGTCACAGATGTTATGAAAGATAAAGCTGCCGACTGGATAAAAGAAAATTGATGAGATAAATTGAAACGAAGTTTAAAAAATCTTGAATGGATGAAAGATAAATATGACAAAGCATCACAAGAATATGCGGCCGTACAAGAAAAATATAACAAATTAAAAGCAGCCTATGACAAAGTGAACGCTATTTACGGCAAAATGGATGGATTTGATACATTGGTTGCACAATGAAAAATAACAGCAGACAAAGCAAAAGTTTTGAAATGAGCTGTTCTTCTGCAAAATTGACTAACTGCAGTCACAGAATATGTGCCAGTATTTGGAAGTACTATATCAAAAGTTACAGATGCAACATTTGAAGCTACAATGAAATTTGCTCAAAAAAGAGCTGAAAGAGCTACAGCACTAGATAAATGTATCAATGATCCAGAACATTGTGACACTGACAGTATAAGCTGATATTAAAAAACTTGAAAATATATAAAACAATCTATATCAATAAATCTGATTTAAAATTATATAAAACATTATGACAAAAAAATTCCTAGTAACTACACCTATTTACTACCCCAATGGCTATCCACATATATGACACGCCTATGCAAGCTTCATTGCAGATTTTTATGCAAGATACAAAAGATTACTATGATATGAAGTGAAATTTTCTACATGAAACGATGAGAATAGTCAAAAAATAGTGCAACAAGCAGAAATAGAAAAGAAAGATGTAATGCAATATTTAGATGAAATGGGAGCAAAACGAGAACAAGTATGGACAGATTTACAGATAAGTTATACAAGTTTTATCAGAACTACCCAATCCAATCACAAAGAACTTGTACAAAAAATGCTTCAAAAATCTTTTGATAAGTGAGATATTTATGAATGAGAATATAAATGATACTACTGCGTATGATGTGAATGATTCAAAACAGAAAAAGATCTCATAGAAAAAAACTGAGAAATGGTTTGCCCTGATCACCTTAAAAAGCCAGATCTAATAACAGAAAAAAATCGGTTTTTTAAATTAAAAAATTACAGTGAAAAACTCAAAGAATTATATAAAAGCCATCCAAATTTTTTAGTCCCTTGATATAGATTTAATGAAGTAATGTCTTTTGTAAACTGAGGTTTGGAAGATTTTTCAGTATCTAGAGAAACAAATAAATTTTGAATACCACTACCTTTTGATCCAAAACAAGTTACCTATGTACGATACGATGCATTATTCAATTATGTAACAGTATGTGAAAATGATTGATTCCGAAATAATGATACAGAAATAGTGCATGTCCTGGGTAAAGATATTAGTAGATTCCACGCAATATTTTGGCCAGCGATGTTGATGAGCGCAGAACTAAAATTACCCAATACTGAATATATTACATGACGATTTACTGTCGACTGACAAAAAATGAGTAAGTCACTTGGCAATGTAATCGATCCTATAGAAATGGTAAATAAATACGATAGAGATGCTGTAATTTTTAATTTACTTTATGATGTACCCATCTGATCAGATTGAGATTTTTCAGAAGAAAGATTAAAAAATGTTTATGAAAGTATGCTTATATGATGACGATGAAATCTCGTAAACAGAGTAACAAGTTTATGTGTAAAATATAATATCAAAGAATGAAAAACAAGTAAAACAAAACTTAAAGCATTTAATGATCAAAATAATCACTTAATCAATTTCTTCGAATTGGGGTTTGATTCACATCTTTTGGAAAAAACTTATTTAGAAAAAGCAGATATTCAATGATATCTACAAGATCGATACAGATTAGTTCAAAACGCAAACGAATTTATAACAAAAACAGAACCTTGGAAAAAATATAAAGATGATATGACAAAAGAAGAAGCTATTTCAGATTTACAATTTCTTTTATATATCGTTAAACAATTAGCACTATTATCTTCTCCTATCCTGGTAAATTGATTCAAAAAAATTCAAGAAATATTCTGAAACGAAGAATTGAATAAAATAGATACATCTAAAAATATCGAAGATCAACATTTATTTAAGGAAGTATTTGATCTAGAAATCTTTTCAGTAAATCTTAACCCTTCTATTATCTACATAAAGAAAGAATAAATTTATATACATATATGCTATAATGAAATTTCTTATCCAAGTAGTAAACAACGCTAGCGTACACATAGTAGAAAAAAACATTACAAATAATATAGAAAAATGACTTCTTATCTATGTTGGAGTAAGCAATGATGACATAAATAACTATTCAGAAAAAATAGATAAATTTGTAAATAAAATCTGATCGACAAAATTTTTTCATAATATAGAAACGCATAAAATAGATCAATCCATAAACGATATCAATGGACAGATTTTATTGATTTCCAATTTTACTCTCTATGGATCAAACAAAAAAGGCACTAAATTGGACTTCACAGATAGTGCCTGATATGAAGATGCAAAAAGAATATATGAAGATCTTATAGAAAAGATAAAGCAACATTGAATACAAATAAAAACATGAGAATTCGGAGCTATGATGCTAGTAGATTCTCAAAACGATTGACCAATAAATATAATACTTGAATATTAAATTCAGAAATATTTAATAAAATTTAGTACAAAAAAAACTCCTCACGAACCGTCAGGAGATTTACTTTTTTCAAAAGGATTTGGTTCATCTTGATCAGGAAGAAATTCACATATTGTCTGCCATTGCAATTGAAAAAGCAATAGTTTTAACTGTAAAACTTCTGTCTCTACTTCCAATTTTTTATAATTTTTATTGTTTTTTCTATACTTTTTTATACATAGATAAAGACAAAAAAAACTTATTATAAGTAGAAATATCATAGATCCGAAAACGATTTTTTCTGTAGTATCCATAAGATATTTTTTATTTGTATTACATTGATACTATATATAATCAATGATATAAGTCAAGATATATTATAAAACCCCATACAAAATTAAATTTTCTATACCTACATTATTTTTAATCATTTTTTTCACTTTAAGTCGTCTTTGAGCCTGATCAAACATGTCATTTTCAACACAATAAGCTATCCATCCATCAATAAATCAATCTATATAGCCATGATTATTTAAATTCTTGAGTATATCTTGAGCATAAAATATAGATTTTTTTGAACTTAGAATATCTACAAGTTTTATAAAATCCTGCTTCAATCAATCATTATTTTCAAATATATCATTAAGTTTCACCACAACTCATGGTCTTCACATAGCCATATGACAAACAAACTTAGAAAATTCTTCATCTCACTGAAAATATCATTTTTCAGACATAAATTGTAACATCTCATCATTAGTCAATTCTTGAAATTTTATCAATATTGCTCTTGATATTATAGTGTCCAACAATTGTGATTGGTGTGAAGTAGTAGCAAAAATTATTCTTCAAGCTAGTGGTTCTTCACAAGTTTTCAAAAAAGCATTTGCTGCCTCAGGCACCATTCTTTCTATATTTTCCAGAAGAACAGTTTTGAAAGGTCAGATTTTAGATTGTTGGAGTCGTAAATTTATATCTCTTACGCCCAAATCCTCATATAATTCATTATCATTTATATTCAAAAAACGTTTATCATTTTCTTTGGGCGTTCTGACTTTTAAATTATGTAAGCCTATATTATCCGTCAAATCTTTAATATACAGAAAATCCTGCATAAAATATTGTCATAAATAGTTTTTTATAAGCTCTATTATACAAGTAGTTTTACCTATATTTTTGGGTCAAGATATAATAAAAAAAGGTATAGATTGTTTTTCTTCTTTTACAAAATTATCCAAATATTTTATTAAAGTGTTTGTGCTTTCTTTGTTTCAAATAATCATAACGCAATCTAATACTATAAACATAATCATTGTATTTTTTAACAACCATTTTTCAAACACTTTTATATGTAACAAATCCTGACTTATATATCATTCTTGTTCTATTTGAAATTCAAAAGCAAATAGATAGACTACAATACAGTTTATTTTTTTATATAAGAAAAAATGAGAACAATACTTATAACAATTATGATTCTAAGCTGAGTCGTGTTTATATGATCTGTTTTGATGATGTCTCCAAAATGAGGTTTATGATTGTGAATCGGATGACTTTCTTGATCAAACGAATATTGAAGTAAAAAATCAATTGAATGAAAATTAAAACAAGTAGCAGTGGTATCTTGAATAATATTTGGCTTGATAGCATTGGTTTTACCGTATACTAAATAATATGTTCTATTTTAAAGAAAAAAAATCTATAAAAAGGACATTAAGGTATTTTTTTTCTATATCGTTAGTATTACGAGTATTAATAAGTATTTATATATGATATCAATATATACGATCATCATCAAAAGAAGTAATCACAAAATGATGAACATTTGTAGAATGAATATTTAATACCACTTCATATTTGCCATACTTAAAAAACGACTGGCAAAGCCTTTTTTATCAGTGATTCCTTTTCAATAGTTGTTTAGATTACGACATAGATAAAAATTGAAACATAGCTTTTGAAGATACATTATGTAACGTAACAACAAGTGATTACAAAACATATTATGTATCATTATCTTGAGAAAATAAACGATCTGATTGAGTTCCCATTATGTTAGAAGATATATTTTTTACATATGACGGGATTATTAAAAAAAATATATGGAACATAAAACAACTAAATACATACAAGGATATAATAGTATTAGATGAAACTGACAAAATAAAAATCATATTTCCGCAAAGCTCTATAGATAATACATTATTTTTCACAAATTATATATTACCAAAACACGCTCTCATAGATGATAGTGTAGAAAATTACCAACAAAATTTTTCTATAGAACCAGTCTTTTCAGACTGTTGAAAAATAATGCCACAAACTTCTGATCCTTACAGCTTGATATTCGATTTATGAAAATGTAACGATACAAAATTATGATTTTATCAAGTAAAGAATCTAGAATCCTTCGAAAAATTTTCAAATAATATAAGTCAATGAAAATCTTCCATAGTAGACGCATATATCAATCCACAACAGATAGATGTTTATATAACAAAAAACCTTCTTAGTACAAAATTAATGGCAATATTTTTCAATACCAAATCTGAAAAATCTCGTGTAAGACTCAGAAGAGCTTTGGGATGATTGATAGTAAATAATTTTTTCAATTGAGATTATATGAATTATATAAAAAAAGATGAATCAGATTTGTTTAAATATTTCTTAAGTAAATGAGAAAATATAAAAAGCTTTATCAATCGTATATCTTTATGATCTGCTATAACCAAAGAAGATCTATTGGATATATGAACAAAACAATTACCAGAAAAAATATCAGTAAATGGAACAAACAATAGATCTACATTTTATATAGAAAATCTGAGTTGAAATATCGGCTTAAATATAGGCATAGATAAAGTTTACGATAAAATTAGTATAAACTACAATACATGACAAGAAATAGCTCCAGAAAAATATTCAGCAAAAGAAAAATTGATATCAATTTCACTCAGTCAAAATAAATTATTAAATTGATTAAATAAGATCAATTTTTACTGAACATTAAAAGGGAAAAAACAAACAATATTAAGTTTGGATATATATAACTTAATAAGTAATCAAATATGATCATGAGATACCACACTTGAGCCAAAATTAACTGTAATTTATTTTAAGGAGCCCAATTCAATATTTGTAGTTAATAGATTAAAAGAAATATTCAAAAAATTTGATATAATAGAAAATTTTGTATTTGAGTGATTTGACGATTCAAATCAACTAGAGTGAAAATTAACAGTTTGAAACTATGATATAGTAATAAGCAACATAGATGTTTGATTAAAAAATGATATTATAAAATTACTTAGTATAGACAAACCAAATATCAATCCATCTCAATATACAAATAGTAAAATGGTATGACTGTTAAAAGATTATTTTAAGTGAAACACAGAAAATACCATATGACAAATAAATGAAATATATGCTCAAGATATGCCATTTATAATACTTTGAAATACTTTCACAAAATTACAATTAAAACCAGACATATCAAAACAATTATTCCAGACATGATATGATAGTATTTACGAATACAACCGAAGGAAAAGGATATATAAAAATTTAAATATCACTTCAAACGTAAAAATAGATTGAAAAAATTTACTAAATATATCCAATTTTAGAAGTTTTATATGAAAAATTTTAAGTAAATAAAAATGGATGTATTAAATATAATACAATTGGCAATTATACTAGCGATATCTATCGGTTTACATGAATATGCTCATGCATATATTTCTTATAAACTTTGAGATCCTACTCCCAAACTACAAGGCAGGTTAACTCCAAACCCATTAAAACATATTGATCCAATATGATTTATCATGATTTTTTTGGTGAATTTTTGACGAGGCAAACCAGTCCAAGTAAATCCAATGTATTATAAAAATCCATGGAAATGAGAGCTTATAGTAGCTCTTTGATGACCAGCGACAAATCTAATTTTGGCAATAATATGAATATTTATCATTCTGATTTATTCTAAAATATTAGGATTACCTATAACATCCATATTTCAATCAAATATAGATATAATAAATCTATTTTGGATAAAATTTAGTATAGTAAATATAGCATTAGCAATTTTTAACCTCATTCCTATACCACCATTAGATGGCTTTAGAATAATAAAATTTTACCTAAAAGAAAATTCACAGAATATAGAAAGATATTGAATTTTTTTACTTATATTTGTATTGTTTTTTATATGACCATTTATATCACAAGCTACTCAATTTATATTTAATATATTATTCACTATTTTCTGAAATATTTTTTATTAGCGATTTAACAAAATAAAACTCGTTTCCATGTTTTTACATTTTTACGCTTAAACGCTAATGTTAGATAAGTTACAATCAATTATAAAAAAATATGAAACTCTCAGAAATCAAATGATGGACGAAAATATAGTTTCTGACCAACAAAAAGTAGTAGCAATTTCAAGAGAAATGTCTTGACTAGAAAGGGCTTACAACCTTTCTATACAATACAAAGATTACAATAATCAATTACAAGAAGCAGAAGATATAATCAAAAATGAGTCTGATCCAGACATTATAGAAATGGGTAGACAACAATTACAAGAAGCTAAGTTAAAATTGGAAGAATTAGATCAAAAGATAAAGGTAGCTCTCTTACCAAAAGATCCAATGGATGATAAAAATATATACCTAGAAATTAGACCAGCTGCATGATGAGATGAAGCGTGACTGTTTGGTGCAGAATTACTAAAAATGTATCTTTGATATGCTCAAAAAAAATGACGAAAAGCTGAAATAGTAGAAGAACAAATGAGTGATATAGGATGAGTAAAATTGGTAATAGTTAAAATATCTTGAGAAAGTGTCTACTCTATAATGAAATTTGAAAGTTGAGTACATAGAGTACAAAGAATTCCCGAAACCGAATCTCAATGAAGAGTACATACATCTACAGTTACTGTTGCAATCATGCCTGAAGCACAAGATGTAGACATAAAAATAGATCCCAAAGACATCCAAATGGATACATATGCTGGGTCTTCTTCATGATGACAAAACGCTAATAAGAACCAAACTTGAGTTAGGATACAACATTTACCCACAGGATTAATAGTAGATATATGAGATAGTAAATCTCAAATGCACAACAAGGAAAAAGCTTTCTCAGTTTTAAAATCAAGATT
>JBAQPP010000042.1:0-52179 GCA_049305865.1 Candidatus Absconditicoccaceae bacterium
CTATTCCATGAGCGGGTAGTGCTGACATCACTCTATGAAATTTTACCGACGGAAAATATGAACTAGAAAACATCCAAGTGGTTTGTGAACTCAAATGAGCCAAAACTAATCTTATAAAAAAACAATTCTGACATGGATGACTTTCTCCTGTGGGTCAATGATTTGCTTACAAGACATGACTGAAAAATTGTAAACGACTTATCGTCAGTAATTTCTACGAAATCAGACTTTATAGAGATAATACTACAGATTTTGAAGTTCGGAACTTAGACGAACTTATGGATCCAAAAGCTGATTATTTTAATCTCAGAAAATTATACTTACTTCTCCATAAAAATAATTTATTGACAGGAAAGACAGAACATCTTCTTTCTCATTTCAGAGAAGAACAAAAAGAAATCACTACTAAGTTTTATAAAGAATACAAAGAACTAAGAATAGATCTTATTAATGATATGAAATATAACAATCCGTGAGTGTCTATAGAAACTATTATTGAAAAAGCTCAAAAAATTATAGATAGATTGATTTTTATTTTCTTTTGTGAAGATAACACATTATTACCAGAGGAAAGGTTAAAGAAAGATATTTTAGAATGAAAAACTCTTTGAGATACACCATGGGAAAGAATAAAAAAATATTTTCAGCAAGTCGATACGTGACACGAAAGATTGCAAATTCCTAATTGATTTAATTGATGATTATTTGCACAAGATGAGGTATTGAATAATTTAAATATATGAGATTCTATTTGCAAAAAATTTGTAGATCTTACGAATTATAATTTTGATGATCAACTCAGTGTAAAAGTACTTTGACATATCTTCGAACAATCCATTTCTGATCTAGAGAACTTGAAAATAGATCTATTATGAACAGAAGTAGAAACAGACCAACTCAAAGAAAATAAATGAAGAAGAAAAAAAGACGGAATCTTTTATACGCCAGAATATATCGTGGACTATATTGTCCAAAATAGCGTAATGAAATATCTAAACGAAAAGGAAGATGAATGTTTGTCTGAAGTGAGTACAATAGACGAAAAAACAAGCGAAAGAAGACGGAAAAAAAATATAGAAAACCCCGAACAAAAAGCTTATTTGAAATATCAACAAATCCTCCAAAATATCAAAGTCCTAGATCCAGCTTGTGGAAGTGGAGCTTTTTTAGTACGTGTATTTGATGTGTTATTTGAAGAAAATAAAAGAGTCTGATCTATATTAAATTCACTTTTTGATGAAACAGAAACCTACAAAAATATTCTGACCAACAACATTTACTGAGTAGATCTCAACGAAGAAAGTGTGGAAATTACGAAACTCTCGCTTCGATTGAAGTCAGCACAAAAAGGAAAGAAATTAAATAATCTGGATGCAAATATCAAATGTGGAAATAGCTTGATAGATGACCCTGCAGTGGCAGGAGATAAAGCATTTGATTGGAAAAAAGAATTTTCATGAATATTATGATATTGAATGAAGCTTCCTATGAAATTATGACAGAAAAAAGAAGTTGGTTTTGATATAATTGTTGGGAATCCTCCTTATGTAGTTACAAAAAAAGAAAACGAAATAACAAAATTATATAAACGAAATTCCGATCTTTATTTGATGTTTTTTGAAAAGACGTTAAATACATTAGTAAAAAAATGAGAATTTTATTTTGGCTTTATAACCCCAAGGTTTTTCTTGGTAAATAAAAATTGTTTAGATTTTAGAAAATTTCTTTTATCTGAAGTAAATTTAACAGACTTAGTTGAGACATCACCTTTTGAGGATGCTCAAACAGAATGCGTAATAACGTTAATAAACTCAAGTAAAGATAATACTATAAATATTTTTGAGGACAATAAATGAGAGATAGTCTTTAAACAATCAATTAAAAAAGAAAATTTCAGACAATCAGTAGATTATATTATAAATACAAGAACCAATAAAAGCGAGACTCTCATTGTAGAAAAAACCGAGAAAAAAACTTTGTTGTTAAAAGATATTTCTATCAGTAAAAGATGACTTGAAGTCTGAAAACCGCTATTGAGAGATACTAAAGATTGAGTGAAATGTTTAATTGGCCAAGATGTGAATAAATATTCCATGAAATTTGAAGATACATTTATATCCGTAGAACATAAAGACTATAAAAGACTACAAGATTTTTTCATTGGTAATAAAATATATTTAAGAAGAGTAGCAAAAGAATTAATAGCATACTATGATAAAAACTTTGCTTTTAATAAAAATATATATTGAATTAAAATAAATAATGAAACTATAAATGAAAAATACATTTTATGCCTGTTAAATTCTCGTTTACTCAGTTTCTATTACAAAAATAAATTTACAACAAAAAAAGGAGATTTGTTCCCAGAAATACAAACATATTTATATGAACAGTTACCAATTAAAGAAATCTCACTATCAGACCAGCAACCATTCATCGAAAGAGCAGATAAAATGCTTTCACTAAACAAAGAACTTCACGAGCTTACAGATAAATTTCTCCACAGAATCCAAGATAATCTAAAGATACAAAAACTTACCAAGAAATTACAATCTTTCTACGAATGAGAATTCAAAGATTTTTTGGATGAACTGAAAAAACAGAAAATTCCACTTTCTCTTTCCGAGCAAGACGACCGAGAATCGTATTTCAAGGAATATAAAGAGAAGATTTTGTTGTTGAAGTGAGAAATCGAAAGAACTGATAAGGAAATTGATGAGATGGTATATAAACTTTACGGACTAACAGAAGAAGAAATTAAAGTCGTAGAAAGTAAATAGTATGCGAGCGTAGCGGAGTCCCGCATGGCTGGAAGAGGAGGGTGGTTTTAGGTGGGTATGTATTAGTATGAGAAGAAAAATGGGCATATTGGGAGACTTATTTATGGGCAAAGGATTTCCTTACAACTTTTTTGCCTTTTGAGAAGATTTTCATTATTATTCATCTCATTGAAAAATCTCTTCAACCTTAACATTTTATCAGTCAAATGAAATTTTAAACACCATATTTAGAATTGATAGATGAAAGTTATTAGATGCTTTTTCTAAGATTGAATTTCTACTATGATATATAATATTTGCAAAAGTTAATAATTATGAAAATATTAATTTCTTTGATAAAGATTTTTATATAGAACGGAGAGATATAATTGATTCGATAAATTTTTCACAGAGAATAAAGTTCATTGAAAGTTGGAAACTAATCAAAAGAAAAGAGTCAATTAAGCTTTTCGAAAAAATATACAATCTAAAACAAATAAGAAATCAAGTAGCCCATTTTATAAATATCGATGAAATATCCTATAATGATAAATTACTCAAAAACGAATTTAATAACTTTAAAAAAGATATAAATGATGTTTGGATGATATTGTTAGATATTTATAATTCTATTCGAAATCAAGAAAGTTTTATTAATTATATGGTAGAAGAATTAAAGAAAGATGAAAAAAATCTAAATAAAATGACATTAAAAACGGAATAATTTTATATTTTAATAACGATTACTATATGAAGGATACCTTAAATGAGCTAAAATCAAAAATTAACAACATTAGTAAAATAAATATTGATGTAGTAAAGGATGAAATTGAAACTTTTATTCTAACTTCCATAAAAAACAAAATAAAACAAGAATCATATATAAAAGAACTTAAATGAATATCTTTTTCAACTTCCATTTTTGTTATGGAAGATGATTATTTCAATCCTTGATGAAAAGAACAAAATAGACAAGCTGAAACACAATGATTTAATATATGAAGAAGAGAATTAAATAATTTATTAATAAAAATAGAGACATTTTTAAACAGTGAAATTAATATCGAAGAAAATAATAATTCTACTCCTTTAATCCCAGCTTGAATGAATATTCATGCTTGATGAGACATAATAATATGAAATAATAACAAAAATATTATAAATGAAATTGATGATTTTCTCAAACTCATAGAAGAGAAAAACATAAACAAAAAAGAAGAGATTAAAAGTTTATTAGAAGAATTTAAAGATACAAAAGATAAAAACAAATTAGTAAATATATTTAGTATTTTATGAAATTGAGCAAGCATTGGTAGCATGATAATTGCTTTAAGTAATTTGATAAAGTAAATTGTATCATCATATACAAATCATTACTTGAATAGGCAAACTTGATGATGTATAGAGTGTAAGAGGTGTAAATTAATTTTTATCCTAAAAAAATATATCAAATGAAGAAAAAAGTTAACCGGACAAAATGGGGTGCTATATTTGCTGGGGTAACAATTATATTTACCGTCATTTGACGGAATTCTACTCAATCAAAAGAAGAAAAAAACATTAATCAATTCCAAAACAATCCATTTAATTCTCCCCAAGTTGCAAATTCTCCATGAACAGTGATAAACTATACAGACACAAAAGATCCAAATTATTTAAATCCTCGTTCAGAATTTCTAAAGTGATTACAACCAATAGATTTAAGTAAACAAATATTAGAATTACAAAATCAATCAAAATTCAGAGATGCTTGTTCAATATTGCCAAAGAAAAAATGAGATAAATGATGTAATGCAATAGATGGTAATGATATATCTTTATTTAGTAGAGCAGTTAAGTCTTACCAAATGTGATACGAAAATATAGAAGTGCAACTATTAGAAGATAAATCAACAGATTACAAACAAATAGTGTGTGTGAAATATAGCTATGTTTTGAAGTCTGATAGTAATCCGTCTAGAATACGAGAAAAATATGCCTTTTATTTTGATAAAAGGGAAGATTGAGAATGGGAACTTACATCAAGAACTTGCGAAAGCAAATATAAAGAATGATTATGAGCTAGACCTTGTTGATATCAATATAATGAAGCTAAAGTCTGTGAATGAATTTTAGAATAAGTTTTATTTTTTATCAAAGATAAAATGGATAGAATAAAAGTAAAGTCATCAAATTTAATTTCCGTTTGATATGATGAAGAAAACGAGATTCTAGAAATAGAATTTGATAGCGGAATTTATCAGTATTACAAAGTTCCCTTAAAAGTTTATGAATGACTTATGGATGCAATATCTTTAGGTACTTACTTAAATAAATATGTGAAGTGAGTTTATAAATATAAACAAATAAGGTAGATGAAAATAGAAAAGATAAAAATAAAGAATTGGAAATCTATAAAGGGATTAGAAATAGATTGACAAGATCTACTGATTTTTATAGGAGCAAATAATGCTGGTAAAAGTAATATTCTATCATCATTACTTTTCTTTTTTGATGAAATAAAACCAGATCAGGGTGATATATGTAAAACATCTGGTGAAGATGTATCTAGCGTTGAGATTGTTTTTAAAAATCTTACTCAAGATGATTTAGATGAATATTCTGATATTATAAATAATAATAAAATTATCATCAAGAAAACATTTAATGGTACAGATAATGATATATTCTTTGAGAAATATTTTAAAACCATAGATATCGCCGTATATCCATGGTTGGATTATAAATATGAAGATTATAAAGATAGAACTACACTAGGGTGATTGCCAATACAGGATACGGTAACTCAATTATATCCGACGTGAACTATTACAAGAGAAAAATACAAAGAAATTATAGATAGATATAAAAGTGAAAATCCCTGAATTTTGCAAGAAAAGTATGAGCTTATTTGAAAAACAAATCCATTAAATATTAACGTTTTATATGTTCCAGCTCTTAAAGATGTAAATGATGAGTTCTCCAGATGAACGATATCTAAACTGTTGAAAGAATGCTTTGATAATGTTTTTCAACATACTACAGTATCTACAATAACATGAAGCATAAGAACTGAGATTGATAAATTAAATGAATGATCTGTAAATAGACCAGAACCATTAGCAGAATTGGAAAGAGAAATATCAGACTGAATGACAGACTGGAATGCTCAATTTAAAGTGAAATTTGATACAAATATAGAAGATATTTTAAAAACTTCGTATAAAGTTCTTATAAATGATTGAGTAGAGTCAGATATAACAAAAAAAGGACATGGATTTCAGAGAAACTTAATATTTTCATTGTTAAAAATACGACAAAGTCATCACGGGCAAAACCAAGAGAATTCAATATTATTGTTTGAAGAACCTGAGTTATATTTACATCCACAAGCACAAAGGAGAATATATGAAGAAATAAAACAATTAAGTAATAATTTACTTTTTACTTGATTAACTACACATTCTAATCTATTTATAAAACTAGAAGATTATAAAAATGTTTGTATAGTCAAAAAAGAATTATCAGAAACTAAAAAAATACAAGTAAATCAGGATATATTTTGAACAGATAGAGAGAAGTTCCAGTTACAAGAACGAATTGATGCAACTAGATCTGAATTATTTTTTGCAAAAAAAGTGATAATAGTAGAAGGAATGACTGATAAGGTGTCAGTACCATTTATTGCAAAAAAGCTAAACTGCCACAAACCAGAGTATTCTATAATAATGTGTGATGGAAAAGACACAATACCTAAATATGTAAAATTACTTAATAATTTTCAAATTAACTACATCGCCGTGTTTGATAAAGATAATCAATGACGAAAAAATCCTGCTCAATTGGCTGAAGCCAACGCGGATTCAATGTCTATAGTTAATCTTATAGATGCTACGCTATGAAAGTCAGTGATTTTTGAGAACGATATAGAAGGAGAGGTTAATTATCAATGATATGTTAGTAAGAAAACTAAGCCTCACCGATGTGAAGTTTTTGAGTATATATCTAATGTCACTTTTAATATACCCAATTGATTAGAAATAAAAATAAGGGAAATTTATTCATAAAATCTTTATTATGCAAATCACTAAATCCCTCTTCGTCGACTATCTCTACTACCCAAAACTCGCTCGACGAAAAGTCCATAACCAAGATACTTACAAAACTATCAACGGTATGGACTCCGAAGAACAAGAAGAATATATCATGAATCTCTGACAGCAAGTCGAAGACGCAGTCAAAATTTTACTAGAGTCCAAATATTCTACTACAGCTCTCGATCTGATGCCAGACCGACACAAAGACGACGAGCAAGAACAAGATGATGACGACATATTTTCTCAACCTATAAAAAATATAGAACAGTCTATAGATAGAACCTTACAAGCTATCCGTGAATGAAAGATCCTTCTCTATCAACCAACATTTAGACTGGAAAACTGTTTAGTTAGAGCCGACTTTATGCTATCAAATGGAGACGGTACATACGACCTGATAGAAGCCAAAGCAAAATCAAGAATCAGAAAAAATGTAACAGATGATGGGGAATCTAAACCAATAGGGGAGATAGAGGATGACTTCAAACATGATATTAGCTTCCAAAAATATGTGATTGATTCTGTTTTGACCTCATCGTGATTATCTCCAATCAGAAATACTTTCTTCGCTTATCTTAATAAAGAGTATGATAGAGATTGAGATTTGGATTACTCAAAACTTATCATCATAGATCAAGCCTGATGATCCAAAGAAATAGAAATCGTCCAAAGAAATAAACCCACAACAAAAGAAATAAATGATACACTTATGGATACAACTACCATCCAACAATATATCCAAAAAATAGAAACTGAACTTTCTTTGTCAGAATCCGAATTTAATCAACTTTATCCTTTCCCATGAAACAAATATCTAGAATATTTCTGAGAAGCTAAACCTTTCGGAACAATTATGTGAATGTGAGTAAATGGGAATCCAGATATTGTCAGTAGTCTGTATTATCAATGAAAGACTGATATTATGTCATTAACAGAAATAGAAAGAGCATATTTTGATACGAAGTCATGAACTGGACGGGGTAGGGCAAGAGAATTTATAGAAAAATATATTGAATGTTTACCAACTGATAAAAAAATAATTTTATCAGATCAGATAAAAGAAATTCTGGATGGATTCAATTATCCAATTTGCTTTTACGATTATGAGTCTATCAATGTTCCAATTCCTTTGATGGACAAAACTCATCCCTATCAACAAGTTATAGTCCAATATTCTCTCCACAAATATTATTCTGACGGATCTATGAAACATTATGGAGCTGTAATGTGATGACAATGAGCGCATAGAGTAGAGCAAATAGAAATTCCTCACAATCCAAATCTCGTAGAATTCGAATCAGAAAAAGTAGTGTACTGACATTACAAATATTTACTTGTAGAATTTCTCAAAGATATCTGAGAGGATATAAATAAATCAACTTTTATCGTACGACACAAACCATTTGAAAATACAAGAAACAAAGAAATCTGAGAAATATTCCCTGATTTACTCGATGATTTTCTCTGTATCAATGAACGCACGTATGACCTCAAAGAAATATTTTCTACTGGATTATACTTCGATCTCCATTTCAAAGGTTCATCTTCCATCAAAAAAGTCTTACCAGTCCTTACTCCAATTTCTTATGATAATTTAGATGTTGGAAATGGAAGTATTGCTATGAAGGAACTTGTGAAGTTGGTCGATAATCAAATAGATGATGAAAATCAGAAAAAGAAGCTTATAGAAGATTTATTGATTTATTGTGGTCAAGATTCTCTCGCTATGGTCGAAATTTTTAAGAAACTTTTAACACTATAAAAAGAATGAATAAAGAACTCAATGAAAAATATAAATTTATTTCTTGAAAAGCTAAGGAATTTATTTTAGAATTAATTTCCAAACATTTTCCTAATCCTGAAGAAATACTAGATAAATATATTTACGATCAATCAAAATATGAAACATTAAATGATGCTAACAAAAGGTTAATTCAGTCAATGAGTAATAGAAATATGATGGCATCAGTTATAGCTTTTGATAAAAGAAAGGTAGAGATGGAAGAAATCTTCTTGGGATACAGTCCTCAAAATATATTAGATAAATATAAAAATGGATATAATTTATTAGGAGAATTTGTGTTAAGATTTAAGGGTATTGATGTAAGTAGAAAAGGTAATCTTTGGCAACAATTTGCTGATTGAATAATTTCTTGAAGTAAATTTATGTCTGTATTCAAAAATAAAGAAGAGTTTGATACATTTGTAAAAAGATTTTCATTAAATACTTATACTAAAGCATCATTACCAATGCTTTTGGAGAAAGAAATTAAATGATTTTGATTTGCTCTAGCTTGTGATTTTCTAAAAGAATTATGATATAGAGACTATCCAAAGCCTGATGTCCATCTTATAGAAATCTTTTATCAAACATGACTTTGTGAATCAAAAATACCATATGATGTATATAAATCTATTATAGAAATGAGTGAAATAGTATGAGTAGATGCGTATACTCTAGATAAAATATTTTGGCTGATATGATCTGGAAGAATGTACCTAGATAATATAGTGCTTTGACAAAATAGGGATAAGTTTATTAATTTAATTAATACAAATGACTAAAAACACAGTAAGATCAGTTAGTAAAAACAATATAGGGAATGCCTGAGAATACTACATTGCATCAGTTTTATCTGCGAACGATTTTATTGCAACAATTACCTTAGGAAGAGCAGAAACTTATGATATTATAGCCGTTAGTGAAAATTGAAAATGAAAAGTAGTGAAAATATCTGTCAAAACTAGATTACAAAAAGACAATAAATTTGCACTTTGAGAAAAGGATGAGAACTGATGAGATAAAGACTGATACTATGCTTTCGTAATGTTTAATGATTTAAAAACAGAACCAGACTTTTGGATAATACCAAGTCAGGTAGTTAATAAAATAACAAAAGATTCTTATCAAAAACGAAAAGAATGAAAATTATCGAGAAACGATACTAAATTTAGAAATCTACATTTAAAATTAGTAGATTGATATCCTAAAGATTGGGAAGAACAATTAAAAATATACTATAAAAATGTCGGTCAATTAAAATATTTTTTTATTTAATTAATTAAATTTCCATGCCACAACTTTCGATTTTCTCTTTCATATGATTTGGACTAACAATTATATGAATCGGTTATATTGCTGTAGAAATATTTGGATGAGATAACTATCGATTTAAAAAAGCTCTAGATAGAAACAATAGAAATCTTTTTGATAGATTGATACATTATGTTATTCGATGAGGTATAATTAATATTATTTTTTTGATTCGAACTTGAAGTAAATGACTAGAAAGTTTATTAGATATTTTAAACGGTTCTAGACCATTAGCGAATATGTTTACAATAAATTGACAGAATTTAATAGAGACACAGTTGCTTATTTTTTCAATTCAGTATTTCATTATTGTAACTATATTTAGCGCCATAATTTTTTATGCGTGTAAGTATGCTTGAAAATTATGATGGTATTTATGAGGTAAAAAAACTGTTAGAAAAGGCAAAAAATAATAACTACTATCTAATATTTTTACAAACTTTGACTAAATAAAAATTAGATGCCCACCAATACTCCAATCCAAACACTAAACGAGCTTCCAGATTTTTCTAGTGAAACACTCTCAGATAAAACAGCCACAGAATTATTCTCCACACTCCAAGAATCTGATTCTCTCAAAGATTTTCTAGATGCTCGTTTTGATGATATTTGCTATCTGCAAATCAATCCTAACGATCCATCACAATACGCTTCCAATCCTATCATAAATGATATTGTCACTAGACATATCCGCTATGCAGAATATCATCCTATAGAAATTATGTTTTTTAAAATAAATGAAAATACTTTGAATAAGGCTCAGCAAACTTATGAAGAGATGAAACTGAAGTATGGTGATATGATAGAGATGAATAAAACTAAACGAGTCTATATTGTTTGATTCTTTGGATGAACATCATGAAGAACCAATCAGTATTTTATAGACCAAATCAAATCACAGCTACCTGTGAAAATAATGAAGATCTAAGTCATCGCGAGTGTGGCGATACTTATAAAAAAGGGATTTCTCCACTCACTTCGTTCGGTCGAAATGACAGGAGGAGATTTCCTCTTCCAAAAAACAGCTCAGAATGACAGTATAAAACTAAAAAAAGAGCGGAATAAAAATCCCGCTCCTTTAATATATCTTGACATTACTACAAAAAAAGATAAATTACTTTTAGTTTATTTTTTTTTAATATTGCCATGAAAAACAATACAGAACTTTCTAATTTACAAAAACAACAACTCCAAAACAAAATACAATCCTGACTTTTATGATGATCAATCGGTGATGCATTGTGAGCTCCAGTAGAGATGAGAACATGATGAAATATCAAAAAAAACTTTGGCAAGATTGTTGAATACATATCTATACTCAACAATGGATGATTCAAAGAAAAAGGATTTCCTACTGATTTATGATGATTTGTAACAGATGATACACTTCTTACATTTGCTATTGTTAAATCATATAATGAACTTGGGAAATTGGATTTAAATGATATCTTCAAAAAACATCAAGAAGCATATGACAGCTTTCCATATGGATTTGGTGGCGCTACTAAATATTGAATGAAAAATATCCAAGAAGGTATCCCATTGGAACAATCAGGATTAAAAGATTCTGCTGGTAATGGGGTAGTAATGAAACAATTTCCTTTTGCTGCTGTAGCTGCTACTCAAGACATCCCAGAAGAAGAGATGATAGATATGATAGTTACTCATGCTAGGGCTACTCACGATAGTGATATCGCAGTAGTATCTTCTATAACTCATCATAAGTTTTTGAAAACTTTGTTAGAGACACAACCAGGAAAATTAAATAAAAAAGAATTATTAAATAATCTTATAACTTTTATCAAACCATATGAAGAGAAGTTCCCCAAAGATGAAAATAAAATGACAAATATATTATCATGATTAAGAGATGCTATAGATGAAGAAACCAATAAACTTAATTTAAGCGACGAAGAAATTTTAGATAAATTTGGTCGATGAAATATCGAAACAGACGATCCTAGAGATGTTTTTAAATCAGCATATGTTATATTTACATTGTGAATAGTATATGCTATATTTCTTCGTGATGAAAATTTTGATGTAATTTTAAACTCTATTAATATAGGTTGAGATACCGATAGTTATGCTGCTATAGCTGGCAATATGGTAGGTGCATATAATGGTATAGAATATGAAGATAAGTATATAAACGGTCTACAAAAAAAAGATGAAATCCTGTCTGATACACAAGCTTTTATAGCAAAATTATTTTCTGAATAGCAATATAATTATTTTTTAAGAAACAAAAATACCTCTTGATTTTATAATTAGGAGGTTTTTTCTAAAATATTTTGAAACTAAAAAAAAGAGGGGAATAAAAACTCCCGCTCTTTTTGATTCATTATTTTTTTGCTACCAAGATCAGCTTGAATCTAACTTCTACATACCAGCTCCTGTTATCGATATCTACATCGATGATATCCTTCCATGCTTCCTTGAGAAGTTTCATTTTCCTGACCACATCAGCCTTGCTCTTCTTGAATCCATAACTCTCAGGTTCCTTAATTTTATCATTATTGCAACTATTCATGAGAGTATTGGAATACATATCCTTGAGCCATTTAGCGTCAAATGAAGATTCTTGGAAATACGTTTCCAACTCTTTTGGTACAAGAGCAAGGAGAACTTTTAGTTTTTGCTCCAAGGTATCATCAAGCATTTTCTCGATCATAGCTCTTGACTCAAAAAACTCCTGTAAATTTAAATCGTTTGCCATAGCAAAGATATTTAGATTTTTATTATTATTTTCTTATTTTGTAATGTATATATTTACTGATAAATGTCAAGTATAAAAGAAAGCTCAGCATGAAAACATGCCGAGCCTCTATAATATCTTGATATTAAATTATTCTCCTTTGATGAACAGTACTCCGCATACCTTGAGCGATTTGATCATCTCTTTTGCTTTTGTGATTTCAGCCAGGAAATCATCAAATTGCTTTTTCCTGGTGTCGTAGAGTTGTTTCTTGCCTTCCGCCCTGCAAAGAGACTTCCAATGCGTTAGGAACATATCGCAAATCTTTTCATCGACAAGGTCATGGAATCCTTCATAAAATGATTCTTCGGCTTTGACTACCACGTCGCTTACTGCGATTACATGATCACTGGGCAGAAAGATATCTGCCGGTGAAGTGACAGCAGTGTTGGTATAACCACCTATGCCCTGAGCACGCAAAGATATTTTTATCTTACCACCAACACTTACTCTGTCAGTAACATTGCTGGGTTTCATTTCCCAATAAATACTAGTCCCTTTTTTAATATTACGAAAGTTTTTCATTTTGTTGTTTTTTGATAATGTTTCTTACTCGGATACATGCTTTTCAATCATAAATCTTTCAAGTTCATGTTTGAGGAGATACACAGTATCACCTACATTAAGGCCAGAATACAAATAGGTTCTTTGCTTCAGTTCATATGCATAATTCTTGATAGGAACTATTTCAAACTGATTGTGATCATCCTTTTTGAGAATGTTGAAGCGTTGTTCTTGTGCCTTTTGCAGACTGAGATGGATATCATTGAAAATGTATTCCAAGGATTCTCCATACTTCACTACATGATAATAAGTGTTCTTCTGGTCAGTCACTTTCCACTGGGATCCAGATTTGGTAGTAATCAATGTATCTTGTGCCTGTTCTACAATATATTGATCTCTTATACCATCGTTTAAATGGTTATCAGAGAAGAAAAATATTATAGTGTACATTATCAGCATAAAAAGTATCGCTGGAATATATCCTAAAAGAAATATTACAATATATTTTCCTTTAGTCGATATAGCAGCGATTATGCCAGATATTGTCGAAGACAAAGCTATGGGCAAGATATAAGTTACCAAGAATCTGAATTCAGGGTCTATCATTTCTGATCCATCTTGCATACGAAGATAACCAAAGAAGAAAAACATAAATCCGACCATCATTATAGAATATACGGTCCATGCAATTATCTTTGCTCTTCTGTTATTTTGCTCTTCCATTATAGGTCTTTTTTGTTTTATTATTTTTTTAATTATATATTTTATATATATCTACTGATAAATGTCAAGTATAGATTATTTAAGCGTATTTGCACAGCATCAAAATTTAGTTTTATTTTAATCGTCTAAGAATATATATTAATAAAGTTTTTTATATTTTTTAAATTTTCACTATGAAAAAATTAATCTGATTTTTATCTGTTCTTACTCTAGTTGTTTTATCCTGATGTTTAATAAAAAATAGTCCTCCTATTATATGAGATATCATCAATAGCTGAAATATAATCTCTGAGAATCCCGATGCGATGAATTATTCTGGAGAGCTGATCGTAGCAGGTGTCTGACCAGATGTGTCATTTGAATCTACAGTAGCAGTGGATACATTGGTCTTCAAGAAGACTTTTGAAGATCATGCTGACCATGTATTTTTCCCAGCAAGTATCTGGAATAGTCTAAATATCCAGGCAGATCTGATCCCATGAAATCATTTCCAATTTACTGGTAAGGTAAAAGCTTTGGATGCTGCAGCGTGAAATCGTTATTATGAAGTGATCAGTGTAGATAGCCTTACCAAGATATCTTATCCTACACAAGATGAAGTGACCAATATCTTGGATCGCTATAATTATTGTGAAAAAGATTCAGATTGTACAAGTACCTATGGTAAATGTCCATTGCCTTGTCAGATAGTTTTCAATACCCAGTTTTCATGAGTAGTAGAAAAAGTCATAGATAACTTCCGGAACCATCAATCCAATCAATGTATGTACAAGTGTATGGAAATCAAATCAGTAATATGTAATGCTCAATATAAATGTGAAGTTAAATAATTATTTTCTACAACTATTGACTTTATCTAGCAAATATATATACTAAAAAAACAAACATAAAAACAAAATTAACATGTCAAAAGAAAAAGATTCATTTAAAATTTCAACTGGTGTATTTGACCGTGAGGGTAGTGATACCATATCTTCCAATGCGTTTTACTTCATCACGTCATTGGGTCTTGCCTGGGGATTTGTTCTTACTGCCTATTTCGCGGACTATGCCATCCAGATCGGCTTTATGCCAGATATCTGGCAGCTTCTGCTGATTGGATTGGCAATTCCCATCCTGGGAATCTTAATTGCAATCAAGAGCAAAAATCCAATTATTACATTTATCGGCTACAATATGGTAGTCGTGCCCTTCGGATTTATACTTGGTCCGGCTGTAAATCATTACAGTCCTGATGTAGTCAGGAATGCTATGTATACAACCGCTGGTATAGCAATATTCATGGGGATTATGGGAACTATGTTCCCAAACTTCTTTAGTAAAATCGGTGGCTTCCTTCTTGTAGCACTCTTCGCTATGCTTATGGTCCTGATCTTACAATTATTTATCCCTGCCATGAGGCTACATATATTTGATTACATTGGAGCGGGCCTGTTTTCTCTTTTAATAGGGTATGATATGTACAGGGCAAACCACATACAAAAGACCGTTAACAATGCACTCGATGTTTGTATAGACCTGTATCTGGACATCATCAATTTATTTCTTTTTATCTTAAGAAGCAAATAGTTGATATGTCCTGCAACATACATAAAAGAATCCGATTTTTATCGGGTTCTTTTTTTATAAGATAATTTTGATTGATTATCATAGTAATCGGCAAATGTAGTCAACGATTTGGCAGAGTCCTACGCGAAGTCGGGGGATTCTTTACAAGTTGTTTGAGCCGCTAATCATAAATAAAAAGCAAGCAGAATAGTTGTAGCGAGTTTTGTAAAGAACTAGCTTTTTTGCTCTTGTCCTAAGCGAAATCTTAGGGGACTTTTTTAGTTTTTACAAAACTATAAATGGCAATGAAAAAAAGTTAGCCTGCGGAGCAAAAGACATTATAAAAAAAACTCCTCAAAGAGAGGAGCATTTTTATAGTTACGAATTTGTAGAAATTATTTAACTGTTTATAGTTAATTTGTTTAACTACTCAAAGTTAAACTATTTAACTGCCTTTTTGAAAACAGCACCAGCTTTGAAAGTAACAACCTTCATTGCAGGAATTTTAATTTTTTGTGATGGATTTTGTGGATTAACACCTGTTCTAGCTTTTCTTTTAGAAGCTTTGAAAGTACCAAATCCTTGTAATCTTACTTCACCTTCTTTTTTAACACCTCCAATAACTGTTTCGATGAAAGAATTAACTAATTCTGAAGCTAGTTTCTTTGAAACTCATAGATCTTCAGCTAAACTTGCAATAAGCATAGTCTTTGTCATTTTTGTACTATTTAATTTGATAAAACGAAGTACGTTTGTTGTACTAAAAAATATAATAGTACTAAGCTAAGCTATTTCAATAGATTTTTTAATATTCTTTTTAAATCGTTTTTAAACATATATTGATAAAATAAATAAAATTAATATCCTATCCAAGAAAATAAAAACCTAAACCTCACAAATACAAAATTTTATGGAAAATCAAATTTTAGAGCTTTTAAAGAAAGCTGAGTTTTCACCTATCCTTATCAACACTATTCAAGGTGATTGTATTCCGGCCGATCCTACATTAGGAGAACTTATTTTCCTTGCTACTTATCTCTCACCACAGAGATATCCTGAGCTTGTGCCTTACATTCCATTACTTCCACATTATGTTTTGATAAACATGTATTCAATGTATGAGGAAGAAGACGACACCAATTCTGCTATCATGGCTGAACTCAAAAAAATGTCTTTTACTTTCAATGAGAAGTTATCCCTTTTGGGATTTATCGATGATGATGAAGAAGAAGATAATGATTCTTATTTCAAAAAACTCTTCATCGAACTCGTTGATCTGTGTACAGACTTTGACGACTGTATGAGAATCATGGATGATGTCGCTGATACTGCCAAAGAAATTGAACTTGTCTTGGAAAAGATGAAAACCTTCAATCCAAGTTTTGAACAATGGCTTGAATTGCAGGAGAGCGCACCAAATCACGATGCGAGGATTGAATCTCTCCAAGCAATGATTCAAATCGCAGAAACCAATCATAACCTGAAATATTGGTTAACGATCTACAAATGTTGTCTAAGTGGTTCTGATAACGAAAAACTTGCTCTGGAAAACATTGCTTCCTTTAATCTGACTTCGGATGATTGGTATGATATTTATCAAGAGTGCGACGAATTCGAAGATTATCGAATCTGCAACCTTGCAATCAAAACATTACAGGCACAAAAAGCTGAGTTTCGTATTTGGTTAAACATGTTTATTGATACCCTGCCACTTGCAGAAAATGAAACTCCCAATCCCATATTCTTGGGTATGCTGTTTGAAGCAGAAACTGCTTCAGTTGAGGATTATTACTGTATGTACGAGTATTTGTCAGGCTATCCTCAAATCCAAATCCTTGTAATGCAAAAGATTATGTCTATTGCAGATGCAAAATAAACAATTCATTTTTACATCAGATAAGCTCCTGTTTTCAGGGGCTTATTTTGTATCTATTGACTTTATATGGTAAATATATATAGAATAGAAAACAAAATAAAATTAAAATCTGAAAGTATGACGAAACACAAAAGGCATGAGAAAATCTATTTGCCCGATCAACTAAATTTAATTGTTTCTATGGGCGAAATCCTTTTCGATGAAATGACGGAAACCTTTAGAATCCAGCGTGGAATTGATGACAGGATAAGGATAGGTATGCATATCCTTTTATCTGAACCTGACATGCCGGACAACTTTGTAGAGAGTCCTATCTATCTGCCTACCGATAGTGACAAGGCATTGGTTAATAAACAAGTTGAATTAACCAAATATCTTCCGACTCATTACACTGATGAATCTATCTGCCTTATGATCAATTGCTGTGGTCAGAAAATTCGTGTATCCATAGCTGGTCTCAGAGCTGCCGAAAATCTTGTCATTGCTACCATTGTTTTTTCTAGGGTTACAAGACTTAGTATTAACTATGTAATCCGACAGATCGAGGCCAACGGTTGCAAGATTCCCAAAGAGATTCGCGATGAAAACAGTTACCTTTATCGCATCCTAGAGAGTTATCAGTAATATTTGTTTCACTTAAAACATGAGAACCCGGTATTCCCGGGTTCTTTTGCCTTTTTTGGATTTATATTTTCATAAAACACAAACTTATATAATAAAATATAAGTCAATACAAATATTGATATTTGATAGGAAATAGATATATTAACGAAAAATTTATTATTCCTATATTCTGATGTTTCCAAAACACTTTTCAAATAAATATAATAATGCTCTTGTACTAGGTACATGATGATGAAATGATATAGTAAGTGCACTTATCGTTGCACTAGATTTACAAAAACAAGGCATAAAGACAGATATAGCAGGCATGCTTAGTCCTGGCGCTATACATTATTTTGATGGTCAAAAAGAACAAGCCGTAAACCGTATAAGTTGAGAAATCAAAAGATTTATCAATTCTAAATCATTGAAAGAAATATCTTTTGTTGATGGTTTTTTACCTGGCATAGCATCTCAACAATGAGTAAATATAGATAATTATTATGATCTATCTACAAGATTCTGAACAAAAAAATTATCAGATGAACTAAATAAAATTATACTTCAAAACCAATATGATCTTTTTGTCGCAGTAGATGTAGGTTGAGATATTTTAGCAAGGTGAAAAGATGATGATACATTACTTTCTCCTATTATGGATTTTACCTCTCTCTATTTATTAAATACTTTAAACATAGATAATGATCTTATAGAATTTGGTTTGCTTACAGATTGAGAACTAAGGCCCAAATGAGCAAAAGAGATTTTAGAAGAACTAGCTTCAAAATGATTATTATTAGACCAGTCGGATATCTCTCTTGAAGACTACAATGTCCAGACTTTTATAAAAATATTTGATGAAATAAAAAAAATTAGAGCCTGACATACATGAGTAATGACCATTGAAACTTTGAAAAATATTTGATCTCAAAAAGATATCGATACCAAATATAGATTTAGATCTCAGATATGAAAAGATAAATGGCATACATCATTTGATGTCAATCTACCATATCAATATTTTGGTAAAACATATCTTATAGATTGAAAAAAATTTGCTGAAGATAGATTGAATACATCTTTCTCATATGAAAACACATTAGATCAATATATCAAACTCAAATCTATTCAACCTAAATGGAAAACAGAAATGGATCTTTTTTACCTGTGGTCATGAGACAATCGGACTAGTACACAGCAGGAATGATATTGTATGCAATTTCTTGTTCCTTCAAATATGATAGATATACAGTCTAGAAAAGAAATTATCTATGCATGAATAGAACAGTTATCATCATGAGAATCAGATTTATTATTAATCTACAAAGACGATATAAGCCTAGTTAAGTCAGATCAATTAAAAATTAAAAAAGCATGAAATTTTTATTTAGTCTACCAAGAAAATATCGAAGATTTTATACATTCTACAGCAGAGCAAATCATTAATTATCAAAATTTTAAATAATAATATTTACAATGGTAGATGCAGAAAAAAGATTAATAGATATGTTTACACAAGACAAATATTCTCGAGAACAAACTCTAAAAGCTTTGCCAGATATATATCAAGATCAGATAGTTAAGCTTCTTTTTGATATGGAAAAAATTGAATTAAATCAATATCAGGCAGACAAAAAAAGAGATATTTTGGATAATCTATTAGAATCGTTAAAGTTTGATAACAAAGAAACTTCATATATAAAAAAAGAAATATTTGATTGTTTAGGAGATATAGAAAAAAGTATAGAGAATAAAGAAATATTTTATTATAAAAGAAAAATATTAGTAGACAACTTTTTCAATAGATTTAAATTTTTCTTAACATATAAAAATTTATTTTTGATTCCATTTATACGAAAAAATATAGGGACTAATTCAAGATATTTAGTAGATGCTGTAAGTAAATTATCATTTGATGAAATCAAAAATCTAAGTGAGTTTGGAGAATATGATACAGAGATTTCTCATAATATAGAAAATATAGTGCAGGACACTCTAAAAAAAATAATCGAAACACAGCTTGTCGACTATACTACCCAAATAGATCAATATATCAAAGATGATATAATTCAAAATGCAAAAGAAAAGTTTTCTAATGTATGAAATAATAAGTTAATGTTTTTTGATAGACCAAATCAGGTAAAAGAATTGGATAGAAAATTCCAAGAATATTTGTTTGTACTGTTGAGAGAATACTTTTTAGATTATATATCTTACAATTCTAATAAATATAAATCTGTAAGTGCTTTGTTCCATGATTTTTTTATTTCTTTAAATTTTATCTTATTAGATTGATCTATAGATAATATATTTAAAGATTTTGCTCAGAATTATGTAGATGCTATATTTGAAAAAACACATGAATCAAAAGTCATCAAACCCAACGGAGAAATAGATCAAACTTTAAATATAGAAAAAATAAATAGTGTAATTCACTCTCATGTCCCAAAAAAATCTATAAATATAGAACTTTTGAATTTAATATCAGAATTATCAGATAAATTAGAGATATCTGATAGTCAGAAAAATGAATTCAAAAGATTATTTCTCAAAAGATATAATAAAAAGATTCAGATAAGGATATCTGATTTACAAGAAAGATTTTCAATATCACCAGATAAAATCACATCAGATATTATACAAAAACTCAAAAAAATCTGATTCAATATTATGCAAGATCATATTCCCAAAGAGATTATTTCATCACCATCAAATGAATCCGTAAATATAATAAAAGAAGATACAGACAATCAACCACCAGATACAGACAATCAAGAATTATCTAATGAACTTCGAGAAGAAAAAAATCTTATAAAAATATTTGAAGCTTATAGCTATATTATTTCCAATCCCAAAAAATTAGAAAAGCAATTCGATCTGCTTTATCCAACAGACAAAAAAAAGGAATGAGTATTTTCTATATTAAGAACCAAGATTCAGAAACCAGAAAAAAGAAATATACTACAATATCGAGCTATAGACCTGAGATATTGACACAGGATATTGATTCTAAATAGAAATGAGATTGATTGAATATATAACCACGAAGAATACAGCAAACGCGTCAAAGCTATCATTTAATATTTATCATTTCACATCCCCCTATGCATTTAGTTCCCAATCTTCCCAAACAGTGATTTCCAAAATTACTAAATATGAAACTATATGTTGGTTCATTACAAAAGCCATTACTAGATATTTTGGATATGGATAAATTTCAACAACTACCTGTAAATATAATCAATGACCAAATTCCAGATACCAGACATATTACCTTTGTAAGACATCTAGAGAGTAAATACAATGAATACAAAGAGATGATAAAATACAATCCTGACTATCAAGAATTTATGACTACTCAAAATATTTCTAGAAAAAAAGAATTGGTCCAGGTTTTATTAAAAGATTTTTTTTCTGAAGTAGGTATAGATTATGAAACCAAATTATCGTCCAAATGAAAAGAGGAGTGAGAAAAATTATCTACACTTTATGCTCAACTTATCCAGCAAAATTATGAAGTATTCCCAGATCTTATCTATGTTTCACCATATATCAGAACTAGAGAGACTTTAAATTATATGTTACAAAATATTCAATGATTGGATATAGATCTAGATAAATTAACTGACGAAGAAAAACTACAAGATTTGATAGTCTGATCTTTCCAATGAAAAAATATAGCAATAAAAATCGATGAACGTATCAGAGAAAGAGATCATGGATCAAATGTAGCACCTAGTTATATTAGAGATTTTTTGGATGGCGAAAAATGATTCCATGATATGTTGACCAAACTTCAAAGAGAAAAGATATATTATTATACTTCGCCCGCATGATGAGAATCTCAGGTTCAAACCAACGCTAGAGCAAAAGAATTTTTACTTAGAAATTACGAGAAAAAAAAGTTTAAAAATATTTTGTGTGTTAGTCATCACTTAGAAATATTGTGAAGTTTACAATCCATTTCTTGATGAAGTTTCGAAACTTTCTATAAACTCAATGAATTGCGAAGACCCGCAAATGGTAGTTTTACCTTCCTTTCGCAAATTCCTCAGACTGAAATATGACAAGAAAATAAATTTAGAATTTCATGATATAATTTTTCTTTGCAAGAATAAATTTACTATGTCATATCGAGCTCGTCGAGATATCGCTTTAAATTATATTAAGAGATTTCTCCACTTCGGTCGAAATGACAGTGATAATGGCATTTGATTTTATCCGTCTTTGTGATATATATGTAGTTCTATAAATTCATTGAATTCCCATCACTTTACAATCTCAGTTCTGATGGGTCACTTAAATCATGGATCAATGAGCGGAGAGATAATATGGTGTCATCATCCATCGTATCATTGATAAATAATTGCTCAGAAATATTCTCCAAAATCTACATAATAAGTTTCTCCTATATTAAAATTATGATTCACATGTTCAGCTTTATGGCTATCAAAAGGTTCTAGTACATCTACAAGATTTTTCTTGGATTGTATTAAAATTTGATTTTTATTATTTGGAATATATTTTTTTTCATTCAAAAATAATTTTAGTGTCAATGCTTCATCTGCTTCATCTTCACTAAGATTTTTTTCTTCTTCATATTTTTCTATATCTTTCCGAGTTATTTTTCACTCACTTGGCGGTATATTTGCTCATACAAGACATCGAGTTTTACCATATTCTCATTCCACTTTTAGCTTTCCCTGTTTCACTATATCATAAAGCTTTTTCCCTGAAATAAAATTACCACCAGGTCTAAAATACAATCTAAAAAAAGGAGTATTCTCCTGGATCTCTACATCAGCCAATCATCTATTCATTACATTGACTTCGATATCTACAAATCAATTCTGATTTAAATCTACTATATCTTCTATATCAATATAACGAGAAAAATCTCATACGATATGTATTCATGATTGAGCAAAACAACTTCTCATAGATATTTCCAAATGTTTTAGCATTCAGAACGTTATATTTTTTATTTCAGGAAATAATTTTTTTTCTAATCTCACTTTCACAGGAGTGTATGCTCAAGGCTTGAATATAGCATTTCCACTGGTTACAAAATCTTCACTTACCCAGAATTTCTTGATATTTCTATCAAGTATTTCACTACTAAAATTTGATTCCAAACCAAATATTGTATCTCTGATTTCAAAACTATTCATCAAAAACTTTCAGAATAAAAGCTATTTAGACAATTTTAATATCCTAATTTTTTGTCGGTATTGATGTCCATCATGATATTGATTTTTTAATCATTTTTCTTGGGTGAGATAATCCAATCGTTCTTGATTATTCAATACATTGCCGACTTTCAAAGGTACTTCCATTTCATCAAGTTGTTCAATCTTTGCTCCACAATTTTCTAGTATTGGATTGATGATATCATCAGCAAGATTGGATACATTTATAATCAGATTTTTATTAAAGTTTTTTATTAGATATATCAATAGTTCCAATCCTTCATACGGATTATCCTCTATAGCTCTTGGTCTAGGAATATAAGGAGGATTACACACGATGAGGTCAAAATATTTGCCTTCTAAGTATTTTCTTGCATCTCACAAAACAAATTCTGCTCTAGAATCTATGTTGCTATTATCAAAATATTTTTTTGCATTTTCATTGATATCACTCATCACTATTTTCTCTATATCATTGGACTTTGTTCATATATACTTGGCAATAAATCCTGGTCCACTTCATACTTCTATCACGCTTTTTATATCTTTATAATCTAAGTCTTTTATCGCTCTGCAAAAGAGTAATGTATCGATATTGGGAGATCGTACACCATGATATTTACCTTGTTCAAATTCCATTCTGAGTCAGTCATATTCTACTATTGTCATAGGTTTACGGAGTAATAACTGTACTGTCTGTCTAGCTATATAATCTTTTATATTATAAAATTTATAATCATCAGTCATAAGTACTGGATTTTCCAGTACAGTTACAAATTGTTCTTTTGTATGAGGATATTCATATATCCTATTCCCATTATCATCTCTATCATGTCACATAGTCTCTGCTAACTCTGGACCAGTAGCATAAATCTCTTGTTGGGAAAGGTCTCTATTAAATTTTAATTTCATAAAATAAATAATAGTATATAAAGTAAAATTACTATAGCTATTTACTATAAAAAGTCAATAATACATTGAAATTCAACAATAAATACTTAATATAGCAAAAAAACAAAAAAAATAAATATGCAAAACGAAATATCTGATATCCACTGGGAATCTATGTGTCAGGGATGTGGGAAATGTTGCCATTCTAAATACGATTTATTCGTATTCGCTATAGCTGATCCAGTATATGTTTGTAAATATCTCACAAGTGACAATCGTTGTGAAATCTACGAAAATAGATTAAGCAAGAATGGTTGTATATCACTCAGAGAAGCTGTCAAAAGGACTGGTCTCCTACCAAGATCTTGTGGCTATATCCATCTAAATCCAGAACATAAAGAATTAATATTTCCCAAATCTGAAGAAGAATTCTGGGCTTTTATTAACTTCGCTGATAGACTCTTAAAAAAGACTATTAAAGGACAAAAAATTGATTTAGTTTCCTTTGTCCGCAATAGAAGAGGAAAAAGTGATGACTTTAAATTGATAAGCAAAACCGGTTGATTTCGATCGGTTTTTTTTAAATAAAAAATCAAAATACTACATTCCTTTATAAGGTTTTTCATATATCAAATAATTTAAAATAAAATAACACTTCGCTTGGACCCACTTTTTTTTCTTCATAAAAAATCAGTCAATAATTTGGCATAGTCCTATAAAAACAAAGTACTAATTGTCCAAACAACAAATATTGCATTTCCCCAAAAAAAATCTATACTCAAAATAATTTATAACTTATCATCTCCAAAATGATCAAACAAAAAATTCTTCTAACGGTGGATAATGTCATATTTACTCTCATACAAGATCAGCTTCAAGTCTTGCTTGTAAAGAGGACTATTGAGCCATTTAAAAATCAATGGACTATCCCATGATGATTTGTGCTTGATAATGAAGATTGTGATAAAGCAGCATACAGAGAACTAGATGAAAAAACAAATGTTAAAAATATTTATCTTGAACAACTTTATACATTTTCAGATGTGCGTAGAGATCCTAGAGGTAGAGTAGCCACTGTTGCTTATATGGCTCTTGTTGCTAGAGAAAATATATTTATAAAAGCCTGATCTTATACATCAGAAGTAAAATTTTTCCCTATAAATTCTTTACCCAAAATGGGATTTGATCATAAAAAGATTATTGAATATGCAATACAAAGACTCAAATGGAAAATGGAATATACCAATCTTTCTCAATACATTTTACCTGCCAAGTTTACTCTTTCTGAGTTACAAAAAGTTTATGAAATTATATTAAATAAAAAATTTGACGTAAGAAATTTTAGAAAAAAAATAGATAGCTTACATATAATAAAAGAAACTGGTGAGAAAGAAATATGAGTACAATATAGACCAGCTAAACTATACAAATTTATAGACAAAAAAGTTAAGATAGTAGAAATTATTTAGTAACTAATATAATAAGAAAATCTCCTTATATAAGGAGATTTTTTTTTATTCTATCTTAATCTTGCAAGTAAATTTTTCAGATAATTCTTTTATCTTGCTTCATCATTTACCTATCACTATTCATTTATATTCATCAGGGACCTTGATTTTAATAAAGGATTTTTTTTCAAAGAGATTCTTGTCTATAATCAGCAATTGATAGATATGTGTCATATTTCTTCTATGATCAGCAGTACAAGCAATTCTTTTTTCTGAAATTACTTCGTAATTTTCTGGTAATTCTCGTCTAGAAAAACTTTCTGGTCATCATCACACTGATATGGTAGAAATATCTCATTTCTTATTTTGATCTATATATTCTATCAATTTTTGTATCCTTCTTTTCTCTACTTCTTGCTTAGCTTGTTCTATAGCATCTTCACTTTCTTTAACTTCAGATTCTAGTATGATTTCTCATTCATAAATTTTTCATGTCCATACGACATAATGATCAGAAGATACTCGGTTTCATTCTAGTCAGAATTTCATTTTATCTGATCTTTCTAGTCATCATTCTGTCACGAGAGGAGCTTTTATCTTCTGTTTCTTAGGATCTTTTTTACATACCAAATACGAATTCCTAGAAGAGAATCCTGATCTTCATCTATGTTCAAGTATATATCATCGTTCATTTAGAATCTTATATAGTTCACTTTGGTCTGCAGAGATTCTTGGCCATTCAGCTTCCAATCAAGATGTAGACAATTCTCAAGCAGAATAAGTACTATTTATTTTGCTATATACAGGGTCTTGATAATCTATATGCCGGGAATGGCGGGTAATCAATGGTTGATATCTCAACCATATTTTATTTCAAATCAATTTTTCAGAATCTTCTTTGCTTAGAAGCTTTTCTTCACTACCAAAAACAAGTACATTGAGCAAACTATCATTTGCTTTATCATCTTTATTTCAATTATTTTCCATTCATTCAATTATTTTGTTTTCATTTTCCATGTTTATTTTTCTAAGATTTAAAATTATTACTTCTCACACCGTCAAGCAGTGTGGATTCAAAAAACAGTTTTCGAAACTTTTTTGAGCAGGGGATAAATAACAACTGCGATATAGCATATATTATTTACCCTTAAATATATATTATAAATATTATATATAATAAGTAAAGTCTATTTTTGTAGATAGAATATCCACTAAAACAAAAGACCCTGGCAAAAAACCAGAGTCTTTTTAAATTAGTTTACCAGATAATATTGCTGGTTTTAATCGATTGGGGGCTGTTCGACTTCCTCCAATCCTTCCACAAAAAGTTTTATCGCAGCTTCAATACCTTCCAGGTCATACTCAACCTGTTGGAGTTTTTCACCCATGATTTTTTCATACAGTTCCAGGTAGCGATCAGAAACTTGAGCAATAAATTCATCAGTAAGCTCAGGCATTATTTGTCCCGGATCTCCCTTGAATCCTTGGCTCAATAACCATTGACGGACAAATTCCTTGTCGAGTGATTTGGGTGCTTTACCTGCTTTTACGTTCTCTTCGAATCCTTCTTCATACAAATACCTTGAAGAATCAGGCGTATGAATTTCATCGTTGAGGAATATTGCATCTTTATAGATTCCAAATTCATACTTGGTATCTACCAGGATCAATCCCTTTTCCATTGAAAAACCAGTACCCATGTCAAACAGACTTGTTGCCAATACGTCCATAAAATCGTATTGTCTTTTGGTTGCAAGACCTTGTTTGACAATTTCTTCAGGAGAAATGTTTTCGTCATGTCCTGATACCGCTTTAGTAGTGGGAGTAACGATAGGTCCATCAGGAAATTCATCCCATTCTTTCATTCCATCTGGTAATGTAATCCCGCACACTTCGCGCACACCTTCCTTGTAGAGTCTCCATAGGCTACCGGTTAAGCGACCTCTTACAATCATTTCGACCATGATAGGTTCGGTTTTGATTCCAACGGTTACCATAGGGTGTATTTCGTTGATTTTCCATGTAGAGATTCCCTCCTCATCGGCAAGATCAAGAAACCTTGATGCAATCTGGTTGAGTACTTGTCCCTTAAATGGGATACCTCTTGGCAATACCACATCAAAAGCGGAAATGCGGTCTGTGACGACCATAAATAAATATATCTCGCCCTTATGTTCATAGGCGTAGACATCACGGACTTTTCCAGTGTGAATCTTCTTCAGTCCACTAATCTGAAAATCAGTTCCTAAAATAGGTTTCTGTTTCATAAACTTTTCTTTTTATTTGATTAATACTATATTTTTATTTGTCAATTGACTTATAGATATAAAGTTATTCAATTCAAGAACTTTTTTTACTTGATGTAAAAATACAAAAACATACAATAAACAAATATATTTATTATTATAAAATATACCATGAAGTCCAAGTCAAAACCCAAAATCTGACGTCGAATCTTGCTGATTATCATAATCCTCATATGATATAAATTTTTATTTTGATCCATTACATTAGATTCCAAAGTCATTATCCAACCATGAGATAATTTCCAAAAATTTGCAGACAGTCTATCTACATCAGAACAATTTAGACTCAAAATCTATGTGTTCTTAAATAAAAATAAGATAGATTTATCCAAAATCCAAGTTTGAAATTATTATTTCACATGATCATATTCTCCATCATCACTTATCAAAGTTATCCAAACTTGACCACAGACCAACTATTCTCGTTATACTATCCTTGAAGGGCGAAGTATTTATGACATAGATGCAGATCTTACAAAAAAATGATTTATCCAAGCTGGTGAATATATTTCCTTCGTTACAGATCTCGATATTATTTCCAAATATATATCTAGATATCCATTCCTTGCTCAAGCATGAAATATATCTTCCCTGGAATGATTTCTTTATCCAGATACCTACAATGTCGATACAGAAAAAGATTATATAGATCAACTAGTTTATCTACAGCTTCAAGCTTTCAACGATAAAGTTTGGATTAAAATATCCTCTAATATCCAGTCTTTCCCTTATGATTTTTATAAGCTAATTACTCTTGCAAGTGTAGTAGAAAAAGAAGAAAAAAATTCCAACAACAAATCAACTGTTGCATGAATATTTATAAATAGACTCCAAATCTGAATGAGATTGGATGCAGATATCACCCTATGTTATTGACTGCATATGCCATACGAAGTTTGTACTCCATCTGTGATATCCGCCAAAATTACTGACAAAAATAACCCTTTCAATACAAGAGAAAATGCTGGTATACCATCACAACCTATTTCCAACCCATCATTTGATACCATCAACACTACTTTAAATTATGCAGATACTGACTATATTTTCTATCTACATGATAGTAGCTGAAACATACATTACTGAAAAACCTTAGACCAGCACAATCAAAATAAAAAAAATTATTTGTAATTTTTTAAATTCACATATATTGTTATGAATCATGTTCCAGTGATGTTACAAGAAGTAATCGCTTCATGTCCTGATAATTGTCATCTTATCATAGATGGTACTCTGTGACATTGATGACATTCTTTTTACTTAGCTTCCAAAACTTCTCAGCTAGTATGAATGGATCTGGATTCCAATATGTTATTGGTTGCTCAAAAAACTTTAGAAAATATTTCCAATATTCAATACGTACACGATTCATATTCTAATATAGATTGAGTAGTTTCCAAATATTGAAAAGCAGATTTTGTATTATTAGATCTTTGAGTAAATATGGATCATTTCAAAATTTGAAGTCGCTGATTCTCTATCAATTACGATTCATCTCTAGATATGAGGTTTGACCAGGGGCAAAAAGATTCTGCATATGATATTGTCAATAAAAGCTCATCTATCCAATTAGAAAAAATATTTATAGACTATGCTGATTTCAGTCCATCCAAAGCTAGAGAAATTGCAGATAAAATAGTCCAGACTAGAAAAAATTCTGAAATAAAAACTACATTTGATCTAAAAAATATATTATGAGAATGTGGCTTGGGTAAATCTGCTAGCACAATAATATTTCAATCAATTAGGATCCAAACAAATAATGAAATCCAGAATTTAGAAATATTTTTAACAAAATTACCAGATATTTTATCTCCTTGATGAATATGTAGTATAATAACATTTCATAGTATAGAAGATAGAGTAGTCAAAAAAGCCTTTCAAGAATTATCCTTTTCAAAAGGATTTGAACTTGTGAATAAAAAAGTTATAAAACCCACATACCAAGAAGTTGCAAAAAATAAAGCATCTAGATCTGCTCAACTTAGAGTCATACGTAATATAAATACAACGATTTAAAAATTTATAGATAAATATATTTATGAAATTATTGGCCTTTACATCCAAAAATGCAATCAATCAAACTTATGCTTCACTGCTCAATAAGTATAGAACTTATCAGTGAATAATTGATATAATCAAAATAGGTGGACTAGCACTTACACTTTTATTTTTTATGTTAATTTATTTGTATTTTATCAATAAATCTTCCACTCAATGATATTTTCTTAGACAAGCCAATAATGATCTCAATACAATCAAGTTTAAATATGAAATAGTCAAAACAAATGTTCTAAACTATAAACAACAAAATCGACAAGAAATGCATGAAACTTTCTGAAATAGTAATAGAGTGGTAGATATACGTGCTACAATAGTTAGTATTCCACCAAGCAAAGAACTTACTCTTAATGATAGATAAACTTTGATAAACGTAGATAAACAATTATTAAAAAATGTTTATCGTGAGCTTAGCCAACTTTTATCAATATTTAACCACACTTATGTCCAATTCACGTGATCCGTTCCAAGAATGAGTATCTTATCATATCGTGAATAAAAGCTTCGGAAATATGATTCTGTGGGAAACATGAAATGATTATAAAACCTTTATACTTCAGATCATAGATCATCTGATGAATTTTCCTAATATCAAATTGATTTCCTATTGTATCTTACCAGATCACTTCCATTTTGTAATTTCCAATACAAAAAAATGATTTGATATATCTAATTTTCTCAAAAAAGTCCAAATTAGTTATGCTATGTATTTCAAAAAAAGACACTCAGACAATATCAGTCTCAAATGATTGCCTGTTTTTAAGTGAAGATTCAAATCACTAGAAATTCAACAAGATAAATTGGATGAAATCGTAAGTTATGTAAATTACAACGCTATCCATCATGAGATAGTAGAGTCAGTTTCCAATCGACCTTATTCTAGTATTCATCAGTTCATGGATACCTGATATGATTATACACAAGAAACTTATATAAAGATGGAAAATATAGATATAAGTTTATCAAAGAATTCTGATCTTATACCAGAGCTAGAAATAAATTAAAAAAAATGTTACTTATACTTTACAAAATCAATATTTATTGACTTTTCTAGACTTTTTTATATACATTTTTCTGTATTAATAAAACTTGTAACAAAGCTTGAATAAAAAGAAATAAAAGGAGAATCCTTTATTTCATATAAGCCCAATGCAATCAAAAGTTTTACAAATTATTTATACAGATTTTATAAACTTCAATATAGTTTATAGATTTTCATTCTACTCAAATACATCAGACAAAAAATAATAGTCTGATTTTTTTTAATTTTTGAAAATATAATCAATGCTAAACAAACTAAAAAAATCTTGAGATAAAATCAATTCAAAATTTATACAAGCAGTAAGTATTACTGCAATGGCTATAATAATTTTGCTCAAGCCATGAATAGCCAAATGAAATGAAAATTTAGATAGAGAAATTTCAGAATTAAGTAAAAAAAATCCTGATAAGGAAATAGTCATCCAAGAAAATCAGGATAATAATTTCAATTATACTCCAAACACAGTCTGATGAACTCCAGCAGATACAAATCAGGTTAAAAATCTTTTCTTAAATATGAAATCTCTAACTGCTGTAGAGAAACAAGAATTTTTAGAATTACGAAATGCTGGTAAAAACAATCCAAATCGAGATGTAATGCGAGAAGAAATACAATCAATTTATGAAGACTTTAAAGACGATAATTACAGAGCAATTTTTATCTATGCTTTTCTAGATCCATTTCAAACGAGTAATCTCTGACAACAAGCCTTTCAAATAATAAATACAGATAAATATTATAAACAATACTTTAAATCATTATCTAGAGATTATATAGCAAGTTTAGAATTAAAAAAATCTACAAAAGAATTAGAACAAAGTACAAAAGAATTAGAACAAAGTACAAAAGAATTAGAACAAATTACAAAAGAAGTAGAAAAACTTGAAGAAGTTTCAAAAATGTTACAACAATTAATAGATGTATACAAAAACTATCAAAAGGTCTTTTTATTTTTCGTTTAAATTATGCCACTTGAAATCACTAAACCCCAAAATGTAGATTTAAAACAGAAACAAGATCCTATCAAAAAAATAATTATTTATATTAAAAAAATATAGACATGAATAAAATGAAAAAAGTTTGAATTATAACAGGTATTATAGCGGCGTCTGTATTAGCTAAGCACACTAGTGCAATAGCAGAAACTTTAAATAAAAATAAAAAAATAAATCAAACTGAACAAACTACAAATATACAACAGCAAACAAATGACGAATTAAATCTTAATTTAATTAGCCCCCCAGATACAATAAAATATGTTAAAGATATTTTTTATTCTACTATCGTAGAAACAGCACAGGAAAAAATAGATGCAGATAAAATGCGAAATAACGCTATGAATAGCCCATATCGAGATGTTACAAAAGAACTGATAACAATAGTATATAGTTTTTATGAAGATAAAGATAAATTAAATTTATTGCTTTTCACTACATTACTTTTGGATCCAAATCATCAATATTGATTATCACAACAAGCATATGATATAGTAAAAAAAGATAAATACAGAACCATGCTTTTTGAATCTCTAATGGGGAATTTTATCGAATCTATCGAAAATAAAAAATTAGAAGAGGAAGGTAAAAAATTAGAAGAGGGAAATAAAAAATTAGAAGAGGAAGGTAAAAAATTAGATGCAATATTAAAGCATCTTGAAGGAATGACAAAAATTTATGAAGATTATATAAGAACGCATCCCCCAAAATAAGGATTTTAACAAATTATCTAATCTATGTGATTTGAAACAACAACACTCCAAAATACAACTCCAGAAAATAAACAAGATCCTATAAAAAAGGAACAATGATTTTTGGATAATAATCCAGAAATAAAATCGATTTATGACAATACCATTAAAAAATATCCTAATATTGATAGCGAAAATTTTGAACAAATTACGAAAAATATTTCAGACAAAGTTTCAAAAGAGAACATAATTAAATATTTCCCAAATATATTAGATGATCTACTTACAAATGATAAAGATTTCCTGAATTGAGAAAGTAACACAATATCAATTATCATAATTAAAGAGTTAAATGGATATATTAAAATAGAAAAAGATAAAGTAACTAAATCAGCAAAAGAAGAAAAGAACAAAGCAAAAGAAGAAAAGAACAAAGCAAAAGAAGAAAAGAACAAAGCAAAAGAAGAAAAGAATAAAGCAAAAGAAGAAAAGAATAAAGCAAAAGAAGAAAAGAATAAAACAAAAGAAGGACAAAAATTAAACATTGAAAATCAACAAAAAACACTTTCAGATTTATACAAAACTATTCCCGACACCTTCAAACAAGAAAATAATAAACCAGACTTCGATAATTTCAAAAATCAAAACATCTCCAAAGTTAAAGATAAACTTACTTGAACATCAATCACTCTAGACGAATATCTCACCCATCGATACACAGCTCAACAACTCTACAAATCTTGAGAGACCATCCCCAATAAATATGAATTTATCAAATCTTTCAACCAACTCAACAAACTTCTAGATATAGATATCCAGATACCTTTGATCCCAGAAGAAAAAGTAAATTATAAACCTTTGCCAGATTCACTTAATGACTTTCAGTCCAAGCCCGATAAAATTTTAGCTCTTGATACTATCCAAGATTATATAAAGAAATCTCCTGATACTATTCAAGATACCCATATACCTGACCAAGATATTATCAAGTTATATTCTGATGGGATTCCCGACGCAATCACAGAAATTCTATCAAAAAATAATTTGGATCCTAGTTTGATAAAATATTTTGATATCGAAAACTATGATACCAAAACTTGAATACTAGACAAAAAATCTATCAAAGAAATCCCAGACGATAAGCTGCTAAATCAGCTTCAACAAATCTCTCAAGCAGTTTCTGAAAAATTTATAAAACAGTGAAAAGAAGAAATTTCCAAGATTACCAACAAGATTATCAAAGAAAAAATCATGACTAGTATTTTTAGATGAGTATCAGATTTTTTTGATATTACAAATGATAATGTAGAAAATTTTGCAAATGATTTTAAACTAGACTTTAACCAGGATCTAAACTTTGCAAATAATATAGTAAATATACAAGGTCAGATCAACTGATCTCATATAGGATTACATTATGACTTAGTTTTATGAAAATTGAGTATAGATGATGTCATATCATTCGATCCTAAGAATAAACTTTATAGAATATGAAAACAATCCTGATCAGTTTTGGATATCCCTATTAAACTACCCAAATTAAAGGATTTCCAAGACGACGCTCTCCAATTTGATTATAAAAATCTTGCAAAAGAATCTGATAATTACGACCAATATCAAAGTAATTTAAATAAGCAATTATGATCAGTTTTTTATTGAAATTTTATACACAAAGAACTCAATCAATATTATATTCGCCGCCTCAATGAAAAAAATCTCGCTGTACAATCAGGTTTATCTTATATGCTTAATAATTTTAGATCATCAGTATGACCTGATTCTAGCTTCGATTTTGATGGATTAGAAAGTAGTTCTTTTACTGAAGATTTGAATTCCGATCATTTCAGATTGATCAAAATGCTTGATGATAGTTTTGACTATTACAATAGATCCAATGATTTTCTCAAAATTAGGAATCTATTTGAAAAATTTAATATGTTAATCAATAGCTCAAAAGTAAAAGATTGAAATGCATCAGAAAAATTGATAGACATATTATTCAATTCAGCTGCTATGAAAACCAGCGCATCTTCTTGGCAATCTATGTGAAATAACTGAAATTTTAATTACCTTAGATTCTATGATCTAATAGGAAAATCTAGATCAGGTAAAAATATTATAGATATAAATTTATTGGAAAATGTGGTAGATATTTTGTGAAATGGTGAACAATTTTCCGATAAAGATAATAAGAAAAAATTCAATTCATCATTTTGGAATAAATACGAAAAAATAGTAAACGATCCAGATGAATATTTAGAAAATAACTTGAATGAAATTTAATACAATTTCTTATTCTTCCATTTTACTAATATGTTTTGTGGCGTAGAACAATGTTATTGACTGTATACCTACATATAAAAATATTATACTAAATAGTAGTTGTCCAGGTAGGTCCGTGCGATTAAACAGTGTAATATTTATTAACATCGCAATCAATGTAGTAATCAACCAAAAGATATAATCAATTTTTTTGAAATATTTTCAGATTCCAATCTTGGGTATATAAAATATTAATATTCCAGAAAATATATTCCATAACAATGCAGACCACGCTATCTGAGAAATATTTCCTGCACATAAAGAAAATAAACTAACATATATTGCAAAATTTATTACAGCAAATACTATCAATCTTTGGATTATACTACTATAATTTATTCTTTTGAGAAGTACTACATTCCCAACGAAGCTAGCGATTATTACTCGATAAAGTCGCTCATGCATCACCGGTATGGCTTTTCATATATTGTTTATATAGATAATAATCATTATCATAATCAGAACAATATTTAGTCATTCAAGTGCATATTTGGCTAGTATAGGCATATCTACTATCATATCATAAACTTGTCTATGAAATTCTTGTTTAAATGGTTTTTGATATTGATTTATTCTTTCACCTGCAAGTATGCGCCTTACAGAAATTGTCTTTTGTTGTTGATCGCTTGGTGGTCTATCTTTAAGGATTTTGTATATAACATAATATATGCCGCTCAAAAGTAGACTACTCAAAAATAAGGCGATATAAAAATCTTTTATTTGGTGTATTATTACAAGTATTATACTTCATATTATACTTATGCCAAATTCATATCGAATATATTTATTTATACCTCATTTCAGTCCCATTATAAAAATCATAAATCATATTATCGCCATATTCATAGTCCATACCATGCCAAATATATTCCAAAATCATATCCGTCATCATAGATTATAAGAGATTATTACAAGTCATATTATACTTAAATAATATCATAGTTGAAATACTGCTTTCCCATCTTCATATTGTGCTAAATATGATCCAGCCCAAAATACCAAATTAAAAATTATCAAAATCTGCGCTATATCTATATTTGTAATTCCAAAAAAATGTAAGCTCCCACCTAGTCATACCAATATTACTATCCATGCCAAAAAAATCAAATATTGCTGTCGTCATTGCCATACTTTTATTTTACCAGCTACTGACGAAGTATAATAACTTAAAAAAAATAATAAAAAAATTATAGGTATAAATCCTATATACCACAATCATATAGCCCAAAAATATAATACAAATAAGGCCAATGTAATCAAAAGCAGTAAAAAAGTCACTATAATTAATTTAAAATTTAAAATTTATAATTTTGCATTTCTACAGTGCCAAATTTATTCTCAAATTACGTATCAATACAACACATATCAATATTATTATAGGTATTAATATTATAAGATACATTATATTTTTTCTTCTTATAAATTTTATAAAATACAAAACTATCCCAACTATTCATATGTTTGATAACAAAACAAAGTTTTTTAATTCAATTTCTTTTCATATGCTACCAAATATCATATATATGACAATTTCAAGTATAATAGCTATCAATATAAATTCCATCCAGTCATAAATTTTGTATATTACTTCTTTAATATTACTAAACTTTTTAATCAAATCATGTGACAAGAACCTTATATATATTCATCACAATCCAAATGTTATATAGTCACCATATTCATTTTTTATAGATCATCATATTCATTTTGTTTTTATTGCCTTAAAAAATCTAGCATATTCTTTCATTACGTCTATATTTGAAATAACAGAATCCTTGTTTAATATTTCTAAGTTTCACAATTCATTTTTCTTTTTTTCTAAAAATTCCAGTTCTATATTTTCCATAAGATTCAAATATTCTTCACAGGCATTTACTATCTTAATCTGATTTGTTCACATCCTTAACTTGCTAAGCTCTCCTCTAAGATCTTTAAGCTTTTTTATTTTTTTGATATCTATTATTCATATTGTCCTATCTACTAATTCTGCTCATCTAGCTATAGCTTCATCTATAACAGATCTTATCTTCACTAATTCTTGATTAGAAAAAATATTTTCTTTTTGTAATTTTTTCTTTTCCATTAATTCTTTCATTCTCTTTTTTTGTTCATCAACATATATTTTTGCCTCTTCCAATATTTTTTTACTTTCAATATCTGATTCAGGATCATTTAGATAATTTATTTCCTGTATCTCCAATCATATATTACAAAAAAAACTTGCTGATTCATACAAATCATCCATATAGTTGATTATACGTATGCTTTTTCAATCACAATTTGCTTTCAGATATATCTTACCAAAGTTGTTTTCACTTTCTGGATATGTTTTTATTGAAATCATTATTATTCACCATATCTCCAAAACTCTCCTGGCTTCATTGATATCTATGCTTTCTATTAAAATATCTACGTTGTGTCTTACAATCAACTGTTCATCATTATCTATATTATTATCGATTGATTTTCCGTCTTCCTTTACTCCGATTATATGAAATAACATCGCTATGAATATATTTCTAAAAATGAATTATTATATTGACTTATAATACATAAAAAGTATATTTACATGTATTTTACATAGAGTCAAATCAATTTTATTAAACAAATAGGGCTTGTTACCTAATGTAAAATAATCCCATAATACTTTATTATTGAAAAAACAAAAAAAATCAATATATACACGCCTCAAAGTTCTAATAAAAGTCTCAAAATTAATCCTGCTTTCAACAAGCAGGAATTATAATAACTTATAAATAAATTTCAATTTATCGATATAATATTTTTTTTAGTTTTTTAATATCCTACTCTATGGAAAAAGTTGGTGGTTGTTGAAGTATTTTGGATAGTTTTTTTGATGATGAGACTATGTCTCTCCATATAAAAGAGAATATACCTATCCTTAGAAAAAAGTGATGACCATGAAATCGGAAACCGGTCGTTGATTCTAAGCCATTTTCTACTCAAGAAGTAAAGGATCTGATTGATAAAATATTTCAGGAAGTAGAGCATTCTCCTATATGATTTTTGGAAATAGATAGATCTTTATCTAAGATAGTCCAGCTAGGACCATATAGAGTAGTTATAGTATATCCTCCATTGTCTGATTGATTGGAGATTACAATAGCAAAACCTATAAAAAAGTTAACAATTGAAGATTATAATTTAGATGCAGATGTTTTGGATCTTTTCAAAACTGGTTCAAAATGAATTTTAATTTCTTGAGCCCCATGATCTGGTAAAACTACTTTTGCTCAGGCGATGGTAGATTTGTACTTAAAAGAAGATTATATCATCAAAACCGTTGAGTCTCCTCGTGATTTATTAGTTCCAGATTCTGTTGTTCAATATAGTTTCACTTATGGTACTCATGATGAAGTTCGTGATATATTACTTTTATCTAGACCAGATTATACGGTATACGATGAAGTTAGAAATAAACCTGATTTTGAATTATATAAAGATCTTAGACTTACGTGAATTTGATTGATATGAGTTATACACGCTACAAGACCCGTCGATAGTATCCAGAGGTTTTTGTGAACTATAGAAATGTGAATTATTCCTCAGGTTCTTGATACTGTTGTTTTTATAGAAAAATGACAGATTCAACAGATATATCAACTAAAATTGGTTGTTAAAGTCCCAGCATGAATGACATCAGAGGATCTTTCTCGTCCTGTAATTGTCATTACTAGTTTTGCCACTAAACAAGTAGAATACGAAATCTATACTTTCTGAGAGCAGATAGTTGTAGTACCCATTACTGAAGAAATGACTGCGAGCTGAGACAATAAATCATCAATGAATGAATATGCAAAACACGCTATACAGCTTAAATTACAGAAATTACTTCCATGTGATTTCTTCCTTAAGATTAAGTGAAGTAAAACCTTGGAACTATATATTCCTTCTTTATTCAAGTGACGTATAATAGGTAAATCTTGAAATGTAATATCACAATTAGAAAAATCAATATGACTGAGTATACATGTAAATACGTTTGAAGATCTTCCTTTAGCTGATATTGCTACTCAAGTAAAAGAAAATAAAAATTATTTTGAAATATTATTCCCTCAAGAATTTATAAATAAAACTATTGCATTGCTTGTAGATGATACATTGATACGCGTATCTACAGATGAAAATGCAGTTGCTACATTTAAAAATAAAGCCACTATCAAAACTTTACAAAAAAAATGATTTACAATTGTAGACGAAAATAAAATTTAATGTTCCAGTGTCTCATTGAAACATTGTTACATTGCAACATTTTAATATTTAAATGCCTCCATGAATAATTTTCACTTCTCAAAAATCATAGCCGGTGTATGACCAAGTTTAGCAAAAGAAACTGTACTTTCCAAAGTTATAAATTTTGTCGATGTTTTTAGGATTTCTCTTTCTTGAGGTTTTGATGATAATAATAAAAAATATATAGATACTCTTATGAAACTTGATAATAGTAAAACAGTTATGTTAGAAACAAAATGAACAGATATCAGAGTAAAAAATGTTCTAGATGTATCAGTTCGCAAGGGTAGTACTATCTCTATGGATTATTCAGAATATGCTCAAGAAAATGATAAAAGGATTTTTATAGATTATCCTGGAATCAAAAATTTTCCTATATGAACCAAAATATATTTCCAACAAAGTGATATATTGATCAAAGTAAAGTCGACTAAAGAAGAATTTGTAATATGTGAGGTTTTACAGTGATGAAAAGTTCTACAATATGATAGAGTAGACTTTGGAAGTTATGAAGTGGATGTTCCATTTTTTACAGAAAAAGATAAAAAAGATATCTTATGGTGACTGGAATATTGAGTTCATATTATTTCCCCATCTAATGCAAAAACAAAAGATGATATCATACAAGTAAAAGATTTTCTTACTGAGCAAAATGCTGAAAAAATGAAAGTCATTGCAAAAATAGAAAATGCTCAAGCTCTCAATCATATAGATCAGATATTAGATGTTTCAGATTGAATTATTTTAGTATATGATAAAATATCATCTTTTATGACAAAGAAGAAAATATCTTTGGAATCGTTAATAAAAAAAATCAGATCAACTTGAAAACCAGTAATTATAAACTTTATAGATCATTTCTGAACCAATAAATATCCTCTTACTGATGAAGCTTATATCAAAAAATTATGTTATCGAGGAATAGATTGATTTATGCTTGATATTATGATCAGAGAAGATGACCCATTGAATATCATTACAGAGATGTCAGATTTATTAGATAAATATGAACTCCGCTTACAGCCTAGAGAATTGGAACGTTTCGATGAAAATGAAGAATCTATGGTTAGAGATTATATTATATTTAATGCGTGTAGAGTAGTTCAAGAAGTAGATGTAAGAGCAATAGTTTGTTTTACAGAGAATTGATATACTTCATCTCGCTTAGCTTCACTCAATCCAGCAGTTCCAGTGATTACATTTACAAAATCTGACGAAACATATAGATATCTAAATGCCTTACGATGATCTAGAGGATATAAGATTTCTCAGTCGTTCAACTATGAAAATCTCAAAAGAATCTGAAAAGAAATGATCAGAATTATATTCAAATGAAATATATCTTTGGATGATAAAATTCTCATCGTACAAGCTAATGAATTTCAAAAAGATTCCAAATCTGACATGATCAACTGAGTAGAATTATATAAATTCAAAAATATATAGAATATTAAAAAAACTTTTCTTAAGCAAATTCGCTAAATATCTGATATAATATCAATAAAAATAGGAATAGTACTCATCATCACAACAGTACTGAGACTATAATATTTTTTGCTTTTGTAAAATTTTCTTCCTTTCATTGATCTGTAACTGTCAAGAATCCAGCATAAAAAATCATTATCATTAGTGCTCCTCACATGACATACGCCAATACTCTGGCAATATCTATTATAAAACTAGCAGATTTTTCAGCAAATTGTGGTGATTGTGCGATATAGTAGAAAAAGTCTATTGTTTTTACTAGTATCAAAGCCAATATTATATTCATAATAGATTTTGCAACTTTCTTGGATTTCTCAGCATCATGAGCTGACATGATTCTAAATCAAAGAATCACCATCATTATAATAGCCAAGAAAAATGTTAATATCTTTAAAAAACTAAGTATCTGAAAAAATAATGAATTTGGTCATCCTTGGATTTTGTCTACAAGTGCACCACTTCACTGGATAGCTCATACATTTAGTACGGTTCCCAATATTCGTGTAGATCCCAGTAACACAAATCATCAATATCATATATACATCAAGCTTTTTAGATTATTTTTTACTTTTTCTGCGTCTTTGGGATATAGCATCAAATTTATTCAAACCATTACTATATATGCAAATAATATTATAAATCATGCATACCTTATTACATCCCACAAAAATCATCATGCACTTGCCGTATCACACCCAGGATACATACTAGGATTTGGATATAATAAACATCTCACATTTTCCATCAAAGTTTTATTTTTATCTATCGGTAAGTTAAATACCGTTTCTACTCTTCAATATTCATCAGGGGTATTATCAGTAAGATAATTAGCAAAGTTATCATTAAACGATGGTGCTTGTGTATAAGCCCAAATTTCTGTAGCAAAAAATCCCAAGCCCAAAGCTATTATACTCAAAATAATTCTGCTTAGAATTTTTTTCATTTCAAAATATTAATTAAAATCCTGATTCTCATCCATTGGATCCAAATATCATATTTATTACAGCTACCATCAATTTTATTATAGTATAGAATCACGTCAACACTATAACTCATATAGCTATATTAGTTACATTTTTTTTAATTTTATCGCTATCTCATTCTTTATGTATGCTACCAGTAACCATCAGGAATCCATTATAAATCAATAATATTACTGCACAAGTCAGTCATACATAGACTGCCCATTGGATATAAGGTTGGATATTGTTTTTAAAATATTCCAATGTATTTGCTATTTTATATTCTTTAGCATATCATCATTGATCGTTTGTAATTCCATCAAGTGCTGTCTCTTGTATTTCATAATCTTGATTAGCTTTAGAGACTACAGTATCTAGTATGGCTGTGGGATCTCTGCCATATTTTCATCGTGTTCCCACTTGAGCAAACGAAAAATTTGTAAGTAAAACAGCTCACAATAACATATAGTATCCAATCATAAATAATATTCAGGTTTTTTTCATTATTATGCTTACTTTAAAACATAAATAAATTATAACCAGAATTTCTATTTTTGCAAATTTTCCAAATAAAATTTACAAGCAAATTTTCCTTGGAAAATTTATAAACAAATATTGCTTTGTAATATTTACTTCGTCCTTAACGGGGCTCCTCAAATTTCTACACCAAATTTTCCAAATAAAATATAAATTTCGATACCAAAATTATTTATTAAATATTTATTATTCACATCCATTTCATAAACTTTATTACTTGATTTGCTAATAAATATCTATAGATTTTCGAGTGATTTATCAATTAAAAAAATAAATATGCAAAAATCATTCTCTCTAAAAAAACTCTACTTTACATTGATTTCTATAGCTTGAATAATTTGAATAATGTTTGGATATGGTACTTTGATATATAGCTTGGTAAATAACGCAATCATAACTGATCAGGAATATATAGCATGAAGTTATAGCTATGAAATTAAAGAATGTGACAATCCATACACTAAGCCAGAATGACAAGCTCCTAAGACGCCAGTAGAGATCCAAAAATGTAAGGATGATGCCACTCAAACGATATTACAAAGAAGAGTTTATGATAGAAAAACAAGTATTATAAATTGAATAGTTCGATGAACCTTATTCCTTATATTGTTTGTGACACATTTCCCAATTATGATGAGAAAAGAAAAAGAAATATTATAATTATATTTATATTATATATATAGTTAAGCACTAGTACATTATTCTGTTTACGAGAATCATTTTTAACGTTGAAAAAAAATAATTTTAATATAAAATCAGACTACAATCAAAATATTTAAATGTTTTAATGTCTATTATGGAAAAACTTATTATAATCTGATCTTGACCAGCATGACATACAGCAGCAATATATGCTGCAAGAGCAAATCTAAGTCCTCTTATGTTTGAATGATTTATGGCTTGAGGTGTAGCTGCTTGATGACAATTAACCACTACAACTACTATAGAAAATTTCCCATGATTCCCAGATTGAATAGATGGCACTCAATTGATGAATAATATGAGGCAACAATCTATCAATTCATGAACAAAAATTATTACCGAAACTGTTGATAGTATGGACTTATCTTCTAGTCCATTCAAAGTTAATGTTTGAAATACTATTTATGAGGCACAATCTATTATATTAGCTACATGAGCAACAGCAAAACGCTTGTGAATACCATGAGAAGAAATATATCGACAAAAATGAATATCGGCATGTGCTATATGTGATGGTTGATTGCCTATGTTTAGAAATAAAACATTAGTTGTTGTATGATGATGAGATGTAGCTGTAGAAGAAGCTCTACATTTAACACATTTTGCTTCAAAAGTTATTTTGGTTGTTAGAAGAGATATCCTTAGAGCATCACAAGCTATGCAAAAAAAATTAACAGATAATCCCAAAATAGAAATACTTCGAAATACAGAAAGTATCCAAGCTATTTGAGAGCAATTCCTTAGTGGATTAAAAATAAAAAATAACAAAACCAATGAAGAAAGTATTGTCGAATGTTCATGATTGTTCTATGCAATATGACATACTCCCAATACATCTTTCCTAAATTGACAAATTAACTTAGATGAAAACTGATATATTATTACGACCTCTTGAACAACACAGACAAATATTCCTTGAGTATTTGCAGCATGAGATGTAGCAGACAAAAAATATAGACAAGCAATTACTTCTGCTTGAACAGGTTGTATGGCTGCCTTAGAAGCAGAAAAATATATATCAGAATTAAATTAAAAAATCTTTTAAATTATAATTTATAAAAAAATGAGTAACGTTATTTACATCACTGGTACTGAACAATTTAAAAAAGAAGTTCTCGAATATAATGGAGTAGTTTTAGCAGATTTTCGAGCTGAACGATGTGGCCCATGTAGGATGTTAGGTCCTATTATAGACGAACTTAGTATAGATTATGCTGGTAAAAATGTAAAATTTGTAAAAATCAATGTTGATGAAAATCCAGATTTAGCTTGAAGTTTTCAGATTATGTCTATTCCTGCTGTATTTTTGCTCAATGCTTGAAAACCAGTAGATTCAATAGTATGAGTAAGACCAAAACAATTCTATCAAGAAAAGATAGATCCATTATTGGTTTCACCAACTCAAGAATAATCAATAATCATAAAATTAAAATATACCTATAACTAAGTATTTTGTTCTTGATTTTGATATTTAAATATTTATAAAAAACAGTCCTCATAGGACCTGTTTTTTTGTAAATTGTTTACGGATAGATTATTAATCTAATAAGCTCCCGTAGTTCAACGGGATAGAACAGCTCTCTCCTAAGGAGCTGATACAGGTTCAAGTCCTGTCGGGGGTAAACTAAAATTCAGAATTCAAATATTCAGAATTCAGAATTGACTATGTAACAGTTAGTGGCCGACCAAACTACAAAACTGTTCACAAAATTTTATTTTATTTTATATAAACATGGTAACAAAGAAAAAGACAACAACTACAAAAGCTAGTTGAAAATCCACTTCTAAAGTATCTACTGATACTTTACAAAGACATGGTAAAGATACTTGATCTCCAGAAGTACAAGTACTTACTTTGAGTCAAGAAATAGAATCTTTACAATGACATCTTGTTTCTCATCCCAAAGATGTAGATGCAAAAAGAAGTCTTCTAAAAAAAGTAGCAAAAAGAAGAAGATTATTAAAGTATTTAAAAGAAGAAGATTTATCGACATATTCACAAGTGTCCAAAAAATTAAATCTAAAAGTTTAAGCAGAATCTGGATTGAGGAGTATATCCTTGATTAAAAAAGATTTCTGATTTTTTATTTTCTAACGTTTTATTCGATAATGGCAAAAGAAACAGCCTTCACCTTGCAAATTAGATCAGGTGAAATCAAAATCCCATTCATAAAGGAATGAGCAAAGTTAAAATGAATAATAATAAAAAAAATAGAGAATTGAGTATTAGTTGATTGTAATGAGGGAGCATTTACATGAGTAATTTTATCTAAAGAAGTAAAAGAACTTGAAAGATCAAAATTTGAATTAGCTCCATGAAGAGAAATAGAAGTAGAAATTATAAACCCAAGTATAAGACATGAAGATGGTTATTATATAGTTTCAGTTACCAAATTACTTCAATACGATGTACGGAAATCATTGTTGAGTAAATTTGAAAAAGACGATATCATAACAGTAATACCTACAGAAGCAAATCTATGATGATTACTTATAGATATGCATGGTATCAAATGATTTATACCTCTTTCACAATTAGCGCCTATACATTATCCTAGAGTAGAGGACTGAGATCAAGAAGCTATATTTAAAAAATTATTAGATATAATCTGACAAGAAATCAGAGTTAGAATCATAAATATAGATGAAGAAGAAAAGAGAATTATCTTATCAGAAAGAGAAGCTTTAAAAGAGGATAGAGAAAAAGTACTTACAGAATTAGCAGTTTGAAAAATATTTGATTGAGTAGTTAGTTGAGTATCTTCTTATTGATTATTTGTAACTATATGATGAACAGTAGAATGACTTGTTCATATATCTGAAATCACATATGGTCACGTAAATAATATTGATAGACTATGAAAAGTATGAGATGCTATACAAGTTCAAGTGATATGACTTGAAAATGGTAAGATATCATTATCTAGTAAAAAACTTAAATGAGATCCACGGGCTGACTTACCAAAGAAATGTAAGATTGGTGATGTAATAGATTGAGAGGTAATCAGATTTGTTCCTTATTGAGTATTTATTAGAGTGTTTGATGATATTAACTGACTTATACATCTTAGTGAATTATCACAAAAATCAGTAAATAACCCAAATGAAGTAGTGAAATTATGACAGATGGTAAAAGCAAAGATTATTCTTCTAGATCCTAAAAATAGAAAAATTTGATTGAGTATGAAACTTACTGAAGAAGTACGCAAACCAGTAGAAAAGAAGTTTGATAAAGAAGTCAAAGAACCTGAAGTTAAAGATGAAGAAGTAGTTGAAAAAGAAGAAGTAGAAAAACCAGTTAAAGAAACACCAAAAAAATCATGAAAATGACTATGAGACGTAGTAAAAAAATTAGTAGAGGAATGAAAAGTAGCTAAAAAAGCTAAGAAGACAGACGAAGAAAAAGTCGAAAAGAAAACAACAAAAAAAACAGCAAAGAAAGAATAAGATATTTAAATAATTTCACAAAAAAGACTAGGTATCAAAGCCTAGTTTTTTTATTTTTTTAAAAAAAATAAGAGGAATAAAAACCCCTCTTACTTTGATTGTTTAAACATTTAAACAGTAAAACTTTCAGGAATAAATTTATCGCGAGATATATCTATTTCCGTAAACTTTTCAGGTTTAGGATTTGTTACAAAGTTTATACCATAAAGTAACATTGCTGGTGCTCTTTCTTGCGTAGGTAGATATCCTGACGTAGATCCACAAAATCCTTTAGCTTCACCATAATGATTTGATACAATCTGTATGGCTGCTAAGAAATCTGTTAAATTACTAGACAATACACCAGGCTGTACAGCTTCTCTTCTGCCATCTTTATAAACTTTGGTGACATGATCTGCAATTAGATCAAATGTACCTGTATCTACAAAAACAGCTCCGCTCCTACTCTCTACTTCAAGATACCAATCAGATTGTTCAAAAATAGCTTCTTTTATCTGATCAATACTGATATCAGTATGAGATTTTATAAATAGATTTGATACTCTTGGTTCTGGGCTCATCAGTACACGATCTCCATTTTTATCTTCATCTACAAATAGTTCTGAAAGATAATGGCCATTAGATTTTTGTTTTAATCGTGCTGCGGAATTTCTGTCAGTAAGATAATTTCTTACAATGCCTTTATCCAATAGACAAATATTTTGTGCAGGAGTCCCTTCCATATCGTATTTATAATGCGCAATCATGTATTCTTCCAGTGGATGATCATAGATAGAAATATCCGACAATCTTGGCATATCTCCATTGTTTGCAAATCTTTTACCAAGTTTATTCTCAAATACAGTACTATTGCCATTTAAAATATATTTAGCAGATAGCATATGTCCAGCTATTGCTTCATGGAAAAGAGTACCTACAGCAGATGGTTTTAATAGTATAGGATATATACCACTATCTATTCTTGTTCTTTCCATCTTAGCAAGTTTTTTTGAAAGTTTAATTTTAATATCTGGTAAAGCTTTCAAAAGATCTGAAAACGTTTTATAATAATCCACGAAAACGTCTTCAATAAGATTTTTTTTACTTGATAAGTAGTTAAAGTCTAGTGCAATAGAATTCATACTTTGATGTTGTAGTATCTTTGTGCCATTACTATTGCATACTATCCAGATCTTCCTTTGACTCATCAATTCTCCTTTCATACCTGTAACTTTTGGTTGTAAATACAACCACCTGAAGAGATATTCAACGTTTTTTATCCCTTCATCAGTAATTTCGTCAAGTTCTGGTACAATAGGTATATCGACAGAAGATTTTTCATCAGACAATACAAAGTATTTATTGTCTTTTACTTTACTGGAAAAGAACCTATTTACCGCTATTTTGATGTTTTTGGTTATAATACCGATAAAAAAAATCTTTAAGTAGTCAGGATCCAGAATGATTTCATCATAAGCAAGGCTATATCTTACCTTTTTATGCTTATTTAATATCCATATGTTAATTAAAAGTTCTGCTCCCTGATCTTTACTTATAGTTTCTCCGGCTATTCCCTCTTTAAATAAAACAGCTCTGTTATGGTAGTTTAGTAAAGTAATAGAAATATCACTGATTTGAAAATTTTCTTTTTTTCCCTCAGGATTTTCCATATTTACTTTAAGCTTTTTTGCATATTGGATACACCATTCCAATACATCGGCCAATTGTTGATAATTAACTTTTTTCATATGTTTTGTTTTTAGTTAGTTTTTATTTTTTTTTGTAAATATCTATTAAAGATTAAAAAAATTAAATCAATAGAATATATTGAGTATTTATTACAAATACCATTGTTTTTTTATAAAAAATATGTATATGATAAAAAACAAAATTAAAAACTAAAACATTAAAAACTAAAACTAAGATATATGGCAAGATTAGGTGTTTATCTTACAGATCACAAAAGAATTATCGTTACGTCTTACGCTAGCGATCTCAATCTTTTGTTGGGGAATCAGGCTGTTAAATCTAAATGGTTCTTAAATATTCCTAGCGAATTAGAAGCCTTCCTGATGCAATATCCAGAAGAAAGACGATTATTCGATAAGGCATTTGCCTATTGGGTAATATGTAGAGTCTTCGAAAAACGTCAAAATGAGAACGCATACGGAATGTTAAAAAGAGAATTGAGTGAATTTAGCTCAAAACTGCTTGGTACAATTCGAAGTCTCATCAAAAAGGCGGTTAGTAATATTAAATCCTTTTTTGATAAAAGAGAGAAAGAAGTAAAAAAATTCTTCAGAAAAAACAATGTACCATTCCCTCAAAAAAGAAGTTATCAGAAAAACTTTTTAAAACAATTTGAATGATTTTTAAAACTAGCCGGGTACTCCCGGCTTTTTACTTATAAAAAAATTTTATAATAAATATTATTTAGACAATATTAATCATTTAAGAAATGTTATATATTCTTCCAATATATCTGTATCTTTACAGGCTTTTGAATTGAGTAAGATATCTTCTGCATTAGCAAGTGCTGCTATAGCGCATTCTATAGCTTCTAATTTATTTTTATTCTCTATTTCTTTCTTAAACTGATCTATATTCAAACTATACATATCAAAAATATTTTTAATAAAAAAAACCTTACATTACTGTAAGGTTTTAATATTTTTATTCGTCTTTTCAATGACACTTCTTAAATTTCTTCCCACTTCCACAATAACATGGATCGTTTGGTCTAAGTTTCTTATTCGTATCTTGTACTTCAAATAATTTTTCTGACTTTGCTTGATTGGCAGTCAAAGAAATATTTTCTGTTCATTTGTTTTCATCTTCATTTACCTCAAATATTTCAAATCATTCTTCATCTTGGAATATGGCTTTTTTAGCCTTTTGAGAAGCTTGTAATATTTCTATGTCTTTTATATTTGCACTTGCTTGTTCAAGCATCTTTACAAGATTAGGATCTTTTTTAGCCTTTTCAGCAATCATTTTTTCCATTTCGTCTTGCATCGCCATCCTAGCATAGTCTATACTAAGAATATCAGTAGTTATAGCTGTCTTGAGTCTAAATATCAGAGTCTGGAATTGATCAAATGCTTCTTTTTTGTAAATAACCAATGGGTCCAATTGAGCATATCCCATAAATCATACCTTGTCTCTAAGATATTGCATTTCATCTAAGTGTTCAATCCAAAGAGCATCCAAATGATGTAAATAAATTTCTTTGAATATCATATATACTTTTTGATTATCTATCTTAGATACGTTTTCTTCAAAAAACTTTGTCATAAAATCTGATATTTCTTGAGTAAGATGTTGCCAATCCATATCTATCATTTCTTTATATTGTATCTCATTCCACTTCAATCCAAATTGTTTTTCCATAGTGGCTAAGAGATCTTCATTTGTTTGGTTCATTCTCTGAGCATCCAATATCTGACTATTGACTATTTCATAAATATTTGATTTTATCTCCAGCATCATATTGTTTACAAACACATCTTTTTTATTTTCTTCAAGTTCACTTTCTAGTATCTCATCTCTTTTGCTATATATCCTTTTTCTCTGTTTGTCTATCACGCTATCATAGTCAAACAAATGTTTTCTTATAGAAAAATTTCGAGCTTCCATTTGTTTTTGTGCTCTTACAATAGAGCTTGTAAACTGTTTTTGTGTAAGTTCAAGAGTCTCCAAATCATCTTTGGATAAAAATACTTTTGCCATTCCCTGTATTCTTTCTCATCCCATTTTCTTCATTATAAGATCATCAAGAGCAACAAAAAATACAGATGTTCACGGATCTCATTGTCTACCAGCACGTCATCTCAATTGATTATCTATTCTTCTAGATTCATGCTTTTCTGTACCTAAAATAAATAATCCATAGTGGATATCTCTTTCTACAGTTTCGGACGCTTTTCAATTTTCAACTTTAAAACTAATTTTTACAAATCGATCAATATTGTTTTTTTTGTTCTTATTGAAACTCAATTTTATAATCGCTCATTCAATTGTGATCTCTTTGATTTGCATCTCTCTTATAATTTCGTCATTTAAGTTCCAGTCTTTTTTCAAGCCTTCCATAGTCAATTCAAATTCATCCTGTGAAAAAATATTTATAACAACATTCTTTTCAGATTTAATTTGTTTTTTTATCCATTTAGCATAATTATCAGCAACTTTTTCATTTAATCATTTTTCGAGTTTGATATCCGTTCATCTTCATGCCATATTGGTAGCTACCACAACGCTTTTAAATTTACCAGCATTTGAAACTATATGTGCTTCTTGTTCATGAAATTTTGCATTCAATACATAATGATTGATTGTTTCTTTTTCTAATATGCGAGAAACAGATTCAGATGTTAAAATATTAGCTGTTCATATAAGTATAGGTTGTCACATTTCGTGATAAAATTTTATATGTTCTTTAACAAACTTCCGTTTAGCTGCCTGATTAAAATATACTTTATCATTTTTATCTACTCTGATTACTTGCTTATTGGGTGGTATTTCCAAAGTATCTAGTTCATATATTTTCATAAATTCTTCTGCTTCAGTAGTAGCAGTACCAGTCATACCTCATAATTTTTTATATTGTTTGAAAAAATTTTGATATGTGATAGTTGCCATAGTTTGTGATTCTCTCTGTATATCTACCGATTCTTTTGCCTCTATTGCTTGGTGTAATCATTCACTGAATCTTCTTCATTGCATTGTTCTACCAGTATGTTCATCTACTATCAAAACTTCTCAATCTTTTACTATATATTCTTTATCTATTTCATATACCGCATGGGCTTTTAAAGCATTTTCTATATGATGTATCTCTTCTATTCACATATCTTTATAAAGATTCTCTACTCACAATACTCATTCAAGTTTTTTAATTCATTGACCAGAAAGCAATACACTCTTTGTTTTTTCATCTATATAATAATCTCAATCTTCTTCTTGATCTTTGGGTGTATCCTTTAATAATTCTTGCAACAATCATTTAGATACTATTTTTTTTGTCGTACATGGAGTAAGCAGTTTAACTATCTTTGCATAATAAACATATTTTTCTGTAGCCTCTTCACGTGCTTCAGAAATAATCAAAGGTGTCCTTGCTTCATCTACCAATATACTATCTATTTCATCTACTATTGCATAATTTAATGGTCTCCAAAGTAACGCTCTATTGGCTAAACTTTTTACCAGGTTATCTCTTAAATAATCAAATCCAAGTTCAGAATTTTCTATATAAGTTATGTCTTTTCAATATTCTTCTCTTCTCTTATGTACCGGTACAGATTTTACAACACATCCTACACTCAACCCCAATCGTCTATAAACATGTCACATCCATTGTGCATCACGAGAAGCTAGATAGTCATTGACTGTCACTACATGTACTCATTTACCTTCAAGTGCGTTCAAATAAACTGGCATCACAGCAACGAGAGTTTTTCATTCTCAAGTTTTCATTTCAGCGATTTTTCACTTATGCAAAATCATTCCACCTATAAGTTGTACATCATAAGGTAACATATTTCGAGTTGTTTTTTCTCATTTTACATCTATTTCTTGACCAAGCATTCTTTTACATGCCTGTTTTACAGCAGCAAAAGCTTCAGGTAAGATCTGATCAAGAGTTTCTCATTTTGCCAATCTTTCTTGAAACTCAGGTGTCTTTGCCTTTACTTCTTCATCACTTAGATTATCAAATTGAGCATAATGATAATTGATCTGACTTACTATAGGTATTATTTTATTTAGCTGTTTTTGATTGTAATCTCAAGCTATCTTTCAAATTATTCGCGAAAACATAAACTAATTATTATTCAAATAAAAAACACTTTTTTCGAATAAACAATATATCAAAATCATACTATATTTCAAAGGAAAATTACTATATATAATCTTGATATAACAAAAA
>JBAQPP010000043.1:0-1838 GCA_049305865.1 Candidatus Absconditicoccaceae bacterium
ATCGATGGCACTGTTCCGGTTCCGTCCTCCTGATAGCCAAAATACCTGAGATATTCCTCGATCCACCCGAACTCGCCGATTGTCATATCGCCATCAGTGGCAACGTAATAATCAACGGCATCGTACATCGTGCCCTTTTCGTAGCGACCCACCGCGCCACCGCGCTCGACGCGGGCCATTCCAGTGTCAGTTACCGCCTCAAGGATAAACAGCCTCATCTGGTCGGCACCGTCCGCCACGACACCCTGCACAAGGTCTTCAATATCAGCCCTGGTCCGTTCAACACGCCCACGAATGGTGGCGATAATTCTCTCGGGGCTGACGCTCCAGGTAACGCTAGCCATCGGTTCCCTCCAGAACGCACTCAACTGTGCGCAGCGCGGCCCAACTGGAGTTCTGCGCCGACTCGACCACGAGAACCTTGCCGGTGAGGCTCTGGTCCTTACCGCCGTCGATAACGCGGCCCCTGGTGCCCTTCTCGATGGCATTCACGAGTGCTGACGGGTACTGGTCTGGCGACGGGTAAGCGTCTGGCGCTGAGGGGTACAGGCCCGTGTAAGAGAGCATCATCGCACTGTACGGAATCTGCACGCGGATGCGCCGGTACGTCGTCCACTCGTAAGAATTACTCACGTTCCGTGGCTCACGGAGGTGCTGAATGCGCGCGACGGTGGTGCCGATCACCGCGTCTGGTGTTCCACCCGTATACGTGTCCGTTGCGGGGTCGTAGGTTCCGGGGGTGCCCGGCGTGAACCATTCCACCGAGCCGTTCATCAGGCCAAGCGAATCCACCGTGTCGGTGATGACGGCAGACCAGTCACCAACGCCTTTCGTCAGGCTTACCATCCGCAGGCGCAGCTTCCGCAATACCCCGACTCGGCAAGCTCGTGGCACGAACATGAGCATGACTCGCCAACCGGTGCCATCACGAAAATGTCGGCATTGAACGATGCCTCAGCCTTGTCCGCTCGGTCGTAGAAGAATTGGGCGCGACGCCACGGTTCCGACACGGACAGGTCATCGGTCTTGATCGACACGGACTGGCTCGCGTAGTAGTCACCAATGGCACGCCAGGCGTACACTGCTGCCTTGTCAACGTCGTTACCGGCGCGGTCTAGGTATACGGCAAGCTGAACGTCTGGGAACCAGGTATATGACCCCTGGCCAACTACCGGGGGATCGAGTGGAATGTAGTTATAGTCGGGGATCAGGTAGCGGAGGTCGTAAATGTCGGTACCGGCTACGGGTGGCGCTATTCCAGGGTTCTCAGGCATGGTTCTCCGCTCGTCTTAGACCATTTTAGCGTGTTTTTCGGGCACGGACGGTAAACCCGGCGCGATTCCTCGTCAAGCACGAATCGCCGGTGTGTCGTACAACGACGAAAAGCGCCCCGACACACCAGGGCAATTGGATGCTCTAGTGCGCCGGGGCGCGAAAGGGTGGTCAGGTGAAACGGGGGCTATGTGTGTTGGTTAGCTACGCGTCGAGAATCACGTCGCAGATCGCACGCGCGATCGTGTAATGACCCTCGGTGTTCGGGTGAACATGGTCACCCGAGTCGTAGATCCCACCCTGCGCGGTGATGCCGCCGCCCCACAGGTCATTAATGTCGAGCCAGGGAATGTTGTTGGCGACTGCGACAGCCTTGATCGCAGTCACGTAGTCACTCCACGGATAGGTGCCGACGACATCGGTTCGTAACGGTTCGAGCCACAGGAGGACACTCCCGGTGAGCAACGCCTTGGCGACGATGGTCGTGAGCTGTGACTGGAACGTTACTGGGGGGAGATTTGTGGAGTATTCGTTGTCTCCAAGTCCGATGATCGACAGGTGCGGAG
>JBAQPP010000044.1:0-7104 GCA_049305865.1 Candidatus Absconditicoccaceae bacterium
GCCTGAATATTATCAAAATTATTAGAATCATTTTCTTCAAAATCTTCTAGCTTTACTTCATCGACTTGTTCTTTTTGTAATCAAATATTTTGTAATGGCATTGATGGTAAAGTCAAATCAGATGTAGATATTTCGTTAGATTTAGCTTGAGGTACGATTTTTGTTTGTTGTTTTATGTCAGTCTGTTTATTAGCGATTGGAGTTATAATATTTAAATTATTGTTCGATAAAAAATAATCTCCAAATAGAAAAACTACCCGTGAAATACTCAAAGCCAAATAAACAGCATGTTTCTCTTTTTTACGCATATACATATATAAATTAAATTAGTTTATATCCAAATTATAAGCAGAAAACAAATATGGTCAAAAAAAAATCATTGAAACAACAAGGATTAATTGACAAAAGATAAGATTATCAAAAAATTGGTTATTTTTTCCATATTTTATTCATCTGGTTTTCTCTATAAGCATTGGAAAATCTGTGTGCTTCATTACGTATATTAACTAGAATTTTATCAGTTTGATCGTATATAAGAGCTATGCTTTTTATATTAAAATCTTTGTCAAAATAATAAATTTTTTCTCATATTTTCCCTTTTGAACTAGTTTGTCATATTTTACTTTTTTTTCTAGCCTCTCATTTTCACAATGAAACAAAATCTATCTGGGCAAATATTTGATGAAAACTTTTATCTTCATCATAAAGTTTTTTTATGATTCATAATTGTCATTTTCATCAATCCAGGATAAACAAATTTGGTAAAAAATCTTTGTTTTTGAACCTACGAGTAATAAGCTCTTTGAGGGAAGCATAATCATCTGGGCTATTTCATTGAGATATTTCGACAGTTATTTTGTATCTGCGATAATATTTTCTTTCTGCTAATCATCATAAGAAACAAGACAATCATCAACTGGTCCAGGATCATCATAAATGTGAGATATCGACGCATTCTATATGATATGGAAAATTTTTAAATTTATATCTGGATTGTAAATTTTTTAATAATTCATTATTTAGATTTTCTCATTCAAAAGACGTAGATATGACATAGGAATCAAAAAATCATTCGATAAGTTTATCTATCTCTTGTATATCAGATTTTGATAATTTTTTAATACATTTATTTATTCATATTATATTATCTGAATTGGTATTAAGTTTTACTGGAGTGATTTTGAAATCTCAGCATTCATTAGAAATAGATGAAATCAAAGAAGCAAAATCTGCGTCATCTTGATGAAATTTATGACGTATAATATCCACGAGTTTTCATTGATTGAAATATAAAAGAACATAAACAAACCAGGCTCATATTTTCTTTATCTTAAAAATATATCATGTAATAGATCAAGTCAAAACTACTGTCTGTTGCTGTGATAATCCTTCGATATTATTGTAAATATCTCTGAGTTTTGCAGCTCGTTCAAAATTTTGTAGTTGAATAGACTGATTGATTTGACTTAAAATTTCTTCCTGAATTGGCTTGATGTCTCAGTGAAAAAACGACTCAATATAATTGATAATTGATTTATAATTTTTAGTAATTTGTCATTCAGATAAATCTTTTTTGTTTTTCGAAATTAAATTGTTACTGCTTGCAATGGCCGATGGAAGACACCAACCTTTACATAATCAAAAATAATAATCTGAACACAATTTATGTTGCTTAAACTGTGATATTTTACATCATCTATATTGTAGTACTTGTCTAAGATATTGAAGAAAGTTTTTGAGCTGCATGGTATTATGTTTTGGTCATATATATATCGATCAATCATTAAATTTTTTTCTAGTAATATATATCTGGGGAAATTCTTCATTTGTGATTTTGATATAAGCATAAGAGTTAGATCACTTGAGCATATTGTTATAATAAGGTTTATGTTTTTTGATAAGGTTGTCCTCTAAATATAGAGCTTCACTTTCGTTTTGGGCTATTACAAAATCTACGGATTGTGCCTTAGATATCATTTCTTGTTTCCAAACCGATCACGGAGAAAAATATTGAGAAACTCTTTTTTGAAGAATCTTTGCTTTTCATATATACAAAATATTTCAAGTTTTATCCTTGAAAAAGTATACTCAGGCTTGATTTGGTATATGTGATATGTTCATATGATTGATAGTAATTAATTTACTGTTAATAAATAAAAATATGAAGAGCTTTTGCAAGCACTTAAAAACCAAAGGTTTTTTTGACAAATAAAAAATTATGGATAAAATTATAATATTTAAAAGATTATAGAAAATATTATGGACAAAAAGGAATATATTTTGAGAATGTTGGATATTCTTCAAAACACTTGGCCACTAGCTAGATGACTGAGATTATTGGTGGAATCAAATAATGTAAACGATGACATTATAGATATTTTGATAAATACATTTCAAGAAACTATAAAAAATATCCAAGATAACATAGTAAAAGATAAGCTAAAAAATGCATCATCATTTCTACAGGAGCTTAAACAAAGAGAGATAGAAGAAAAAGCCAATGATGAATCAGATATAGCAAAATTAGAAGAATTATTGGCAAATATATAATTTTATTTATTATAATAATTTACAATGAGTTGAGGAGAAATTAAAAATGAAGAGATCAAAGTACCAGTAAAGGTAGAAGCAAATGAAAATAAGATGAAACAAAACTTTGAAGATAATTTAAAAAACATAAAAAGTGTGTTGGACACACAGGATGATTATAAAAATTGAAAAAAACTAGAAGATGCTGATAATATTTCTAATATGCTAGACTGTAGTTTTGAAGCATGATTAAATACCTTAAACGCTGATACAAAATGAAAAGAAGATATAAAAAATATGTTTGATAATACAAACAATATATTGAATAAAGATTTCAAGGAAAAAGCCGCAAATGATCCAGATAGAATGGCAATAGAAGCATTAAAGAATTTCTTACTTCCGATGTTTGCAGATGTATCTGAATGAATAAATATAAATACTACAAACCAAAAAGCAGAATGATATAATGCAAATGAAAATGGTTGAAAAAGTATTATAGAATGATTTAAAACAGACTTACAAAAAAATGAATATAAATATTTACCATGAATACAAACAATAGAAGCTGCTTTAAATAATCCATCAAAAGCTAATATACAAGTATTACAAACATTTTTACTTAGTAAGATAACAGATACTAAACAGAAATTAGATTTTTATAAATCGTCTTGGAAGTGACAAAAAAATGCTACACAAATGCCTACAGATATTGTAGTAGAACCTGACTGATGATTTGGTGAATGAACAAAAACAGCTTTAAAAAATTATTTAGATAATTTCTCAAAAACATATAATGAAAATCTTTCAAACAAGGATGAAATTATTACCCAAACAGAAACTAAAAAAGAAGAGATAAAAAATAAACAAGATAAACAAGAAAAAATAAAAGTCGAAGAAACAAATACTGATACTCAAGCTCAAAAGAATCTAGATAAAAGCGATGTAACTTATTCTAATCCAGAACAGATAAATAAAGAAGTATCTATAGAATGAGGACAAGTAAAATATAGATGAGAAAGTAAAAATATTTTTGATTTATCAAATAATAATCTAAATAGAGGATGAAAATCTTTTGCTTGACCATTATTACCAGTTACAAATGTAGACGGTCTAGATCAGTGAAAACTAAGTAAACGGAAAGATGAAGTAGATAAAAAACTCGATAAAAATATCGTTACTTATGATGATAAAACCAATACATATAAATATAAATGAGAAAATATAAAAAGAGAAAATATATGATGAAATGAATGACAAAAAACCTTAGAAAATCGACAAAATGAAGTAGATAAAAAATTAATGTCAGATAATAATGAGGAAAGATCTTCAACTATAGAAACATCTGCTGATCAAAAAACAACAAGAAAAGTTGTAGATTTTGTCTGAGATAATTGACAAAAAATAGTAACAGAAAAACAAAATGATGACCTATCATCAACAAAAACAGTAGATATTCAAAGATGAGAAAGAGAAAAAGTAGTTACTACTCAATTAGATAAAGAATGAAATGTAGTAAATAAAACTAAAGTAAAAGAAGATGGCGATTCTTTTAAAGAAAAGGCTAAAGATAAAGATTGGGTATTAAAAGATAAGGCTGATCAATGAAAAGAATTTGTCTCTGCATCTAAGCAAGATATTTTGAATGCAATTGAAAAATCAAAAGGTTTAATATCTAATTACGAAATAAATATTGATTGAAATTGAAGAATAAACATACAAGCAAAAGATAAAGAAAGTCAGATACAGAAGAATGAATTTTTGAATGAACTTAATCGTGTATTACTAGAAAATTGAATTGTTCAAATAGATATGAAAAATTATAAATTCAAATGAGAGAAAAATTGAAATAAAGACGTAGTCGACAAGCTTATATTCGAAGTATGACCAGATACAAAAAGAGAAGTTACTAAAGTTGAAACTACTGCTGAGAAACAACCTACTGTAGTAAATCCTACTACTGAGAAACAACCCGCTGTAGTTAATCCTACTGCTGAACAAGTACGTAATCAAATAAATGAAGACTTTGGCGTTGGAAAAACTCCATCTTTTTGACGCGATGAGAATGGAAAGCTTAAACGAAATTAACTCAATTGAAAAAAATATAGAATAATTGAAAAAAACTAGATATAATTATATTCATTCTTAACTACCTATAACGACCTTGGAAGTAGTAATTACTTTTACTTCTCAGTCTTTTTTGTAATAGAATCATCTTTCAAATTCTTGGATGATTTTTCATTTCATATCTGGATCTTGGGATGGCAGCATAGAAATAGGCTCGTGATATAATCCATCTGGAGTTTCTCAGATAGACACTATAGGATATATATTCATAGATTCCAAAGTTTTGATGAAATTGTCGTAGACTATCTGTACTCATTTTGTCAGCGGATCTTGTAAGTGCTCACTTGTAATATTTTCTAGAGATTTTCTAAGATCTTCTAGAAATGGAAGAAATTTCTTGACTACACTTATAAGTGAATCCAAATTTATTGTCTTACTTTTCTCGTCTGTCTGTCTGATGAATCTATCAAAATCCATTTTGAGATTGATATAATCATATTGTGCTCTTTTAGCCATTTCTGTAAGCTCTTGTTTTTCTTTTTCCAGCTGAATAATTTGTAATTTCAAAGATTTAACTTCATCAGAATCTTGATCTTGAATCAAAGACTGATCTGTATTTTCTAAGTCAGATTTTTGTTGTATGATTTCTTCAAGTTTTTTTTGTAATTCATCATTCTGTTTATCATCATGTTGTTTCTTGGACATACTAATGGATTAATAACTAAAATCTAATAATTCTAAATTTTATATTCTACAGCATGCATTATAAAGTATTCTGCTATCGTAAGATCGTTATCATGGAGATATGTTGCGAATGGAATACCTACAAATCTTCGATGTCGATGTTCTGCCATTTTACCATCTATTTCTACTCACTTTTTATATGTATTATGGAATCCATATTTATAAGCGTTTTGATCCATCCGATTATAATAATCTGATCATGTTGTCATCTGTATTGTTTTTCAATTTTTACTAGCTACGCTTATATCTACTGCCAATCATGCTTGATGTTCACTAGATCATGGCTCTGCACATCTTTTTTTTTCACATCAATTTTTGAGTAATGAATTTTGAAATCAGTAGGATCTATAGGCACTTACGATATAAAGTTTATTAGATTTATTGAAGTGGTCTCGGAAGGCCCATGCCATATCTGCAAATGCTATACCAGCTGAAGATCTAAGCGAAAATTTGGATGATTTATTGTATGTGAAATTGGAAATAATAGGACTAAGATCTAACGGTTTATAAGTAGGATCTGAGAATGGATTGGAATCGTTCAAATATCTTTGAAATGATCAATCTGATTTGAGATCAAATGTCGCCTTATATTTTTTTTTACTTTGATTTACTATTCAGGAAATATTGGAAACAATACCAAAGTCTAATGTATTCTCAGATTGGTCGTTTAAATCTGAGTCTAATTGAGATCAGAAATCTTTTTGAGCATTAGCGTAGTTTTGCCGGAAAATATAAAAAAATATTCATATAAAAATTCATATTACCGATAGTCATATAGAGAATCTATTTTTTGAGCCCATATTGTAGGTAGAAGTATTTATTAAATATAGGTGGTATTATAAAAAAAAGAAATCAGATTACAAATTTTTTTAAAAATTTTTAAATATAATTTTCGTCTATAAATTAGAAGCTAAATAAATATATTGGTATCAATTTAGATTTGCTAGCTAGTTTAATGTTTACAATGTTTGGTGATAATCAAATTTCTTCACTTTGAAAGTTAAATGATGAAGAATTGTCTAATAGAGTGAAAGAATGAGACAATCAGGCGTTTGAGGTGTTGTATGACAAGTACAAGGATAAGATATTTTCTTATGTACGAAATATTTTGAATTACAACAAAGATGATGCCACAACTGTTTTGAGTGATGTATTTATCAAAGTATTTGAATATATAAAAAGCTATGAAGTGAAGAACTTCAAAACATTTATTTATAGAATAGCTCATAATACGGCTATTGATCTTATAAGGACCAGCAAAACAGGAATATATACAGATGAAGAAAATGCAAAACTAGTAGAAGATAAACAGAGTATGATTGAAAAAGAAAATCTAAACACACAATTTAAACAAAATATTATGATTTGATTTCTGAGTCAGATTGAAGAAAAATTTAGAAATGTCTTATACCTATACTATTTTGAAGAAAAATCCTATGAAGAAATTGCTGAAATTATGGAAAGTAATAAAAATAGTGTATGAACTATGATTTCCAATGCAAAAAAAATATTAAAAGAAAAAATCAAAGATGAAAATATTATAAGAGAATTGGAAAACTAGATCTTCAAGTGAATTAATATCATAAAAACTATCATCATGGAATTTAAAAAGGAATATTTCCCAATAGCAAATGCTCCTGATATCGTAAAAAGAACAGTGATGCAACATGTTTATTGAAACAAGAAAAATCTGAATAAAAGATTCTATTTTTATAGAGTTTACGCACCAGCTTTTTTGTTGTTATTTATAGTTTGGTGATGAATGAC
>JBAQPP010000045.1:0-23785 GCA_049305865.1 Candidatus Absconditicoccaceae bacterium
CCTCATGGTAGTTCGCTGTTACCTCCTCCTCCTCCTCAATTTCAACCATCACCTCATCAATTATTTCAACAACTACCTCATGCTCAAATCCAAATCACAGATCCTCAATTTCAAATCAAAAATCATCAGTATCAAATCACAGATCCTGAATTTCAAACTACCAATCCTCAATTTCAGATAAACAATTCTCATTGACAAATTATCAACCCTCAACTTTCAGTAACTACTCATCAATCCCACGTTATTAATCAACTATAAATTACTACTCATCAGCTGTAAATTATTACTGATCAACTTGAAATTATATCTCATCAACTCAAGATTATTCATCATCATACAATAATCAACCCTCATCAACTGTAAATTATTACTCATCAACTTGAAATTATATCTCATCAACTTAGAATTATTCATCATCATCAATTTCAGCCATCACCTCATCAATTGTTTCATCATCATCAATTTCAATCATCACCTCATCCTCATCAGTTACCATTTCATCATAAGTCCCCAATATTTCAATCAAATAATCATCATAAATTTGGGAATTGTAGTCTAATATCGCAATTTTGATTTATTCATATTTCTGGACAACCATCTCCATCTTGAAATAAATTGTAATTCTCTGGAATATCAGAACACAGATCAATACCGTCTGGTATTCAATCTCCATCCATATCATTATTATTCTCATTCTCATATAATGGATTTATATTATTCAAAATAATTCAAACCTGATATTCAAACGAATCTCATATTCCATTCATATTAAGATCCATTTGGTCAGGATTTGATATGGGGAAAGCATTATCAAGAGAACAAGTTCATATATGTTTTTTTAATAATTGTATATCTACATTATTTCAAGCGACCTGATTATCGGCTGTATTTTGATCGTTATTATTATTAGCTGGTCATATACTACAATCAGAATTTTCATATTTTATGATTCATATAAGATTTTTATATCAGTCTCAATCTATATCATTATCACATATATCTGGTATATTATCTTTATCCATATCACATTTAAATTTTGATAATGTTCAGTTTAACATAGCTTCTAGACAAACATCATTTCATTTTATTCATATACTAGCTTGAGCCTCCATAGATATACATTGATTTACATATAAGTTTGATATCAGACTATAAGTTCATTGTTTGTTGTAAATATAATCAAATTTTTGTGGTCGTGACTTAATATCAGCAAACATCTTACTTTCTCACTGTTTATATTGATTGATTATAAATGGATAATTTGGTAAAATATATCCAGCAATATAAGTAGAGAAATCTATTTTGTCATAACTATTTGCTATCAAATTATTTGGACTTATAAGATATGCATAAGTTTTTGATAGATTAAAATCTGTAACATAAATCGTCAAAAAATTTGTAATTATTTTTCAGTCTTTTAAAAGAATTTTTTGACTTATAGTCCTAGTTCATCATACTTGGTATCTATGACCATAAGATAATAGTCTAGCACTAGTTTCTTTTATCCCATCTCATCGATTTATTTCTACATTTTCTATGCTATTATTATTAAATCACCAAATATTTGTTTCTATATTAATATTTTGTCATATACTAGGATTGAGTATATTTACATTTAAAGATGCTCCCTTATTTCAGCTTCATGCTCAAATATTGACTGATGCTACCGATTTTAACTCTGATCCATTATATCATTTTACTACTACTGTATAAATTCATTTTTTATCCAATATTCTTTTAAATTTCTGCCCTGCTATTTTCCATATTTCTACTCCATCTCATAAACTCCATTTTACTTTATCGATATTTCATATATTCCTAGTATTGAAAGTTACTTCTAGATTATCTTTATTTCATCATATTTTATCTGTTAGTATTTGTATTCAATATTGATCATTGATGCTCTCTCATATAAGTAAGCTTATTTTAGCTGTGGCTTGTCAAAGGTTTCAATGGGCGGTAGCCTTTATCTTGTACATTCATGGATATAAAAATGTATGACTAGTCTTTTGTCATTCTGCCCACGTTCCATCTCACATATCTCGATTTATTTTATTAATATTTCACTTTGTTATAGCATCAAAATTTACAGTGATAGGGGCAGTTCATTTTACATTAATTGCATTTATGTATATTCATATTTCATTTTTATTTCATGTATTATTCCCCCATAAACTTCAATCGGTTCAAGTATTCCACAGTCCAATATTTACACGACCGTTATCATCTACTATTCATATAGGATTTGTTTTACCATCTCCATCTATATCGCCATCACATACATCTCATATTCCATCTTTATCTGTATCTGTTTGACTTGGATTATAACTATTTGGACAATTATCAATCGCATTATCTGATAAGTCACAATCATAATCGTTATTAAAATCACATTTGACTACATCATAAAGTTTATATAAAACATTCAAGACTGTTTTACCATCTACCAATTTTCATACATCTACTTTTTTAGCTAGTGGTAAGTCTATTATATTTTGATTTAAAAGTACATTTAGTTCTGCAATCGGCCGGACTGCTTGTTTTATGCTTCATATTTCTTGGAATCCACAGGCTTCTAGATTGAACATACAGTATTTCATATATGTTGCGAAATATTTCATATCATCAATATACCCAGATTTATTTAAACTGGCATTTTCATTTATATATTTTCTATCAATAGTGTTTAGATATTTATCAGCATAGCTTCATAGCTTAATCTTATCCATCCATTTTTTAACAGTTTTCCAATCGGCAAGAAAATTATTATAAATATATTTAGCACTTAGATTTATTATCACCTGATAGAATTCAGCTTGGGTAGTATCCTTGCTCCCACAAAATTTTCACCCGCAAACAGGACTGGTTTCTAGAGGGTATCATCTCATATATTCATTATCTCATACATAAGCTACACAATAATAATATATCTCTCATTTGTATATTCATCATTTATATTTTATATCAGCAAAATCTTTTCAAGGTATTTTTACAAATGCATCCCAAAATTTATTATCATATTGTGCTATCATATCTTTGGGCGTGTTGATACAATCCTTACATTCTACGGTATTGAGTAACTTTGCTAAATCATAACGCGATATTTTATTTCAACTTTCGATACTTTTTACATCCATTCACATTGTTTCCAATTGTTTAGTGAACTCTTGATAATCTGCTTTAACGCTTATAATAAACAATAACAAAAAAATCTGTACCAAAACCAAAATCTTGCTAATCAATATTGTAAATTTTCTATTAAAGTTTTTTCTATTCATCTTCATATATTTTTATCGTCAAAAGATGACCTCGTTATTATATTCCAAAAGCTTAATTTTGTCAAAAATTTTAATCAAAAAAATAGACATGCCTAAGCCGCCTATTTTATTAAAACTATTAATATTTACATTTATTCTCCAAAAACTTCTTTTAGTCCATCTTTTACACTATATCAGTCCATAAATTCTTCAAGATGTGGTCTTTGTTTTAATAATCTATCTAAGCTAGCAATCAATCATTTGTAATCACCAGATTTTGGATATATATATGTGATAGGATCGAGCAATCCAGTAGGTCTAATAATCTGTTCTACTATTTTATCAGATATACTCAGCTCATATTCAGCTGGTGTGGCAGATAAAAAAATAGTTTTTGCATCTATATGTTTTTTAAATACATCTCAATCCAAATTATCCTCATATCATAGATTTTTTTTAAGTTCCTCATAGGTTTCTCCAAGTACCTCTATATTAGTCTCTAGTCTTTCTTCTTTTTTATCTGATTCTTTTTTGATTTTTGCTTTTGATTTTGCATTTTCAGCTTTTGATTTGTCTCGATCAAGTTTATTCTCAAGTTCTCCAAAATTAATAGGTCTATGGTCTATCGCAGAAGGGAGTCTAAATCAGTATTTAATTAGATTTATTTTCCTTGCTCTATCTCCAGACGGCATAGCTTGTAATTGGGGCAATGTCATATGAGATTCATCTATTATCATCAAAAAATCATCAGGGAAGTAGTCAAAAAGAGTGTTTGGTGGCTGACCAGGCGTTCTACGATCAAAATAAAGAGAATAGTTCTCTATACCATTTACAAATCCAGTCTCTCTTATCATCCTTATATCATATTCTACTCTTTTTTTTATTCTTTCAGCCTCCACAAGCATTCATTTTTTTTCAAATTCTTTTACTCTATTATCCTTTTCCACTTCCATTTGTTTTAAAATATTTTCTAGGTCTGACAAATCTTGAATAAATTGTGATGCTGGTCGTACAACTATTTTATCTACTTTTCATTTATATTCATACGTAAAACTATCTCTAAGTTCTATTAGTTCTAGCTCATCTTCATTGAAATGTAGCCTATACAAAAACTTTTCAGTACTTGAAAAAATATCTATTGTCTCTCATTTTACATCAAACATTCCATGTTCTATTTTTCATTGTACTGGTTTATATTGCATATGTAGAAGCTGTCTTTTAAGATCTTTAAATTTATATTCGTTCTTTATCTTTAATTGCAAACAATTTTCTTCAAAAAATCTTTTCTGTCATAGTCCATAAAGGGATGAAACAGAGGCTACTACGATAACATCCTTTCTACTCAGTAAAGAAGCCATAGTAGCGAGTCTATACATTTCTATCTCTTGATTTATTGTAGCCTCTTTTTCTATATAAAGTCCCTGTGCTGGTAGATAAGATTCTGGTTGATAATAGTCAAAGTATGATACAAAATAATGTACAGCATTGTTTGGAAAAAAGTGTTTAAATTCAGTTGCAAGCTGTGCCGCTAGAGTTTTATTGTGTGAAATAATTAATGTAGGTTTCTGTATATGTTGTATAATATTCGCCATTGTAAAAGTCTTACCTGTTCAGGTAGCTCATAGCAGAGTTATTTTGGATTTTCAAGACTCAAAAGTTTTTTTAATTTCTTTTATTGCTTTTGGTTGGTCTCCAGCAGGGGAGTATGATGATTTTAGTTCAAACAAAATAATTCGAAATTTAGAATTTAAAATTTAGAATTAATGTAATAAAATCATTTCCAATTCCAACGAGAAATTTCCGTTGAAAAACAAATCTAAATTTATATAAATAAAATACAATATGTCAATTACTAACGTTTTTTAATTTAGTTTTATGAGAAGAAGAATCTGTGTTTACAACAAAGATGGAGAACTATTAAATGAGTTTGAAATCAGTTTTTTTCAGAGAGATAGAAATGAATTACAATTGGATCTTGAATCTTTCTACAAAAAATATTCTGGTGTTATTCCAGAAAAAAATGTAGAAATGAGGTTAGATGAATCAGCTCCTTTTACTATTCCAACTTTACTTGAATTTAAGACTCATATTCATTTGGGTAAAGATATGGAATGGTATATTTGCTATCCGCCAAAGATCGATTCTATGCAAGACGCGATTGATATTGCAAAAAGCTGGGCTATATTAACGGTATTTCAAATGAAGTACAATGTAGATCCAAATATTCTTGAATCTTTTGGTAGATGGATTTTAGACAAGGCAAGTCCTTGTAAAAACAATCTAAGTCCATTTACTGAAATTCCATTATGGATTGAGAATGAATGGCCTAAATGGAAAGTAGAGATAAATTAAATTTTCGGATTTAAACAATGTAAGTTGTCAGTCTGTTTCGGGCTGACAATTTTTTATAAAAAAAAATATAGCATTGATGCTATATTATAATAATTTCGGGATGACAGGACTCGAACCTGCGACCTCAAGACCCCCAGCCTTGCATTCTAGCCATCTGAACTACATCCCGTTTTGAATAATAAAATAAAAAGATTTACTTTGATTGTACAGCATTTTTACCCCGCAATGGCGGGGCTAGCTATCTGAACTATACCCTGTAATTGAAACAATATAAACTTTCCATATTTAAAAACAAACAAAAAAAAGATGAACGTAAGTCCATCTTTTTTTTGTTTATTATACTTTGAACTTTGTACCTGTCATTCCGACCGTAGTGGAGGAATCACTTTTATATATTTAATTAAAGGGATCTTGAGCGAAGTCGAGAGATGACATATCCATCTATTCTATAAATCATCCACTCTGAATATCTCGAAATTTTTTATACATACTATTTGTATTAGATAGAAGTTCCTTATGACTTCAACTTTCAATTATCTTTCAGTTATCCATTACTATAATTCTATCCATTTTCATAATTGTAGATAGTCTATGAGCTATTACTATGGCTGTTTTATTTCTAAGAACTTCGTCCATAGCATCTTGTATAAGTTTTTCAGACTCAGAATCTAAGCTCGATGTTGCCTCATCTAGTACTATAATGTTTTTATTTTCTAGTATAGCTCTTGCTATAGCAACTCTCTGTCTCTCTCATCCGCTAAGTTTTATTCATCTTTCACCTACAAGTGTATCATAGCCATCTTTCAGTCACATAATAAATTCATGGCATCTAGCCATCTTAGAAGCCGCTATTATTTCTTCTTTGCTTGCATGGGGATTGCCATAAGAGATATTTTCTTTTAAACTTCTATGAAACAGTATAGGATCTTGAGCTACCATAGATATTGATCATCTCAATGATTCTTGGGTAACACTAGATATATTCTGTCAGTCTATCAATATCTCTCATCATTGAATATCAAAAAATCTGAATAATAATTTTATTATAGTGGTTTTACCTGATCATGATTGTCATACAATAGCTATCTTTTCACCAGATTTTATTTTTAAATTTAAATTTTCAAAAATATTCTTTCAATCACCATAGGTAAAATTTATATTATTAATTTCTATCTTTCCATTTTCCGCCTTCAGCTTATCGTTAGTTGTATCTTTTATTTCATGTTCTTCGTCAAGTATTTCCATCATTTCTGACATTTCTCCAAATGATTTATAAAGACTCCTAAATACGTGGCTTATTGACCACATCTGATCTATGATTCTAAAAATATACAGTTGTAGCAATACAAATACTCATATAGTAATCATATTTTTATCTCGTAATTTTATTGCGAAATAGAATATTACAAACTCAAGTCATACCATCATAAGTCATGTTATACCCCATATTAGCATTCATCTATATCGTTTTATTTTACTTTTATTTCTCCATAAAGTTACTATTTCATCAAAAATTTTTATCTCTCTTTTTAAGCTAGCGAAGGTTTTTATATTAAAATTATTTGTGATAGTATCAGAGAGTAATCATGATAATTTAGAATCAATTCAGTTTACATAAACTTCATAAGGATAATTCCATTTATATAAAAAGTACTGAACGACTATAAACACAACTATCCATACAATGAATATAACAGATAGGCTAAGATTCTCTTGAGAGACAATAATAAGTACAAATATTGAGTTAAATAATACTGATGATATATCAAATACAAAAATATCGGTTATATTGTCATAAGCTCCTACAAATTTATTAATTTTTTTGATTAATGCTCATGTGAAATTGCTAGTAAAGAATCTAAATGAATGTCTTTGCGTATAATCAAATGTTTCTAGATAAATCTTTCTCATGATATTGGGAGATAGATTTATAAGGAGAAAATCAGAAATTCTATAAATCAATACTCATACAATTTTTATTAACAAAATGATAATAAGTATTGAGATTGCTTTTATAGTTATACTTGATTTGTCTCATTGCAAAAATCATGCAATTAAATCAATGATTTGTTTGTAATATAAAGCAGGTAACAATGCAATAAATGCAACCGCAATCCTACTTATAAGCAACAAGATAAAGTACAGTTTTTCAGTCATGTATTTTTTCCACACATACTTCAAAATTTTCTTTATTCAAATTTTCTTTAGACTGTCACTATCCATTTTTTATTATTAATTATTAAAATAAGTTTGGCGTAAAAACAAAAAAGCTACGGAATTTAATTTTACCATAGCTGATTTTACTTTGGATTATGTTGAGCTCTTATTATCTCTTAAACACAAAATACTATCCTGTACCTATTTGCTACGGTATTTATTTGATTTTCAATAAAGAATGTGACTAACACTTTTTTCATTGTAAACAAATTTTAAAATAAACCAACACGTTCTAACGATTTTACATTGCAACTTTTATACCTATTAATACGACTCAAACTATGATTTGTGACAAAAAACTCAACTTTACTTTATAAATAATATTTCTAATATAAACTCAATATTTTACTTTCTATAATTTTTTATGGAAAATATAATTATCTCAGACCAAAAAAAATTGGATCGAGAAATGGAAAATATTATCCATGATGGAATATCCAATCTATGGATTATTTCAGATTTTGATAGAACTTTCACAAAGGCTTTTGTAAAAGGTAAACCTAGAGCATCATTATTATCGATTTTACGTGATGAAAACTATCTTACTCCAGATTATTCAGCCAAAGCACAGGCTCTATTCGATTATTATCATAGAATAGAAATGGATCTCAATGTAGATATTGAAACTAAGAAGAAATTTATGTTGGAACGATGGACAAAACATTTTCAATTGCTTATACAGTCATGACTTAGTAAACAAGATATCCAACAGGCAATACAGTCAGAAAATATTGAATTTAGAGAATGAGCATTGTGACTATTTGATTTGTCCAATGAATATAATATACCACTTGTTATTTTTTCTGCGTCATGACTATGATATGACGGTATATATCGATATTTAAAAAAATTCAATAAATTATATAAAAATATTCATATAGCTTCCAATACTTTTCAACGAGACCGAGATGGTTATGCTCTAGATATCCAAAAGCCTATAATTCATAGCTTCAATAAAGATGCTCATACGCTATTTAATCTTCCATTTTATAAAGAAATCAAAGATAGAAAAAATGTCGTTTTGCTGTGAGATACTATATGAGACTCGCATATGATTGATTGATTTGAATACAAAAATCTTATAAAAATCTGATTTTTAAATGATAAAATAGCCCCAAATTTGGAAGAATATAAAAAATCTTATGATATTATAATTACGGATGATTGATCTCTAAATTATGTAGATAGGCTTATTAAAAAACTTATAAATAATTAGTATTGACATTTATTAATATATGTATATAAACTAAGAAACAAAAACTGAATTCTATGAAAACTTTTTTCACAAATTTATTCAAGGTTATCGTAAGTATACCTGGAATAATTGCTATGGTAGCAGTATTTATACTATTTCTAGTTTCATGGGGAATCGTTGTAAACTTCACTTACGATAATCAGTGGATTGTCTTGATCCCTGATATAACATGTATTTGGCTATTATCAGTAGCAATAAGGAGAAATGCTCATACAAATTCACTCGATAAGAAAAATAAAATTATAAAGATTTCTTTCGTAGTAAATGTTGCTATTCTCCTCTTGGCTTCATTCGGAGCTCCATGGAACTTCCTAATTATGGCCTTTTTAATACTTCCACTATCCATATATTTCAGTGGAAAGTTCAAACACCTGGTTTCATAAACTTTAAAAACAGAATAGCTCGGCTTTTAGCCGACTATTTTTTAAATGCAAAAAATCCCGCATTTAGCGAGATCTTTTATATTTCTTATTTATCAGTTCTTATTTATATTTTTCTTTCAATCTTTTTATAGTTTCTTCTTTCTTCTTTTTTCTTTCAGCTTCTTTTTCAGCTTTGATTTCATCTTTTGATTTTTTGATTTCTTCTTTCTTTTCTTCTACTGTCATTTCAGCTTCTTTCTTGGCTTTTAGATCTACTTCAGCTTCTACATTTACTTCAATTTCTTTTTTAATTTCTTTATACATAAATGGTACATTATAGGATCATACAGCAGTCAATTTTTTCTTTAATTTTATAAAATGAGATTCTACTTCTATTCCATAAACTTCTTTTATAGCTTCTACTATATCATTTTCATCTACTTTTGCATAAAGCGTATTATCTTTATTTGCTTTTCTGATGATTTTGATTCATCCATTTTCTTTTATCTTCATAAATAGTTCATCAAAATTATTAGCTTTCTTTTTTCTAGATTCAGTCGCAGCTTTCATTTTATTAGCATAATTATGTTTATTGTGTGAGTCTCATAATACTGCCAATTTTTTTGGCAACAAAACATTCCTCGCATAAGAAGGTCTAACATTTACAAGCTCAAACTTTTCTCCAAGATGTTTATTTCATTCCAAGAGTATAACCTCTATCACCTTGTTTTCTGCTTTTCTTCTTGGCATTACAAAAAATTAATATTTAAAATAAGACAATGGCTATATATAATAATATTGACCTGGATTTCAAATGAAAATTCAACTTTAGTTCTTAGCTACTAGCTAAGTTCTAAGTGCTAAGTACTAATAGCTAAAGTATTTCTTGATAATTACAATCAAAACTCTAGAATCCAATCAGTTTTTTATATAAATTTTCTATAAATGAAAAAAAAGGTAAAATCCTGGAAATTACTACTTGGTTTAGCTATTTTGATATTATGATTACTTATTTTTCCAAAAAAAATTCCTCACACAGAGCTTCCACAAGTTTGTTATCAATCCAATTGTTATAATATTGAAATAGCAAATACTCTTGAGACTAGAGAAAGGTGACTGATGGATCGTGAATATCTAGGTGAAAATAGTTGAATGATATTTGTTTTTGAAAAAGACAATATACACAAGTTTTGGATGAAAAATACTTTGATACCACTTGATATGATACGACTTAATTCATGACTTCAAGTAATATATATAGCCAATGCTATACCTTGTAAACAGGCAATCTGTCCTGTATATTGACCAGAGGCCTTATCAAGATATGTACTAGAAATCAATTGATGATATACCACCAAAATATGATTGAAAATCTGAGATCAGATGGTAAAGAAGGGGAGTCGATAAAATATAATAATATTTAGTATAATTACAAAAAAAGGGCTATATTACGCCCTTTTTCTATTTGTTATTATAATTACTTTATTTCATAAACTATTTGTAGATATACGGTTATTTCACTTTGTCATGCTGAAATAGTTTGTGTATTCATATCAGCAGCTCATCACATTCACATAGTCGCAGATTCAGCTTTTGCATAATACATTGGATATGGTCAAGGGACATTAGATGTTTCACTATCAGATATCATTGTAGGTCTTCATAGATTCAAATTTCATAATTTTGCTAATTGTTCAGCTTTTTGTTTAGCATTAGCAAAAGCTTTTTCACGAGCTTCTTGTACGGCTTTTTCTTTATCTTTTAAATTGAAATAAGTATTGTTTACATTTATTCCTCATACATCGCCAAGTTGGCTTATGATAGTAGATCACTTCTGTGTAAATCAAGATCAATTTACTTCTATTTCTATATTTTGTTCGGCTCTATATCCCAATAATTTTCTTTGAGAATTGGACCAATCATATTCAGGATAAACATTTACAGAAACTGTTTTTATTTTTTCTTTTTTTACATCATTGTTTCATAGTACTTCTTTAATTTTCAATATCTTATTTTCCATCTTTGTTTGTGCGTCTTTTGTAGTTGCACCGCTTTCTGAAACTGAAGCATTGATTACAAATGTATCCGGTATTGCATATGCTTTTCATTCACCATTTACTGATATAGTGTTTGTTATTCATTGTTGATTGGGGACTTGATCCTTATATGGGGTCCTTATCTGATATCACATAAATATAAATGCAGCAACTATGATTACTGTTGCTATTAGAAACCATGAATGATCTTTGTTCATAAAAATATAATAAAAATATAAAATACTAGTTATAGACGATTAAATTTTCTAAAAATTTTTCTAATTCCCAATTCCAGATAAACCTATTCCTGTTCTATTCTTCCTCAATTTCATTATCACTTTCCTTTTCAAGGAGAGGTATAAAACGGAAATATTCAAGCAATTGTAATCAAGTAAATCTTCCCACTAAAATATTTAAGACAAAAATAATTATAATAAATTCTGGATAAGATAGCAATAATTGTTTTAATCCATCTCGGCTTAAAACTCAATAAACTACTGCTGATACTATAAGAAATTCTATGAAAGATAAAATTCGAGTTTTGCTTTGTATTTTAAATCATTCATAAAATACTTTATCTGCAACTACTATCAAAAATATTATAGGAAATATAACCAATCAATTGTTAAATACACTAAAATCAATCAGATTTGTATTTAGTATTTTATCTAGTCATAATATCAAAACTATCATAAGAAAATATAATATTATAAGTATAGTAAGTTTAGCGCTATATAACAAATATATTTTTTTTGTAAATAATCTTGTAAGTACGACAGCTATCACAGCTATTATAAAAAGAATAATGCTCAGTTTGAATCCAAATACAGCCATTGATGTGGCAAAGAATATAGGACTATAAATACCAAATACGCTAAATCATATGACTTGCCTAAATATACTCACAAGTAATGCGGCTAGTCCAAGTGCAAAGAAAAGACCTATAAGATTAATTGGGAATCAGTTATATATTAAGTTATCTACTAGATAAGATAGTAGAAAATATTTTGGTACTTGAGCAAATGATAACGAAAATGTTTTTACATATGTTTCAGAGATTACGTCTTTATCAAACGATAAGCTAGAAAAAAATGCCAAATTATAATCATTATTTAGTACATATACCTTAGATATTCACAATATTTTAATATATTTTGCTAATATTCTTTTTAGAAAATTCTGATTCAAATCGTTCAAAACAAAAACTTGTTTTTTATTTAATTCCAAATCTTGTCAGTTATTTATTTTTCCCAAGGAATCTAAAATCTGATCGAAGAATTTACTATTTATAACCACTATATCAGCATTTTTTATATCCAATATATTTTCAGATAATTTTGCTATTATATTATCCTCTCATATAACTTTTTTATTTTCTATTATAATTTCATTCAACAATATATCATGTTTTTGAAAATTATCTTGGAATCCTATTTCAAATTCTTTTATATTTTCTCATATATATGCTATAGATTTTCAATAGGTCTTTATACTTTTTGTGATGTTATAATAACAGTTATTATCATCACTAAAATCAGCTTTTAAATTATATTCTCATTTATCCTTGAAATTATATCAAAATTTATTTCACTTAATTGTTACAATATTCTTATTATTATAATTCAAAACAAATTTAATCTGATTACTATCTAGTACTTGTTCAGTGCCTGATAATACGATTTTGTATTCAGCTGTTTTATCCTCTCTTACTCACTGTGGTCAAGCAATTTCATAATTTTGATTGCAAAATACAGGAGCACTATGGTCCTCTTGAGCCTTGGTTAAACTTATAATAAAAATCGATACAAATATACTTATCATCCAAAAAATTTTCCAGATTTTTTTCATTTCTGTGAAGTGAATATAAACTAAGCTATATATAACAATATTTTACTGGAAATAAATGGAAAGTTATTAAGATTGATTTTCTTTCTTGCTTTCTTTTAATTGGCCTAAAATATTTACTAATTCTCTTTTTGTTTTAAACTCAATATTTTTTTTATTTAAATTCATCCCACTTAAATATTCTTTTGTTGATCATTTTCATTTATTTAATTTATCATGAAGTATTCTTCATATAAATAATGTATATATCAGTTCTTCATCTTTTACGTCTAATTCTTTCTTGATTTCATTGATATATTTTAACTCTTCTGGTCAAAATTTAAATGTATTCAAATCCTTATATTTTTTAATTGCTGTTTCTAAATTACTATCTTCTGTTAAATAATCAATTACTCGATTCTTTCACCTTTGATATAAAGTATCCTTTATACTAGATCACGGCATATTATAAGGAACAAATCTTTTTCTTCTCTTCACAATATCTATTGCTTTCTTTTTACATTTTTCTTCATCGTCTTTGGATGATAGTTTGTTGTATATTGTGAGTATTTTGACAGCATCTTCGTAAGAATAATTTTCACATACAAAAACTCAAATTATTCATATACTTACACCTTCTTTTAGTTTTATTAAATCTTCAATAGAATTTACTTTACCCAAAGATATGTCCTCATTAATTTTTGCCACTCATTCACTTATAAAATCATATCATCAACTAGTAAATCATTTTCATAATACTCTATTATTGTTATCCCATCATAAAAGATGTTGTTCTATTTCATGTGAAGCAACTGTTTGGGTTATCTTTTTTCTATCTACATTTTCATAGTCTTCTGGGATTCTAAATTCTTCCTTCATTCAAGAAATATTTAATGAACTTATACCAGATTGTTCAATAATATTCCACTTTCCTAAATCAGTGTTTTCTTCTCAGAAATGATTTTTATAAAAATTTACTATATCCTGAGATATTTTTTTAAGTTTACTTTTATCTATATTTTTCTCTTCCAATACTAAATCTTTTTTTGCTTCAGTTTGTTCTTTTTCTTTAATTATATAAGAAAATGAAAAATCTTTATCAGATCTACTCAAAAAATTATTAAAAATATTTACTTCTTCTTCATCCAATTTTCATTTATTTTTCTCAAATAATATATGAAGTTTATCTAATGTATCTTTTACCTCCTTTGGATTATCAGATACTCTTTCTCAATATACTTTTTTTTGTAGATCCAAGACGTTTGTATAATAAATATTTCTTTCTTCATCAGACAATATATATCAAGATTTTTCTCATTCTATCCATAGCGCATTTTTAAACATCAAGAACTTATTTTTCATCGATTCTAAACTTTTTATATACACTTCTTTCAAATTTGGAGGAATTCATAATTTGTTATTTAAGTCTGATTTTATTCAATCAATTTTAGTCACAATATCTACTATTTCTTTTTCTTTTGATATTATTATTCCTATATCAATATTTCATTCTATTTCTCCAAAAAAAGTTGTACAAATTCATTTTTTGTCATATTTTAATATCCCATCCAATGGATCTGCATAGGTGTCTTTTATTTTCTCAAGATCTTGATTAATTTTTTCCAAATATTCTTTATAATTAACTTCATTCACTTCATCTTTTCATAAATTTGGTTTATTCATCAAAAATATATAATATATAAATATATATATTATATACATAAATCTATTATTGTCAAATTAGTGTAGTTATTTTAAATCATAAAAAGAAGATATAGATAATTTATTGTTTTTAAAAAAATCAGATAATTCAACTACTTTCATATAATCTTCCTGCCTTACTTCATTCATATCAGTTCAGTTCAGTTTAGCATTATAATCTTTATCAAAAAATCATGGGTGGCATACAACTTCCCAATGCTCGTTTTTATATTCAGAATTTTTTAAATCTTCTTTTATTTTATTTATTCAATATTTGATAGATCATAAATTATAAAGTCTATTTGTTATTTTGATTTTTCACTTATAAATGTTTTCATATACATAAAAGAATTTTCATCTAGTATAGAGTCTTACGGGTATATTTTTTTCTATTGCAAAATCGCACATAGCCTTAGCCTCATTTTCGCTTTTTTCTCGATTATGTTTATCTATATGGCAAGCATTTTTTCAAAATAAATCAAAAAATCTTTTATACTGTATTTTTATTTGATTATATATATTTGCATATATATCATCCTCAGATTTTATTTGATTATATTCAAAATGAAGTCATACCGAAACTCACTTATATCAAGCTATCTTTATTAATCTTTTTATACTTTCATTGTTTGTATTGTCTCTTACTATTACAGAAACAGATAATAAATTGTCTTTCTCTATTAAATCCAAAATTGCATTATCAAACTTATCTGATATTCAATAATCATCTGCATTTATTATTATTTTTTGCATTATTTTAGAGCTAATTTTAAAATCTCCTTTGCTACATTATTACTTTTCCCTTCAAAAGGGAAATGATGTCATCTAAGTCACGGTGTATGATTAACTTCTATTATTCATCATTTTTGCTGTTTTAGTGGTTTTGTAATATCTTCTGAAAGATAATCAACGCCACAAACATTTAATTGTAATACTTTAGACGCCATTTCACACATTTTAATTATTTCAGGATGTATCTTGTTAGACACATCAATAGATGTGCCTCATGTAGATAGATTTGCATTCTTTCTTACAAATATTTTTTTGCCTTTGGGTAGTATATAAGATAAATCAAATCACTGATTGGCTATATATCTTTTTAATTCCTTATCAACAAGTATTTTACTTATATTTTTTTCATGTCATTCTCACCTCAATGGGTTGTTATTCTCTTTTTTTAAAATCTCCTTTATAGAGTTTTTTCAATCTCAGATTATATAAGCGGTGACTCTATTCATAGCAGCTACAAATTTATGACCTATAATAATTATTCTAAAGTCTCATCATTTAAAAAATTCTTGAACCAAAACTTTATTATCATATTTTAATGCAAATTTTATTGCTGTTCCTATCTCTTTTAAATTTTTTAAATTTACACTTACTCAATCTCAATGTTCTCATACAGATGGTTTCACAACTAAAGGGAATTTTAATCAAGCTTCCTTTAGTTTGTCGCTTATTCATATATTTGATTCTACAATAATAGATTTTGGTACTTTTATACCATATTGCTCAAGCATGAAATAGGTTAATTTTTTATATCTTGCAAATCTCATTCATAAACTAGAATTTATTCAACAATCTATACTTTTAAATAATACTGTTTTTTTTCAGTTTTTGATTTCAAACATATTCAAATCTTCAGATATTGTTTTTACTTTAAATCACATCTTCCTTGCTTCGTCACACATTATCCTTGCTGAGATGTCTTTCATTATTTCTTAGTTAGATTAATAAAAAATTTTGCAAGTCACTTAAATATTTTTTTCAAAACATTTTTATCTGTTTGATAAAATCGTGTTCATGGAGATGAATTAATTTCTAGTAAATACCATTTATTTTCTTTTTTACAATAAGCAAAATCCATTGAAAATATATTATTATCATCAATATCAATGTCTATATATATTTTCTTTGCTAATCTTAATAAATCTTTTGGTATTTGTGATTTGTCTAAAAATATTTGTTTTCCACCAGATCATATATTACTTCTAAAGTCTCATTTTTTTGGTTCTCTAAGAGTTATTTCTATTATTTTTTTTCACGCGAACATCAATCTTAAGTCATGTACTCATTTTGTTATATTTCAAAATCATTTAGAAAAATCTTTAAATTCTTGTACTATAAATAATTCGCCAAGTCATTCATACTGATTATTCTTTTTTATTAAATCTTTTTTATTAAATAATTTTATTCATTTTCATCAATTCGCTCTTATTGGTTTCAAAACAACTTTGCCAGTAAATTTTTTTTGTATTTCAGTGTTTTCTAAAAAATCTTTCAATAAACATGTCATCGGCTGATATTTTTCCAAAAACTTAAAGTTTTCCATTTTATCATGACCAATAATTGAAATTTTAATTGACGGTACTATTATAAATTTCTTTAGAATATTATGCTTATATAATATATAAGATAAGTTTCTTATCCATAATATATCTGGTTTGATACTTTTATTTACTAGTAAATTATTTCAATTATCATCCAGTATATTATATTCATCAAACATTCATTTTTCTTTATTAAATTTATTTATACTTACTCTTACCACCTTTATTCAAATTTTTTTGAAAAATTGTTGTAGATATAATCTTGCTCAAAATTTATCCTTTCAATTGAGTGTATAATTATATCATGTTTCTATTGCTAGGTTTAACATAAATATAAATTTAAACTATAAAATCTAAATCTTCTATCTTTACTTTCCCCTTATACAATTTACTTTCATCTCATCATTTTTCTATCCGATCTTTGATTTTTAAGTATCATTCAAGATATACCTTATCCTTGTAAAATACAGTACCAGGGTCTACTATTGCAGTGTTTTCAATTCATCTTTTTATTCTCACTATAGCTTTAAATAATTTTTCTAGATTTTCTTTTCTAGGATATAAAAATTTTGCTATATCAAACAATTTATGGAATCAATATTTGCTAGCTTCATTTATTAAAAAATATTCTTTATACATTGTGAGCTTATTATATCACTCTGGCAAATGTTTAAATGAGTTATATATAGCAAGTCATTCTTCGTCCTTCATATAATATCCTGTTCCACTCTTGAAAATAGATCGACCCGACCTCATTCAATTTATATGTCTCATTAGATGAGTATCTATTTCATGTGCCAATATAGACAAAAGTTCTTTTTCTCTAAATACTCAAGCTTTGGAAACATTTATTTTTATATTTTTTCACATCAAAACAGAGACTCTAGCGTTGGATCAAGAATTAAATGATATATCTACTCAATAAATTTTTTTCTCTATTAAATATCTTTCTATAAAATCCTGAACTTCTGCCATGCTCATTTTCCTTCATAGCAGGTCAAAATTACTTAGATCTTTATCGTCCAAAAATTCTTTTTTTGATAATTTAACTAGTTCTGGATCTATTTTACCAAATAATTGTTCATTATAATTCAATATATTTTCATAATCTTGTTTTTTATAAGCTCTCAATAGTTTCACTCTATTTGATAACTCATTCAATTTTTCTGAAAATAAAAATTTTAATCAGCTTTTTACTTCATTGTTTTCCAAAATTCTTTCCAATTTATCTATCTCTATTTCAATATTTTCAAGTTTTTTATCGTCTGGTCGATTGTAAATAAATTTGGGATTATATTTTCATTTCATAACTATAAAATTATCTAGTTCATTGAAATAGTTTTTTGGTCTCAGGATAGGTGTTAATAATATTTTTCTATTTAATTTATCTATCTTCTGATCTATATTTTGTAGTTGTTCTTTTTCTTTTTGTACAAGATGTTTTTCACTTACTATATTGACTGTATCAAAAGTTTTGTGAATGGGTTTGATAAGGTAGTTACTAATGGTTTTTGATCATAAAATTATTTTTTTCTCGTTCAAATCTTCTTCTGGTAAAACTTTTATATCTTTGATGATTATATCGTTATCTGGCAGACCCAATAATATTTTTGATTTTGGATGAGATTTAATTTCTTCACATAAAGTAGGGGATGCATAATTTCATTTTTTATTAAGATTTACCTCCACTATTACATCATATTTGATTTCATGATCCTCTTCCAATTTTATTTTAAAACTTCAATATTGAGAAAGAAATAGGATTTTTGAATTGGTTCAAATGTCTTTCGAAAATAATGTTTTAGCTATTTCTACTCATTTTTCTGGATCTTCAATTTTTAGATCAGCAATCTTATCTAATGTTTTTTCCAATCTAATTCCAGAAATATTCTGAACTTCTAGTCATGCCCTAGCATTTATTTCAAGTAACTTTGGTCAATCGTTTGTTATGACTCGGTCAAGTGCCAAATATCATAAGTTTACAAAATATTGAATCTTGGAAGATAAAAACAAAATATCATCTCGATATGGTATTTTTTTATCCCAAAAATCTTTATATTTTGTAGGAAATTTATTTCTTCTAATCCTTTTTTTATAAAGCATAGAACTTATCCTACCAGTTCATATATTGATTCCAAATCCTATTCATCAAGCAGCTAGATTCGCCTTACCCTTTGATTTACTAGTGGGGACTCTAATCATAGCGGCAACTGGCACTAGATTGAAAACTATTATCCTAATATCTGCCAATCCATATTCACAAAATTCTTTAAATCATTCTCATGCTACAAGTTTTTCTTCAACTATTATCTTATCTGTTCCAAGTGTCATGGAATATTTACCATCCAATATATCTATCAGATATCTTCTAAGTTGCATATCATTTACAATATCGTTTCATATTTGATAATTATATTGAAAATTATGTTTATCATCTCGTCATTGCAAAAAATCTTTAAATTTCTTCCATGGTCATTTTTTAATAATTTTTTCATCATGTTTTGCTTCTTCGCTTTCTCCCAAGAATCTTGCTATCAAAATTCACTGTCACTTACTTCATTTATTTGGTTTGATTACAAAATTCTTTTTTGGTAAATTTCCAAAATCAAAATCAAAAAGATTTTTACGATCTTTTATCACTCCATAAGTTTGTGCTAGCGGTATTCATCTTTCGGCCAAAAAATTCTTAGTCTGCAACTTATTGTTGGCTAAGCGTATAGATTTTTTATCGTTAAATTTTTTGATATAAAGCAAATTTCTCGCGTTCATACCTAATATTCCAAAATTGAACATAGATTAAATTTTTTGTAAAAAACTACATCATAATTATAAGGGAATCTATGTTTTTGTGCAAATATTTCAATCGAATCTAGTGGTTATATTTTTTATAATTTTAATCTACATTTATCTACGTTGATTTGTTTTACAATTTTCCTGCTTTCTTTGCTAATGTCCTAGCACTTGCAGTAAGATATTTTTTTCTCATCCTAATATTTTTGGGTGTTATTTCTATGAGTTCATCTGGTCATACATATTCTAACGCATCTTCTAGTGATATGTGAATAATAGGGTCTATACGCATAGCTTCATCATTTCAAGCATTTCTTACACTTGTTTGTTGCTTATTTATAGTCAGATTAATTATCAAATCTCATCATGTTAAATGCTCTCATACGATCATTCATTCATAAATCATTTGAGCTGGATCGATAAAAATAGGTCAACGATCTTGTAGCTTAAATATACTATACATCATAGCCTGTCATGTATTACCAGATATCATAGATCAAACTTGTCTTTTGGGTATCAATCATTTATATGGTCAATAATTAGAAAATGCTGAATACATTATTCACTCTCATTTTGTCAATAAAATAAATTCTCCTCTAAATCCAAGTAGTCATCTTGTAGGTATCTCAAATTCTAACGTAGTCAATCAATTCTCTGATTTCATAGTCTGCATCATTCATTTACGTTTAGCTATCCTGTCGATAATACTTCCAGCTAGATTGTCATCTACGCTTATTATAAGCTGTTCTATAGGTTCCAATTTGTGTCAGTTTTCTGTCTTGAAAATTACCTGAGGAGATCATACTTGAAGCTCTCGTCATTCTCTACGTATAGTTTCTATAAGCACAGAAAGATGTAATTCACCTCTTCATGAAACTATAAATTGTCAGTCATCCATATCCAATTTTAATCATACATTGGTTTCTATTTCTTTCATTAATCTTTCTTGTAGATTCCTAGTGGTCATATATTTTCATTCTTTCCCAGCAAATGGAGAATCATTTACCATAAATTCCATACGTAATGTGGGTTCATCTATAGTTATACTAGGTAATGGTTGTATATCACCCACACCTACAGTTTCTCATACAAATATATCTGGTATTCATGCTATAGTTATTATATCGCCGCATTTTGCTTCAGGTTTTTCTATCCTTTGTAGTCATAGTGTCGTAAATATTCTACCTATTTTTCAAGTTCTTTTGATTCAATCGTTTGAAATAATATTTACCTGTTGTCAGATTTTTGCTGTTCATTCATATACACGTCATATACCTAGTCTTCACAAATAATCATCATAAGCAAGATTCATTACTTGCATACGAAAAGGTTTATCAGAAAAGTCTGGCGCTTCGGGTACATATTTCATGATAACATCAAAAAGAGGCTTCATATTATCAGATTTTTCATTTAAGTTATTCATTGCATATCCTCCTTTTGCACTAGTATAAACTACAGGAAAATTAGCTTGTTCGTCACTAGCTCACAAAAGAATAAATAAATCAAACAACATGTTTATTACCTCTTCTGGTCTAGCAGTTATCTTATCTATTTTATTTATCACGACTATAGGATTGAGTCATAGTTCCAATGATTTTTTTAATACAAACTTTGTCTGTGGCATGGGTCATTCATATGCATCCACTACAAGAAGTACACAATCAACCATACGCAAAACACGTTCTACTTCACTTCCAAAATCTGCATGTCATGGGGTATCTACTATGTTGATAGTATTTCATTCATATTCAATCGAAGTATTTTTTGCATATATTGTTATGCCTCTTTCGCGTTCCTGATCGTTACTATCCATTATTAGATCTTGATCATCCATTTTTTTTAATGTCCCAGATTGTTTGAGAAGCTGATCCACTAAACTTGTCTTTCAGTGATCTACATGCGCTATTATAGCAATATTTCTAATACTCATTTTTAATTTAACTATTTTTATAAAAAAAACAAAGCCCTAGGGCTTTTTAATAAAAATTTTACACACTTGCAAAACATTATTTTCAGCGTGATACTAATGAATTGCTTCAAAATTACAAGAGAGCTTTGTTATAAATCTTATTTCAATTGAATTTAGCTAGCAAAAAAATAATTTTGAATCAGATTTTAATATATGTTTCAGAAAAATGATTAATGTTATTGTGATGGATTGAGATTGATCTGATAAAAAAGAAACTAAATTAGATAAACTTTTGGAAGCTCTTAGATCTGATTGTGTTGATCAAAAAACATATGAAGAAATATATTCTATGATTCCAGAAGATTTAATTTGTGAAAAAGATAGAAATATGTGAAGTGAAGAAGTCCTTTGATTTGAAACAAGATGTACAAAACGGTTTTTATCTAAAAAAGTGCATAAAGAAATTATACAAAAGCTTCAATGATTTGCTTCTGACAAAAATCTCACTAAAAATCAATTACGATTCAATAATATTGATTCAGATACTGATGTAATTTATATACGGACTATTTATAAACCTAATTAAAAGATGAAATTAAAAATTTACAACACACTAACTCGCACCAAAGAAGATTTCGTTCCTTTGATGGAAGATCCCAATTATCATTGACCAGCAAAAGATTTTGTTGGTATTTATTCTTGTTGACCTACAGTTTATTATACCCCACATATAGGTAATTATAGAGCTACTTTCACTGCAGACTTGATTAGGAATACACTAAAGTTATTTTGATATCCTGTAAAAGCGGTTATGAATATTACTGATGTATGACATTTGGTATCGGATGCTGATGATGGTGAAGATAAACTTGAAAAATGAGCAAGAAGAGATGGTATAACTGCACAAGAAGTTGCAAAAAAATATGAACAAATATTTATAGACTGAATGAAAGATCTCAATATTGATGAATTTGATGTGATGCCAAGAGCTACAGAGAATATTCCAGAGCAGATCCAGCTTGTAAAAACTTTGGAATCCAAATGATATACTTATACGATTCCATGAGATGGGATATATATGAATACCAGTAAAGTAGAGGAGTATGGCAAACTCATGTGACCAAATTATAAAAAACGCTTAGCCGATCTAAATGCCTGAGAAAGGATAGATATGTGAGGTAAAAAAAATCCTACAGATTTTGCTTTATGGAAATTTTCTCCAGCAGAAGCTAAAAGAGACATGGAACGAGAATCTCCACGATGAATGTGATTCCCTGGTCGACATATAGAATGTAGCGCTATGTCTAGCAAATATTTATGAACACAATTTGATATCCATCATGGTTGAGCGGATCATATTACTATCCATCATCCAAATGAAATAGCTCAATCTGAATGTTGATTTGATGTACATCCTCGAGTTAAATATCGGATGCACAACGAGTTTTTGCAAGTAGATGGATGAAAAATGAGTAAATCGCTGTGAAATATTTATAGCTTAGATGATATAAAAGCAAAATGATATTCACCACTTGATCTTAGATATTTCTATTTTATGGCTCAATATTGAAATTTTCAAAACTTTACTTGGGATATCTTAGAACAAGCTAAAAACAGTAGGAATAATCTTATCAAAAAAATATCAAAATTTCAAACAAACAATTTATTCGACAAAATAGAATCTTTTACTCACATAGAGACTCAATTAAATTCTGAAATTTGAAAAAAATTTCGAACTGAAATCATGGAAGC
>JBAQPP010000046.1:0-2330 GCA_049305865.1 Candidatus Absconditicoccaceae bacterium
ACTTACTATCAAAAAGCCAATAAACTAGACTTAGAAATATATACGCTAAATAATAATTCTTGAATTAGTAGTGAGTTTGGAGAAGATATTGGTGTATGACAAAAGACAACAGCTATGCCTCAAGATACAATAACAAACGGTAACGAAGCATTAAATAATAGTATAACTACTAACGATACTACAAACAACAATTTAGTAAATAATGATACGACTGTTGATAATAGCGTGTGAAATATAGCGATGAAATCGTCTAAATTATTAACAGATCAAGTAAGTTCTATAAACACAGTGGCAGTAGATAATTCACAGAAAACATTGAATCAACAAATAAATGAAATAGAAATTTTGATGAATGATATTTCGTCTATAACTAGTCAGGAAGAAATTTTGTTTTAGTTGTATATCTATTAAAAAATGATTTATACTGTAAGTAAAAAAATAATATTATTATCCGCTTTATTTTTATCTGTATGATTGGGCCTAGCGGACATCATTTCTGTTTGACAATGGTCAGCAGAATGAAGAGATTCATTTATGATCAGACAAGAAGGTCAAGATTTTTCTTGTAATATGAGAGATTGATCTTGTTGCAAAGGTAATGTATGTTCTCAAACTATGGTATCTTGTATACAATGATATACTCCAGTAGTAAAGTGATGTAGTGAGAGATGTACTGTAATTGTTGAATGTAAAAAAAGGGAATGATCACAAAAAGATGATGAAAAGAAAGTGAATGAATCTAGTTGAGAAAAAGTAAAGAATACTTGATCAAAAATTGAAAAGGTAGATAAAGATTTATTAAAAAGGTTTAACATAGAAACAGAAAATGAAACTGAAGATGATGTAAAAATTAAAGTAAAAACAGTAAAAATAGAAAAAATAAATGATATGTGATCAAGATTAGAAGATATAATAGAAAAGACAGAGAGCTTAAACTACAATACATCTAGATTAAGGAGCTATGTTGCAAATTTCAAAAATATAAAGTACTATCTAAATCAAAATAATCTAACAACTATACAGACAAAACAATATAATAAAGCATTGAATAATACTATGAACAATATCAAACAAGAATTATCTAATATCAAAACAATATATAAATCTGATTAATTATATTTTCTTATTGGTCCATTCTCAACCATATTGTATTTGAGCTCCATCTGGATATATTTTTTTGTAATTATCATCTTGATGATTTGCATTTCGATGATCAACAGTAGTATAGATAGCAGAATGTTGCTTACCTGGCAAATCAAGTTTTACAAATGATTTTTCGTTTTCTAGTAAGTTCTCGAAGATTTTTTTCGCAGCAAATTGCTTATCTTCTTGTAAAATATTTTTACCATTTCATTTGTATCATCCTAGTAGCAATAGTTCTGGTCTGCGTCATACTGATATATCTTCTTGGATATTTTTTTCTATAGCTTCATTGATATATCTATAAATTATAGACTCTGGGACATAAGATTGTAATCTAGCTATTACAGATATTTTGGTTTTAGCATCATATATAAGATGATGAGAATATCATTTTTCGTTCTTACTATTTACTAGATTGATTTGTATTTCTGTTTTCTTTCATCAGATTTTTCATCTAATTTTTATATCACGGTATTCTTTATTGGTTTTTTGTAATTTATTATATTTTCATATATCTTTGTAGTGATTGAATAGAGTATATAAATATTGGTAAAAATCTGGATTAAGAGACTCCTTATATTTATTTATATATTCAATATTCAATATAATGTCATCACTAAAAAATCTTTTATCTATTATATCTCATTCTCATTTAAATATATTTATCCATAAATATTCCAATAAAAGCAATCCATCTTCTATATCTTTCACTTCGTTCCTTATGCCATATATATCGTGCAACGCATCTACACTTTCATAGCTACGTATAGCTAGTGTTTTGAGAACTATTTTCTTTGAATCTTTTATTCTTCGAGATGAACGGAAAAATATAGATGGCTTATTGGAGATGACAGATTTTGTTTTTAATTGTACATAGTCAGAGTTTCATATTTCATCTGAGTCTATATCTTGTCATTTTGAGTCATCGAAATATGGGAAAAAATATTTTTCTTTTGCTTCCTTAAATTTATTTTCTGCATCACTAAGATCTTTCTCATTTCCTTTATAATCATGTAATCATACTGAAATTTTTAGAAGAGAACAATCTATTTGCCTATCTGCTTTTGAATTTTTTTCTGATGTAGTCGCATCTATGAAATCTAAAATATCTTTTGTATCTTTGAAAGATATTTGTGGAGGATTAGATTTTTTTTTGTTCCACTTCTGTATAAAAGCCTGTCATATAC
>JBAQPP010000047.1:0-3090 GCA_049305865.1 Candidatus Absconditicoccaceae bacterium
GGATTGCGCTGGTCGAGGCTGCTCGTGAGTCGCTGCTTCCGACTCAGGTTGAGAGCCTGATGGAAGCCGCCAAGGTTGGCACTGATATTGCCCCCATGGTCGAGAGCGCGAAGAAGGTCTACGAAGAGGCAATGAAGGTGCTCTCTGAGTCTGCGTCTGGTGGCCGCTCGTTCGGCTCTGGCGCTGATGAGGACTACTCGGTTGGGGCGTGGTCGTAATGGCTCTCAACAAGATTTTCGCCAGCACGCAGGAGCGTCACCGCTCTCGTGAGCTTGCCGGAATGACCGCCCCGTCCACCCCGCTGACTACAATTCAGCCCGGTACTCCGGTGAAGTTCGCTGACGGTGGCGCTGTTGCGCTGACCGCTTCGGGGAACGGTACCGTCACCGAGACTACCAACCTCCCGAGCGATATCACGTCGGTCACCTACAAGAACGGCGGAGTCGGAAACCCCTCGGGGAACGCCTCTTTCGCTTTTGACGGTACGTTCGAGTTCCCGGTCACCGGGGCGACGACGAGCACCGCGAACGGTGTGGAGATTTTCATTGTGACCGCAACCGGTGTGCTAAACACTGCGGCCACTAGCGCGACGCACTTCGGTTGGACCGACTACCCGGTTGGTTACACCAAAGAGGCTGGCCGTGCCTGTGTTCGGATTGGAGCATAAGACCATGCGCGAATATAAAGACAAGTTCACGTATGACGGTCGTGTTCAGGTCGTTCCCGGTGTTACTAAGCGGAAGGTCGCCGCTGTTCAGGCGCTGACCGAGAAGCACCTCGCCGGTGATGGCATCGCAAGCGCAACGCTGAAGGAAGCCCTCACGTCCTCGGACGCGATCTTCTCGGCTGCGCACCTTGCTACGCTGAACTTCCTTCCGAACTTCGATGAGGCTCCGCGTACGTGGCGCTCAATCGCGGGCATCCGCACTGTTTCCGACTTCCGTCCGGCGACGCTGTACAGCCTGAACAGGTCCTGGACCGATGGTGATGGCGGAAGCAATGTCCTGGATTCCTACGGTGGCGCACCGACCATCCCCGAGGGGACCGCGTACCCATATGCGTACATCTCCGGGCAGAACGCCCAGGGCGGTTCGGTTACCAAGAAGGGCCTCAAAACCGATTGGACGCTCGAAAGCCGCATCAATGACGGTCTTGGGGTGATTGACGAACTCCCCAGCGAACTCACTTCGGTTTCGCTGGACACCGAGGAAGCCGACGTGTATAGTGCGCTGCTTCCGTTCGTTCGCACCACTGCCGCTACTGAGTTGGACGGTGGACTGGTTCCGACCGGTAATACGGTTCTTCCGAACGCTACGCTCAATCAGGATTCGTTGATCCGGGCACTGATCGAGCTTTCCGAGCGCGAAATCAATGGTCGCAAGATCAGGGTTACTGGTGGATATAATCTGCTCGTTGCAACTGGGCAAGGAATCTTTGCCCAGTTCATCCTGAACCAGACGTTCAGCCAGGTTGTTGACGGAAGCTTCGTGCTGAACATCGACGGCTATAACCCGCTTGCCGGTGTCTCAGTTGTTGAGGTTGACTACCTGGTTGCGCCAGAGTGGATTGTGCTGCCGAAGCCTGGTGCCACCCGCCGCCCGGTTCTTGACCGACTTGAGCTTCGTGGTTACCAGACCCCGCAGCTTTTTGTGGACAACCACGTCGGCATCCCGATTGGTGCCGCTTCTGTGGCCCCGTTCGAGGGTAGTTACGCTGCCGATGTCATCACGCTCAAGCTTCGCCAGTTCGGCGGCGCGGCGGTGTGGGATAGTGGCGCTGCGATTGTCTACTCTACCGGCCTTGGTGTCGTCTAACCAAGAGCGATAAAAAGCCCCCGCTGGTATTGATCCAGCGGGGGCTTTTGCTAAGATTTACTCATGCTGATAGGCGAGGAGAAAACCGCCGGCGATATATACGCGCTAAGTTGCGCCTGCCACCCGGAACATGGGTATGCATACGTTGGTCAGACGGTGTCTGGAATTACTGCACGCCGAAATCAGCATGTCTCGGACGCCTTCAACCGTCCCAAAAATCTTCCCGTGCTCAACTGGATTAGAAAACATGGTTCAGCCGATAGATCGAACATATTGGTCACCGCCATCGAGTCCGATGTACCATTACGCCAATTGGACGAACGAGAAATTCACTGGATCGCTTTTCACAACTCAAGGGTTCCTAACGGAAAGAATGTCACATTGGGTGGTGGTGGAGCCAGTGGACATTCGCGCAAACACACGCCAGAAGAGCGTAGGCACATGAGCAAAAAAATGGCGGGCCGCAAACCGTCGCCACGCGCCATTGATGGCGTGAGAAAAATGATGCTGACGAAGATCGGGAAAGACAACTATAACTCAGTTCTAAAAAACGAAGACGTTGAGGACATCCTTCATCGGCTGAACCAGGGGGCGTCTGCGGTAGACATTGCAAAAATGTACGATATTAATGTTAGCACCGTCTATCAGATTCGAGCTGGAAAAACGTGGAAACACATCCCGCGCCCATATGGACCGCGCCAAATTGTTCGCCCAACATGGATGAACGATATAGATGGGCACCGCATGAAGTTGAGCAACAGCGGTAAGTTGCGGGCTGACGATGTACGCGAAATAAAGGTAATGCTCGCCAATGGGGTGCCGTACAAGCAGATCATGGGGAGATTCGACATTTCTCGCTCTGCCGTCTACAACGTAAAGATTGGGCATACGTGGGGTTGGGTTTAGTGCGCTAAACTGGAACCTGAGCATAAATCCCGAAAGGAACCCAATGGCACCCTCCCCCAAGCCCGTCGTGCTTACCCAGTCTGCGACGAACCCCGGAACGCACAGCCCCGAGCCCCTGGTCGTAGTTGGCCCCGTTCCCGTTGCCGCATCGCAGGTGACGACCCTGACCGCCGTCCCGGCCACGTTCGCTGACGTTGCCGCGGTGCAGACGTACCTGGCGACGCTCGTTGCTGAGCTGAAGTCCAGCGACTACTTCGCGTAGGCGTATACACTAGTAGCACGGCCCGCCCCTCCTTCGGGTCCGTGCACAGGGGTCGGTTGCGGTTGAGCGTCGTTGCTCCCGCTTCCGGCCCCGTACACACGGTAGAAT
>JBAQPP010000048.1:0-52575 GCA_049305865.1 Candidatus Absconditicoccaceae bacterium
TCACGATTACCTGCAAATACTTCTACAACTTATAACATTGTATGAAGTACTACACAATGTCATTATGAATGTGCTGCTAATTATACATGGGACTGAAGTGCTTGTATACCAAGTATTGCATGTTGAAACTGAACTGTTCAAGTATGAGAACAATGTGATGATAGTAATACAAATAATTGAGATTGATGTAGCTCATTATGTGAACGAGAAACTCAAACATATACATGTTCACCTAAACCAATTACATGAACAATATGGAATACTGTAAGCGGTTATATTCAGACATGGAACTGAAGTTCTCGATCTCCTGCTGCCACTACTACAACTTACAATGCTACACCAAGTATTGAACAAAGTATTACAGAATGTCTTTATAAATGTGCTGCTAATTATACATGGGACTGAAGTGCTTGTATACCAAGTATTGAATGTTGAAATTGAACTGTAGAATGATCCGAACAATGCGACAATTGATTACTAAATTCTAATACATGAGAATGTTTAAAAGATTGTACATATAATATTCCTGAATGTTCTGTATTTACATCTCCATCAGTTTTAGTATGATGAAGTTGAACATCAAATATTACTTGAGATATTAGTCCTCGAGCAGATTATATAATAACAACTACATTCCCAGACTTAACACAAGAAATTACACATATCTTGACTTGAGTATGAACAACAGCATATACAACATGGTATGATTATAAAAATACAGGTCATTATATTGTAACTCTATCATCAACAGGTTGAGCATGAGTTAATTGTTCTTGAATAGTAGATATATATGAGAATCTAGATTATGCTTGTGGAATAAAACACAAAAGTGATGAAATATCTCTAAGATCAGATACCCTATGATTATGTGCTCCTTGATATTCAGCAACCAACTTTACTTGAGACACTTCAACAATCAAAAACGTAATATGAAGAACTGCAACACAAAAAGCTGTTATATTTTTTACCACACGAGATGTAGTACCTTCTTATGCATATATAGATACTGGTAAACATATGGTATGGTATTCATGATCAGAATATATTATACGGACCTGATCTGCTATCGGCATAAATGTAACATTCTTATTACCAGAACAATGATATAAATATCGAACTCGAGATTGTGCAGACTTTACATCAACAGACCCTGTTTCTAATTGTCATGCACACAAAATGTTAACTGGTGATTGCGCATATGATATGGACTTAGATACTGATCCTATTTTTTCAACTCGTAACTTAAATCAACTACAAATAGATGAAGCACGAGCAAATAGCTGAAAATTATTAAAATGTGTGTTGGACGAACCTCGAATAGATTCAGAAGATAATGCACAACAATATAAATACACGCGATGAATACTAAAACAAACTAAATGATGATTCCCAGCATGTCAAATAATAACAGGAAATGCTATAGAACAAAGTATGTTCTACATACATCGAGTTTGTCCATGATACAATTACTGAGATGAATCTGAAAGTTGTGATTCTGTTTATAAAACAGGCTTTCAAATACAGACATGTGCTCAATTATTAAGTGGGTTTTATTGAACGTTCTGAAATACTTGATCAATAGGAGTAGCAAGAAATTAATATCAAATAATATTTTCAATTGAAATCGGACTCTCCTTGTATATTATAGGGTCCGATTTTAATACATAATTTTTTCTTATGCAAAAAAAACTGACTAAATGAGTTTCATCCAACTATGAGATTGAACTAACTATCACTCCAACAGAATTGGATAAAGCAAGAACCGAAGTTATCAAACAATTCCAGAAAGATATGGATCTCCCTTGATTTAGAAAATGATTCGTACCATTGGATATAGTAGAAAAAAATGTTAAAGCTGAATATTTGCAGATGTGAATCTATGAAGAAGCAGTAAATTTGTGAATACAAGAAACTTTAAAAGAAAATGCTGAAATAAAATTTATATGAGAACCATATGACTTCAATCAGAAGAAAGAAAAAGAAGAAACTATAATCACAATGAAATTAGATGCCTATCCAGAAGTAGAAATTACTGATTCTAATCGACAAAATGAAAAGATGGATAAAATAGATATCCAAGTGACTCAAGAAGAAATAGATAATGCAATTACATCTATTAAAAAAAATTATGCTGACTATCAAGAGTCAGATACAATCACATTAGATACAGTTTCCAAGATACTTGTTGAATATCTAGATACAGATTGAAATATTGCAGATAAGTCAAACATCTATTTATGAGAACAAGAATTTGCTGAAGAGAAATTTTTCCAAGAAACTTTCATTGATAAGAAAAAAGATGAATCTATTACAATTCAATATGATAGTAAAAAAACACCAGCATTACTTGTAAATAAAAAAGAAAATCTAATTATAAAAAATATCAGATTTATCATCAAAGAGATCAAAAAAGTTGTTCTTCCAGAATTAACCTCAGAAACTATAGAAAAATTATTTGGTAAAGACAGTGAAGTAAAAACACATGAACAACTTATTGAATATATTAAAAATGAGATAGCAAAACAGAAATGAGACAGTACATTGATGCAAACTATAGATAGCTTCCTACAAAAAGTTCAATCCAAATATATGAAAATATATATACCTCAAACATTGGTAACAGAAGAATTCAAAGTTAGATTAAAATCATTTGAAGAAAGATTTGGATGAGAAGAAAAAATAAATCAATATTACACACAGATATGAGAGGAAAAGAAAACTCAGATGATAGAAGAAATCAAAAAATCATCTAAACTTAGTCTAGAAAAATTCTTTATTCTACAAAAAATCACAGAAGAACTATGAATAACTGTTGACCGACAAAAATCTGAGAATCTAGAAGTAGAAAAACAGATTTACGAAAAGTTATCTTTAAAAGAGCAGAGTAGTATCAAAAAAGAAGGTGAGAAAGAGATTATTAAAGAAAAAAAAGAGCCTAAAGCTCCCAAAGCAAAAACTACTAAAGCAAAGAAAGAATAATATATTATTTTCTAAATAAATAATAAATCACAATAAAAGGCATTACAATTGCCTTTTTTATACTAGGTCTAATCCATAAAAAAGAGGAATAATTTTTTAATATTGCTTCTAAAAAATTAGAAAATCTATTATTCTTTTTATCCTTATCAAATGGATATATTATTAAATCTCTAATAAATTTCAGTATTCACATATTTATTAATTTCAAATAAACCAATTTATTTATTTTTAGTCTATTTTGATATCTTCATAATTTTCTCTCAAATATGTTCTAGTTTTTTTAAGTATCAAATTTACCTTATCTGGATCCGATAGGTCAGCCTTATCTATATCTACTTTTACGCTTATATAGCGATAAAATCAACTCTGTTTTAATTTTTTCAATAAGGCAGGTAGTTTCATAATTCATTCACCAGGCAAAACATGTCATTCTCAAAGTTTAGTTTTGTCAGAGAAATATAATACTGCAACATATGGCAAAAAATCATTTAATTTTCTCATAAAAATAGATTCAAATCAATCCATATTCATATTTGATATATCCAATCATATATAACATCAATATTTTTTGATAATTTCTACTATATTTGTGAAACGATACTTTGGAATCGGTAAAGCAAAAAAATTAGAATCTTCAGGATTTATAATGGCGAAATTAAGGTTCTTATTATGCTTTCTATAAAAGTTTATATTGTCAGATAGAAAGTTGAAAGATTTATAATTAAAATATTTAGGTGAATTTATACTTATAGTATCAGCTCATGTAGCATCACATATATCAAGAGCCTTATTTAATTCTTTTTCATTAACATTGCTTGAAACCTGAACAACTCTGACAGGTAAATCATAGTTTTTAGAAATCTTTTTCACATAATTTACATTCCAAGCATCAAAATTTTTCCACATTGCTAAGTCTATACCATCAAATCAACTAGATTTTGCAAGATCAAAAACCAAATCCAAACCAAATCATGGTAATGAATCAGTACTTATAAGAAATTGTGGTCTTGCTCATTTATTTTTATCCCGGTTCTCGCCTTCCATTTCAAAAAAAACATCTGATCAAAGCTCTATATTGCTCTTTTGTTCGTCTTTCTTGTCTGACATAGAATTGATTTATATTTTAAAAATTTTGTTTTTTGACATACATAATTATAATCTTTTAGCTAAATTTTGCAAGTTTTCTGAAAAAAAACGCAGTCCTCGAATGAGGGCAAATTTTTGTTTATTTTGGTTCTATATCTATTATCAGAGATTAAGCCTATATATTTGAGTTTATAATCAACTATTACCAATATTTATAAGTAATCCCCTATGATCAGATCAATTAATTTTTACAGACTTTAAATATGATTTTTTCACATCAAAATTAATCCAAGCATGATCTATATGAGACCAAAATATCGGTAATCCATATAAATATCGACTAAATAAGATTGGTGATTTTTTACTTAAATTAATAAATCCAGATCATAATCAATCTTGAAAGTTTTTATAAAAAATACTCCATGGAGATATATTAAAATCTCCTATAATCATCACATTATCATGATTATTTCTATGTTTATTTTGATGTAATATGAAGTTATCCACAAAAACCTTTAATTGTTCATTTCTCATCAAATAATGATTGTAAGTATCAGGAGAGCTAGTATGTACCAAATAAATATAATAGTCTTTTTTATCTAATTTTAGTTGAAAATATGCATATCTTCGATTTCATTGAGGAAAATCATCTGCTCGGTTTTCTATCGGATATTTAGAAAATACCATACTCCCAATAAATTTTTTTGACCAAGTAGTGCTATTTATATAAGGATACCTTTTCTGTAAAAAATCTTTTAAATTTTTATAATGATTTTCACCAAATTCTACAAACATAAGTAGATCTGGATTCTCTTTTTCTATAAGATGTTTTATTCACGTATAATCATCATTATTTTTATGAATATTTGCATATAACATCGTCAATCAGCTATTTGATCATATAGGTTTATCTAATTTTAAATTATAGAATTGATTAAATTCCTTTGAATAGATCAAAAAAACAAATCAATGTAAAAGGATAAATATTCCAGTAAAAAGTTTTTTAATACTTCAAGGTTTAAGTTTAAATTTACGAAATTTCAGAAACAAAACAATCAAAAACAATAAATTTAAGACTATTGAATATGGCAAAAAACTTATACTTAATTCAGAAACATAATAAGTAGGGAGGTAATATACCAGCATAGAAAAAGAAATGACTACAAATGATAATATCAACATCTTTATATACAAACAATATGTTAAAATATAATTTATACTTTATTCAAATAAAATTTAAATTTCCGCTCTGCTAATGCAAACAGTTTTTTTCTTGCATAAAACAATTTAATCAATATTTAATAAACTCCTCAATTTTTTTATTCACTATGTTCAGATGAAGTTCCATATATTAATATTCGGCTGCCAAATGAACTACTCCGATGGAGCTAGAATCAAAGCAATTCTCCTAAATTGTTGATTTTCTTATACAGACAATATCACACAAGCAGATATAGTTATTTTTGACACTTGTTCAGTAAAACAAAAAGCAGAAGACAAAATAACAGGTAAATTAAAAGAAATCTGAAAACATCAAAAAATTTGGATTACATGATGTATGATACAGCACAATTTAAGGAATAGTAAAATTAATAAAGATTCAAAGTTTAAAATATGAAATTTTATGTGATCGCTTAAAACTCAAAGTCCACAGATCATCTGATTTACAACAGATGAAATAAATGAATCAAATACTTCTATCTTAAGAGATTGAAACATAGTAGGGGTCAACCATGCCTTTAATCCACTATTTTATAATCTCATTCAAAAACGGAAAAATATTGAATTATTTTTTAGAATAGATGATATATGATTTTTGCCATTAATATTACCCAAAATCTGATATAAGATAAAATACGATAGTGAAATCATAAATGAATATGAAAAGATCATCCCAAATTGAATCAATACGTCTATGAATAGTCATAGTTCAACAGCATATGTTCCAGTTTCTACTTGATGTAACCAATTTTGTGCTTATTGTATCGTCCCATATGCAAGATGACTGGAGAAAAACTTTTCTGTACAACAGATAGTGAATGAAGCCAGATCACATATTAAAAATTGAGCAAAAGAAATAGTTTTAATCGGACAAATCGTCAATAAGCATCCAGAATTTATACAAATAATAAAAGAAATTTTAAAAATAGAATGACTCGAGTGGCTTAAGTATACATCTCCATACCCGACATTTTATTCTGCAGAATTATTAGAACTACATCAACAAGAGTCAAAACTTTGTCCCCACATCCATATGCCATTACAGTCAGGCTCAGATGATATTTTAAAAAAAATGTTTAGGTGATATGATTCATCTCAATTCAAACAATTTGTAGATAATATTCATAAATTATCCAGATCTATAAGCATAACAACAGATGTTATTATATGATTTCCTTGAGAAACAGAAAAAGAATTCAAAGAAACTCTTGATTTGGTAGAATACGCAAGATTTGATATGATATATATGTGAATTTACTCTACAAGACCATGAACAATAGCCGAAAGAAAATACCCTGATGATATCCCATACAAAGTCAAACACGCCAGATGGTCAAAGTTAAATAATTTACTTAAAAAAATATCTCTAGAAAACAATCAAAAAGAAATCTGATCTATCAAACAAGTCCTAATCAACGAAATTAAAAATGATTGAAACAATGAAACGATGAAACATTGAAACATTATATGATATACAGACAATATGAAACAAATAATACTTAAACCATCAAAATCAGTTAAAATAGGTGATATAGCAACAGTCAAAATCACAGATTGAAAATCATTTAAACTATATTGAGAAATTACAGTACTAAAAACCAAAGACTAAACATAAAAGGGGAATCTATCTTTCCTTGAATTTTTTAATCAGATAATTATCAAATAGCTTGCTATTTTTTTGTTCCAAAAAATATTTGTCATTACTAGCTTTTAGTTATTAGTTATTAATTGTAATAAATGATTTATCCCAAACATGTAGCCATCATACCTGATTGAAATAGGACTCGAGCAAAAGCAAACGATAAAACTATACCCGAAGCATATATGATCTCATACCAAAAATGAGTTGAATTGATAGAGTATACATTTACACAAACAGATATTAAAATATTTACACTTTGGTGATTAAGTACAGAAAATACCAATAAAAGACCCAAAGAAGAGTTTGATTTTTTAATGAATATGTATAAATTGATTGATGATGACTTGGACACAATATTGGTAAACAACCAAGTAAACTTCAAACGGATATGAAATCCAGATTGAATTACATCAGATTTTAAAGAATATTTAGATACAAAAACCCAAAAAACAAAATGTAATTCTGATAAATACTTTGTTTTTGCAATAAATTACTGATGAAGAGATGAAATTATTAGATGAATACAGAGTTTAAACAAAAATAACTTCGATTTTTGAACAATAACAGAAGAAGATATTAGTAAATCCTTAGATCTATGAGACATCAAACCGATAGAATTAGTAATTAGGACAAAATGAGATCAAGCACATAGAACATCAGGATTTATGTCATGGTGGATATGATACGCTGAATTATATTTTACACCTTCAAAATGTCCAGAATTCTGAATAGAACAATATCAAGAAGCTTTAAATCGATTTAATAATATGGCAGATCTACGCAATTACGGCAAATAATACAAAACCATTCTAGTAAACCTTTAATACTTAAACCAATTTCCAATGAAAATTACAGTAGAACTAGCACAATTAATAGATTTAGCTGATATAGCTAGCAGATTTGTAGCTAAAAATGCAACATTACCGATACTACAAAATATATATATGAAAGCCTCAATAGATAGTCTCATCATAAGATCAACAGATATGGAAAAATATATAGAAATAGAAATGCCATGTAAAATATCTGCTGAGTGATCTATCACTATAAATGCAAAAACATTTTTGGATATCATTAGAAGTATAGAAGAAAAAGAAATAGAAATCAGTGTAGACCAAAAATCACAGATCATGACAATTAAATGAACAAAAGATAATTTTGAAATCAATTGAATACCATCTAGTGAATATGTTGCACTTCCAGAAGTACCAAATGACAACAAAATCACTTTAGAATCACAAATGTTTTCACAATGAATAGAAAAAGTAGAATATGCAGTTACAGATAAAAATTTTAGTCCAGTTTTAACATGAATATTACTAAAATCTAAAATAGAGGATGATAATAAAAAATTAATATTTGTATGAACAGATTCGTTTAGACTTTCTGAATACAAAATATTATCAAACTGAAACGATAATGAATTTTCTCTTATTATACCCAAAAATTCCATTAATGATTTCAAAAAGATAGCAGATTATCAAATATCCAAAGAAAATAATGAGATACAAGTAAAATATTCAGACAATCTAATATCATTACAATTCAATATGGATAAGATCAAGATTATGGCAACTTCATTATTGATTCAATGAAATTTTCCAGAATATGATAGAGAAGAGATTATGCCTAAGAAGTTTAATACAAAAGTTTTATTAGACAAAAATCTTTGTGATAAATCTATCAAAAAAATCTGAATTCTTACAAGAGATATAAACAATTTTATCCAGATACAGACCGAAAAAGATAGTATAACTATATCATCATGAAAAACAGATAAATGAGCTGGTACTACAACAATTCCGGCAATTATTGAATGAGATCCTATCACTTTTGGAATAAATTGAAGATATATAACAGATTTTATAAGAACAATGGAATGAGACGAATTGTTGTTTAATATTGTAGACAATCAAAAACCACTTACAGTTGAAGACAAATGAAACTCAGCATATAAATATGTAGTAAGACCTCTTATAAATAACTAAAAATATGAAAAAAGTTAAATGATTTTCAATGGTAGAAATGTTAATTGTGATTTCCATAATTTTGACTTTTATGCTTATTTTTCAAAATTTTTTTAAGCCCAAAGATATGCAAATATATCAATGACAAAAATGCGTAAACGATATATATAATTTCGTAAATACTTTTGTAAATGCATGATTAACAAACAAATGATTCAATTCATGAACAGATATGATTTATCCCAGTTCATATAAAACCGAGATACGTCCATCAGAAAATAAATTAATAAATTCTATAAACACATGAATAGGTTATATCACACGAGAAATAGCTACACTATCTTGAACAAATGGGGAAAATTTATGTTATATAAACAGTGTTTACAATATTATTCTAACAGGAGAAAATATAGATATAGAAATAATAAAATGATCATCAAACAACCAGTTTAATATAAGCGACAGCACATGATATACCGACTTACTATTATGTAAATGAAATAATTTATGATGCATACATATATGACAATATATAATAGATAAAAGAAGTCAGACAATCATAAAGAGAGTATGTCTGAGTTTTAGTTGAGGCAATTGTTTGCAATGGAATCAGTAAACCAGATACAAGAAACATTATCAGCAAGTAAATACTTAGTTTTTTACAAAATCATGAAATATCCCATACCTACAAATATGGAATATTTTTTTTTTGAGAAAAAGATAAATAAAAATTTAACAAATAAATCCTGATTCTCTCGAAACGAAAAAAATAAAAATATGGACGAATACATTAATTTTATAAATAAATATTGAAAATTATATCAGTCAATACCATTTATAAAAGAAATATATTTATGTAATTCTATAAGCTTTAACGCCCTCAAAAAAGACTCAGATATTGACTTATTTATCATAACCAATAAAAACAGTATACGACGCGCAAGATTTTTTAGTCTATTATTTTTTTTTATATTATGACTAAAGAGATGAAGAAATATTAGAAAAAAATTTTGTCTAAGTTTCTATGTAACTCAGGATCATCAAAACCTATATAGTATCAATTTATCTAGTTCTGATATATATTTAAACTATTGGTTAGCACACCTGATACCCCTATATCAAGAACAATTAAATTCATCAAATATATATAAAAAAAATAAACGATTCAACGTAACTATGCCCAATCATCCTAAGAAGTTTTGTATAAACATATGAAATAAAATATATCATTGAAAATCAAAAATCAAAAAAAATCTTGAATTTATATTCTGATGATTATTCTGAAAAATATTAGAATTTACCATAGGTTCTATATGGATACCTATACTATCATTTAAGACAAAAAAGCTATGAAAAAAATGACAATGAATAATAATCAACAATAACATGCTAAAGTTTCACGAGGACAAAAGGGCTAAGATACACTTAATATACGAAATAGAGCATAAGAACTATAGATAACTATAAGATATCAGCTAATATTTTCAATGATAACTATTGTATATCACAATTAGTTAAAATATATTTGTTTTTATAAATACATTACATACATCTAAGTCGAACAAAAAAAAATCGACTTTTTTTATATCATTTTTAAAACAAACATGAAAGACATCAGAGCAGTGTTTGATATTTGAAACGATGTCATCAAAGGTTTTGTTTTTGCTAACGACAATGAAAAAGACATAGTACTAGCAAAACAAACTGAGATTACACAAGGCATGCGTAAAGGTAAGATTTTAGATTCAGAAAATTTTGCTGCAACCATAAACAAAATTACAGAAACATTTATAAAAAAATTATGATGAGATTTTATAGATGAAGTATTTGTAAGTATCTCTCATCCAGAAATGATAATAAATAGAGTAATAGAACAAAAAAGAGTTATGAAGGATGAAATAGAAGCTGAAGATGTAGAACACCTTTCAAAAATAATTTGAGAAATATCTGATAAAAATAATTACGAAATTATCAAAATTGTACCAGTTTGTTGGATAATAGATGAACAAAGAAAAGAAAAAGATCCAATCGGATTAAAATGAAAAAAACTTGAACTTATAGCAGATGTTTTCATGATACCCAAAAGCATATACAATTGAATCACTGAAACATTTGAAAAAATATGATTAAATATAGCAGATATCATACCAAATATAATAGCAGCTAGTGAAATTACATTAGACTATGACAATAAAGATTTATGAACAGTTTTAATAGATATAGGTAAAAATCAAACAAGTTATGTAATATATGAAGATTGATATACACTATGATATGGCACAATTCCTATCTGATGAGAAGATGTTACAAAAGATATATCAATAGGTATGCAAGTAGATATCAAAGAAGCAGAAAACATAAAAAAAACACATTGAACAGCCATTGTAGATGTAAATTTATCAGAGGAGAATACGTTAGATATACATTTTCTATCAGACATTATAAACGCTAGATATGAAGAAATATTTATAAAAATCAACGACCATTTAAAAAAGTTAGATAGAGATTGAAGATTAGCCTGATGAATAAAATTGATATGATGATGAGCAAAGATGCCAAACTTAGATTTATTAGCAAAAGATATCTTTAAGTTAGCAACCTTTTATTGAAAAGATCATATACTCAATCTGTGAGATCTTTCAACAAATATACAGTTTATGAACGTATTATGAGCATATGTACGATCCAAAAAATATACTGAATGAAGAAAATGAAGCTTTAAATTAAACTTTGATGTAGTAGGATCTGTGTCAAAATTCTTCAAAGACTTATTCTAATTATACCGATTAAACAATCGCGTATAATAAACAATATTACTATTTTACTTTCTATTAAATTACCCAAATGGTTATAAAAGAAATAATGCCAGAATTTATACCTGGAGCAAAAATTAAAGTTTTATGAATATGATGATGTGGTTGTAAAGCAATCAACAGAATGGTATCAGAATGATTAGAATGAGTATGATTTGTATGAATCAATACAGACGCACAAGATTTAGCAACATGTTTAGCAACAGAGAAGGTAAATGTATGATTGAACCTTACAAAATGATTATGAGCATGAGCAAATCCCGAAATATGAAGAAAAGCTGCCGAAGAATCTGAAGCAGAGATAAAAGCTATTTTACAAGATACAGATATGGTTTTTATTACATTATGACTTGGATGATGAACATGAACATGAGCATGACCAGTTGTAGCTAGTATAGCAAAGAGTATGTGAATACTCACAGTTGCTATCATTACAAAACCATTTTCATTCGAATGAAAGAAGAGAGATTTAAATGCAGAAGAATGATTAAAGAAACTAAGAGAAAATGTGGATACACTTATAGTTATACCAAACGATAAGATATTTACAGTAATAGACAAAAAAACATCATTTAGACAAGCATTTATAATGATAGACAAAATACTATTCTTATGAGTTCAATGAATATCTGATCTAATAGTAAAACCTGGTGATATTAACATAGATTTTGCTGATATCAAAGTAGTAATGCAAAACTCTGGAAATGCATTGTTATGAATAGGTTATGGTGCATGAGAAAAAAGAGCAATAGACGCAGCTAGAAAAGCTATAGAGAATCCTTTATTGGAAACTAATCTTGATAAGGCAAGAAATATTATCTTTGCTGTAACAGGATGACATGATCTTACTCCAGTAGAAGTTAAAGAAGCGGCGTCAGTAGTAGAAGAAATTATTGACTCAGATGTTAATATGATTTGGTGAATGACCTTCGATGAATCATATGAAGATGAAGTAAAAGTTACAATTATAGCAACATGATTTCAAGAGCAAAGCAAAGACGATATCTTAAAAACACCTAAAAGAGATATATTATGAAGACCGACTAGAGATGCAGAAAATTTCATAACAAGATGATTAAAAAAAGAAATCACAAACGATAATGAAGAAGACAATCAAGAAGTTAAAAAAATAGAAGAGGATTACGAGACACCAGCATTTATAAGGAAAAAGTTAAAAGCAAGCTAATTCCTAATTAATTATACTAAATGTCAATTAAATATTAATTTAAAATCCGCAGTATTAGCTTTAATTTTAACTACCATTAAAATTATATAGTAAGACAAAAGATGACATATGGTCAAACGTCTAACTTATTTTAAAGCTTGCAAAACACAATGAGACTAAAAATTTCAAGTCCAGACAAAATAATCTATGAATGATTCATAGAAAAAATAACACTTCCAACTGAAAGTTGAGACATTACAATTTTACCAGATCAAACACCTATAGTTTCAGCATTAAAACCAGGTCTAGTAAAATTTATTCCCGAATGAAAAACTTGAGCAGAGCATATAAGTATATCAAAATGAATGATGTTCACGGATGGGAAAAAAATACGTATTGTTACTTCATCTGCTACTATATCTCCTACAGAGACAGAAGAAATATTAGTAAAAGAAAAACAAGATTTAGAAAATAAAATAAGAGAATTAAAAAAATCATGAAGTATAGAGGAGATAGAAAAATATACAATAAAATTGGAAAAAATAAATGCAGATCTTAAATTAAAAAAGATAAGAGCCTAACTCAAATAAACCAAACGAAAGGGAAGACGCGCACAAGCGTGTTTTTTCTTTTCAATTGAAACACTCTATCATTTATTTATCATAAGCTATCATTTCGACCGAAGTGGAGACTTGTCCTGAGCGAAGTCTGATGGCTTGCTCTGAGCAAAGAGAATCTCTTAGTTATTTTAGTACATAATCATAAAAAATGTTTTTTGCTGTCCTTTGAAAAAATAGAGATATAAGTTTAGAAGAATTAGAATTTATACAGCCACAAAATATTAAACAACTAGATAATTTTACAGTTACTTTTGAAACCTTTTTCCCAGAAAAATTAAATTTATTATGAGGGATTATAAAACGATGAAAAATAGTCGATACAGACGAATTTGATAATGTTTTATCAAATACAAAACTACTATGAACCCAAGATAAAGCGTTATGAATCGACCTTAAAAAAAAGTACAAAATCAAAAGATTTAAAATAACAGACTTATTACATACCGATAAAGAAGTAAAAGAAAAATGAATAGAAATAATAAAAATAAAATCTGACTTTGGTATCGTTAAATGATATCAGAACATACCACTATACGAAGCAATAGACTTTGACAAACCAGCTCGTGATATGAAAATGTGAATGATGCCTTCCAAACTAGCACATATAATGTTAAATATTTGATTAAATAATATAGCTTGAAATCCTACAATATATGATCCGCTTTCATGATCTTGAACAATGGGATTTATATCAAATTTTTTCTGATATAATTTTATATGATCAGATATCAAAACAAATTATCTTATACAAAATTTGGAACGACGACAAAGCACAAAATTTTGTAAAAACAATAGATTTGAAACTTTCCAACAAGATATTTTTCTACCTATAAACACACAAGAATTAAATCTAATTGTAATTACAGAATGACGATTATGACCCATAGTAACAGATCGCACATCATCAGAACAAGTGCAGAAATATCAACATCAAGTAATAGATACATACAAAGAATTAGTAAAAAGAATACATGAAATAAATGCAGTTAAATGAGTTTTTACTATACCTTATTATATCTGATACGATAATAAAATAGAACAAGAAATACAAGAAATATCTACAAAATTATGATTTAAATTTAAATCAGTCCAAGAAATTTATAAAAGAGAAAATCAAAAAGTCTGAAGAAAAATAATAATACTAAATAAATAAACCGTCATCTCGACACTATTAACTTTCATACGCCATTTCAGCATAATTTTTTTGCAACCAGAATTTACTAATGATAATTTCTTATTCCAAATATCCTATTAAAAATATTAATCAGGTTTTTATTTACCTTATTTTCTCGTCGAATAAATATATTTTTATTAAATAGTATCAAAGCGACTACAATTCATATAATACTTCAAGCAATCACATCTGTTGGCCAATGTACTCAAGATGTAACTCTAGCAAAACTCATCGTTAAACTAAATACATAGAAAATAATTCATAATATTATAAAATTTTTATCTTTATTTTTTACTCATCGAAAAAAAACAGCACTCGCAAACGCCATTGATACAGCAGCATGATCAGAAGGAAAGGAACTACTTGGCAAAAATTTATGCAACACAGTTTGTGCCTTTAGATCAGATAATTCTAAAAAAACAGAAGGTCTAGCCTTATCTATAAAAAATTGAATAAATATATTTATACATACAGAAATTAAAGTAGCAAAAAAAGCAAATAGGGCAGAGGATTGATAGTAAAACTTCTTTTTTATAATACCACAAATAAATAAGATTACCAAATATACAGGATATACAAAAACAAAAACATCCGCTAAAAATGGTATAAGCCAAACCAATGTTTCATTAGCAAACATCCAATAATAAAGCTTTTTCAATAATAATTCTCACCATAACGGCTCTTTAAGTACTATCATATTAATATTTTAATTTAAAAAACTTTTTTACTATCATTGCAAGCACACATACTAAGAAATATTAATTTAAGTTTTTATAATATTTACACATTATATTTAATTTACACTCATCACATTTAGGTTTTCTAGCGGTACAATAATATCTTCAAAACAAAACCAAAGCATGATGAGAAGAATCCTTGTAAATATTTGGTATTACTTTTTCAAGTAATTTGGATGTTTGTTCTGGAGTTTTGGTTTTTACCAATCCCAGTCTATTTGTCACTCTATGGACATGAGTATCTACTGCTATCACAAGAATATTATACAAAACATGTCCTATTACTTTAGCTGTTTTTTCTCATATTCAAGGTAATTGTTTTAGTTCAACAATTTGATCTGAAATATAGTATCAATATTTTTTAAATATATTTTTAACCAGTTTTGATTTATTGTTTTTAAAAGTATTTATATATTCTTTTGATATCATTATCTTTGATAATCCCAAAATATTTTTAGCTTTTCACTTATACAATCAGATTGATTTTATATAGTCCGTAAATTTTTTTTCTCAAAGTTTCACAATATCCTGAGGTTTATATATTTTCTGAAATAATTTTTCAGTAACCTTGTTTACTTGTTTATCTGTCGTTTGTGCAGATAATATAACAGCTATCATAAGCTGAAAAGGAGTAGAGTAGTTAAGCTCAGTTTGAGGATTAGGAAATAATTGTTTTAAATAATCAAATATAAATCAGATTTTATCTCTTTTATTCAATTCTTTTATATTAAAATCTAAATGGTAAATTATTTAACCAATCTACCCAAGTCTATTGTTTCTAAATATTCCAATTGATCAACAAATCATTTATCATGACTAACCATAATCATAGCTCATTGGTATGCATTTAATGCCTCAGCAATAACAGGCAGATGGCGGAAATTTATATGATTAGTCGGCTCATCTAATATTAGAAGATGTGGTTTTTGAAGTACAAACATAGCATAACATAAAAGCCCTTTTTGCCCCTCGGAAAGTAATCCAATAGTATTTTTTAAAAGATTACCAGTTAATAAAAATTTAGCAGCAACACGGTAAATATCTTGATCAGTTGTATCTCCAGCTACTTCATGTAAAGCATCTCGTACTACCATATTCATATCTAAAGCATTAAAATCCTGACTATAATATCATATTCTCACATCATCATGGATCTTAGCATCAGTATCATTCGCATTTACAAGTTTTTTAAGAAAAAAAGATTTTCCTATTCCATTGGGACCAGAGAGAATATATCTCTGATTTTTTTTAATAATAAGTTGAAATTTATGAGTAACTACTTCATGAGATGAATTCATAAGTCCAATTTTATGTATAGATACTATAGGTCATACAAGGTTTTCAAATGGTATGGTAAATGGAGTAATGGTTTTATCGTCTTTCCTTACTTCCACCTTATTTTCTTCAGCTTCTTCTACTTCGTCCCTCATTTTACTAGCCAATTTACGCATTTTACCTCATTTATTGGAGAAGAAATTTATCTTTTCTTTTGCTTCTATAATCTTTTTTTCAGCTCTTGCATTCTGCATCTGTTCTTTTTCTATTTGTGCAGCAATCTGTTCTACTACATCATAATAATCTCATCGATATTGTTCTACCTGGCAACGCGCTTTATTTAGATACAATACTCAGTCTGTAAATATATTCAAAAAATCTGCATCATGACTGATTACAACCACTGTTTTATCATAAGATATCAAAAAAGCAATTAGATCATTAATTCAATTAGCATCAAGATTATTGGTTGGTTCATCCAAAAGAAGGATATCAGGATGTTGTATCAAAGCATAAGCCAATAAAAGTCTTGCTTGTTGACCTCCAGAAAAATCTTTAATCTGCTTATTTATCGGGACATTAAAATTAACAACTTTTAGTACTTCACTTATTTTCTTATCCAATTGATAGTCTTTTTCATCAAATGCTGTTTCAAAAAATTCTTTTATAGTTAGATGTAACTGATCTCTAGGAACCACTTGTCTAGAAATAGCAATCGTATTTCAGCTTACAATATTGATTTTACCTGATTGAGGTTTAAGTTCTCAGGTAATCATTTTAAATATAGTTGTTTTACCTGACCCGTTCTGTCACATAATAGTTATCTTAGTATTTTGACGTATAGAAAAATCACTTTCTATCAAAATAGGATGTTTTCAATCACTATAAGCAAAAGATACATTATCAAAACGAAGAATTATTGGATTCTGATTACTAGACATATTAGAAACAAAAAAGTCATAAAACATTAAAAATAAACTATATGAAATAGCTAATAATATTCAAGAATAGAATAAACTTAAAAAAACTAGAAACAATGTTTCTAATTCTCTTAGATCAGGACCGGCAGGAGTTGAACCCGCGACGCGGAGCTTTGGAGACTCCCGCTCTACCGCTGAGCTACGGCCCTATAATAATTTTACCCAAATAATAAGCCTGATTCTGTACTAGGTATCATGTATCTAAATCCACTTATAATGGATATTTTGCACTTCCTCGCAAAAGCGAATAAGCTTGCACCAGTTATGGTTTACCACTTGAAGAACTATCAGTCCAACTAAGGAGGATTAGAATCAATAAAGACCCATATCCACGTTGCATCTTTCTCCTACATTACTGCAGAATAGTTTACGTTTCTGTGGCACTTTCATTTGCCTGCTAAAGCAGAGTTCCAACATCCGTTAGATGTTAACTTTTTTTTGGTGTCAGGACTTTCCTTCCCAATAAATTGGGATAATACCTATTTGGGTACAAGTCTTTTAATGAAATAGATTTTTAGTTCAACACAAAAATCAAAAAATATTGAATAATAATATTTTTTCTATATCATCCAATTTATAATTTAGAATTTATAATTCCTTAAATGTCTACATCTGTCGATATTAACAATGTCAACATAGAAAATAGTTGGAAAGAAGTTCTCAAAGAAGAATTTTCAAAACCATATTTTTTACAAATAAAAGAATTTTTATTACAAGAAAAAAATAATTGAAACATAATTTATCCTGAGTGAAAAAATATCTTTAATGCATTTAATCAGACGCCATTTGATCAAGTTAGGGTAGTTATATTATGACAAGACCCATATCATTGAGAATGAGAAGCGCATTGATTATGTTTTTCTGTACAAGACTGAGTGAGACAACCACCATCACTTAAAAACATATTTAAAGAAATTGAGTCAGATTTGTGAATTTCTAGGCCAGAATTATGAAATTTAACCAAACGAACAAAACAGTGAATATTATTAGTAAATGCAGTTTTAACCGTTAGAAAAGACACTCCGGCATCACACAAAGATATCTGACGACATACATTTACAGATGAAGTAATAAAAAAACTATCAGATAAAAAAAACTGATTAATATTTCTATTACGATGAGCATTTGCACAATCCAAAGAATGATTTATAGATAGTTCCAAACATATAGTTCTCAAAGCAGCTCATCCATCACCATTTTCAGTACATAGATGATTTTTTTGATGTAAACACTTCTCAAAAGTAAATGAAATTTTAAGAAATAGAGGAGAAAAAGAAATAGATCGAAAGTTAGAATAAATTTTTATATAAGTACATCTCACATTTTATCGTTCAAATATTTTTTCAATAAATCTAATCACTTCAGCTTAGGATATTTTTCCAATAACCATTTAGCTCATTCTTGAACATTTTCAAGAAATTTCATATCAGATAACACATGAAGAGGTATATCAGATTCTCAAGATTGCATAGTACCTAATATCTCTCATGCACCACGATTTTGTAAATCTATTTCTGCTAGTTTAAATCAATCAGTAATTTCTTCCATAGATTTAAGTCTTTTGTAAGTATCTCAAGACTTGGTTTTGGTTTCTAGAAAACAATAAGATTTAATATCAGATCTTCATATTCTTCATCTCAATTGATGAAGCTGAGAAAGACCAAAACGTTCAGCATTTTTTATTACCATTATTGTTGCTTCTGGCACATCCACTCACACTTCTATAACAGTAGTTGACACGAGCAGACATAATTTTCAAGATTTAAATTGATTCATTACATCATCCTTATCCTTTGATTTCATTTTACCATGAAGTAATCATATTTTTCATTTAAGCTCAGGGAATAATTGTTTTGCTTCTTCAAACTGAGTCATAGCAGCTTTCAATTCTTCCATTTTTTCTGATTCTTCAATTAATGGAGTCACTATAAATACTCTTTGTCACTCATTGACTTTGGATAATATCCATAATTTAAGATTTACATATTCTTTTTCAGATATTATCTTTGTAAAAATAGGCTTTCTACCAACTGGCATTTCATCTATTATACTCACATCAAATTCTCCAAAAAATGCTAATGCCATAGATCTAGGTATAGGAGTTGCACTCATTTGTAATATATGTGGACTACCAAATCTCTTCAACACAGCCCTTTGTCTTACTCCAAATTTATGTTGTTCGTCTACAACAGCATATTTTAAATTCTTAAATTCTACATCTTCTTGTAAAACAGCATGAGTTCAGACGAGTACATTTATTTTTCATTGTTTTAAATCAGATTTTATTTTATCTTTTTCTCATTTTGTCATAGATCAAGTCAAAAGAGCAACATTCAATCATAATGGTAACAATAATTTTGCTAAAGTTCTATTGTGTTGATTAGCTAAAACTTCCAAAGGAGCCAAAAAGACTGATTGTCATCAAAGCATTTTATGTGTATAATAAGCTGCTATCGCTGCAACCACAGTTTTACCACTTCCCACATCTCATTGCAAGAGCCTCATCATAGGCTTTGACATATGCAGATCCTCAATCAAATGTTTTATTACTTTTTTTTGGGCCATAGTTAACTGAAAAGGCAATCTTTCTATTATCATTTTTACCTCCTCTCGATTGGGTTCTCCAATATCCGCAAGTTTAGATCATAAAATATAATCATCTTTATTTAACAACGAATATAATTGTATTCTAAGTAATCTGTCAAAAAATACTCTATGAAAAGCTTTTTTATTCAATTCAATATTTGTAGGAAAATGAATTTCTTGGATAGTATCTTTGACATTTAAAAGATCGAATTTTTGTAAGAATTCATTAGGTAAGTACTCATCAAAAAATATGTCTACTTTGTCCATAAGTCACCACATTTTTTTGGCAAACCATCCAGATGATATTCAATATAGTTCAGGATATATCGGATAAATCCTACCCATTTTAAAACTTTCATCATCTCCTTTCGTTGGATCCTGATCAATAATTTCTCATTCTTCTCATGTCGTTTTTACCACACTAGGATGGAAAAACACCATTTTCCTAGCTTTGATAGTTGGTTTTCATATTATAATATACCATTCTCATTCTTGTATCTGACTTGCCAAGTATCATGAGTTAAAAATAGATATAGCTCATTTATTTCATATCTCATCTACAAAGCCTATATCATATATCCTTTTGCTTCATCTCATAAAAACTTTCTTAGAGATTATCTTACCTTTTGTAGTAGTTCATCATTTTTCATCAAAAATAAGTTCATTTAGATTTCTTATCTTAGTTCTATCTTCATATGTTCTAGGAAAATATTGCAAAAAATCCTTTGGATTATGTATTCAGTTTTTTTCCAAAAGTGACAGATATTTAGACGTAGTTTTTAATAAAGATTTCAGTTCATCCACAATATATAAAATTTATCAACTAAATATTTCAACTTACTTTTAACATTCTACTTTTCACTTTCAACTTTAAACTTTTTAATTGAAATCTAAACCTAATTTTATATACTAAATAGACATATTTATTTAGTTTTTTAGAAACTTATGAAAAAGGGCATAATATTCACGATATTGTTTATAGTTATTATGATGTGACTGCTTCAAATATATAAAAGTAGCAATATTCTTAAAAATAATACAATCCAAACAATAAAAGAGAAAAAAGATTTATCATTGGATCAATGGTTAATATTTTACAATTCATGAACATTTTCCAATATAAAAATAATAAACGATACCAAACTACAGTGATATCAATTTCTATGAACATGAGAGGAAAAATCCTTTATGTCTATCAATAAGACATTGAAACAAGACTTCTTTAATATTTATAACTCATATAAGCCGACGGATACATCCTTAAAAGATCTATGAATAAACCTTGATTGAAAAACAAAAGTAGAAGTTGAATTTACAGAAACCTGAGTCTTTCAAAAGATATTAGAACAAGTATGACCATTGATTTTATTTTTGCTTGTACTATTCTTCCTTGCAAAATTTGCTATGCCAAAATGAGGTTGATTCCCATTTAACATAAAGGTAGGTAAACAGGCTGTAAAGGATCAAAGTAAAACAAAGTTCTCAGACGTAGCATGAATGGAAGAAGTAAAATCTGAGCTTAGTGAAATCGTAGATTATCTCAAAAATCCTGAAAAATATCACAAAGTATGAGCAAGACATCCAAAATGAGTCTTACTTTACTGACAACCATGATCAGGTAAGACACTTCTTGCTAGAGCAGTAGCTTGAGAAGCATCAGTTCCATTTTTTAGTGCTTCTTGATCAGAATTTATGGAAATGTTGGTATGAATGTGAGCAGCAAAAGTAAGAGAATTATTCTGAAAAGCAAAAGCAGTATGAAGAGCTATAATATTTATAGATGAAATAGACGCTATAGGTAAAAAGAGAGGATCAGGTTTTACATGATGACATCAAGAACAAGAACAGACTCTAAACCAAATTTTAACTGAAATGGATTGATTTGATAACAATACAAAGATAATAGTAATAGCGGCCACAAATAGACCAGACGTACTTGATCCAGCATTACTCAGAGCATGAAGATTTGATAGAAAGATTATGGTTTGAGCTCCTACATATGAAGAAAGAATAGAGATATTTAATTATTACCTCAAAAAAAAGAAAATTGCAAAAGATGTTAAAATAGAATCATTATCCAAAAGAACAAGTTGATTAGTCTGAGCAGATATAGAAAATATAACAAACGAAGCATCTTTGAAAATAGCAAAAGAAAATAGAAGTACAATAGAAGCAAAAGATTTTGAATATGCATTAGAGAAAGCACTTATGTGACCGGAGAAAAAATGAAAATGAGTTACAGAAGAAGAGAAAAAAATAATAGCATACCACGAATTATGACATGCCATTACATCTCATATATTACCTCATGCAGATCCAGTAGAAAAGATATCTATAGTACGTAGATGACAAGCATTATGAGTTACATGGATATTACCCAACGAAGACAAATATCTATATTCTAAATCCAAGTTTATGGATGAGGTAACATCACTATTATGATGAAGAGCAGCTGAAGAAGTATTCTTTTGAAAAGACAATATAACCACTTGAGCATCCAATGATTTTGAAAAAGCCACAGCAATAATATACAATATGGTCACAAAATATTGAATGGATGAAGAACTATGACCTATACAATATTGAGATCAGAACAAAGAAGAATATAAACTATTTAAGAATTACAGTGAAAAAACAGCAGAATTAATAGATCAAAAAATTAAATCATACTTATTATCATGTTATGAAAATTCAAAAAAAATCATAAAAGAAAATAAAACACTAATTGAAAAAATGTCAGTTATCCTATTGGATAAGGAATATCTTACAAGAGAAGAATTTGAAGATCTAATGTCCAAAAAAAAATAAGTTCAACAATTAATTCAAAAATCTACTTTATATTTAATACATAACTGATGAAATTATACGTACTAGACTGGTTTACAAACAAGAATATAGAAATAATTAAGGTAGACGACGAATCCTTTTCCACTATAAAAACATGAGATAAAATAGTCTATAATCTTGAAGATAAAAACAATACAACAAAATTATCAATCTGAATAAATTTATGACATGAAATTTTAACAGATAGAAAATGAACCTTTGAAAGGAAATTAGAATGAGAAGATAAAGAATTTTTTGAAGAACAGCAAAAATTTGCCTTGGATATATTTCCATTATTCAAAGATTTATTTAAAAAGAATTTCAAGTGATCTATACCGGTAACAGCAAGGTTTAATATATATTGAGATCAGATTTATTTTTATTTTTATTCAGAAGAAAGATATGTATTCACAGACTTTGTGAAGGGATTAAGAGAAAAATTATGAAAGAATATATTTCTATTCCAAGTTGGAGCGAGGGATATGGTCAAAATGTCACCAGGTACAGATCATATAGCATGATGCAATTGATTAAATCTTTGTTGTAAAAGCTCTAGAGCACTACCAAGTGTAGAAATGGAAAATATTATATTACAAAATCTAGAATGAAGAGATATAGAAAGACTCAAGTGAAGATGTGGTAAATTAAAATGTAGTTTAATATATGAATTGGAATTATATACTGAAGAAAGTAAAAAATATCCACCTAAATGATCTGAAGTAGATTGTAAATCTTGTGAAGCAAAATGATACTCTACATCATACAATATAATGACATGAGAAGTTACAATCAAAACAAGTGAATGAGAAACATTTAGAGTCCCTGTTTGACAACTAAAAATAATAAAAGCAAAGATACCAGAACATATAGAAAAAAAAGAAAATCACAAAAAAGACAACAAAGATAATTTAGAAAAATAATATATAAACATGTTAAAAATTTGAACAATTTTATGGATAGTACTTACTATTATAGTAGTTGCTATACCACTATGATTACTATTCTTTATATTAACAAAAAGAACTTTAAAAGTTTGAAATTTTTTTGAACAAAAATTTAGTGACTTTAAAACTCTAAAAAAAATAAAAAAAGAAATTCTAGAAAAAAATCAAGAAGAACAAATAGAAATAGAAACAGAAACAATAAAAGATTTTGGTTCTGAAAAGACTAATATAGAACCGATAGATGAAATAAAAGAGTTAATAACTAAACCCAAAAATGAGGTTGTTATTGAATTGGAAGAAGAGCAAGAACCATTAAGTGAACAAGATAAAAATATTATTTTAAAACAAAAAAAACTATTAGAAAGGATAGTATACGAAGCGTTAACACTAAAAAAAGAATGAAAAATAGATGAATATGAGAAAAAATTAATAGAATGATTGGCAATAGAACCAAGTAATTTAGAGATAACAAAACAATTAGCAGAATTATATTTTACAATATGAGATCATAAAAAAGCATTATCATTATCAAAAAAAATTATAGAAGAGGACCCAGAGGATCACAATGCAATACGACAAATATGAGAAATATACTTACTCACATGAGATCTCAAAACATCGGAAATATTAGTTGAAAAAGCTATTAATCTCAAACCTACCAATCCAAAATACTATATCAGTATGGTAGAGATTCTATATAATACAGAAAGAAAAAAAGAAGCAATAGATTGTATGGAGAAGATCGTAAAGCTTAGACCAACAAATACAAATTATATGATGACACTAGCAGATCTATATGAAGAAATCGATGAATCAGATAATGCAAAAAAATATTTCTTCAAGATATTAGAATTAGAACCATCAAATGAAAAAGCAAAAAGAAAAATAAAAAACTACGCAAAATAGTTTTTTAATCTTTCAACCAACTATGATGATAGCACAATACTATCAATTATTAAAAGAATTTATAGAAATTCCGAGCATATCAATAGACAAGGAACACTTGGGTGATATAAAAAAAGCAGCTAAACGATTAAAGAAAATATTTGAAGAACATAAGATGGAAGTTCAATTTATAGAATGATATTGAAATCCTATTGTAATAGCTGATTATGAACACAATAAAAGTCTACCTACATGTACAATTTACTGAAACTATGATGTATTGGCTGCAAATAAAAAAGATTGACGAAAAGATGATCCCTTTTCTTTGTATATCTGAAAAGAAAGCATATATGGAAGATGAGTAGCAGATACAAAATGACAGTTACTAGTACATATAGTATCTATATTTGAGTTGATAAAAGAAAAAAATCTTTGATATAATATAAGATTCTTTATAGAGTGAGAGAAAAACATTTGATCTGAAAATACCAAAAGATTTATAATAGAGAATCAAGAAAAATTAAAATCAGATTTTTTTCTTATTTCAGATTGAAATTTGGTAAATGATAAGTGATGTATATGAGTATCCACAAGAGGCAATATAGATATATCTTTGATCATCAAAACAGCAAACAATCAGATAAATCCTTGAACATACTGATGAATAGTTCCCAATGCAATACATGAAGCTTGCAAATTATTATCTAAAATACATTGAGGGAATAACCAAATTAACATACCATATTTTTACTATGATGTAGAAGAAATACCATTCAATACAATTCTAAGTAATAAAAAGATAGAATTTGAAATAGACAAGATACAAAAAGAATTATCTATGAAGACATTATTCAAAGAAAAAAATTTAGATTATATATCACAGATTTGACTCAGACCTACAGTTCAAATAACCTCAATAAAATCTTGATATAACGATAAAAATTCAAGATCTACGATACAAAATAAAGCTATAGCAAATATAAGCTTTAAAACAGTCAAAAAACAAAATGCAGAGAAAATAATAAAATCATTTCAACAATGGATAGGCTCAAATCTGCCCGATTACGTAGAATATGATATCAAAGTAAATCAAATATCTCAATGGACAGCTATAGACACAAAAAATAAATATTTTTGAAAAGCAGAATCTTTTCTACAAGATATATTTCAAAATGAAATAATAAAGTTGAATCTATGAATGACAATACCGGTTCTAAATACGATAACAGAAAATATAACAGATAATATATTATTAATCCCCATAGCAAACAAAGATTGTAATTCACAATGATCAAGCGAAAACTTAAACACAAAATTAATAGAAAAATGATTCCTATTCACATTAAACTTCTTTTCTACTCAACTACAGTTATTCTAGTTTTAAATATATTTTAACTCTTTAATCTATTACTATGAAATCACTTATAGTCGCTTGATGATACGGGACAAGGATGCTACCAATCTCAAAAGTAATAGCTAAAGAAATGATGCCAATATGAGATAAACCAGTAATACAATACATAGTAGATTGAATAGTTTGATGTGGAATCAAAGATATTGTCATAATCAATACAACACAAAAAAAGATTATAGAAGATCGGTTTGATAAAAATTATGAGCTTGAAGATATGTTAGAAAAAAAATGAAAAACTGAAATGTTAGAGATGGTAAATAAGCCAAGAAATATGGCAAACTATACATTTGTAAAACAACTAGAATGGCTAGGTACATGATGAGCAGTATTGCAAGCTCAAGATCGACTAAATGATGATTATTTTATGTTAAACTTCTGAGATGCTATATTCAATCCAACAGATTTTCAAAAAATATTCCAAAAGTTCCAAGAAACAAAATGTCCTATAATAGCTATAGTCCCTCAACCTATAGAGGAGACATGAAACCATTGAGTAGCAGTATTGGATTGAGAAAAATTAATCCAGATAGAAGAAAGTCGTGACATTACCAAATCACCTTCAAATTATATATGGGATTGATTTTGTATATTACCAAAACAGATTTTTAGTATATTAAATGATATAAAAAAACAGAAAAATTGATGAAAATTTCGCCTAGCAGATGCGATAAATATTTTAGCAAAACAGACTGATATATATACTATCAAAATAGATTCTTACCGAGATATATGAACTATACAAAAACGATTAAATGCAAACAATAAAATATATAAAGACTGATCTTTATTCTAAATAGACATATATAGACAGATTAAATATTTTTTTCAATTGATAATCTATTTATTTTAAATATATATTGGGCCCTCATAATATACAATATTTTAAATTAGTAGTTAATAATATGGTTAAAACTGATGATATCAACTTACCACCACATAATATTGAAGCAGAAAAATGAGTTCTATGTTGAGCTTTGATGGACAATGACGTTATACGAATATATGACGGTGATTGATTGATGTTCCAAGATTTCTACCAAAAAGAACATTGAATGATATACAAAGCAATACAAGAGCTATGGATGTTACGTAAGACAATAGATGCTGTGACAGTAGCTGATCAACTCACAAAAAATAATGAAATAGATCTAATCTGATGAATAGATTATCTTTATGATCTATCTAGTTTCTTGATGTCTACATCATCTTGTGGAGAATATTCAAAGATAGTAAAAGATAAATCAACGCTCAGAAATATACTCAAAGTATCACAAAAAATCATATGAGACGTATATCAACAGAAAGATACTTCAGAAATATTGGATGATATAGAAAAAAAAATATTCGAACTTACACAACAAAAAATGTGAGATTCTATGGTTAAAATCTCAGATATCTTAAAACAAAGAATAGAAACTTATATGGAGATAGTTGATAATCCAGAGAAAGCAAACGAGAAAAAAGTTCTTTCTGGATATGTATGATTAGATAATCTACTAACGTGATTTAAGCCTTGAGAACTAATTATAATTGCAGCACGTCCAAGTATGTGAAAAACATCTTTTGCTATCAATATACTTACAAACGTAGCACTCAAACAAAACAAATCAGTAGCATTGCTGACACTAGAAATGCAATCAGAATCTATAGTAGATAGGATACTATCAGAAATTTCAAAAGTTCCCATGTATAAGTTTTCAAAGTGAAACCTAGAAGAAGAAGATTTTGCAAATATATGAGAAGCTATGGAAGCATTGGGTGAAACAAAAATTTATATAGATGACAAATGAGCATATACAGTGCCACAACTCAAGTCAAAACTTAGAAAACTCAAAATAGAAAAATGAAATTTAGATTTGGTAATTATAGATTACCTACAATTGATGCACTGAGTAACATATACATCAAACAATAAAGTACAAGAAATAAGTGAAATATCTAGATGATTAAAAGAGCTTTCAAAAGAACTTGATGTGCCTATTATTGCACTATCACAACTTTCTCGTGCAGTTGAACAGCGTGTAGATAAAAAACCACAGCTTTCAGATCTTAGAGAATCATGAGCAATAGAACAAGATGCCGACGCAGTTATAATGATACATAGAGAAGATTACTATGATCAGGATACAGATAGAAAATGAACAGCAGATATATGTATAAGAAAGAATAGAAATGGAGCAGTATGAGAAATAGAACTACATTTTGAAAAAGAAATTATGAAATTTACAGAAAAAGCGACTAAATCTCTAGATAATACCTACTAAAACATGGTAGGGTAGTGGTGTAATATTTACCTATAAATCTGGCCCGATCTACTAATAACAGAAATTTTTATTAAATAGACCGGTCTAGCATCTAATTGAAAAATTTATAACAACATTATTATAAGATGATCAAAAAGATTTCAACTTTCCTATTACTAACTATACTATTTTCTTTTACTCTATGATTTGAAATTCCTAGCCCAGACTGATTTGTTAACGATATGACAAATACTTTGACAGTAGATCAGAAAACCCAGATTTCTGATTTAATATCCAATATAAAACAGACAACAAGCACAGAAATAGCAGTTCTTATAGTACCTACAATAGATTGAGATGATGTTAATTTGCTCGCTACAGAAATATGAACCCAGCGGTGAGTATGAGAAGAATCAAAAGATAATGGAATCATTATGTTGTTTGCTATGGAGGATAGATCTCGATCTATACAGATTGGATACTGACTAGAATGAACTATACCAGATGCAATAGCAAAAAGAATATGAGAAAATAATATAGTCCCAAATTTTAGAGAATGAAATTATTTCCAAGGAATATATGCAGCCATAAATGAGATCAATTTATACATACAAAAAGATCCTACAGTCATCGAAGCTTATAAACCAGATAATCTATCTACAGACCGAGGAAAAATAAATATTGAATTAATAATATTCCGATTATTTATAGCATCTGTAATATGACGCTCTATTATACCAAAATCAAAAATAAAAAATAAAAACAAACGAATCATTACAGTATTAGTTATATTATGAGCTTCAATAATAGTCTGATTGATCATATCAAATATAATAATGCCTATTATAGCTTGATATATATGAATGTTATTATGAATATTCGGTAAAGGATGAAAGTGATGACTTGGATGAGGAATAATTGGTGGCGGATTTAGTGGCTGATGATGAGGTTGATTTGGATGATTTTGATGATGAAGTTTTGGTGGAGGAGGTTGATGAGGAAAACGATAAAATATTGAAAATAACAAAAATAAAAGTATAAAAAATCAGTTAATATTTTAATTTTTAAATAAGCTATTTAAGATGAAAAAGACACGATTAATTATTGTATGAATCATTGTAGTAATCATACTATTATTAGCAGGTAAATACAACAAATTGGTTTCATTGGATGAATCCACTAAAACAGCTCGATCACAAGTAGAAAATGTATACCAAAGAAGATTGGATCTTATACCAAACCTAGTAAATACAGTAAAATGATTTGCTGCACAAGAACAACAAGTATTGTTATGAGTAACAAATGCTAGAGCATCAGCTACAAAAGTTAATGTAAATGTAAACGATGCAAAAGAATTTGCTGACTTCCAAAGTTCACAGACAGAACTTTCATCAGCTCTTTCAAGATTATTGATGGTAACTGAAAATTATCCTGATCTTAAATCAAATCAAAATTTCTTAGAACTACAAGCTCAATTGGAATGAACAGAAAATAGAATAACAGTTGAAAGAAAAAATTTCAATGATACAGCTAAAGTATACAACATATACGTACGTAGCTTCCCAAATAATATAGTAGCTTGAATCATGTGATTCTCTCAAACAAATCTATTTGAAGCTAATGAATGAGCAGAAAACGCACCAGTAGTAGATTTCGCTCCTACAGTACAAGAATAATATAATATTTAAAAATATAAATATATAAAAACCAGAATTAATCTTCTGGTTTTTTTTAATTTCTAATTATCAGTTATCAATTACCAATTCCCAGTTACTAATACATCAATACACCAATATTATATAACTTTAGATAATTATGTAACTATCAATCTATTTACAAATTCAATCATGTGATAACAAAAGTATAGTGGATTATCATGTATTCTATTTGTTTTTTTTATAAACAAGATTACTCATGCTAATGTAAAACAAAAAAACATTAAACAAAAATGAGTAATGTCATATGGACTTATAATCTTAAAAACAAACCTCAGTATTCTGTAGATTTGTTAGCAAAGCTCTCCGTTTACACAAACGTGACTTCGCATCATTATTCTTGAACCGGTTTTCTATATTCTTACTGGGCATATAAAATAGGCAGTTACAAGCTTCTTATTCTATAGGCCTAATAGTAATAGGCTGCTTACCGGTTCTCGAACCGGCTATCCTGTTTTCTACTGGATAGTCTTTTTTTTTAACTTGAAATTATCTCTACAATAAATTATAAAGTCATCAAAATTTAATTTTTAATATCTGATCTATGAATAAAGAAATCGCATTGGTTTATATGGTTGCTTGAATGTCATCTCGCTTTGGCGGTAAGATCAAACAATTTGCAAAAGTCTGACCAAACAATTCTACTCTTATAGAATATTCTTTGCAGCAAGCATTGCCTGCATGATTCTCTAAAATAATCTTTATAGTCGGTAAAATGACATCTTCTCCATTTAAAGAAACATTTGGTGATAATTATCAATCAATACCAGTAGAATATGCTACTCAAACATTTGATGAAACTACAAGAGATAGACCACGATGAACAGTAGATGCTCTATGCTCAGCAAAAGATCTTATAACTTGACCATGTGTAGTATGTAACTGAGATGATATATATTGAACTAATTCATTTAAAATATTATTTGATCATCTACAAAATTCTGATGAATCAGTATCTATATGATATATACTTGAAAATGTTGTACCAGATAAATGATCTGTAAATAGAGGGATATTCCAGATAGATTGAGAAAATTATGTCCAAGATATCAAAGAAATGATATGAATAGAAAAACAAAAATTATCAGAAATCTGATTAAATAACAAAGATCTATGTAGTATGAATATTTTTTGATTGAGTAAATCAGCTTTAGAAGCGTTAAATAATAGATCATCATACTTCAAAATAGAACATAATGGAGATAGAAAAATCGAATGTTATCTACCAGTAGAGATATCAAACATCGTAAAAGAGGAGTGATTCAAAATGAAATTGTATTCTACACCAGATACTCGATTTGGAGTAACCAATCCAGAAGATGAAGAACTAGTAAAAAAACAGATAGAAGAGTACGAAAATAATTAATTTCCAATTGTAAATATTTTAAAGAAGAGTAGGGTATACCTATAATTTTTATAGGTCCCAAAATCATGAGTAATAAACTCAGACGTTACATCATACGAGTAATCATAATAAATATAGTGAGTTATATCATATTTTATTTCTTTTCTGGTAAATCCGGAAACAAAGATACGACAAATATAACCTCAACAAATATAAGCTGAATACAAACAAGCTTATATATGAACAAACAACTGGATGAATTATTGAAAGAATAATTTGTGCAAAGTAAATGAAATTTCTTTAAAAATTAATAAAATCTGATCTATATTTTCTATATAAATATTTTTATTTTTTTATTCACAAAATTTTCTGCATTATAAATTTAAAATTCTTAATTTAATAGAGTAGTACTACCCTAATTTTTTGTTTTTAAAACTCCCCTCATTCTGGCTCAAAAAGCCATATTACACGATTCAAATTCAATGATTTTCAACCCTAGCTGAACCAACTACAGCTCAATAAGAAAAACGTGTCTTATTTTCACGTCATTTTGGTCTATAAAGTCATTTCTGCGTCATTTGTTTGCAATAGTAATACAAAAGAAATACTTGTCATTCTAGGAGGGACAAAGAATATATGTTTTGTACTTCCGACAAATTTTCAAAAAAAAGTCTGATCAAATAATTAATTTATTTTACACAAATAAACGAAATATAAGATCTAAAGCAAATTTAGAGGATTTGAAAGAAATAGACTATACTTTGCACAAGATACATTGTGCAAAGTGCAGAATAGTTGGGAATGACATATTTTGATCCTGAGTTTATATTTAATCCATTTACCTTAAATTTTTGTCTTTTTAGAATCTAAATTCTATAATTTTTCTGTAGGGTATAATTTTCTATGAAAGTGTATTTCTTTTGAATATCCTCTCCTCTACTATCTTATTTTGCAATTAGCTTTTATTATTGTATGTTAAATTAAAAATAATTGATAATATCGTTTATATCAATATTATATTTTATATATTAGTTTTTATTTGATTGAGGGATTTTCTTGTATATTTTTATTTTAAATTATATATTTACATGCTAAAAAAATTAATTAAAATAAGAGATAACTATAAACCTCTTAATGCTGCCATTGTTTTTCATAAAGCGTTAGATCTTATTTTGATAAACCAAAAAAACAAAATAGATAAGAATTTATGAGATTATTTACATGAAAATATACTTACAATACAGTGAATATATCTTTCAATTCCTGTTGAAATATTAAACGAAAAAAAAGAACAGATTATTTCTAATCCAAAGAATATATTAACCTTACAACAAATAGCATCAGAAATTATAGATATTACACAGATCATAATGTATAGCTTGGAGTTTTGACAACACACAGTGGCATATGCGTTGCTAAGAATGTTAAAAGAAAGGGTTCTATATACATTCATTATTGGAGAAAAAGAATTGGAGTTTAACGAAAGATGTGAAGAATACTATGATTCTTATAAACAATTTATTTCAAACTATACTGATGTGGATATAAAATATGAAGAGACAAAACATTATTATTGGCGACAAAAATTCTATCCAGAGAAAACAACCATAACAAAACTGATGAATCATTTTGAAATAAAATGATATGGCTTTAATTCGTTTTATTCTCATTGATGATATGGGGGCCATTTAGATTGTAATATGTCTAGACCTGTTACAGATGCGTATGCTAAAGGTTCTTCAAAAATATTAATATCTGAAACATTTTGGGTAATCTGATATGAAATCATTATCTTAACAATGGACCATCTTTACTCCCTAAAAAATTTTGTATGAGCTAATTATTTTGAAGAAACAGATGATCTGTTAGATAAAATGAGTAATCTACGACTTAACTCAAGTAAAAAATATAATAAAGATATATTTAAGATATCAAAATAAAAAAAAATCTATTTATATTATAAATACTTAAATCTTAAATTGTTTATTTATTTCAGTATTATTTCACTTAGAAACTGCTGTTTTTCGTTTCTCAACCATAACACTATTCAATTTTATATTATCAAGAAAATTTTCATCTTCTTCTTTTATTCTAAAATCATCCATTTCTTCATATTTTTTAATAACTGCTTCTAAATACTTTTTTGGATTTCAATAAGTAATATTATCTATCATTCCAGATCTAGCTAAATTTTTTCATTTCTTCTTTTTTTTGTCAGCGTCAGCAATCACTTTTAACAATTCTCACTGCATTCTATTCCTTTCTGTTGTTATTCTTATAAGATCTTTCATCCCTTCTCATGGAACAAGTACTTGATCAGCTATCGCGTCTAAAACTAGATTTTGAACACTATAAGTATATTTTCTTAAATCATCATTTTTAAGAGCTATTCCAATAAATCCAGTATCAAATCAATCCTTCTTCATTCATTCCATTCGTTCAGAAATATTAAGTTTTTTTTCTCCAGTCTCTGCTTGAACAGATTCATATGATTGATTTTTTAAAATATCACCAAAGTCATTAAATGCTTTTTGATCTCAATAGATTGCTATCATAATCTTTTTTATTGATTGTTTTTCGTCTTTTTCTGGCTGTATTTTTTGAAATGATACAACACCATTCATAATAGCTTTTGCTGCTTGTTTTGCTGTTAGATTCCCTATAATCCCCGTACCCAAAGCAGGGAAAATAACAGTTTCCAATCATTTTCTATTAGCCTCTATTAAAGCATTGGAAACAGAAGACGAAACAACATTAAATTCTTCTTCAGCAGAAGATGCTACAGATACGACATGAATAAGAAATTTTGATTTTCATCAACCAGATTCTGTTAATGTGGCTTTACTCCATTTTTGAAATTTTCTAATATCTTTTCCTTCTTGTTGTTTCTCGGTTTCTATTATTTGTTCATATTCTTCCATTCATTTAAGCGCGCCTCCCCTCACTATAGCTCAGCCAACACCACCAAAAGATGCCGCTCAATTAAAGTGTGGTACAACGTAAGCATCTGCTTCAATCTGAGTCATATCATTCAAAACAAGAGATATATTCAAATCTCATTCAACAATATTTATTGTATTTTTCTCACTTCATGAAGAACTAATAGTATTAAGCATATGATATATATTATATATAAAGCACTATATTATAGTATAAACATTAAATATATAAAGTCAATATTTTAAACTAATTATTTAAATATAAATATGAAGTCAAAATAACTTAGATTTAAACAAATTTATTAAAAGCATTACTTAAAATAGTAAGTTATTTTTTTATTAATTGTATTCTTTGATGTAATTAATAAATATAGTTTATCATTTAAAATTAATTGTACTTTATGCTAAATATTGATAATCTCTCCCCTGATGCTAAAACTAGATATAAACAAATTCTAAAAAAACGAAAAGATAATACTGATGCTTTGTCATTTCTAAAGCAACTAGATACTACGGATAATTGTATCTTCCTGACTGGTAAAGCTGGTACAGGCAAATCTACTCTTATCAAAGATGTGATAGAATTTTGTACAGGTATATCCAAACCACCTCTAGCACTATGATCTACTGGTATCTCAGCACTCAATATATGATGACAGACTGTTCATTCTTTTTTTTCTTTATGAATCGAGAATGTATATTTCAAAGATATCCAGCATTATCTCATGGATAAAAAAAATAGACAATATAAACTCAAAAAGAAAAAAGTTAAGACTCTTATCAATGTACCATTTGTGATTATAGATGAGATCAGTATGCTCAACTCTAGTACTATAGATTGTATCAATTTTTTGATGTCATATAATCTAGCAAAAGAAACCTGAGATTCTAGTCTAGCAAGGAAACCATTCTGAGGTAAGCCAGTCATTTTCGTTTGAGATGTATTTCAATTACCACCAGTTAGTAATCAGGATTGGAAAGATAAATTTACAAATCATTATGAGAGCGAACGATTTTTTGATTCCATCACATTCAAAAATAAATTACCATATGATATCCTAGAACTCAAAAAAAATTATAGACAAGAACATGATCAATTTTTCTGAGATATCCTAGACGCTATAAGAAACGAAACTATATCCGATTTCCATCTTTCTGTATTAAATAAACAACTATGAGAAGTTGATTGAGATATTATATTGTTGTCTACACATAGAAATAAAGTAGATAACGTAAACAATAAAAAGCTGTTTGAATTACCATGAAAAGAATATCTCTATCACTGAGAGACTGAGTGAAAATTTCCAGATGGTATGAAAAAGGCTGATGATATACTCAGATTAAAACAATGAGCAAAGGTGATGATGATTACCAACGATATATCAGGTAGATGGATCAATTGATCTATGTGATTTATAAAAAGCCTATGAGAAGACTTCGTTGACGTCGAAATATGAAACGAAATTATTTCTGTTTTACCAGAGACGCGATACAACAGAGAAGTTACGATTACTGATAAATGAGTAGTTCAAGAAGATATACTATGAACATATTCACAACTACCTATGAAACTCGCCTACTCTATCACTATCCACAAATCACAATGAATGACTTTCGATGCTTGCACACTAGATCTTTATGGCACATTTACTTGATGACAAGCATATACAGCACTCAGTAGATCAAGGACTTTAGCCTGAATAAAATTATTAACTAAGATAGAAAAAAGACAGTTGTTTTTTCATCCTGCAATCAAAAAATTTATTCAAGAACATATGACTTAATTTATAATTCATTCAGTAATAATGAAAAATATTATTGAGCTTCGCCTCCAATCTCACTGACTTGTAGACAAACCATTTGCTACACCAGCAGAAGTTGTACGTCATTATGGATGTATCCAATCTCAAGATCTATATCAAGCTACACGAGTTGTGGCCTCTCGTACTGATAATGCTTCTTATGATAACATCAAACAAGCATGTAGAGATTGATCTATTATTCGTACTTGGCCTATGCGTGGTACATTACATTATATAGCTCCAGAATACGTCCATTGATTGCTCGATATTTGTGCATCCAAAACTTTAGCTTCGTTTATAAAACGTAGAGAATTTTTGTGAATATCACCAAAACATGCAGAACAAGCATTATCTATTATAGATTCTTCCCTTAGGGGTTGAAAATCATTGACTCGTAGTCAGATTGGACAGGTCCTTTTGGAATGATGAATCCCCATGCAAACTCAACGAGTTTATCATCTCACTTGCTATGCGGCTACTAGTAAATTGATTTGCTTTGGTCCTCCTACAGATACAGAAGAAACATTTGTTCTTCTTGATGAATGGGTATCCAAAAAAAATACAACGACACAAGAAAATTATACTGAACTTGCTCGTATGTATATCCGCAGTCATGGTCCTTGCACTGTCGATGATCTTGCACGATGGTCTGGACTATGAAAATGAGAGTCTAAAAAAGCTATCGAACTAGTACAGCATGAATTTGAGAAATTAGAATATAACGGTAAACAATATTTTTATCAAAATTATGAAAAAACTAAATCAGATTTTGGTCTACGTTTATTATGATGATTTGATGAATATTTCCTTGCTTATAAAGATAGATCCATAGTCGCTGATATTGAGCATCATGGTAAACTTTTCACTACAAATGGTATTTTCTTTCCACTGATTATGCTAGATGGAAAAATTATTTGAACACGGAAAAGAAAAATTAAAAAAAATATGATAGATATCAATATTTCTATAATAGACAAAAAGGCTAAATTTGATAATCAAAAATTAAAAGAACAAGCAAAAAAATATGCTAATTTTTTATGAATAACTGATGTAAATTTAATATTTGAATAAGAAAACTAATCCAACTATGCTAAATAGGAATTTTTTTAATTCCTATGTGATATCTTACTATCTTGATCTTGATGGACGAGATGGTCTACCTCATTTATGGAATCATCCTCATGAGGGTTTATGTCAGTATCCGCCAGATGGTTTATTTGGACGATGTCATCATTTACTCTCTTCTCTAAATGGTCTGCTATCTTCCCTTTGTGGTCCATCTTCTCTAGCTGGTCTAGGAGCATGTCCTCCATATCTTGCTGATGGTCTACCTTCACCTCTAGAAAATCCATTATTACCATAGCTCTTATCTTTTCTAGGTCAGAAAGAAGTACGTTCTGGTCTTGGAGTATAATCCTTTACTACTTCTACTTTGGGAGCATTGATAGTATTTAGATTGATAATATTGAGTATTGCCCCTGCTCCTTCTATTGCAGCAAGAGAAGTTTTTATAAGAGTCATTAGCTCTGTGTTTGATAATCATTTAGGTACTGGGATAATCATATCACTAACAATAGTGGTTTTTTTATCAGTGTGTAACTGAAAAATAATAAGTAATTCTGTCATGTTTAAATAGCATATAAAATTATGATATCAGTGTATAGATTAATCTAACATAAGCAATACACAAAAAAAGAGGAGATTACTCCTCTTCTATATCATTAATATTATTATATTGCTGAATCTTCCTCTTCTTCATCATCACCATCATCACCTCATCAACTATTCATAGAGTTTAGTAAATGCTTATATACTTTTTGATATTTTTCTTCTTCTATCGGCTCTTCCATTTTTTGATGTACTTTCATTCATTTTTTCGCAATTTCAATAAGATCCCATTTATCGTTTTCATTTATTTTCATACGGTCTATTATTGAAATAACTACTCTTGATGATATAGCTCGTCATCACTCAGCATAATCTTTTAATGTAGCTTTAAGCTCTTCAAAACTCACTATAGATTTTTGTTCTAATTCAGCAAAAGAATAAATTTTATCTTTAGCTTCCAAAACTTTTACCAATCTTTGTTTAGCTGTATCTCCTCTTTGAAATTTTGCAGATGATCTTCTCATTTGATGGACCTCAGGCGAAGTTTTTTTCTTCATAATATATCATTATAAATATAAAATTATAATTTATTATATATATTAAATTATAATTGTCAAATATTTATAAATAATTTATCTACTATATCAATAAAGACTATCTATTCACTATCTTTTTATTATAGTTATATGTGTATCAAGAATAGGTACGAGAAACCTTTTATATTCTAACCTCGAAACACAATGACAGACGAAACAACTGTAGAAGAAGTAGTAGCAACAGACGCTACTGAAGCAACTCCTGAAGCAACTGAAGCAGAAGAAATAGTTCCTGAAGCAACTGAAGAAGTAGCTGCAGAATAATTATCTTTTCAACTTATCAATAAAATTACTCTTTAGGGAGTAATTTTTGTTTAAAAAAAATAACACTGGACTATTTCAATATTAAGCGTACAAATTATACATTTATCTCCTAGCCTTATAGATATGAGTTCACTAGAAAAATGATCAAAATTTAAAGCAAGTGAAAAGATTCCCGCTACCTGAAGATATAAATGTTTAGTTTGTTGATTGATAATAGAGATCCAGCAAAAATTTATAGATATGTGATCAACTTTTTTTTCATGCCCTATCTGTCATGCCTGAGAAGATAGCTGACCAAAATGACCACAAGATCAGATCCGAGAATATTTAGGATAGTTTTATCTTTGGTTTCTTTGATTGTATCATCTACATAGATCAGCCAATGGCTTAGCATCTTTTTCTAGTATATCTTTTAGTCAGATAGATATATTTTTCAATTTGTCAGATACCTGAGGATGTCACATATTCATATCGTTTACAGAGTCTTTCTCAAACTTAGCTGTTAATATAGCAAAAAGTTCAGCTAAGGCATCATAATCCAGATTGCCAATATCTTCTCAAAGCTCATTCATAGTTCAATCATATCTTTCAATTATTTTAGAGTGCTTCATTTCAAATATTATAAATTAAATATAATTATAATTACATAAACCAGATTTTTAATCAATAAAATAAGACGCCAATCCCACCATTGTGGGATAACGTCGTTTTTTGTTCGACCACCAACAATGGTTGGATGAGAGAACAATGCAGCTTGCTGTATATCCAGCTTTCGCTCTTGTCCTAAGCGAAGTTTTAGCTGAATAGAAATTATTAAAATTTCTATGTAACAAAAAAGACCCGCCTAAGCGAGTCTTTTTTTTCAAAATATCTGAAGAAAATCTACTATGCAGGTTGTACGTCTTGAGCTTGTGTTTTACCTGTTCTGTCATTTTTCCCAAGAACGAAAGTTACTTCGTCTCCTTCTTTTGGCTGATAGTTTTCTACACATCCAGAAATATGGAAAAAGAATTCTCCATCAGATGCAAGAATAAAACCAAAATTTTTCTCTTCTATCCACTTTTTGATAGTTCCTTGTTTCATAATAATTAGTGAAAAAAAATTAAAAGTCTATTAAGTTCTTAATACCTAATATTAGATATAATATAATGATTTCCTTTGATTATACAAGTACAATATTATCTAAATAAAAAAACGGGGGTTCAAAAGAATTCCCCGTCAAATATCCTATTTATAAGCTTCTTTGAAAAACTCAAATACGGCTTTATAAATAATCCCATAACAAAATATACCAAAGCATAATACTTCAACATATCTATGCTCAGGATAAAATCCTGTTTATACATAGCTATAAGGGTTATTTCAAAATACGGTAAACTACATACGACATAAAGAAGTACTTCCATAAACCAATTCTTTACGACTATATTTATACGTCTACCATACATGATAGCAATGATATTTGGGAAAGTTACCAAAAATGATTTAATCAAGCAGAATATAATTATACTCATATCCATCTTTAATATAGCCATCTGAACAATCAAAGTGCTTATAATAATGGAAACATACAAGCTTATATACTCTACCCAGAACTCTCTAGTGACAAGAGCTTTTACAAAATTTTTCTTCATATACTTTTTTGTTTTGAAATTTATTATAACCTTTCCAGATATATTTTCAAAAGAATAAATTCAAAAAAAACCTGATGAAATATCAGGCTTTTATAGGTATATTTAATAACTTTTTCCATATTTTTTATCAGATGATCAGTAAGACTTTCTATCAGAAGATCATCAATATTTCTTATCTCAGTATCAACCACCATATTTTTTATCTCAATATCAACTACTTGGTTTCCCATAATTACTCTTACCCTTATATCATCCAGATCCAGAATCTCTTGAATATGATTTACCATAAGATTTTTTATTGTCATAGCTATCTCTTGATGGGGCCGTACTTGATTCTTTTGCTATACTTACAAGAGATTTTCAGTCTTGTCTTTGAGATTTAAATTTGCTTATTATTATTTCTGCTTTTGCACTAGGCACTGTAACAAAAGAAAAGTCTTCCATTACTCTTACATCATCTATATCTCTTCCACTTACACCAGTTTCTTGATAAATATATTCCACCAATGACCTAGGTGAATATCATTTCAATTTACCTATAGCTAGGAATAATCTTGTGCTTCAATTACTAGAATATGCTTGTCTCGTACCAGCTTTATCTATTGGTCTATAGTTATCTTCACTCAATTCATTTTGGTAAGCCATTTTCAATAACGCTGCGATTATCTTATTAGCATCATTATCGACCAATAATTCACTAACAAATTCACCATATTTATCTAAATTTCAAGCTTCTATCATTGCATAGATACTACTCTTTAGTCTAGTTTGTTTATTTTTAATAACGTTTTTAATTTCAGGCATTTCAGCTTTTTTGATATCAGATTTTGTAGCTCTTTGAAAGAATCAAAGTTTCTTATATTCACTTCCAGTCACAAAAGTAATAGCTTTTCATGTCTTACCTGCCCTACCAGTTCTACCTATTCTATGTACATATCTTTCAGGATCTTGAGGAAAATTATAATTTACAACATGAGTCATATCATTTACATCTATTCATCTAGCAGCTACATCAGTCGCTATAAGTATTTTAACCTTTTTATTTTTAAATAATTTCAGAATATTTTCTCTTTGTTTTTGTGCTATATCTCAGTGAAGAGCTTGTGCCATATATCCTCTCTCATGAAGTTTATTAAATAAAAAATCTACATCGGCCTTTGTCTTACAGAAAACAATTCAGTAAAAATCTGGTTCGTTATCCATCACCCTACACAAAGCTTCAAATTTATCTCTTTCATTTACTTCCAAATAAAATTGTTCAGTTTGTGCAAGATCAGATTGTGCTTTTTTAGCTGATATAAGCTGACATTCTCACATATATTTTTTTACAATACTCAATATTTCATTTGGCATAGTAGCTGAGAATAAAAGCACTCTTTTATCTTTCTTAGTTTTAGCAAATATCTTTTTAATATCATCTAGGAATCACATATTCAACATTTCATCTGCTTCATCTAGTATAAAATAAGCAAGATTATCAAGTTTTATACTTCATCTATCCATATGGTCCATGATCCTTCATGGCGTACCTACAACTATATCTACTCACCTTTTCAATGCTCTGTTTTGAGTTTCATAAGATGCTCATCCATATATAGAAGTTATCTGTAATCAAGTACCACTTTGTAAGGAAGATATTTCTTCAGCAACTTGTACCGCAAGTTCTCTAGTAGGTACGAGTATGATCGCTTGGATATTCTTGGATGGAGTTAACAATTCTATCAAAGGTATACCAAAAGCAGCAGTTTTACCAGTTCAGGTATCTGCTTGTCATATAATGTTTTTTTCATTAGCCAAAAGTAATGGGATTACCTGGCTTTGTATCTCTGACGGTGTTTCAAATCATTTTTTTGCCAATGCATCCAATGTTTTACTAGTCAATCAAAGCACTTTAAAGGCTTCTAAGTTTGTCATATTAGTTTTGAAATTATAAAATAAGACGCCGAAAATTCTGAAAGAAGTTTAACGTCGTTTTTACCCCGCTTTAGCGTTTGTAGTGTAAAGCGGAATAGAAAATATTTAATTTTCTATGTGGTAAAAAGTGGTAACAATAAAAAGCATGAAGACGGCTCTTACCACTTTTTACTTTGTTTTCACTATCTTGGATTATACAGATTACAACTGAAATTACCATAGAAATAAATTTAGACCAAAATTTGCCAAATTCAGATTTTTTATTATAATTATATAGGCGTTTAATAAGTCGTTATCCGCTTCAAGGTTTATACGTTTCAAGCTTATTATGCAGATAAAAAAAGTAAAGATCTCCAATGTCTTAAGTTTTCCATATTTAGATAATTTTAATGAACACCAAGAAGTTTCGTTTGATACAGAATCAAATTGAAACATTAATATATTAATTGGACCAAATTGAGCATGAAAAAGTAATTTTTTACTGATAATAAATGATATATTAAAAATCTGATTAACAAGAGATTATATCTATAAACCAGAGATTATAACAGATGATGATAAATTAAATTTCAAGAATGTTATTATATCCAATGAAATGACTCTAAAAAAAATATTTAAACATTTTGGGCAACAAGATAAACCATCAAAAGTTTTGATATGAATAAAATTAAATAATCATGACATAGAAAATATATGATTTATAATGAAATATAAAGGATTGTTCCAAAATATATTTAAAAAATATAGTGATATTACATTAAATTTATGAGATATAGATACTCAACGATTATCTGAAAACAAATACATAGATATAATATTTAATATAGATACAGATAACAACAAAGTAACAGTGGATACTAGTAATCTTTCAAAAGAACAAATCTTAGTAATAGAATATCTCAAAAATATAGAACTCATACAGATATGAATCATGATACAGAATCAATTTCATTATCCACAAGACAAAATCAAATTCTATCCGCTCAAAAATACATTTTGATCAATCTGAGTTCATAGAAAATTCGCATGATTATCAACAAAAATCAATCCAAAATTATGGAATGCATATATATCACAAAAAGATACTATAGAATATAAACCATTTATATGATATTATCTTTGTATAAATAAAATACGGAATATTATAAACCATACTTCAGATGAAAACATATCTAAAAAACAAAATATAAAAGATTTAACCATAGAAAACATAGAAAAAAAGGTAGAAGAATCCAAATTTTATTCTAGCTTAAAAGGCATAATACAAAAATATTTTAGTAAGAAATTATGTATATGAAAAGATAACGATGAATTATATCTTTATATAATAGACAGTCTTGGACAAGTATTCAAATTTGAAGATTTAAGTGATTGAGAACAATCTTTGTTAACAATAATATTTGCAATATACGGATTTGATATAAAAGATTGAGCAATAATGATAGATGAACCAGAGATTCATGCTCATCCACAAATGCAAAGAAGCTTCATAAGAATGCTACAAAAAATAAGTAAAAATTTATGAACACAATTTATAATATCTACATATTCTCCCCTATTCATAAACGAACGGAATATTTCAAATGTTTACAAATTTTCAAAAATACAGTGAGAGACAAAAATAATAAACCCATGAAATTTGACTACAGACGAATGAACCCTTATACAGATGTTAAAACTTGAAAATGCTTCTAAAATATTTTTCTCAAAAAAGATAATAATGGTAGAATGAGAAACCGATGCTTACTTTTTTGAATTCTATCTCAATTACCTACATACATTTCAACAATGGAAAGATAAGATTACAGATTATGAAATAATAAATATAAATTGAAAATGATGATTCCAAAGATGGAAGAGTTTCCTATCAAAATTCTGAATTCAATCCTATTTTATTTGAGATCGAGATAATACAGTAGAATTTAATATATTAGAACAAGCAGATTTAAACTATTATTATCAACAATCAAAAAAATATTATAATTCTATAAAAAAAGTAAAATGACATATGGACCGTCACTACACAAGGTTGGTTAATACTATAAGAGCTCTACACCCAGACAAACATAGTTATGTAGTCAAAAAGATAGAAGAACTATATCAAGAAAATATTTTTATATTAAAAAAAGGAGACATAGAAACTTATCTGTGAATGAAATCAAAATGATTGGAAGAAACAATAAATTTTTGTCATCGAGACTTCCAAAAACGATTATCAGATAAGTCAGTAGCTCCCCATAGAGAAGAATTAAACTATACTATAAATGCAATCTTTTCTTAACCTCAGTTTACAATAAAAAGCGCAGCAATTATAATAAATATCAAAGATATAACCACAAAAACTATATTTTTAGTTTTTTCATTTTTTACCTTGCCTTTTAATTGATCAATTTTCTGTTCCAATTTCTCTTTTTCAACAATAGCTTCTTTTTTTTCTTTATTATAGTCAGGCAATGCTACCATATTATGAATCTTACCCTCAAGTTCACCTACTCTTTGTTGAAGCATAAAAATAATCTTATTTTTTTCTTCTAAAATCTTGTCCTTTTCCTTAAATATAAGAAAAAACTTATCGATTTTTTCATCAATTGATTCTTCTATTGAAGATCTAGCAACAATAGATTTTGAATTGTTATTCCCCACAATTTCTGTGTTTAATTCTTGATGTAGAGCAGAAAAATCACTTTGTAATGTGTCCAGTTCTTCTCTAGCTAACAATACTTTGTTAGCAACTTTTTTATAAGAAAGCTTTCAACCTCTTATATATCTATCTATTGTTCTTGTAGATATACCTAGCATTTTTGCTGCTTTCTCTCTAGTAATACTATACGTTTTCATATAAACCAATATTTAATAAATCTAAATAACCAATTTTTTATAAATCAAATTTTTTCACATCTTCTTGTTTCATATCATCTATAAAAGATTTTACATATAAGGTAATGAGCGCTCATTCTAAAACTCCCAAAAACAATATCCACGGATAGACTCAAACAAAATCTTTAGCCGCACCCACTAAGAAAAAAACTTGAACAGGCGTAGCAACATTTTGAAAATATGGAATCCGCAAAAATACAAATATAAGTACTATCATAACAAGATAAAAAACATTTCATTTTTTCATTTTTATATTATTTTTTTAATTAAAAGATAAGACAAAGTAATAATAAAAGACAATACAAGTACCTGTAATACAGTACCCAAGCTTACAACTATTCAAAATTCAACTCCATAAGTATTCACAACGTATTCAAATATATATATTACAAGTACGTTTATTATGAGAGATGAAATACCAAAAGTTAAAATTTTTAAAGGTAATGTAAGTATTTTAAGTATCCTCTTTAATATGAAGTTAAAAAACCAAAATACAAATCACAATATAAGAAACGTCATATAGACATCATATCTTGTAGCCTGTACTTTAAATCATAAATCATATTTATGTATGAAATACAATATAACTCAGTTTATAACTACATTTATTATTAAATTTTTTATCATCTTTTTATTTTAATTAATAATAGCTAGTGAACCATACAGAATCATCTTTTTATTTCAAGACAATTTAGATTATTTGTCCATTATTGTCTATTCTTCTAAGAGATCATCAAAATTATCTTTTTTTCAATCATTCAAATAGTTATGGATAGCATTTCTAACAGCCATCAATCCTATAACCATAGCTCTCCTCCTCTTCTTAGAAACATCAAATCATTTATCAATAAATAATTTAAAATTCCAATTCAAAACATCCTCTATTTTTTGTCATGTAATAAATTCTGACAAGAAACTTGCTGCTGCCGTGGTTATATTTGAGCAATCTCCATCAAAACTATATTTTTTAATAACATTATCTTCTAAAACCAAATAAATATTTATATCATCTCAACATATAAAGTTACCTTCATGTGAAGTTATAGTATACTCTTCCATTTTATAATTACACAAAGGATTTTTAGCATATTCCTGAACCAACAATTCTTGTTCTGTAGTCATAATATTTTTACAAAAATAAATTACATAAAACTAAAGATAAAAAAAAATGCAACGATTTCAAGACCGTTGCACCTTTTTATTTGCTAAATAGTACATATTTTAGTTCGTAGCTATCTTATTAAGAATATTTAATGAAACTAGACTTCAATAATTACATACATGCATCCTGTGTTCCAATATTATTCAGTAAACAATATGTTGTATATATTGCGTCAATACTTCTACATCTACCTCATTATTACCAGGCCATATACATAGCTCCTGTATATTATTTTCTTGAGCACTACAATCTATACCAAACCTACCAGAAAAATAATCTATATCAAGCCAACACATGGGGAACAAATCAAATTCTATAACTTCATCATTTTGCCCTAGATAACATATATTAATATTTTCATATTTACCAGATTTTATACCAGATATATAAGACCATACATCATCTAAATCTGATTCTTGTATATCGTTTGTTATATTACAATATCAAAGCATATTAAATCCAGATCACAAAAAGGTTTCAAATCCATTTTTTCATAAACAATAGAAATCCAAATTCTCCTTTCCAGATTTATATTTTGAAGATATATAATCATGTAATTTCAGATCATTATCTCATCACAACAATACTAACATCAATTTTTTTCAATTAGTATGTTCGCTATCAAATAGATTTAAGTTTGGTTTAACGATTTTAAAGATCTCAAAGAAATCTGACATAAAACTTTTATAGTTATCAAAAGACTGGATAATATTATTTTGTGTTTTCTGTTCTTTCTTTTTTAGAAGCATGAAAATCCAGTTCTTAATAGTAAAGTTTAGTTAGACAAGAATCTTTATAGTAATATTATTTAATATTTCAAGAGAAAATTAAAAATAAAGCAAAAAACAATAAAGTTTTATACTTTATCCTCAAAATCCAACAAATTTAGATCTAAGATAGCCTATAAAAAAGATGATCGACTAAAGATTTGATTAAATCTACAATCTTTCTAGATACTTCTACAAATCACTTCATAGCAAGAATTTCAAACTCTACAATCTGGTCAAACACTCTAGATACTCTTATAAAGAATTTGTGAGAATTAACCTCCAAAACCACATCATAAAAATTGTCTAAGGTGTTTATAAACATCGCTTTAATATTCCCCAAACAAACAGTTTGCTGGTTAATATCGATTTCACTAAGCAATGTTCACTGTAGCATCCTTTTTTATACTATAATAAATCTCGACGAAAAAAATCGTCATAGACTTAATAAATTTTTGAATACTAATTACAACAGAAAATTCATTAGAATTTTTATAGAATAATCGACTTGATTTTTTTGTAAGAATCATTAGATTTCTTCATAATGATTTATAGCTTTATAACTAGCATATGAAAAATAAGTATTTCGACATTATTGTAAAAAACTTATTAAAACATAAGAATAAACTAATAGAAATAGAAAAAATTAAGACTATTTGAAAAAAAGTACTAGACTCAGAGTACTCAGAAAAGAAATTATATAAGATCATTTATTACCTAAAAAACAGAGAATACCTTCAAAGTTTGAAGAAAAATATTCTAATAGTAAAAGATCCAGAAAAGAAATATACAAATCAACAGTTATTAGAAACTTATTATCGGAACATATTAAAAAAGCATTGTAATGAATTTGTTGATTGAAAACGATATATATGATGAATCAAAGCTCTTGAATTAAACAACTCCTCTTATGAAATACCAGAAGAAATAATTATAGTAAACTCCAAAAAACAATGTACAGAAACGGTAATGTTTGACAAACAAATATTATTTAAACTGTATTCATCTGATGAAAAAAAGTTATTTTCTATATTTTATAAAATGACAAGAAAAATATATATAAAAAATAATGTATTCCCCATAGCTTGTACTGAACTTGCAATATTAGAAAGTCTTTATAACCCATCAGTAATCAGCAAAGGCTATGCAGATGAATTTATAAAGAAGATACTTAGAAAAAGCTGAAATTCTTTGGATACAAAAATACGGGAACAGATAGTGAAAACATCTAAGCATCATAGTAGTATAAACAGACTTTATAAATTATCCCAAGCTGTAAACCCAGAAATAGCAGAAAAAATAAAAAACATTATCAAAAGATACAGCTATTTTATCTGATAACTATCTTAGAAGATTTCTTTAAAAGAAAGAATAATCAAAAAGCAAAGAAAACAACAAAAAATCGCTGACTTTTGCTTAAGTAAAAAATAAATTCTGACTGACTATCCATTCTAAGATATTCAAGGAAAAATCTTACACTACTATACCATATAAGGAAAATTCAAGTAATATATCATATTCTATATGTTCATTTTCTTATAAAATTTCTTAAAATCAAGGATGTAACAATCAACAATAAGAATCATTCAAAAAAACTAGCTAATAAATTTGTATTTACCCTTAAAAAGGTATCTATATTACTATAAATATGAAATATATGTAATTTTTGGAATAAATTTATAATCGGATTACTCAATCACCAAAAATTATAAGGGACTATAATACCATATAATTCTTGATTTAAAAAGTTTCATATCCTACCCAGCATAATACCCAAAGGAGTTATTGTAAGTACAAGATCCAATATCCACACTAGTTCATATTTCTTTAATTTTCTTTTTCTAACAAATATAATAAGTGAAATTAAGACTCAAATCATTCAACCTATAAAAGACATTCCTCACTTCCAGAATTGTAATATTTCTATTGGATTAGTTAAATAATAATTTAAATCATAAAACAAAACTTGTCATAATCTTCATCATATAAGAACTCATAGCACAGAATACAAAATAATATCATCTACATGATTTTGTAGTAATAGATGTATTCTGGGATATTTAATAAAAACCTGTTTCTTAGCCAAAAGACTGAAAAAAGCATATGCAGACAAAAAAGCCAATACATAAAATATTCAATATCGGTAAATATCTATCGGTCAAATAGAAATAGCTATCATGATGACTTTTTATAGTAAAACAAAAAATAATCTAAAGATTATTTTACCAAAAACAAGTTAGAAAATTAATTTCCCAACGTATTTAAAACTTCTTTCGTAGTAACTAATTCATCAAGCAATCCATTCTTCATAAAATCAAAATTTCTTATTATAAGATCTCTTTGAGATTGTATATATTCATATTTAATTTTTACAAAATCGTAATAATAATTTAATTGATCCAATAGTGCTTTTTTAGCATTCATTTTAATTCTATTCTCTCAAGCACATTTTTGTGCCTCAATAGATTTTTGTAAAGATTCATTCATATAAATTTCATCATATAAAGCTATCGACTCAAAAAATTGTCTATCATAAAGATCTTTTTCATTAAGACAATTATTCATATCAACTCACAATAAAGAAATATCTTGTTTCAAAACATTAGTAGCAAATCATACATTAATTAATAATTTATCAGTATCGTCTAAATATTTTTCTAATACAACTTCTTTAACAGCACTAAACTCTAACATAGAAATAACACTTATTGAAGCATGATTCTTAATATCCCTCAACAGAGAAAGAATTCATTCTTGTTGAATATTAGTATTATTATTATCAAAATTATTATTTGATATTCATTTATGCAATCATACTAAAAAAACAGATATATCATCATTTTTTAGAACATAATTAGCAAACAAAAAATCTGATCATAATAACAATCAAGCTATAAGAAACAAAAATAAAATTTTATTCAGATTTTTTTTAAACATTATTATATAAAACATATAATTTAAATATTATTGTCACACAACATTAAGCATTTCAGCCATAGGTAAGAATATAGATGCTACGATTCATCATATAATAACAGCTACGCCCGCCATCAATATAGGTTCCAAAACAGCCATCATGATTGCTATCTTAGATTTTAATAATGTATCATAAAAGATTGAGATTTTTTTCATAGAGTCTCCTATACTTCAGGTATTTTCTCAAACACTAACTATCTGTACAAGTATCGGGTCAAATAAATCAGATCATTCCATAGAGTCATAATAACTAAATCATGCTGATATATCATCTTTTATTTCAATCATTTTCTTTTTATACTGAAAATTTGTTAATATTTTTGACATCAATTTTAAAGATATAACTGGATTTACTCAAGCTTGATAAAACTGTCCTAAAGTAGAACAAAATCTATACATATAAAAAGTCTTAACCACGCTTTTTATAATAGGAATTTTAAGGCTCAAAGTATCAACCAATATTTTAAATGGCAAGAAATACTTATATAAAAGAGATATACCTATATATCATGAAAAAATAAGGAAGATAATCAAAGCCCATGTTTTTTTTAGGAAATCAGAAAGTCCAAGCATAAATTTAGTAATACCAGGCAATTGATCTGGCGATGGAAACATAGATACGATACTCGGCATAACAAAAACAAGCAAAACTATAACAGCTCATATAGAAAACAAGATAAGTATAATAGGATAAGTAAGAGCTTTTGTTATGGTCTGTCTTATATTTTGCATATTTTCGAGTTCATCTGCAATTTGAGAAAGGACATCAGGTAAATTTCAAGTCAGTTGAGAAGATCTTATAAGTTCTATCTCGGAATATCAGAAAAAATAATCATGATTTGACATAGCATCTGCAAGACTTTCTCATTGCGTCATCTGATTTATCAAGTCATCTATTATAATACGTAATCATCTATGTGATTCTGATTGTTTAATTGAGGTTAAACAGTCTCTGATTCATAATCATGCTTTTTGAGAAATCGCCATCAATCTAAAAAAATTTGTTTTATGTTCCAAACTAGGAGCAGAAAATTTTATCATAAGTTTTTCTAAAAATCATCATTTAAATATCTTTTGAGACATTACACCAACTTATAAATTAAAAGGATTTTCATTTTATAAACTTGAAAACCTGATCTAGATTAAGAAGTCATTTTATAACTTTAAAAACTCAATCTCTTTCAAGATTTATCATACCACTTTTCAAAGCAGCTTTTTCTATTTCAAATGCCTGTTTTCATGACAATAACATTGTTTTTATTTCATCATTATATGGCATCATTTCAAATATACCAAGTCTTGATTTATAACCACTTCATCAACACATAGAGCATACTCATCATGTTTCAGGATCTTTTCAACTTCAAACATAAATATATCCCTCATTTATAAAATCATTTCGTTGTTCTTGAGAGATACCTCTACTTATAATTTCCTTTTTTAAAGCATCTTTATCAAAATTACGGAAAGATTCTTTTATATATTCTATTCTTTTATCTCATTTTACAGAAACTCTAGTTTTACAACGTTTACAATTTGCTCTACAAAGCCTCTGAGCAATTACCAAATTAAAAGTACCTACTATCATATAAGCTTGAGCTCATAAGTTTAATACCCTGGTAATCGTTTCAACAGCAGAATTTGTATGTACAGTTGAAAATACAAGATGTCATGTCATGGCAGATTCCATAGCCATATCCAATGTCTCATTATCACGAATTTCTCATACCATTATAATATCAGGATCTTGTCTCAATCAACCTCTAAGTCAGTTAGCAAAAGTAAATCATATATCAGCTCTTATCTGTGCTTGATTCAATCATGGCATTTTATTTTCGACCGGGTCTTCATAAGTAATAATATTTACCTCAGGTGTATTTACTTCAGTCAAGCAAGCATAAAGAGTAGTTGTTTTACCTGATCATGTAGGTCAAGTATTTAAAATAATTCAGTTTGGATATTTTAAATAAGTTTCAAGAAGATCTTTATTACTTCATTCTATACCAAGCTCAGAAAGTGGAGGGATATCCTTAGATTTATCCACAATACGCATTACCAATTTTTCTCACCAAACGGTAGGCAAAGTATTAGCACGCAGATCTATTTCTTTATTTGTTTGAGTAACATTAGAAACTCTAGCATCCTGAGGTAACCTTTTTTCATCAGGTCTCATCTGACCAGATTCAATTTTAAATTTAGATATAATACTTTCATGAAGATGTTTAGGATATTGGATAAGTTCTTCTAAAATTCAATCAACTCTAAGTCTTATTCTAGAATAGTTTTCCAACGGCTCTATATGTATATCAGAAGCTCAATCTTCTACCGCAATAGTTAAAAGATTGTCAAAAATCTTTACAACATCAGATTGCAAAACCGCTTGGTTTAATTTTTCTCTAAATTGCGCAACATCTACCAT
>JBAQPP010000049.1:0-2078 GCA_049305865.1 Candidatus Absconditicoccaceae bacterium
CTACTGACAATATTTTTTCTTTATCTGCAAGATTCATAATTTTAGTAGGAAACTTCTTGAATGAAAGAACTAGTTCTTTCTTGATTTTTTTGATACTATTTAGATTTGTAAATAATACCAGATTTTCATAGTTAAAATGTAGTGTCTTTGCAAATATTATTCTTCCTTTTAATCAAAAATGTTCATTGAGGTTCAATGATGCTTTTGCCATGGTAAATTGTCATAGATCTTTTAATCTTTGAACTACCAATTCTCATATATCTGTAATTACTATAAGCTTATCTTGGTTATGAGTATATATCAATTCTAAAGTCTCTTCTGGCGTAACCAATATTCTAGACTGGTATAAAACTCTTATTGAATAATCATTTCATATCCAAACTATTGCATCTTCTTTTACTCTATCTGCTGCGTCTTTGAAGGCTTTTAAACTACCAGCTATATTATAAACGCTCAAATCATTGGAAACTTCTGTCTTTCTAGGATCTCAATATTTTTTCTTCATGTATTTAAATTCATCTTCAATCACTTCATCAAGTTTTACTGGATCATCTATCACGCCTTGTAAATATTCTATAAGTTTTTTCTTTTCATCAATTTCTTCGGTTATTTTTTGTATTTCAAGTCATACAAGTGATTGTAATCTCATAAGTAGAATATATTCTGCTTGAGCTTCAGTAAATTCAAATTTATCTATTAAATTTTGTTTTGCATCTGCTTTTGTTTGAGATTTTTTGATTGTATCTATTACATCATCTATTATATCTATAGCTTTTTTTAATCCTTCTAATATATGTAATCTATCCTTAGCCTTTTTTAGTTGAAATACTGATCTGCGATATATTACCTGTCTTCTAAATACGACATATTCCATAAGTAAATCTTTTATATTCAATAACCTTGGTTGTGATCAGTCTTCTACAAGTGTAACATTATTTAGATTGAAATTACATTGAAGATCTGTGGATTTATATAATTGTACTAAGATACCATCAGCATCTACTCATTTTCTAAGATAAATAGCTATTCTAATCTTATTTTTATTACTTTCATCTCTTATATCTACTATTCAATCAATTTTTTTATCTACAACAAGTTCTCATATCTTTGCTACCAATCAAGATTTGTTTACTAGGTAAGGAATTTCAGATATTACTATTATCTGTCATCCATGAGTATCTTCTATATGTGTTTTACCACGGATAACTATTCATCATTTTCATCTTTTATAAACTTCTTTTATATTATTTGAATCGTAAATTGTTCATCAAGTAGGAAAATCTGGTCATTGTATGATTTCCATTATTTGATCTATACTTATTTCTGTTAATGTTCAGTCTTTTTTTGGTTTTCATTCTTTCTTTAATAACAAATCACATGCATCCAAAACTTCGTTTAAATTGTGTGGTGCCATATTTGTCGCCATACCAACAGCAATTCACATAGTACCATTACAAAGATGATTTGGAAATTTTGTAGGTAGCATACGAGGTTCTTTGAGTGATCCATCGAAATTATCTAGTCGTTCTATAGTTTCTTGATCTATATCAGAAAGCATTTCTTCTGCTATTTCTGTTAATCTTGCCTCTGTATATCTCATAGCGGCTGGTCAATCTCAATCTATAGATCAAAAATTACCTTGTCAATCGACAAGTGGATATCTAAAAGACCAAGGTTGTGCCATACGTACCATTGCCTCATAAATACTACTATCTCAGTGAGGATGGTATTTTCACATTACATCTCAAACTATTCTAGCTGATTTTTTATGTTTTTGATTATGAAAATTATTCATTTGATACATACCAAAAAGTATTCTCCTAAGTACTGGTTTAAATCAATCTCTTGTATCAGGCAATGCACGAGAAATAATTACTGACATAGAATAATCTATATAAGATTGTGTAATCTCTTTCTCTATCGGGTGTATATTGACTGTTCATGAGAATAAATTTGTATCTTTTTCTGTCATCATAATATATAACATAATTAAATCAAAAAAAACGTTAGTCTTACGACTAGATTAAATATATAAAATTTAAGCCTGAATGCAATATAAACATTGATTTAAATTGGAC
>JBAQPP010000050.1:0-19179 GCA_049305865.1 Candidatus Absconditicoccaceae bacterium
ATCTTAGATTGAGTCTACGAGATTGAAAATCTAAAAATGATGTTACAGAATGGGTCTCTCCATAAGCATTACGTGATGGCATCCAACATTCTAGGTCATGAGAATTATATTTACCTATAGCCAAATCTCCACTACAAAGTTGTAAAAGACGATATGGTATTTTTAGATCATCCAAAATTTCCATTGAATTACCCAAAATATGATCGTGTAATTTATCTGACAAAGAGATATCTTCTGGTAGAATAACGACCTGTTCTACTTTCATAAACTGATGTACTCTATACAGACCGGCAGTATCCTTTCAATATGTACCAGCTTCTCTACGATAACAAGCAGAATATCAACAATATTTTTTTGGTAATTCATCTTCATTTAAAACCTCATTCATATGATAAGCTGTTACTGGGATTTCAGATGTTCAGATAAGCCATTGATTATCCCTTTCCAGCCGATAAGCATCCTCTTCTCATCAAGGGAAATATCCAGTTCATATAAGACATTCAGGATTAACAATATTTGGAACATTCATAGGGATAAATCACTTTGCAACAAGTTTTTTCAATGAGTACTGCAAAACCGCCTGTTCCAAAAGCATACCATCTCATTTAAGAAAATAGCTACGCGCTCAAGCAAGCTTTACTCATCTTTCCACATCTACCATATCATAATTTTTCATCAAAGTCATATGATCTAGAGTTTCAAAATCAAAACTCGGTATATCACCAAATTCTCTAACTACAACATTTTCAGCCTCATCTTTACCTATAGGTACTCATACATGTAAAGAAGTGTTTGGCATAGTAAGCATAAGCTTATTAAACTGCTCTACTACTTTATCGTAATCCAATTCTAACTTCTGTATTTCAGATTTTAAATTTTTAGCTCCATCAAAATCTTTCTTAGCTCCCAATTCTTTCTGTTGAAATTTCATATCATCAATTCTTTTTTGAAAATCTCTTCTTTGATCGTCCAATTTTAAGAATAAATCAACATCTACATTTTTGTTTTTATTTTTACATATTTGCTTATAAGCATCTATATCTTCACGAACCTTCTTTATATCTATCATTTATTAAATTATTAATTAAAAACTATAAATTAATAGCAATCTACAAAATCGAAAGAATATTATTAAAATAACGCAAATCAAAAGTCAGAATCATTTTTTCTTGTTCTAATACAATAAATCTATAGACTATAGTTAACAATTTAGTTTTTTTTTACAATTCAAAATGCAGCAAAATATACCATTGATAATAATATGCATAATAATCTGATTAATAATAGGATATCTGATTGCGAAAATATATTTCCAGGTAAAGATTAAATGACAAAGACAAGAAGCAGTATCTAGATCTCGTTCAGTGTTACTCGGTAATGTAAACGAAAAAATAGCTCCCCTATTACCAAATTTTCCATACTACTATAAAGACATGGTTTTTGTTGGAAAATGAATAGATTATGTAGTATTTAATTGATTATCTGCAGGTACTTTAAAAAATATTATATTCTTGGAAATTAAGAGTTGAACATCTACACTCAATAGAAATGAGAGAATGATCAAAGAATGCACAGAAAATAAAAAAGTATATTATGATATTTATAACATCAAAAATTAGTTATCTAACTGCCGCATTTTTACTACTATAAGCAGAATCAAAAAACTGATTATTTTTAATTTTTCAGGATTCTATATCATATATTTCTTTAATTACTTGAGCTGATAAATTTCACATTTGTATTTTATTGATATTTACTCACTTAGAAGATTTTTGAGGCATAATAGCAACAAAATAATTAAAATCTCATTTATCAAGAATTTTAAAATATATTTCTTGATCAGAATTATTCTTTATTTCAAATTGCTTATTATTCTGATAGATAGCAGCATCATCTCAATAAATATAATCTGAATAATATGCAGTAAGCCATACGCTATGTCATGACCTTTTTAATATTTCAATATCTGGATTAATAAGGGACGTTCTAAAAAGTTGACTAGCAAATCAACAAACTCATCCATAAAACATCAAATTTTTTGGTCAAGTTCACTTACAATATCAAGGTAAATAAGAAATATATTCATTTAGATTTATTGTTTTTCAAGGAGATAATATAAAGTTATCAAAACTATTCAAAGCTACTTTATAATTTTGTTTAGTACATGGTTTTAATAGACTCAAATCTTTACGAACAACAAAAAATCAAAGTTCTTTAGATTTTTCGTAATAAATATATTTTACTGGAATCAAAATCTTTTTTCATTGCTGTTGTAAATTAGCTAACAGATATTTATGTCTATCACTTTTAGGCATAAAAGATTTATATCATTGAAAAAATAGATCTGTAGATTCATAAGTAAAATTTTTACTAGAATCGTTGTAAATTTCATTAAATCAATCTAAATCAGGCCATATTTTATTTATCAATGTTTTATAAGGTATATCCGGAAACTCTTTTCTAAGTAAACATACCGGAGATAAAACATAATTATTTCAAGTTATCTGATATTCACATTTTTCATCTTTAAGTGAAATTAGTTTTTTCAATAAAGATATTTTAGGAATCTTTTTACTATATACAGATAAAGTATTTATATTTTTTGTATAATCAGAAAAACTCACTATCTCATCTGTAAGACCAAAAGATAAGGTACAAAGCCATATAATAATTAGTCAGATTAAGTATTTCATAATAAATAGACTAATGATAACTTGAAGTTATCACAATAAATAAAGCTATTTATAATTATATACCGATTATTAAAATTGTCAAATCTTTGTAGTACAAATAATATGTATAATTTGATTATTATCCTATACGAAATATAATTGTATTAACATAGTTACTTATCGTAGTTCTACTACACCTACTAGGTAATCATGTTGGAGGTATTCCTCCTAAAACACTATCTAGATCTTTTACCCCAAAAGATCAGATGGAACCTAGGAGAGCACTGGATGTTTATTATACAATCTATAGGAAATACAAAAAAATGTATTTAAATCGGTTGTATGAAACCGACTCTGGTGCTCTCCAAACTTAACTAGAGGTATTCCCCTAGTTTTTTTTATTTAAAATAGATCCATTTTATTCTCTCATTTAGAAATTTCCCGATATTTATTTTCTTTAGATTTTAATTTATATGCATCTTGTTCCAGTCTGTTAACATATTCCCTAAGATTTCTAATTATAGCTTCTATATTTTTTTCATCTACAAAATCATTTATATTAAACATCAATTGTTCAGCTTGTTCATGCTTGGATAAATTATCTATGGTAATTTTTAATTCACTTTCAAATTGCTCTTTCAATCTACTCAAATAAGGATTGTTTGGATCTTGTATTATTCTCTTGTTTCGTTTTCTACGCAAAACATGAAATTCAGTTAAAGCATCTTGTTTTTTATGTTTCAATTCATTTAATATTTCATAATAATTTTTCATACAATTTGAAAGAGATTGGATTTTTAAAATATTTAGATTCATACAAGGATCAAACTGTCATTTGTTTTTAATTTCTTGCAAATGTTTAGATACAATTTCAAAAAATTTAGTCTGAGTACTTATCTGTCATTTCCTGTTACCATATCATCATTTTTCTATAAGTCGTCTAAAAAGTTCAACTTCATGAATATCACTAATTTCAGGATATTTAGATCTAAACGCTCATATCCATTTTGCGACTCTTTTAATTATATTTACATCATCTGTATTGGTTTCTAAAGAATCCAAAGTATTTATTATCATTCCATTGGGATTTAAAAACGAATAAGCCTCTATTCTTGGCCAATTATTTTTTTCACATTTTTTTCAAAATTCCAAAATAAATTTTTTATCTTTTCACAATTGTCTAAAATTTCTATAAATCTCAGCTCTTTCTGTATCTGATTCTATTGTTGAAAGAGCATTTGACATCAAAGCTATAAATTTTGCATCTTCAAAGCAAATATCATCCATTATCATAGAAAATATCTTATCAAAACCATATCCCTTATCATCTATAAATTTTAAAACATTAGGATGATTTACATATTCTGTTGATAATCTTTTGAATGCTTCGTATCTAGAATGTCATCATAAAATATATAATTTTACACTGTCTTGATCTCTCCACAGTATTATTGGATTGAAAATCCTAAAATCAAAACTTCAATTCAAAACAGCATCAACAATATTTTGAACACTATGCTCACTATATGGTTTTTTTCTATTTTGAAAATTTTTTAAATCCAAAAAAATCTGATCTAAAAATATTTCTCTGGGGGCATAATCTATATTTACTTTAAATCAAAAATTATCAACAATTTCATGCTGTTTCAAATCTATAATTTTTAAAACTTTCTTTCAAGTTAAAATATCTGAAGATTTTAGATTTTCCATTTAAAAAAACTGCTAAAGTTATAGCACTATAACAATTTTAATTACAAAGTCAAAGTATTATTATAATATTATTTACTAAGTCTATTAATAACTCTTTCTTTACCCATAACTTTCATCACAGAAAATAGATCTGGAGTCTGACTAGCACAACATAGTTGTATCCTCAAAAACATAGCCAAATCTCATATCTTTCATATATATCATCATTCTTTAAATTCAGCATTATTAACAGCAAATCAGAATTGTTTTCAGATTTCTTTTAACTGATTAAACCAATCTTCAGTTGTCATATTTAAATCTAGTTTTTTAGAATAATCCGCTACAAATCTATCAATCAAATCTTTTGTAAATATTTCTGATAAAATAGGAGCATCAGAAACTAACTTTTCTCGTTCACTGTCATAGAAAAATAAAATCTGTGCCTCTACATCTTTAAATATTGTAAATCTCTTAGGATCTTTGGATGTATGCCTTTCTATATTTATTGCAGCTTTTGTATATTCAATATCAGATTCCATGAGATCAGCGAAATGAGGATTATATTGTTTTGCCCAGTTCAAAGCATTTTCATAAAGTTCATCTGTAGATATTCTAGATATATAGTTATTACATACACTATTGAGCTTTACTAAATCAAACAAAGCTCATGCATGATTCATTTTATCAAAACTAATTTCAAAATCTCTATATGACTTATCTGGATTGGCTATTTGCCATCATTCAAATTCAGAAGATATGATTCACATCAGATATTCTATTATTCATTGTACAGGATATCATCTTTCAAAGAAAAATTCCACATCAGCCTCAGGATCTTTTCTTTTACTAAGTTTCCTTTTATTCCCATCATCAAGTTTCAATATTTGTGCAGGATGACAATATTTGGGATGTTGCAATCCACAAGCTCCAAATAGTTGCAAATGCAAAGGCACAGAAGTAAGCCATTCCTCTGCTCTTATTACATGTGAAACTCTCATCAAATGATCATCAACAACATGAGCCATATGATATGTGGGCAGTCAATCTCATTTTATCAAAACAACGTCATTATAGTTGTCTATCATATTCACATCTCATCTTATTTCATCATGAAAAACTATTTTTTTGGTTAGATCACCAGGAGATCTAAATCTAATAACTTGATACTTTCCACTTTCCGCTTTTAATTTATCTAATATTTCATCCATAGATTTATCTCTTCGTAAAGAAAATTTTCAATAAATTCAAGGTACCAATTTTGACTTAGTCTGATTTTCTCTTATTTGATTTATTTCATCTTCAGTCATCCGACAAGGATATGCCAATCATTTTGAAATAAGTTCTTTGACAAAAACCTCATAAAAATATTTTCTCTTTGATTGAATATATGGTCAATAACTTCATACATCTCAATTACCAGGTAATATAGGTCATTCATCTATTTCTATTCAGAATTTTTTGAATCAGTTAATTATAATGTCGATTCATCATTCGGTTAATCTTTTTTGATCTGTATCTTCTATTCTAAGAAAAAAAGTTCATCAATTTTGATGAGCAAATTGAGATTCGACCAAAGATGCATAAATATTCCCTATATGTACAAAACCAGTAGGACTAGGAGCATAACGAGAACAGATAGGATTAGATCTTGGAGGAAATTTTTTTCCCAAATCTTCTATTGTTTCTTTAATATCAGGAAATACAATATCAGCAATATCCTTTCGAGTAGCCATTATTTATAAATATATATAAAAATCTGAATATATTTAAGAAGATATAAAAATACGAAATTTGTGAATATTTTTATATCGTCGAAAATATACTATTAAGTATAAAATAACAATTCTAAACATAAATTCAAGTCAGCATTAATCAATAACTTATATCCGACAACCACATTTACAATTTTCTATTGAAAAGTTTCAATTAATATATAAAAACAAAGCGCCATAATTTTATTTTTAAAAAAAAATTATATGAAACTAGATGGTAAGAGCATACAAACCGCAATCATGCAATTGGTAGAAGATTTTAAATTCGATCCATATCAAATTTTAGAAATTGTCAAGCTTTGAATAAGATCAGGATTTAAAAAAGATTTTCCTGAACATAAAAAATCAAATATTATAGTAAACATAGAGAATGACGGTACAGTTACAATTTATCAAGAACTCGAAGTTGTAGAAACAGTTGAAGACGAAGACGTACAGATTACATTACCTGAAGCAAAAAAAATACGTGCAGATATCAAAATCTGAGAAAAATTACTTACAAACGTAACACCAGAAAAACTTGAATTATCTAGAATAGCCGCTCAAGCAGCAGCACAGACAATAAAACAGAATCTAAAAAATATAGAGAGAGAAAGATTTTTTGAAAAATTCCAAAACAAACAATGAGAACTTTTGAAAGCAAAAGTAATTAGAGTACATGCAGATAGCGTTATTTTGGATATAGAATGATCAGCTGTAGTGCTTCTTCCTGATTGACAGATACCACATAGAATTTATGAACCAGGTGAAGAAATTTTTGTATTATTAAAACAGATTTCAAAAGATCAATGATGAATAGTACTTGATATCACGCAATCAACCACAGATTATATAGAAGCTATTTTAAGAAAATTAGTTCCAGAACTTGAAGAATGAATCATTAAAATAGATAAAATAGCTAGAATAGCAGGAAGAAAAACGAAAATCATAATATCATCAACAGAAGAAAAAGTAGATCCAGTATGAGTAATGGTTGGTCATAAATGAGATAGAATAAATACAGTACTTTCACTACTCGATTGAGAAAAAATAGATTATATAGAAAAAACAGATGATCCAATACAGATGATAAGAAATTGTCTTAAACCAGCTCAGATAGAAAGCATCGAAATAAATGAAAGAAAAGCAATAGTGATAGTTAATGAAGATCAAAAAGCACAAGCAATCTGAAAATGAGCATCCAATATCAAGTTAGCTACACAATTGACTGGTTACCAAATTGAAATTAGATAAACAAAAGTCTAAAATAATTTTCTAATAAAAATTAAAATTACAAACCAATACAAAACTTTGTTATATGAGCAAATATGGTAAAAGAGGTGTTTCTTCTAATAAATCAGAAGTTCACGCAGCAATTGCAAACTTAGACAAAGGGATTTTTCCCAATGCTTTTTGCAAAGTACTACCAGATTTTTTTGGTGGTGACGAAAAATACTGTAACATCATACATGCAGATGGTGCAGGAACAAAAGCAATACTTGCTTATCTTTACTGGAAAGAAACTGGAGATATTTCGGTTTTCAAAGGTATTGCACAAGACAGTATTGTAATGAACTTGGATGACCTAGTATGTATAGGAGCAGTCAATATCCCATTATTACTTTCTGGGACTATAGGAAGAAACAAATTCCTTATTCCTGGAGAAGTCATTGCAGAAATTATCAATGGAACAGAAGAATTTTTACAAACTCTCAGAGAACTGGGTATTCCAATTTATTCTGGGGGTGGTGAAACTGCTGATCTTGGAGACTCTATAAGGACACTTGTTGTAGATAATACTCTGACAGCAAGGATGTTAAGGCATGATATTGTATTACCAAACATCAAACCCGGTGATTTCATAGTAGGATTATCATCAACTGGACAAGCAAGCTATGAAAAAGAATACAACAGCAGCATGGGATCAAACGGATTAACCTCAGCTAGACATGATATTTTTTATCATAAATATGCTACAAAATATCCTGAAATCGTAGATCCACTCATGCCACCCGACCTTGTTTACAAAGGAAATCACGGAGTAGATTACAAAATTCCCAATATATATTGGCAGAATCAGAAAGAATATAAGCCAGTTAATATAGGAAAATTAGTTCTTTCCCCGACAAGAACCTATGCTCCAGTAATTAAAACTGTATTAAACAACGTCGACCGCGCAAGGATAAGTGGAATAATTCATTGTTCCGGTGGAGGGCAAACTAAGGTAATGAAATTTGTTGATAATGTACAGATTATCAAAGACAATCTATTCCCTACTCCTCCTCTATTCCAATTAATCCAGAAGGAAGCAGGGACAAGCTGGGAAGAAATGTTCCAGACCTATAATATGGGACATCGCATGGAAATTTACGTAAGTGAAGAGTCCGCAGCCGAACATATTATCGGCATATCAAAAAGCTTTAACATTGACGCACAAATTATTGGTCATGTTGATGATTACTATAAACAAAAGAAATTAACCATCATACATGATGGACAAGAACTTACATATTAGTAAGTTCAATCAATTAAAAAGTATCTGGTTTTTTATCGGATACTTTTTTTATAATTTATCGACCGTATAAGCTCTTATAAGTATTTCATGGAAAACAGCTTTTTTTGCCATATCATATTTATCAGATGAAAACATTCCACGGATCAATGCTATGACTTTCCATTTATAACTACTTCAATACTGCTTCACTATAGACTTGATAATTTTATCCAACTTATCTACAAATTTTCGATCTTCATTATTTAAGTTATATTGTATATCTGGTTGGTAAGCTTGTTTTTCAGGCGGCGTAACAGAAGTAAGTTTTATATATTTTTCTCTTGTAAGTACTACAAATGCATCCATAATATTTCTCCTATCTCCCCTATCCAATACCAGTCAAGAATAAACCATTCACAGACTAGCTCATGCATCTAAATTAATAGCATTTCGACATCAAAGATTCTTTTTTATAAATGCAGGTAATTTCCATAAATTTATTCATCATACAACTCACATATATATAGTGCTATTATCTTGAGTAGCACATATAAACGACTTATTCCCAGCCGTTTCCATTTTCTTATCTACATAATTTGTAAATCATATTACAACATCTTCTCAACTATCAAGTAAAACAGGAAAATTACCAAGTCAAAAATACAAATCATTTTGTTTGTCTTTATTTACATTGCTCCGATATCATACATCATGAAGTCAAAAATTATTTTGAACTAATAACGGTTCTCAATTTTTATCAAATCCAAAAATCGCTCTTATACTAGTATCCGGCCGGAATCTACTATAATCCTTAGCATTTCACATATATACTCTTTCAGAAATAGTATGAGTTACTCAGTCACAATAACCGTAATCTTTGGGACAAAAATAAACTCCGTTTACTGCAGCATCTCATCAAACTTTCTTAGTAAGATTTTCTAGAGTATCTCAGCCATCATTAGCTACAGAACTCACAACATAATCTTGTCAATCAAGAACAACCTTTATAACTCTGATTGGCAATCATCACCTATTCTCTATTAACAATTCTCTATATCCAAAAGCACTTCAAAAAAGAGACAAAAAACTAATTATTAACAATATCTTTTTCATAATTTTCAAATCAATAATCTAAATAAAATCTAGAATTCAATATATAGTGTTTAAACTATCTATCAAACATTTTGTCTATATTTTTCTTCTCTACCTGTACAAAAAAAGTCCTTCAATGTTGGCATACAAACATACCTTCAATATTTTCAAATCAGTCTTTAATCAAATTCATCATCTGTTGCATAGATAATCTATATCATGCCTTTATAGATGTTTTACAAGCTTTGGTAGCAAATATTCAGTCTAAAATATTATCATAAGTAATTTTTTTAAGATACAAAACATGATTCAAAAGTTTTGTCAAATCTACAGGATAAATTACAAAAATCTTGGGGACAGCATATATTACAACAACGTTTTCACTTATTAAAGAGATATCAAATCAAAGATTACCTAATTGAGATATCTTATCATCCAAATCAGGTATGTTTACAACATCAAATTTTAATGGCTGTAAAAGTATTTCAGGATTTAAATTTTTTTCTTTTTTTATTTTTTCAAAAGATATTCTCTCCGCTAGGGCATGTTGATCTATATAGTATACACTATCCTTTGATTCAAGGACAATATAACTATTCCACATCTGTCCAACCAACTTGTACTCTCCTATAAATTCATTTTCAAATAATTTTTCTTCTTCAAAATCCATAAATCAAGATCAATGGACATTAAAACTTGAAATTTCGCTGGGAAATATCAAGCTTTCTTGAGTAAATTCATCTGCATTATTATTAGTTCTATTATCTCCAACTACCAAATTAAATTCTGATCACTTTCCAATATCTGGCTTCTTGAAATCTATGTTTACACTAGCTATTTTATTTCATCATAAAGTAGTCTTTACGCTCGTATAGATTATTTCAAAAATTTTTCTCGAATCTCGAAACTTTACCTGAAGCTTACTAGGATGGACATTCACATCCACCATATCAGGTTTAATTTCCAATATCAGTATAGCAAGAGGATATTCACCAGGCATTATTTGTCTATAGTAAGCATCCATTAGTGCTTTTTTTATTATCTTATCTTCTATTGGTCTAGAATTTACATAAATCTTTATATTTTCTGCAGATCCAAAACGCAAACTAGAATCGGATATTACTCACCAAAGATTTACATTCTCATCCTTATAATTTATATCCAATAAGTTTTTAGATCGATCTTTTTTATATATATCTGTTATTCTAGCCAATAATCATTCTTGTGGTAATAAATCAAAAACGACCTTATCATTTTTCTTCAATACAAAGTGCTTATCATAATGTCGCAACGCAACATCAACAAAGTAATTATAACAATAGTAAAATTCAGTTTGAGCTGATTTTAAAAATTTTTGTCTAGCGGGGACATTATAAAAAATATCCTCTATACTTACAAAAGTTCAATGTTCAAATCCAACTGGCATATTTTTGACTATATTTTCTGATCCTCTCCTTATTAGTTTTGTTCATATTTCACTATAGGCCGTTTTAGAAATTACAGTTGTTTTACTTACTTCTGCAATACTAGCCAAAGCCTCTCATCTAAATCAGTAATTTTTTATATTAAACAAATCATCTTCACTATTTATTTTAGATGTAGCATATCTTTCAAGAAGCAAATCCATATCAGAAAGCTCTATACCACTTCAATCATCTTCTATACTAATAAGACTTTTTCATCAATCATTTATAGAAATCACAATATTTTGAGCTCAGGCATCCAGACTATTTTCTACCAACTCTTTAATTACAGAAGCCGGCCTCTGAACTATTTCTCAAGCTTTTAATCTATTTATTATATAATCTGGTAGTTTGTGTATCGCCATTTAAATGATTAACAACTAATAACTAATAGCTAACAACTAGTAGCTAAATACTTTTATAATTTTCCCTTGAATTTTCAACCAAGAATAACAAAAGATACAGACAAGTAATTAATAAATTAATAATACAAATGATTAAAGTAATCAGATTTATACAAAAATACTCTACGCAACTCAAATATTGATTATTGTTTGCTGTAATTTTTTTAATGATATTCGCAATCAGATCATATTTAAACAATATTGCTATTTTAGATGCTATAGATTGAGTAGAAAATGAAAAACTAGCAAAAACAGATGAAATCAATTTTACACAAAATTTTTTGATAAAATATTTATGATCAGATTATGCAGATTATTTCTTAGCACATGAAAATAGCATATTATATAAAAATGAGTATATACTAAGATTAGATATGAATATCCAGCAGAAAGACTTGACTTGAAATATCAATACTTGAAACCAGATCACATGAAAAAATATGAATTCTCAACAATCATGGAAAGATTTTTTATGAAAAAAATTGAAAGAAGTAAAATAAGTTAAAATTGAAATCTCCACTTAAATACTTATACAAATATATATAACTTTAATTATTTAACAATTTTTTCATGTTTAAAAAAATTATTCTAATAGCTGTTATATTCTTTTCAATAATATTATTATGATGTTGAAGTTGAAAAAACACAGTACAGATATGAGATAAAGTAACTTTAACATATTCAATAAATTTTGAAGACTGAAGTGTTTTCAATACAGCATCGACAATAGAAACTAATATTTGAGACTGAGCTATAGTTAAATGAGTAGAAGAATCTATAATATGACTCAAAAGCTGAGATAAAAAAGAAATATTAGTCGCTCCAGAAAATTGATACTGAAAAAATTATGATGCTGCAAAAGTACAAAAAATTACAAAAATGATTTTTGATAGAATGTGATTAAAACCAGAAATATGAAAATCATACAAAATATGAGATCTAGAAGGTATCATAAAATCAACACAGTGAAGCTGAGACTTCCAAGTATTTATGTTAGATACCAATCCAAGAAATACATATGAAAATTTAATCTTTAAAATAAAAATAGATAAGATAACTAAGTAATAATTTATTTTCACGTTTAAACGTTTTAACGCTTCAACGATATTTATGCAGCTTTTTAAAAGAATATTGCTTTCATTGTTTCCAGATGAAATGATGGCAAACAATATCAATCCTGCAAGTATGTTTATATCTTTTATATCGACAAAAGAATTTTTTTCAGTAATAAATAGAAAAATAATAGAAAATTATAAATTAAATTTATTCGATATAGCCATAGATCCATTCGAATTCAAAATATGATTTTGAGAAAAACAAAATTTCAAACCAAAAGATATCGATGCATACTATTGATATTGTTGAACAGCAAACATGAACGGCTATAGATTTCTAAATCCATCAAATACTGCAAATACAATTGCGCTTGTATCTAGCATCTATACCAAAGATATATTTTCAAAATATCCCGATGATTATCATATAAATTTTTTATATGCTATATACTTGTTAACATTTGTGTTTTTAGCAAGGATAAAAATATTTCCAAAAAATAATAAACAAGAGGATTATAATCGATTTATAGAAGTATTCTTTTCATTTTACAGATTTGTATTTGAACAAACTTGAAAAAATATAGATGAAAATATATTTAAAAATATACAAAAAGAACTATTGGGTCAGATTGAAATATTTTTTATGATGTTTTATTACTATCAAAAAATAAATTCATTACTATATAGTAGCCAAGTATCTCCAAATGACTTTTACTGACGAATATTTTATGATGAACTGAGAGACACTGAAATAAAAGATAATATATCAAAATTTATACAATCCAGCAAAACACAGACTATAAACCCAATATTTTGACAAATAGAAAAAAATATATTGCAATATATACTCCCAGCTGACGTACTCTTAAAATACTTGTTCTTAGAAAATAATATGAATCTTATAATAGAAAATATAGTATCCAAACTACGAGATAAAAAAATATTAAGCGAACATCTCAAAACATTTCGTAAAGATTGAAAAGGATTAGAAAAATTACTGATATATTTAACAGATTATAAACATTTTAAAAAAAATTTCTTTGTCGGGGTACAAAAATATATAGTAACAATATTTAGAAATAATAAAAATCTAGGATTCGACGAAGAAATAGAAGAATTTATGTCATCAATATGAGAAGACATAGAAAATGTAGAAAGTTTCAAGATACCAGAAAGAATAAAGAAAGAATCTAGAATAATGGAAAAAATATTAAATTTTTATATCACATTTATATGATGATTCTGGATATCTAGGTGAGATAGTTTTTTTGTGAAAATGTTTAGAAAAAATATAATTACAAATTTCCTAGATAAAGATACATCAGACAATGAAACATCTTTATATTATTATGGCACACTACTCTATCAATATGGTAAAAATGTATTTTATTACAAATATACAACAGATAACCTCAGGCAGTGAAAACAAAAGTTTTTTCTACCATACAAAAGCGATAATAAGAAAATATATTCTAATATGTGTATACTAAAATTATTCGATGAAAATTTTATATGATGATTCCTTCAAGATATAAATCCCAAAGATATAAAGATATATGTCAAAAACAAACAGATAATAGATGATTTTAAATTAATTTTTGGTAAAGAGATATCTTCCATAGTCAAAAAAGATTGAAAAGAATTTATAAATAAAATTTATTCTAATTTTGGTTCATTACTTCACAATTGAAAAGAATTTATAGAATTAATACAAAATAATATAAAAGATGAAGATATCATACACATCAAAGAAAATCTATATTGTTTTGACTTCTGGCTTTTACAAGATCTTTATAAAGAAATTATAAGTAAAAAAATAAACCTTAAAAAAACATATTCTGATACAGTAATATTATGAATATTCTTTAATATTAGAGAGACACTTTTTGGATTATTACTTTATGTAAAGTTTTTGGAGAAACAAAATAAAAAAAATAACATAGAAAGTCTCATAAAAATATATATACAAGATATCATAAATATACAGACACAACATAAACAAGTATTGGAAAACATAATAAATTGATTATTAGATAAGTTTTGAATCATATTAGAGAAACGAATATCAATAGACGATAATAAAGAAGTTTTTGAATTATTGTGAAGTAATCGGATAAAATTTATAGAAAATAAAGTTCCAGAAGATATTGTAAAATCTATAAGTTGAGAAGATATAATACGATTCAAATGATTCTTAAAAAATATAAACTACTACAACAAGAGGTTTATAATGCCAAACTAATAAATAATTATGAATTTTAAATTATAAATTATAAATTATAATGAAATGTTCTAAATGCCAAAACATGGATACAAAAGTAATAGATTCTAGAATAGTTGAAGATTGACAAGTCATCAGACGTAGAAGAGAATGTGAATTTTGTAATCACAGATTTACTACATTTGAAAAAAGATGAATAACAGAATTAACTATAGTAAAAAATGATTGAACAAAACAGATGTATGATAGACAAAAAATCAAAAGATGATTAATGTTAGCTTTTGCAAAAAGAAGAATAGATCACGAAATGATGGAAAATATAATTAACAATTTGGAAATTAAACGACAAAACGAATGAAACGAAATCGAATCAAAAAAAATATGAGAAGATATATTGCAAGAACTAAAAGAAATCGATCCAGTAGCTTTTGTTAGATTTGCATCAGTCTATAAATCGTTTGAAAGTTTAGAAGATTTCAAAAACTTCATAGGATAGGTTTTATATTATACAAAGCTGACTGTTGATCATAGTCAGTTTTTTTTTAATTTCATCTATTTCTTTATTTGAAAATTTTCGTCAGATATCAACTAGTGACACAATAAATAAAGTGTCAGCAATATCCTGACCATCGACAGATAAAGAATCTAAATCGAACCCGACCTGACTAATATCTAATCATCATTCAATATCTCATATTTTAACAAAATCTTCCAAACTTATTTTATGATCCAAAAAATCATTATATACTTCAAAAACAAAACCATGTTTATGTCTAGTTTTAATTCTTTTGTGTTGTTTCTTTTCAATCTGTTTAGCAGTATCCATATAATATTGCTTATCTTCTATATTTAATAAATCAAGTAACAATTCAAATTGGTCTATCATATATTATAATAAATAATCTAAAATCATATTCTCAATCTCATCTTTTTCACCTTCTCAGATATCAAATTTTTCCAAAATATAATCTATATATCATTTGATAATAATTTGTTTTGATTTTTTATCAGATAGTCATTTTGACATCATATAAAATAATTTTTCACTGTCCAACTTTTGTATTCTAGCACCATGTCATGCGGAAACATCATTTGAAGATACATTAAGTATAGGTAATGTATTCACTCTTATTTTTTCTCATAGTATAATATTTTCTTCCAATAGATGTCAGTTGACTGATTTTATTCATTTTTGTATATCTATATTTCATTTTACCTTGATAATTGCCTCATTCCCCATCAAAGAAAGTAGATATACATCTGCATTTGATCAACTATTTTTAAGATCTATAGATATATTTCAGATTATTTCTTCTTTATTTTTAGAAAAAAATATCCCATAGATTTCAAATTTAGCTCAATCTCCAGAAGAAATAAAATCTAGATCAATATTAGATCAACGAGATATTACAAGATATTTCACATTTGAATCAGATTCCAAAACAATCTTTTTATTTAGTTTATCTCCAAAATTTCTATCAATAATCTGATTATTTTCTCATGTATGTATCAAAATATAATTTTCTTTCATGAACATCATTAACTATAAATTTAATTTCAAGTACTTACAAAACCAAAACTTCAAGATCACTCTACACTTCAAGAAAAGTTACCTACCAAACTATCATTTAAATCACTTTCTAGTTGTGGATCATACGCATTCAATCAAGTTCCTTCTTGCATTATACTTCATGAATCCAACAAACCTCATGTTAAGCTATTTTGATCCAATTCTTCTCATTGTGATACCATAGCTCACGATATCTCCTGGGATGAATAAAAAATATCAGTTAAAGTATGCGGTTCCAATATATTTATTTCAGCTGATACTACTTGCCAATCTCTAGAATTTAAATATTCAAAATAGTTAACTAGTCATCAGTTTTTTATCATTCATATAAGGAGAAAATAGATAATAATAATAATCAAAGCCCACAAAATATTTTTAACCAAACGTCACAAATATATAAGAAATTTCATTCTTGAAATTTTATAAAATAAAGCTAAAAGAATATATATATTAAAGCTAGATTATCAACAAAATAGTACAACAAAAAAATATAAAAAGGTTTGACATTATATATAAAATATATATAATAAACAATAAGATTTTTACTATCTACTATAAAAAATGAAAAAATTATTAGCTTTATTAGTATTACTAGGCTGATCATACCTATTAACAGCCAATGTTTTTGCATCCGATTGTCTTGAATTAAGTTTTACAGATTGAGACATTTGTATAAACATTGATAAAGACGACGACACTTATACATTAAATCCAGATCTATCAAGTACAAATTGAACTGTATCATTGAAATGTGATATTTTATTACCAGATAATACACTCAAAAACGTATGAGCTTGTGATTGAGACTTCACATATTCAAAAGAAAAGACAGAAAAAGTAAAATTATATGTTAGATTAAACAACGAATATAAGTCAAAAGAAGCTTATTATAACTTCAGTGATTGAGAACGATGAAGTTCGGTATGATCTAACTCCAACTGAGACCTAGATAACTTCTATCTTTCTGCTGATGATACTACTCCTTCTACTTCTCAACGAGTTGATCTTACTATTGAAGCTCGTGACGATAGTGATGATACTGTTACTGATTATGATGGTACTGTTGATTTTAAAGTTTATTATAGATCTTCTAGTTCTTCTTCTTGGACTTTAACTACTTCTTCTACTTACTTCGAAATTGATAGTGATTATGATAACTGATATGAATTTACTTCTTCTGATGATGGTGAAGCTGATTTAACTAACTTCATACAATTCAAGAAAAATAACTATGATTACAAAGTTAGAGTTTATGATGATAGCGACACTAGCATCTACAAAGAAATTACTTTCGAGGTTGGTTCTTCTTCTAACTCCAACTGATTCTCATCAAGTGAGTTAGATCAAATAGAGGCTCTTTATGATTCACGAAATGATACAATAAATCAATTGGAAGATGATTACTCCGAACTAAGCAATGATGACACACGACAAAATATGTCAGATGATTTATATGATGAAATGGAAAACATAATAAATTGAGATGATTCTATATATAATAATTATGATGAATTCTATAATGAGGGGTTCTCAGATCGACGAGATTATACAACAGACATAATACGATAATTTATCAAAAAAAATAAATAAAAAGTAGACCAAATAATCTCTTGTAGTCTACTTTTTTTTATTGCATAATAATTTAAAATCTTTATATAAAGGTTAAATAAAATAAAATTTTAAAACTTTCTATAACCTATGGTTACAAAAAACAAAGTTTGAAGACCACCAAAAATGTTTAAACCCAAGCCTAAAGAGAATATTATAAGATCTCGTTGAAGACCTAGAAAACATTCAGAAAAGCAAAAAACATTTCCTCAATTAGAAGAAATAAAAAAAATTCCCATATCTTTTATAAATAATAATATCAAGAAAAAATCTAAGATAGATAATATAGCTCTATGATTGCTAGTCTTTTCAATATTATTATTTATTTTTTCTATGTTATTTGCGTCAAGGAATAGACAAGTATCTCAAGAAGCAATACAACAAAACAATGATACACTAGCAGAACAAGAAACGACACTAGCTCCTGAAGTGGATGCTCAAATATTAGCAAATACATGAACACAAATACCAACACCTACTACAAATGAAGTAATCAAACTAACTGTACAAGAACAATTAATATCAGATTTTTATAAAACTATCAACGCAAAAAACTTTGATAATCTTATAAATCTCACAGATATTCCGCTCAGACAAAGTAATACATACAAAACATATTACAATGCTACACGATTAACAAATTTTTTAAATAGCGTATCAAACAATACAATATATATAACAGATATAAAAGAGATTCCAAACACCTTATGAAAAGCAAAAAAATATCAATATACACTCAAATATAAACTCAAATCAGATAATATTCTTTTTACAGAAGAACGAAATGCTAGCATAGTTTATAAAAACGATAAAAATCTTATATGAAGCATCATGTGTATAAATAAATGATGTTCTCAAAATCCATTTTTCAATCCTAAAAAATACTAATATAATGGAAATCGAAGATATTGTGAATGATGTAAGAGATGAAATTAAAATTTTCAAAAAAAACAATCCTGATTGAATCATTATAATACGATGAGCTACGGCTACATGAAAAAGTAAGTTATCAATATTACTTAGCGATTTTTTTGATATAGAAATAATATCTGCAGATAGTAGACAAATTTTTAAATATATGGATATAGGAACAGACAAAGTACTATCCAAAATACTAAACAAAATACCTCATCATCAAATAAATATAGTCAATCCAGATG
>JBAQPP010000051.1:0-8592 GCA_049305865.1 Candidatus Absconditicoccaceae bacterium
ATGTACAAGATTGGGGACTCCTATTCAAGCTTCATCACAACGACCATACGAAATATGCGCATAATCTCATCTTATAGTCCCAGGCATTGCAGATTTTGGTTCTGTAGATCATACAATTTTGCGTACATATTCTACTACCTCTATTCCTTCAAGGACGATAGCAATAACTGGATTCATCATAATCATCTTAATAGTATCTTCAAATACTTTTTGACCATGCCTAGTAATCATAGTTCAGATAGTTTCATAATGATGATAAAAAAATTCTTTATCGGGTTTCATCATTTTCATAGCAACAATATGTAATCATGCTCTTTCAAAACGAGAAATTATTTCTCATACAATACTGCGTCATATTGTGTCTGGTTTCAAAACCACCAATGTTCTTTGCATCCTAGTCATAAAATATTTAATTACAAATAAAAAAATAAATATCCATCATTAATATGTTTTTTCTTCGGGTTTTCAAGATAAATATTTTATATTGAGTCAAAAAACATAAAAAATCCCTTGAATTGAGTGGCCAAATATATATATGTCTATTCAATGTGTCCTGTTAAGTCAGGTTTTTTGTTTATTGACTTGGTTGGGGAATCGTCTAATGGTAGGACAGCGGACTTTGACTCCGTCAGTCTAGGTTCGAATCCTAGTTCCCCAGTATATTGATTATAAATCCCAATTATTAATATTGTTAATGCGGGGTAGAGAAACGGTATCTCGTCGGGCTCATAACCCGAAGATAGGTGGTTCAATTCCATCCCCCGCAACCAAATAAAAATCTAGGTTAGGATTCCTTCATAATCAGGAGTAGCTTAGTTGGTAGAGCGTCTGACTCTGAATCAGAAGGTCCTAGGTTCGAATCCTAGCTCCTGAGTAAATTAATTATTAAATTGCAAATGTAATGCCGGGGTGATGGAATTGGCAGACATGCTTGGCTTAGAACCAAGTGCCGTAAGGTGTGCAGGTTCAAGTCCTGTCCCCGGTAAATAAAAAATCGACAGTCCCAAAAATATTAGAAATCGGGCTTACGATGAAGAGAAATTTGTCTTGAAAAAGATTTCTATTTTTGTATAAACAACCAGTTATATTTTAAAACCAGCTTATATTCCGAGGTAGCTCAGTTGGTAGAGCAAGTGACTGTTAATCACTGGGTCGTGGGTTCGAGTCCCTCCCTCGGAGATTAAATAATAAAAATGTTTTATAGTATTTTACATCAAATCATGCCAATTACAAAGTCAGCAAAGAAGGCAGCCAAAAGATCTCTCGTGTTACAATCAAGAAATAAGGAGTTCAAATTGAGAATGAAAATGGAAATGAAAAAGTTCATAAAGAGAGTTCAAAAGGGAGAGACTGTAGCAATTCAGGATTTGAGTAACATATACAAAGTGATAGATAAATGCGCAAAAGTAGGTGTTATCAAAAAAAGAAATGCAGCAAGAAAAAAATCCAGAATGGCCAAAATTTTTAGTAGCAAAAAATAATTCCCTAGTAAAAAATAAACGGGAATTTTTTTGCCAGCTTAACTTAGCTCCCCGGCATATCGGGGCAAAGTAAAAGCAGTTGAATAAGTTGAAAATATATTAAGACTAGTTATTAAATAAAAAAGATATAAAAATTAATATTTGCCAGCTTAGCTCATTTGGTAGAGCTACCGCCTTGTAAGCGGTAGGTGATCGGTTCGAATCCGATAGCTGGCTCCATTAAAACAATTAATTATCAAAAAAGTTCTGGGGTGGTAGTTCAGCTGGCTAGAACGCCTGCCTGTCACGCAGGAGGTCGAGGGTTCGAGTCCCTTCCATCCCGCCATTAAAAAATCACTTTGGAATATTCTTTTCTAACCTTCAAAAAAATGGTCTTATCGTCTAACGGTTAGGACAGGGGACTTTCAATCCTCCAATCGGGGTTCGATTCCCCGTAAGACCGCCAAAAACTTACATGGGTGATTAGCTCAGTTGGCTAGAGCATCTGCCTTACAAGCAGAGGGTCATAGGTTCGAGTCCTATATCACCCACCATTTAAAAATAAGGACTATAAGGGTCTATAGCTCAGTTGGTCAGAGCAATCGGCTCATAACCGATGGGTCGCTGGTTCGAGCCCAGCTAGGCCCAAATTAAAAACAATAAAAAAGTCTGATTTAAATTTAGATTTTTTTATTAATCATATTACACAATATCTTAAGGATGCGGTTTTCATCCAATTGTTTATCTCGTGTTAAAACCAAAAAAAGTAATAGCCTAATCACGCGGGTGTAACTCAATTGGCTAGAGTGCCTGCCTTCCAAGCAGACTGTTGCGAGTTCGAGTCTCGTCACCCGCTCCATTAAAAAAAGATTGTCTTCAGATAATAAGAAACGTCAGTTTCTAACAACAGTTAAGGGGGTTCGTAAACCTTCTTTTTTGTTATAAAAAAGTTTTCATTCAAATATGATATCTACCAATAAATGCTTAGTTTCTAGATCGTGATTATCCCATATGTTAACTAGATTATCAAATGCTTTTAAAGTTTTTTCAAGGTGTTCGTAAAAATTTTCTCCTATATCTCAGATTTTTAAATTTTTTATACTCTCATTTATTTCTATTTTTTGATTATTTAATTTGATCCATTCAATTTCATATTCAGTAATTAATTCAGGTTCATTTAATCACATCATAGCAGATTTTATCTTATCCATATCTTTTTGGATTATAGATATTTGTTTATTTCTTTCATCTAATACGGTTTCTTTTATTTTTTCTTTTTCTCTAATAACTCTTTGAGCAATTAATTTTACTAAATCTTTTTCTTTATCTGGAATATTAAATGATTTTAAAAGATTCCTAAATTCTTCATGAACTTTTTTCTGAGGACAAGATCTACTAATTCATTCTTTTCTTAATTCACAATCTTTGTTTTTACATTCATAATAAGGGAATTTTTTTCATGTTTTTCAAGTAACAAAACTTCAATACATAGTAGATCAACAAGTCTTACATTTTAGAATTTTTCTCAATGGGAAATATTCTAGGTTATCGCTTTTGTGGGGGAGATCTTCCATTGGTTTATTAATTCTCTCCAAGATCTTTTGTAGAATTTCTTGAGATATTAGAGCTTCATGTTTTCATTCTATAGGAATAGTGATTCAAGATCTTGGAGAAACAATTTTTCCTGCATAAAAGAGCAGTCTTTCGGGTTTTAAAAAAGAATAGACCACACTGTTTCGTATCTTGTTATTATCTCAACGAGTCTTGTTTGTTATCGCTCAGCTTTCTTTTAAATACTTAACAAAGTCTATTTTATTATATATAGTTCAATTCGCATATAATCTTAATCATTCAGCTATTTTAGAAGCATTAGGTTCATCTCTAACAACAATTACATTTGTTTTTCATTCATTAGTTTGTTTAATATATTTATAACCAGTAGGAACGGTGGGGAAACATCGATATCATTGTTTCAGTCTTTGCATAGCTCAATTTTTTGTTCTATTCATTATATTTTGTCTTTCAGCTTTTGCTTGAGAAAGTTTTAGAAGAGCAACTATCATTTCTACATCATTATCTCTATTAATAGTTTGTCTAGAGAATACATCAACAATAGTAACTCATAATTTTAAGAATCTAAATAATATTTCTAATCATTCGTCTACAAATTCAGGTCTAGATAATCTACTAACTTCTGTACATAACAAATATTTTATATTATTATCTCATGGAATTTTATTTTCTTTTTTGACATAATTTTCTAATTTTAATAATCATTCTCTATTGATAATAGATCAACTAATAGCTTCGTCTTCAAAAAAAGATTTTATATTAAAATTATTATCTTTTGCGTATCATGCACAGGCTAATTGTTGGGATTCTAGTCAATGTCATTCTTTTACCTGAGTCTCACTAGATATCCTACAATAAGCAACAGCATTTTTTGTTTCAAAATTTCTTTGACGATCCGGAGCTCTCAGATCATCGAAAGTTAACGTATTAGGATCAAAACCTGCACTTCTAGGAAATTTTCTTTTGTCCATTGTTATTGGATTTAGAGTAAAGCTTTTCTACAATTTTGCTTATTAGCAATGTATATTTTAATATTAACTCCTTTATTTTATCTTTTGGATATTTTTTATATTCATCTCCTAAAACTGCTAAAGCTTCATCCAAGCTTACAACAGTTTCTTCCATATAAAATTTGGTTAATTGTAAAATTTAGTTTTTATTTTTCAGCTTTGAGGACGATATTCTTCATCCATTTCTTCTTCTCTTCGACTCATGTAGTCTTTAAATACCGTAATTATTTTATTAAATTTTGTTGTATTTATTACTTTTGTTCTTATTACTTTATATAGTACAATAAAAGGATTAAATCCTTGTTGATAGATAGAATATCATCTACCTCAGAAATCTTTTTGGCGTCTTAATTTAGAAAAATCTGTTTCTTTATTGGTTTTGTATTGATAAAGAAATTTTTCGCCTTCTATCTTATCAGATAGACCAAAAAACCTATGTATTTTGGCTTCTAATTCGGATATTTCAGAGAAAACAAAAAAACTTCAATTTTTTTTCTTATTAAATTTTGCTAAAAATTCTATTTCTAGTCTAAATACATTAGAATAATTAAAATAGTCATCATAAAGCATTACTTTTCAGTCTTCTGTAGACTCTACTATCTTCTCATAGCACCTTATAAATATAGATTTATTTTTTTTATTGCCAATTCTCCAACTATTTTGGAAATCTCATTTTGAATAAAATATTTTTGAATCATAATGTATAGGCTTATTTTGTAACATTCTTCTAAATAATAGATCTTGATGCTGTTCATATGTTCCTTTATCTAAAAAATACTTTTCACTAGAATAATTAGATTCATATTCTACTATATTTTTCATTGGAATAATATCTGTTTTTTCTTTATAGAAAAAATCTATTCTATAATCCATTCTAGAAATAGTAGCTAGATATAAAGAAAACATTTCTTTTTTAAAAATTATCTTATCAAAAGAGGCCTCTATTAATCCCATTTCAGTTAATCTAAAATAAGTTGAATAATAAGTAAAAGATCATTTAGATCTTAATAATTTTTTACTTTTCTCATTATACTCTAAATATTGTCGTATAGTATATGGGACGTCATCTACAAACAAACTAATATTTAAAGCATATCAATTATTAGTTCTGAATTTCAACATAGAGAAAGAATATCCTTCTATTTGCTGTATTTCTTGATTCAAATTATCATCTTCTATTTTATTTAATACCTCTGATAAAAAAGATATTTCTTCTTTAAGATTTAATCTTAAATGATCTATTCAATGAGAACTATTATCAGCCTTATTTATGTATTTATCTAAATTTTTGATTTTCATAGTTTCATTAGTTAATAATTATAAAATATATTATTTTTTATATTTAAGGCGTCTCACTCTATTAGGTGGACGACTTTTTTGTTTTTTGTTAGATTTTTATTAGATTTATTTTTAGTTTCTAGAAACAATCGTAATATAATAAAAAATATTACAAATACAACCAAATACCGATTTGTTTATACGATACAAAATGCTAAGCAATTTGCTTATATTATAAAAAAGCCCATACATATGAGCTTTTTTTTATAATATAACAAGAAAATATAATTAGGAAGCTTCTAATATATTAACAATTCTTAGAAACATATTACTTTGATTGAATTTACTAGCTTTAAAATAAGAATATATAGCTATATTACCAAGTACTTCTAAGTTTGGTTTTAGATATAGTACTGTAATCCTACCTTCTTTTCTTTTTTCAAAAACAAAAAAATCCTTCAGTCTTCCATTCAATGTTTGCCTACTTATTTTCCCTTTTTCTATTTCAGTTGCTTTCACTCAAACATTTACAAATTTATTTGCTTCAAGTAATTCTTCTCAATTAAAATTTAACTTTTTAAAAAGTTCCATAAACTGTATTTTTGACTCTTGATCAATAGCGTCTATAATTTCTTCGTTTGTACCTTTGGGTTCCATGTTATTATTATCAGATATATCATCAAAATACTTACTTAATGCTTCATAAAATTTTTTATAAAAAACATTATTTTTATAATAGTCTAAAAGTATATCACGTATTATTAACGTAGTAGATTTTCATTTTGTATTAATATCTTGTAATAATTTATTCATATGTAAAGTACTATTTTATAAAGACTCACGAATGATAAACTTGCTTATAGGATTAAGATAGTAGATTATTATATATGTTTCTAACGAATTCAAGAAAAAATAAATTGTATATAAAACATGCATTTGTTTTTTAATGATCAATTATTATAACTTAGCACATATTTAACATAATTAAAGATTGATTATGGAGGAAATAAATAATTCTAGTAAAGTAGAAAATGTTACTGTACTTTTAGATAAAATGAACTGACATTCAAAATTATTAATGGTAAACCAAATATTGATCTGAGTATTCCTTGTATCTGTATTAGCAAATGCTTGTAAGTTAATACGGTATAATCCTATGAGAATGTTTTTTTCCTTGCTATTTTCTTTGTTTATTCCAATACTATTTTTTGTATTTTCTAAACAAATATATTGAATTATAATAAGAAAAAATAGTATAATCAACGTCATAATTTTAATTTGTTGACTTTGATGTGTGATATTTTTAACTGTCTTATGATTATTAGAATAATGGATAAAGAAAATAATAAAAAAGATCGATTAATTTGAATAATAATAATATTTTTAATGATCGGGATAACATATCTATTTTATTTTCTTTCTTTATATAAAAAAGAAAATATTAAAGATTATCAAACCCAAGAAAAAATATTAGAAACACAAAATGCAGAAAAAGACATACAAGAGACAATAAATTTTAATACAGAAAACAACACAAGTGATACAAATGATGTTAATATAGAGATAAACGAAAATATCTTTCTAGAGAATACATGTAATTTTTTAAATACATGAAATATTAAATTTCTTGATATTGCAAATCCAGACAATCGTATATATACTCCCAAAGATACCAATCAAATAAAAACCACAACAAAATCTATAACTATTAGTTGAAATATTGAAGAAGCTTATCTATGTATTGTATCAGATATATCAGATAAAGAAGATTCATATATAGCTTATAGAAAGCATTGAACTTATAATACCGTAACAAAGATTATTTTTTGAGAAACTAGATGAGCTATAAATGTTTGATATTCTATTAATAATAACCAATTTTACGATTCGGATTCAAGTAATTTAAAAAAAGTTTCAAAACAGTTAGATTGAAAATTTCGGACAGACGAAACTCCTTTTAGATACATAATAAACTTAAACAGTGTTATAATCGCAGATGAAAACAATTGAAGTTACAATTATACTCCATTAATAAATGAGTTAAAGGATGGTAGCACTATAAATATTTGATGATATATGGTTAAAATATGAAGGGATGACTTTTGGGCTTCTAGTATTTCTTATTATAGGTTAATACGAAAATGAGACTGAGAAATTATATTGAATAATTAATTACTAGTGTTTTTTTCTTCTTCTCAAGAAATTCATTCACTCCTTTTGTAAATAGATTTCGGCAACCCTTTCGCTTCACTCAGGGAACCCGCCGAAACCGACCTACGGTCTTCTATTGACAAGTGCGTCGTGAATGAATAGCTACAATTCGAAGAAAAAAACAAAAAATAGTAAACAAAAAAGAAAGAAAAAAAATGTTTCTTGATTTTAGGGTTAGTAGTAGATTTACGTTCGCGTGTTGAATGAGTAATCACGTTTAGAGTCATATATTGGAGTAATAATCGCATGTTAGATTTGTAATTACACCCTGTTATAATAACTTAATATATAGTTTCTAAAATTCTAATTGAAATAATAATGAAAATTAGCATAAGGAACTATATAAATATTTATCATTCTAAATATAATTTTATGACTTGAGTATTAATACCATGACCAACAATGTTAACTAATAGTTTATCAACAATTAACACAGGACTAGTTAATCAAGAAATTATAATACAAGAAAAATATCTAGCAATATTAGAAAAGACCAACGACCAATTATCATTACGAAATAATCCTTATTGAATAATGATAGGTATTTTATCTATTCTTATAGCCTTTTTGGCCATATGAGTAGCATTTTATATTTATAAACAATCTCGTGATTATAAACATCAATTGTACAAACAACAAAGCGCAACAAATGAAAATTATAAACAAACACTAAATTGATTTTTAGAATGACAAGAAAAAATAATAAAAGAGAAGAATGAAAGATATGAAGAAATAGGCAAGAACCTTGAAAATTTAATTAGTAAATATGAAAAAAAATTAAGCAATACAGCCTCAAAGGGAGAAGAAGAAATAAAAAAAACTCTAAGTGACCTAAAGAAAGAAAAGGAAAAAATTCTTTCTGAAAATTATATTCCAACAGTAAAGTTTTCTCCAAGACACGATATAGACTACTTATGATTAAATAATAGGAAAGTAATAAAATGTACTAACTGCAGTCATTCATTTTATGCAGAAGTATATGATCGTTTCTGATATCAGTGACCTATTGGAGCTTATTCTAGTATCTTAGATAGTTCAGAAGCTATGTGTCCGTATTGTTG
>JBAQPP010000052.1:0-1910 GCA_049305865.1 Candidatus Absconditicoccaceae bacterium
GGCGTATACACTAGTAGCACGGCCCGCCCCTCCTTCGGGTCCGTGCACAGGGGTCGGTTGCGGTTGAGCGTCGTTGCTCCCGCTTCCGGCCCCGTACACACGGTAGAATTGAGACATGCCTTATACGCCGCAAACATGGTCTGACCTGCCGAGCCAGACAACTCCGATCAACGCAGCCAGGCTTTCGTACCTTGAGACACAGTACGATCAGGTCGCTGCGGACATTGATGACACCGGGACCCCGGTGGGGGCGGCTGTTGCAGCGGCGCTCACTCCAAAGGCGGATGCGGCGAACCCGGTGTTCACGGGTACGGTGACGGTCCCTGACGGGGCGTTGGCGATTGCGGACACGTCGGGGTTACAGACGGCGTTGGATACGAAAGCACCTCTTGCGTCGCCCGCGCTCACAGGCGATCCGACTGCTCCGACTCCGGCGACAGCGGACAATGACACGTCGATTGCGACGACGGCGTTCGTCAAGGCGCAGGGCTATGCGCCTCTCGCGAGTCCCGCGCTCACGGGGAATCCGACTGCTCCGACACCGACCGCTGGAGACTCGGACACGTCGATTGCCACGACCGGGTTTGTCGTGTCGGCGACCGCTCATGTCGCGGCGGGCACGCTTGTCGCTTTCTTCGGTGACAGCAAACCGGGTGGTATCGACGCGGCGATTGGGTCGTACCCAGACTTCTATGCGATGGTTAGCAACCAGCAGGCCATGATGGAATCGGTGCTCAGTTACGGCGGCTACCGCTCAGATCAACTACTAGCGGTCGTTGCGGATGTCACTGCCCTCGCCTCTAGCGATGTCCGTGTAGTGGTGAACGACATCGGCACCAATGATGCGTCGGCCTCGGTGCCCGTGGCGACGTACGCGGCGAACATGATGGCGATCATCGCCGCGGAGCGGGCAGTAGGCCAACTACCCGTGCTGATGACTCAGCCACCACTGAGTCCGTCCGGTGTCGTGAAAACCCTCATCATCGGCTACAATCAGTGGTTGCGGCGGTTCGCCCAACACCAACGCCTCCCACTGGTGGACGTGTACCCAAGCACGGTCACGGTCTCGAATGGCCAGATGTTGGCGGCGTATGACAATGGCGACGGCGTACACATGAACGGTAACGGAAACTTAGCCGTCGCCAACCTGCTGAAAACCGCCCTCACGAACGTGCTACCCCCAGCGCCCACTGGTCTAGTGCAATTCAGCCCGGGCGCGCCAAACATGCTCTCCAACAGTACCTTCCTCAACGACGCGAATACGGACGGAGTGCCGGATGGTTGGAATAAGGGCACGGGGGCAGGATTCACCGCATCGCTCGTTTCGGACGCTCGTGGGTTCAACTGGCAACGGATCACCCTATCGGGGGCCACGGGCTCGTTACGTGAAGTGTACGCCACCCAGGTCACTACAGGGTTCGCAGCGGGTGACAGGCTTGCCATAGCGGCCCTCGTGCGATCTGGGCAGACGGGCTCGGGCAAGAACCTGCGTCCGAAGGTGACTTTCTCTGATGGGGCATTCTCACCCCTCCTGAACCAGACGCTCACGACCCCGCGAACGGGGGGCACTGGTTCGATTCTGCAACTTGAGGGTACCGTCTACAAGGAAGTCGTCGTGCCAACCGGCACGGTCAACATCGTTGCGTCCCTCGCGGCTGGCATTGGTGACGGCACCTATGACTGGGCATTACCGACCATAATCAATCTCACCTCGCTTGGTATCGCGTGACCGCAGCCGCAAACAGTTGACATGCGTTGACCCCTGGCGTGTCACCCCACAACACCCGATACCCGCACCGGGAAGGAGGCGGCAATGCCCGGCGCACGCGGTAAACTGGTGGTACCAAGAGTAGGAGCATCACCGTGGCCGAAGACCTCAGTGGCATAGCGCCGCCCGACTACAACACCGA
>JBAQPP010000053.1:0-34164 GCA_049305865.1 Candidatus Absconditicoccaceae bacterium
CAATAGCAGTACCTGCTGCCATAATTGTTCATACAGGAGCTTTCCATACCCTATGATACCATTTCTTTTCACTTCGAGCGCGACTTAGAACATCTTTTATCTGTCCAGTTGTATTTGAAATAATTTCTAAAGATTGTTTTGGTAATGTGACTACTGTATTTACAGCATCTAGTCATCAATACAAAACAGTTCCCACTGTTCTTACTGGGAGTCATATAGTATTTCAGATACGTTTATCCAAAGCTAAAGCCATGTTATTATTATTTAATTTATAAAGTTCAATCAACATTATAAACATTTAATAATAAATGTCAAATATAAATATAGAATATTTTTGTAAGTGAAATAATAGTAAATATAGATTGACATTAATACTAAAATATATATATAATATTGTGTATTTTTACTTATTATTATTTTACTATGTCTAATAATATTGATAAATTTACAGATACTCTTTTTTTGGAAGCTTCTATTTATCCTACTTCAACGGCTGAAAAAATAAAGAAATATCCATGAGAATTATTAGAAGCGGTAAAAAATGCAGATACCAGGTTAATATCGCCTCAATTAGATAGATTGTGAAATTCAAATAAAGATTTTTGAAATGTGATTAAAGATCTTGTTATTGATTCACAAAGATGAAATCGTGATTTTAATGATAGAATGTATCAATTTTCTGATGGAATTAAAGATATGTGAGACGATATACAATATTGATTGGATAGAGTTAATGACTGACTAGATATTGTTTCAAAATCAATTGAATCTGCGTATTGAAGTAAGCTACCAAAATGATTATCAATGGCAGAGATATGAAAACTACTATCATTTAACTGAAAAAGATCTGTTATAGCTCTTGCCGTACATTGATGAATAGAAGAATCTGACATTAGAAAAATGTTTAGTAATAACTTTGTAGATTATTTAAAAAATTGAGTTTCATTATCACAAGCAAAAGAAATACAGTCTAAAATATTAAAACAAATATATTATTTACAAAACATAAATAGTAGACTAAGGGAAGAATTACAAATAGTCTCTACACAAGAAACTCACAATTACACAAGACAAGGTGAAATCAAAGTAGAGATAAATAAAAATATAGATGAAATCACAAAACTTAGAAAAACTTTGATTTCTGAAGATGAAAAAAAGTTATTGGAGTTGGGTTTATTCTGTAGAAAAATACCAATTGAAGATCTTATACACGAATGAATCATAGAGAAAAATAGCCTTCAATGATTAGTAAATAATCACAAAATAACTTGAAATTTATCTTCGCAATTATCGAAAATTTTTGTAAGAAATTTAGATTGATTTATAGAGCCTTTAGTAAGTTTCGATTGAGATATATGAAGACGACAAGCTCAGATGCTTACATGATATAAAGTTGAAGCATGATTCGAAGAAACCAATCAGAACCTATCAGATATAAATGAAACAAATAAAATCTGATTTATCAAAACAGATAAGAATTTAAGAAGAATAGATGATACTCTACAAGACTGATTTATTCAAACAAGTGAAGATTTGGAAATAATAAACAATACTTTACAAGAATGAATTGAAAGAACTAGTGAAAACTTGGAAATTATAAACGAAACAAATAAAGACTGATTTATTCAAACGAATAAAAAATTAAAAAGAATAGATAATACATTGCAAGTATGATTTGAAGAAACGGTTGGAGGCTTGATAATTATAAATAAAACAAACAAAATCTGATTTATCAAAACAGATCAAAATTTAAGAAGAATAGACGACACACTACAAGCATGATTCGACGAAACTAATCAAAATCTAGTAGATATAAATGAAACAAATAAAATAGGATTTATCCAAACAAATCATAGTTTGAGAAAAATAGATGGGACATTACAAGTATGATTTATCAAAACAGTCGAGGGTTTGAAAGATATAGATAATTCAGTTACATTTTGATTTGAGGAGACAAATAGAAATCTAGAAAACATATCAACATATACAGCTCAGATGAATACAAAACTCTGAATAGGAAATCAACAATTATGAAATATCAATCTACAGCTATCCACAACAAATTGATATTTATATGATATATTGGCGACTAATTTAGAAGAGAACGGTCTATTACAACAATCAAATTTTTTATCTGAAGAGTCAAACAATCTAATTAGAATATCTAATCAAGTTTTGGCTAATATTTCTAGAGAAGTTGTAACCACAAAAGAACAGCTTATCTATGCATTAGATATTATCTGAAATACTATAGTTTTGTGATTTAATAGAACACTTGAAGAATTAAAAAACATTCAAATAATTTGAATACAAAATATTCAAGTTAATCAAGAAATATTAGAAGAATTAAAAAAACAATCAGCTGAGTTAGAAAAAATAAATGAGAAATTACTTACACCACTAGAAATCAAATCAAACGAACATTTTAAAAATTGATTAAGTCGAGTTGAAATATGAAATCGGAAAAGAGCGCTTGAATCTTTTGAAAAATGAATAGACAATAAAAATAATCATTTATTTAATCTTTATGGAGCATGATTGGCCAGTAGTTCCTTATGAAAATCAAAAGAATCAAAAGTATATTTTATAGACGCTTATACTGTTGCTATAAAGGCATGAAGTTATAAATTTGCTAGCGAAATAGCTTTCGATATATCAAAGTTATATATAAAAAATCTAAAACTAAGTGAAGGAAAAAAATGGTTAAATGAAACAATAGGAAATAATATTGATTTTATAGAAGCGTATTTTCTTAAGGCTAGAATATGTAAATTATTGGCGCAAGAATCAGAATTTGAATTGCTTATAAATATAATTTTCAACAAAATTATAGAAGATTGAGGAAATTTTAACTTAAAAGAAAATTATCAAGATATTTTAGAGTATATTTATCAACCTACCAGTGATATTATAGACCAAGAAATACAAAACTGATTAAAACAAAAATTATTTAAACTTCTTCCTAGATTAGAAGCTATATGACATCAAGACGCTATCAAAAACATAGTTTCTCATATGCTATTTATAGATCCTATCTGACTAAATGACGCTTGAATAAATATAAAAAATGTATTACAAAATAATAAAGAGTTTTTTCAAGAAGAATATAAAGAATTTTCACAAAAAATCTTTCATGGTGGGCAATCTATAAAATTTTTTATGATTACTTGCTTATGACACAAAATAATAGACCAAACAATTATAAATAAGATAATTAAAGTCTGATTATCTTTTGATTTAGATTATATAGATTTTAAACATACAAAAGTCGTAGATGAAAAAAGGAGCCAGAAACAAAATTTAATAAATAAAATATATTCTTTAGATAAATCTGCGAAATATATGCTTAGAGATTACTTGAAAGATAACGCTAATTCTCCGTTAAATTAATAAAATTTATTCTTTGTTATTAAAACAATGCCTATAAAAACAATTTCTATAGAAAAAAGTACAAAAGCAGTTAGACTAGATAAAAACACTGTTATGTTAAATCTAGAAGCAGTTCCATTGGACGAAGAAAATAATTTTGAACCTTGAGTTGAATTGCAACTTTTTATAAATGATCAATTAATAGATACTTTAGACTCATGAATCAGTGGTAAACTTAAAACGAAATTAGCATATAAACACTGAATAAATGATTCAGAATTGATATCATTTAAATTAAAAAATATAACATCGGGGATAGAGAGCAAGATTAAGTATATCCTAATAGAAGACAGGACAGGAGAAAAAATTGTATGGTGAAAAAAGCTCTACGATTTAAATAAAGAATTGTTGAAAGAATTTAGCAGGATAGATCAATATTTTAGAAAAATAATTAGTTCAGAGGAAGAAGAAAATTACGAATTTATAAACCAAGAATTTGCTAAATTAGAAAAATTATGACAAATTAAAACAAAGTTACTTGAATTAAAACAGTTAGAATTTTATATAAAATATAAGGATGAAATAGAGGAAACAAAAGACTACTGTTACCACAATATGACCATCCAAGAAATAGATAGTATGTTAAACAAAATTGCTAAAATAGCTACTATTCATAATATAAATATAGATAAATTTAGAAAAGAATCTTTGGACGAAAAAAACAGACAAGAAAAAATCAAAAAGATTCAAAAAAGATATGATATCAATAAATCTTTACTAAGTGATTTTCAATTTATAGACCAATATTTTCAGTGATTAATCAAACCTGAAAACTATCAAGACAATGATTTTGTTGAAAAAGAATTTGATAAATTAGAAAAATTATGAGGACTTAAAGTACAGTTAAATAAATTGGAGCAATTAGAATTTTATATAAAATATAAGAACAAGATAGAGTCCATAAAGAATTACTGTAACAATCAAATGACAGTTCACGAAATAGATAGTGCTTTGATAAAGATAGTAGAAATAATAAAGATCCACGATACCAATATAGATAAATTTAGAAACGAGAGGAAAGAGAACGAAAGAAAAGAGAACGAGAGGAAAGAGAACGAAAGAAAAGAGAACGAGAGGAAAGAGAACGAAAGAAAAGAGAACGAGAGAAAAGAGAACGAGAGGAAAGAAAACGAGAGGAAAGAGAACGAAAGAAAAGAGAACGAGAGAAAAGAAAACGAGAGGAAAGAGAACGAGAGAAAAGAGAACGAGAGAAAAGAGAATGAGAGAAAAGAGAACGAGAGAAAAGAGAATGAGAGAAAAGAGAATGAGAGAAAAGAGAATGAGAGAAAAGAGAATGAGAGAAAAGAGAATGAGAGAAAAAATGCTATTATTTCGATAAAATCAAATCGAGAAAATATTAAATCAATGTCTATAGAATTAAGAGATAACAAAGAAATTATTTTAATAGCCGTAGAACAAAATTGATATGCTCTAAAGCGAGCTTCAAATAGACTTAAAGACGACAAACAAATTGTTTTAAGTGCAGTTAAACAAAATTGATTGACTCTTAATCATGCATCAGACAAATTGCAAGATAATGAAGAAATTGTTTTAGCAGCCATTAATCAAAATCCATCATCTCGAAGATATGTATCAGAAAGGTTAAGAAATAATAAAAAATTAATTATAACTTTTTTAGAAAAATGATGATGAGATTCACATTATTGATATAATAATATACCAGATAATCGAGGAAACGATAGGGAGATAGTCCTTGCTGCTTTAAAATATAGTGAGATTTTTGAATGAAAATTTAAATCTCACCTAATAAAATTTAAAAATGATAAAGATGTATTAATGGCGGCAATAGAAAATTCAAACACCAGTAGTAAATCTGAATGTCCACTTGAATATGCATCAGATAAACTAAAAGATGATGAAAATATCGTCTTATCCGCCGTCAAAAAAAATTGATATAACATAAAATATGCATCCGAAAAATTAAAAGACAATAAAGAAATGGTACTAGCCGCTATTAATGAAAATCCTCACGCACTTGAATATGTATCAGATAGACTAAAAGATGATGAAAATATTGTATTACAGGCAATTGTTTCTAATTGATATGCTTTTAAGCATGCATCCGAAAAATTAAAAAACAATAAAAATTTTATTTTATCTATAATAGAAAAAACTAAAACATCAGAAATATTTACAAATATATGAAATAAACTTCGAGACGATAAAGAAATATTTTTAGAGTTTATATCTAGATGATGAAGTACTTTTTATGTTTTGAATTGAATTCCCATAAAATTACAAAATGATAGAACTATTGCCATGTCTATAGTTGAACATCCATGTTTTTTTTGACCACACAAACCATCATTTCATTATCTTTCAGATCAATTCAAAAACGATAAAGAAATTTTTCTAACTGCAATAAAAAACAGCTATCCCTATTCTAGTTCATATATTATACAAGAAGCATCCCCCAAAATAAAGCTTCTAGTAAAGATGTGAATTATAAAACTTTAGTAGAAAAAAAGCAGTACAAACAATCCATAAAAAAATTTGATAAATATTTTTCTAATATCAAAAAAGTCCTCCTATATTTGACATATTTCAAAAAATTGTTTATAATTAGTCTAAGGTTTTATTTAAACTAAAACAAATGACTAATACTTTCAATTCTGCCTCAAACTTAGAAAAAGGTAAATTTAAAATTACCAAATCAGGTTTAATTATAAAATCAGCAAGTGATGATCTTTTAGATAACTTAGATTTAGAAAAAAAAATTATAGATAGAAATAAGTTAGCGGAAGAAATTTCTAAAAATAGATTTGTGAACTGAGAAAAACACATCAACAATGGTTTACCAAAAGGAGAAATACAGATATGATCAAAATTACTAATTATAGATGAAAATAAATATTCAGATATTTTACTAGAATATAAAAAAACATTAGATGACAAACCAAGTAATTATGAAAAAAGATTAGAAGAACTAGATTCTATATTAGCAGAAATAATAATACTAGACTCCAACAATATGATAGAATTTCAATCTATAGATAATTTTCATTGAAATAAAAATTCTAAAATAGAAGCTGATATAGCATATACAGAATTAAACAAAAATCCTATTTATAAGGATAAAATATCTCTTATATCAAAAAAGAGTGATGACACAGAGGATTATTTTATCATTAAATGGACTGATGAAGAAATCCAAAAAATAAATAATGAACAAGAAAAAAAAGATATTATTGATCCAGAAAAAAAAGAATTAAATAACTATGATAAATTATTTGAATTATATGATAAATTTAAAAATGATAAATCTAGAAAAAATAATGAAAAATGATTTATATATTTTTGGTCTTATATAAAAGATAAAAAATTGTGATTTACTTACAATCAGATATGAGATATATTCGAAGATTTAACCAATAATAACAAAGACGCCGTCATAAAATATCTAAAAGAAACAACAAAAGATACTGATAATAAAGAAGAACCAAAATCAGATGATATGGATAAAGAAATAAAAAATATTGATGAAAAAATGGAGCAAATACTCAAACTTATAAATATGATTGATATAAATAATCAATACAACAAACTCTCAAAAAGACGAGAAAAATTAAAAAAACATATGGAAGATTTTGATAAAGACTGATCAATAAATTCTGATACTGAACTTTTCAAGGCGATTTATCCAGCTCTCGAACACGAAATAAATGAATTTAAAAAAGATCTAGAAAATGCAATTATAGATATAAAAGATAAAATTTCTTTGATAGAATGAAGTGGTATTGCTGGCTTAGAAGCAGTAAAAAAAGTAAAAAAAGAATTGGAAGATATATTAAAAAAATATGAAATAATAAAAACAGATTTTGATTCTATGTATGAAAAACTTTTAAAAAGAATTAAAGAAGAAACTCCTAAACAACTTCCACCTCATGAAGAAGAAGAGGTCATACCCAAACCAATTATTCCAGATCCAAAACCAGATCCAACACTAGACCCAATAATAGAACAACAAGACTTAGATATAAGTGCTGTAATTTCTGATATGTGAACAGACATACATAGAGAAAGACTATCACTAGAAACAGAAGAAGAACTTAGAGACGAATATAAAAATACCTGAAAATGGAATATGCCCAAAAGAGCTTATCTATTTCTTTCTAGATGAGCCAAAAGAAAAAGACTTATAAAAGAAAAAATGGAAAAATTAGAAAAGAAAAAGCATGCATTTACCAAAAATGAACCTTTTGATCAAGAAATAGAAAGTGCAGCTGATCGTCATGAAATAGAAAAGGGAAAATATAATTTAGCATCTATAGATAAAAAAGTCGAAAAAATAGATGATCCCAAAGTTAATGAAATTTGTAAAAAATATTTAGAGTCAGATTGAATAACTCTTATCTATACTGATGATAATTTTAAAGATGATTTTAATGCTATAACTGCTGACAAAAATACTATACTTTGAAAAGCTCTAGAATGACAAAAAGAGATTAAATATATCTGATCAAATATCCTAGAAAAACTTAAACTCAAAAAAGCAGCTTTCGAACTTGATAATGAAATCAATCAAGAACTTGGTAAATATATAAACACTTCTGATGAAATACATATCAAAAATATAGAAGAAAAAATTTCTAAATATATAGCTGCACATCAGGAAAATCCAAAAAATATTGCAACATATAAAATAATTCTTAAAGAAAAAGATCCTTCAAAATTAAATCAATTCCTTAAACACCAAGGAGCAGTTATGAAAATGAAAGTAAATAATTTGAAAATGACTATTGATGTTCTCGTATGATGAAAATCAGCATATCAGATTGATAACAAAGATCGTCAAAAATGACGAGCATACAAAGTATGACACGCATTGGATAAACTTCCACGATGGGCTCAAACAGCTGGATTTGTATGACTATCTATAGGTACATGATTGCTTACATGATGACTAGGTACAGTAGCATCAGCTGCTATAGTTACATGATTTTCTGCATGATCAGTATGATGACTCAATGCTCTCAAAAAATGGACTCACTATACCAAGGAACAAAATACTCATGAAAAAAATGTTGCTACAGATTATAAAAACGAACAAAAAAAAATTCAAGAACGACAGGATCAGGCATTGAAGGGTAAACGATATTCTTGGAAAACATATAAAGCCAAAAGACAACTTGCACTATATGATCAATCAACTCAAGAAAATTTTCAGGTTTCAAATACTATTACAGATACCATTACAGACTTGTGTTCACAGGTAAGAACATTAACTCCACAAGAAGAAAATTATATCAAAAAAAATCTGATTCAATGAAAGGTGCGTCTAGATTACTACAGAGATATCGGACACAATTTCTTAGCTTCCAATGAAAAAAAACATATAGAACAAGATATGAAGAGACTTGAAAAGGCAATTATATTATGATCCAATAAACTCTGATTAGTAAACGGCATAACTGATATTTCTACTCTTCAAGCTACAGATGATACTTGAACAAATCTAAAATATGAAGAAATTAAAAAAGATCTAGAAAATAGCTACAATAAATCTCTTATTCAATTTAAAAGAGAAAGAAGAGTCTTAGCTGCAAAATACTGAGTAGGTACAGCTGTAGCTTCAGCTGGTATGTCATTGGGTATGCAATATCTGATGTGAACATGAGTATTTTCAGAAAAAGTTATTCCTGGTACCACAACATGAACATGAACATCTGAACATTTCAATCCATGAAAACATAATCTATTAGATACATGAACTTCAAATAGTATCCATGATACCGCCCAAAGTATAAGTTCCAATCCAAATATAAATTCATCTTCTATTATAGATATAAATTACTGAGCATGAACAGATGCAACAGCAGTTATTCCTTGAAGACTTACTCAATCAGTTTATGATACAAAGATCAATGAAGTCATAAATAATATAAACAGTATGAAATGATTAAATACTGCAATAAGAGATCAACTAATAGATCATGTAAAATCTGAGCCACGAAAATCTTCTCGAGCTACGAGCAATTTTACTAATGATTTCTTACATGGTATGAGATGTGCCGAAACAGTTGAACAGGCAGCAAGATGATTAGCTGATTCTGGATACAATCATTGAATAAATATAGCCTACAATTCTTCTTATGATATTGCTTGAAAATGAATACATAATGTCGCAGAAAGGGTAGTAAACGCTGATTTTGTTTTAAATAATCCATGAACTGGTAACTCTCGATGGGAAAGATTAGTGATACCAGTACCATTATTTTTCAACACATTTAAAGATAAAATATTAGGCAAACCTGATCAAAACCCAAAACAAGATCCAAAAGAAAAAGATAAGAAACCAGATATTATACAACCAAATAATAAACCAAAATGAAAAGAACAAATCCCAGATAAGAAAAAATATCGAGATGATTTTTGGGATAAAAACAAAGAAAAACCTAATCAAGAACCAGATGATCCATGAATAAAAAAAGATCCTAAAACCTGATGACGAAAACCAGAAGAAGATTTATCAAAAAGAAAAATTTGAGTATCTACAAGAAAAGAAAAAATAGATATAAAAGAATCAAATCTTTTGGATAAAGATTGAAAACCAGTTGCATGAAAGGATTGACTGCCAAAAACACTTAGTGGATATAAAGATATATCAGATTTTGCTCCAGAATATCCAAATCAATTTAAAGAAAAGTCTCTTGATGAAATGGCAAAAGAAGTCATAGAAAATCCCAATATACCACTCTATAAAGATCCTGAATATCAAAATGATTCAACGGAAGTTGAAAACTTACTATCACAATGAAAAAAAGATAAAGCTATGATGATAATAAAATCAATAATAGAAAAAGAAAGGAAATATATAGAAGAAGAAAAAGAAAAAAAATATAATTGATACATAAATCAGATATACGATGTTATTAAAACATCTTTCAATAAATATTGAGTAAAAGATATTGATAATACGTTACCTTCAAAAGATAAAATACACATCATGACTGGTTATGAATTCTGGTCTTATAAGTCTCCTAAAAATATTAATTGATGAACAGTATGATGAGTGTGTTATACAGATCATTGACACATACTAATAAATCATGATGCTATACACATGGTATCGACAGATGAAAAAATACAAGAAGCGATATTGAAAGACATATTAATTCATGAATTGGTACACGATTCATGAGTAAATAATTATCATCATTTCTATGAATTGAAAGATAAAAAATGAGATATCTTAGAAAAAAACAATAGGGAAAACGAATCTTTTATCGTGCGTCGCATATGACTTAGAATTATAAAAAGAATAAAATGAAACAACTTTTTTGTATATTGAACAGCACTAAACGAAGCCGTCACACAAATGTTGGCAGATAAAATATGAAGTACAGAATATGAACTATGAAAGAAACTCTTGCCTCAATGATATGTATCAAAATGATATCCTAAAGAAAAAGAAGTAGTACAATTACTTCAAGAAAAACTTTTAATTCCATTTGATATGTTTGCAAAAGCTATTTTAAATCGTACAAGAGATGTATGAAAAAGTGAAAATGCATTGAAGAAATTAACATTAAAAATAAATTCATGAGATTGGAGTTCTGCTTCAAAGATTAATTGAGAAAGATATCCAGAATTTCTAAAACTTATTATGTGTATTATGGATTATGAAAGTGAAAATAAATGAGATTTTTCTGCAGAATACAAACTTACAAAAGACTTGATAAATGGAGAACAATTAATAATTACTCCAGAGATGAAAAAATACTTTCATCCATCCCTATTAAAGAATTGAATCTTAAAAGAAAAACTTCAAAAAGCATATCCAAACCTTTTGGATACACAGTCAAAAGCTATGGCGGCCTAATCTTTACAAAATAAAAATATAACATGACCAACCAAATCAATAAAAGTTTTCAAGATCAGTTCTTAGATGAACTTCTTTTGGAAGCAGGATTTACTGCTGACGATAATTTAGAATTACTCAAAGAAGAACTTAAACCACTTTTGCAAGAGAGGATAACAATGTCTATATACAACCAGCTCGATCAAGAACAGAAAGATACGGTTACAGAAATGTTGGATCACAACCAATTAGATGAGCTCAATGAATATTTAGAAAAAATTATTCCAGATTACCAAGAAAAAATGATGGAGGTTTATGCTGATTTTGAAGAAGAATATTTGGAAAATATGGAATCTTAACATAATCCTTACTTAAAAAATATTTCCATTAACTTGGTTTTGTACCCTAGATTAGCAAGAGATTCATTAGCTTTTCATAGTATCTCTTGTTTTTTTTTATATAAAAAAATCTTTATTTTTTGGTCACTTGTCTTTATAAAAACTTTATTAAATTTTACATACCCACTCAATATATCTTCGATATTATTTATATTCAATTCTGATGTAAGATAGCGTTTTATTACATTCAAAGAAACCGCGCCTATCATATTTTTACCTAGATGTTTCTCTGCCATTTTCTTTCTTATCTTATCTTTGAGTAGTTGCATAATAAATGTTTAAATGTTTAAATGTTTCACTGTGGCAATGTGACGATGTAACATTGTAACACCTTCGAATAATTATATTCACATGTTTTATTATCTTTCAGTAATTAACTTATAAGATTCTTAAATTTCAATACTCTATACAAAACCAAAAACGCATCTTTTCTTACTATGCTCTTACCCAAATAAAACCAGTTTTTCATTATAAATTTATTATTTTCAAAAAATGTGATGTAGTTTTTGTATCGCATCCCATTATCAGCGTTTTTTAATCCAAATAATAATCTTCCCAGTACTGCTATCCATTCTTCTCCAGTCACAGATCTATCTGGATCAAATATTCAATTATTACCCACCATTATTCCATATTTTTGTAGTCATTTAAGAGATTGCACAAGCTCATCATTTCACACATCCAAATCTGAATATGGACTAAACATAGGATTGATAACAGGTAAATTTCAATACAAATTATATTTTTTTGCTAATCTATCAAACACAATAGCTGCTTGTCGTCTAGGTAAATTTTGATCTGGCATGATTTTATTACCACTTCATTTTATTACACCAGCTGCAAAAAGTGATTCTATAGCATGTTTATGTTCAGTACTCATAGGCATATCTATAAATATTTTTGTATACCAAAATATATTTCTCAAAAATGGTAATGGATCTAGAGTATTTTTAATCACGCTCTGTAGCTGGTTGCTTCGATACGGGGTGAATGGAGAAATTGCAGAATCTACTTGGAAATGTAAATGATACTGAGTCGATTGGCCGGTAGATCAGCATAGTCAGATTATATTTCATTTATCTATTTTATCTCCATATTTCACGTTTATTCTATCCATATGTTTGTATGAATAGTATTTGTCTCCAGTCTGTACTACTACGCAGTTTCATTCATCTTTTTTGATTCCATCTCGCTCTTTTATCCTAGTTACTATTCAATCAGAAAAGCTCGGTATAGGAGTTCATTTGGGCATTATAATGTCTATTCATCCATGAGTTCCATTTTTACAATTCCATAAAAAATATTCGCATGCTCGTAAAGTAGGCATTAGCAGCTTTATTGCGACTATTACTTCTTTGAGTTTTTTATTTGTACCGCCAAATGGTATGGCTTCATTCAATGCTTTATTTTGGAAATATTCAGTCAATTGTCTAGCGTCTAAACTAGCATAATTACTTACAAAACTCTCTGTTAAAATTTCAAAAAAATCTGATAAATTATATCGATTAGATTTATCATTTTGCTCATAAGTCTTGGTGATGATATCGTGATAGTTTGTCTGTGTATAAAAAGGTACCTTGAGCATAAATTTGATTTTTATTTTATAAACTACACTAGATATACTAATTATTACAATAACTTCAATTTAATTTTCTTATTACTTTTAATGTGATTATACTGTCATCCCGAGCAGAGTCGAGGGATCTCTTTAATTATATTAAGCGATTTCTCCACTCATTACATTTGGTCGAAATGACAGGATCTTTGTTATTGAGAACATATATTAATCAATATTAAGATTAGTATTACATTTCTTGTAATAACATAATATTTAGTTGCAAAATATTATCACAATTGTAATATGCTAAATATATTTTAATCTCAAAACATCCATGAAAAAATATCTTATATTGCCTATATTTATATTCATTTTATTCTGATTTTCTTATGCTGCTGATTGTGACTCTTTATCTAATCAATCCCTTACTCTTGAAGGTGAATTTAATGATTGTGTTTTTTCATGCACAGATGATAAAACCAACTGAATAATACCATCTACTACAGATTGTATAAATGTATATTGTCTTAGTCAAAGAACATCTCGAGAAGCTAAAAATACTGAATTAGAAGAGTGTCTTAATCCTTGATCAAATAATATAAATGAGCGAAAAACACGTTGTCCTACAATTGCTAATCAGATAGATGAAAATACAATAAATTTTATAAATGAAGTTTGATGATTATGTTGTTTTTATAATAACAATATGCAACCCAAATGTACTAGTTTATCAGACTGATCATTGTGTTTTCCAACCAGAACATATACTTCAAATTGAGTAACATTGTGCTGTGATAATGATCTTATGGCATGAGTTTGTCCCATAAATAATGCATGAGATATGTGAATAGAAATGAGTCCAGATTGCCTCATTAACTGACAATGTAAATTCGATATTTACCAAACTCTATGAATTAGACAGTCATTGCCTAGAGAGACAAGATCTTCACCATGAATATTTGTTCAAGATATAATATTGTCAGCTACATTTTTTGTAGGGACTTTGATTACATGAGTTTTGATAATTTCTTGATTATTGTTTGTGTTTGCATGAGTAAATGCTGGTCTAGCAGATAAAGCTAAAAAATGAATTACATGATCTCTTATATGACTGTTGTTTGTAGTATGATCATACGCATTTGTAAGACTTATACAGTTTTTGGTAACTTGATGAGGTGGTTAAAATCTAATGTTTCATTGTTTCAATGTAGCAATGTAACATTGAGACATTTTACCGCTTAAGTATTATTTATGAACATCTATATAGTTTCTATTTTCCCTGAAATATTCGATAGTTTTATAAGTACTTCACTTATCAAAAAAGCTCAAGAAAAAAAAATTCTTAAGTTTAATTTCGTGAATCCTAGAATCTTTTGTAAAGATAAGCATCAACAAGTAGACGATGCTATCTATTGATGATGAGCAGGTATGCTTATCAAAGCTAAACCGATAATAGACTCTGTAGAATATATAATCAAAAAATTTAAACTTTCCAAATTCAAAATATTATTTCCATCTCCATCGACTCAAATTTTCAATCAAAAGATATCCCATTCATTATCTAAAATTCAGGATTTAATTTTTGTATGTTGAAGATATGAAGGTATAGATTACCGCTGGGAACAATATATAAAGAAAAAATATAAGACAAAGTTTCAAAAAATATCTTTGTGATCATTTGTTACCCTATGATGAGAACTACCTACTATGACTATGATAGAATCTATTACAAGACTGATACCATGAGTCATCAAAGAGTCGGAAAGCCGAAAAAATGAAAGCTATAGTATGGAGCATAATATGCAAAATCTTGAATATCCGCAATATACAAGACCAGAAGAAGTTTTGAAAATGAATGTCCCAGAAATACTTTTGACTGGTCATAGCAAAAAAATTCAAGAACGAAAAAACAAAAACACACAAACTATTTAATTTAAAAAATTCAAATGTCCAAAATCTGATTCTTATTCTATGGTAGATTAGAAGCCGAGAAATGATTTGATGCAATTTTGGATATGATAGAAATTTGGTGAAATCAAAATCAATATTTCCCTTTTGAAATATATATTTTTGGTAAATGAACATTGGAATCTAGACTAATATCTCTTAGTCATAAATATCCCACAATACATTTTTTCTGACGACAATCACTAGACTATATCAAACAATATTTATCCAAAGTGCAATACCTTTTGATGCCATCTGGATTCCTTGAGACATTCTGATTATCGGCACTTAACTCGCTTTCGCGATGATTACCTGTTGTATGATATGCTAAATGATGATTGACAAAGTTTATACTTCCTCCCTTTGACCTTAGCAATATGCAATGAATCAATACTGCTCGAAAATTACATAATATGATTTTGCAGATTATTTCCAATCCACCAGAAATTAATACTATTACATTACAAAACATCGCTTTAGAATATACCCCAGAACATCGATTTAAAAATTTTCAGAAAACATTTTGACCTTGAAAAAAGATAATAATGATAAGTGATTTCAAGACAAAAGTTGGTTGAATAGAAACTTACATTCACGATGTAAAAAGTTTATTGGAATCCAAATGATACGAAATAAAACTTTACGGATACAATATTCCCAAGTCACGAATATCAAAATTTATAAAGTATTTTTGACTGGTATGGGCTTTCATAAATTTTGTAAGTATGTTTAAAATTATTAAGATAATAAATAAAACAAAGCCTGATATTATCCGATATCACAGCACACTCAGATGGATATGACGACTATGAATACTTGCTAGTAAAAATTTCAAATGACAAAAATTTGTAATGTATCATGATTTTGGATATTTTTATCCATTCCCACATAGTCTAAATTTTGTATATCAGATACAAACTCCTTTAACACTAAAAAATTATATTAAATCAGCTGATACTTATAATCCTATCAAAATTATTGCAATATTTTTCAAATATTTATCAGTCTATCTTATAAAAAATCAACTAAAAAAGTCTAATTTCAAACATCTTACTCCATCAGATTTTATGGTAGATATTGTTGCTGATTCATATCAAATTTCCAAAAAGAGGATTCAAGCTTTTCCACATTTTATTCAAGAATAAAAAAATTAACTAAATATATGTAGTCATTATTTAAGCACTTGTCATCTCGACCAGCTTGTCCCGCAATGGCGGGAAAGTAGAGAGATCCCTTTTTTATTAAAGCGATTTCTCGATTCTCTTTGTTCGCTCGAAATGACAAAGTCGTTTAAAGTCATATTTTTTTTTCATTTTCTACTTTTTCATCTAGCTCATCAAGTTTCTCATTGTCTACAAATAATAGAAAAATTCATATTATCATTCATATCATCAGACTCACCACACGATTATTTGGAAATAAATATATATCAAGCAATTCCCAAACTCATCTCCATATCATTACTACTGCCGCTGTAGTAAGAAAAATATTCATATTACTTCTTTTTTTTCTCAATCATTTAATGTTTCTATATGCAATTTCTGCATGTTTTTTTAGATGATAATGAATTCTGTGTATTAGCATTTTTTTTGTTTTTAGTTTTTAAATTGATTTTAAGAATATCACTCTATTTTATCAGTTTGTTTTATTTCTCATCATAGTGGAGGACATGACATTTTCCTACTTAAATTATCATAAATATTTTTCATATTTTTATTTATAAAAACTCATTTATTGTTTAATTCCATATATTTATTCTTAAATCTTTTTTCGTATTCTTCTAAGTGACCTGTACCTATCTCTGTTATTCTTCCAAATACATTTCGAGGTACCAATTGATAAGAATTTTGTTCATTAAAATACTGAACATTTTCCTTGCCAAATGTTTGTTCAATGAAATTATCATCCATTTTATCTATGTTATCCCAAAACATTGTTTCAAAAGCTTCTACGGCTCTTCTAAATTCTTCTGGAGGTGCAGATTTTCTACTAAATATTTTTCAGCTAGTCATATACCACATAATGTTTTTAATATCACTATTATTTATTTCTCATCTTTTTACTCATTCAAATGTTTGAGAAATATTTCATCACTCTGTTCTTATTTTGTTTTTATATTTTTTTACTGTAGCTAGTACTCTTACAAGTTCTTCCTTACTAGATCCATCGAATGTGTCGTCAAATCGATTTAAAAATCTTTTAGTTGTATAAACAAGGCGTCATTTTTCTACAGGTCATTTTGGTATTGCTTTGGCTATAGCATTCCGAGCATCCTGAGATCTTTGTATCTCATCGTTATCTTTACCATTAAATGTTCAATTATCATAACGGCTTATTGGGCCTATAGTTCATTTAGTTAGCGATAGCGGATAGTTTTTTATAAGTGCAGAGTTTTTACTTATATCCTGATCTATATCTTCTTGTTGAGCTTCCATACTAGATGATTTCAGTTGATTTATAGTAGCATCATCCATACTCTCTTCATACATTCCCTTATTTAAAAATTCATCTATTTTACTAGCATTTCCGTCCCATCGTTTTTCAAATCCAATAGTTTTACCTTTTTCTCATTCTCTAAATTTTTTATATGCCACTTCTTTACCAGATTCAAAGTCAGACAACTTATATCAAGTAGAAGTATAAAAAGTTCATTTTGATGCTACATTAAGGAAGTGTGCAATTTTTTTCTGATGATCTATATGCGGAGCCCACAATCATGGTGAAAACCCAAAAGATCTACATATACCTTGTATCCGTACTTGTGTAGATGGTAATGTATAATGTAAAAAGAATCATGTTAACATACCATATAAAATAGCTCCTTTAAATCTTTTTATCTGATCAGGAGATTTTGCAAGCTGAGCCATTTTTTTTAGATAGGGTAATGCTTTGGTTGGCCTTCAGGCTTCTAATAATCTTCTATATTCTATATAAGCAAAAGTAAAATTATTTACATTATCTAGCTTGCCAGCTCATTCTTCTACCTTAGTCCTAGATATATATTCATTAAACCTTTCTTCAAGTTTTCAAGCAAATTGATCTGACCATGTTGTTTTGGGCCGAGTATCATCCATTGTTGATCATAAACGTTGTCATGGTGCTCTTCATCATACATTATTTATAATAAACGTCATCTCTGCCTTAGCTAGCTCGGCGGCTAACTGAGCATCAAATCATGGTCAATATAATCATTGTTTTGCCTTCATTTCTGCTATGATTTCTTTTTGATTATTCATGAATTTTGAATAATACGGTTCTCATAAAAGTAACTTTACCCATATTCCTTGGAATCTTTTTGATTCCATTTTTTGGTATGGTCATGGTCATTTACTGATTTGAGCTAATAATATAGCAGAAGCAACAAAACGCTTATCTCAACTGAGTCATCAAGGTAGTTTTCATGACAAAATCATATCTTTTAAAGATACTCCCGATCATAAAATTTCATTCAAATAGTTTGGATCTTCAAATATAGCTCCAAAATCATTATGTCATTCTATCTTTTTTAATATTTCTTCTGTTTTATCTCGAGTTTCTTTATCTTTTGTATTTTTAAAATCTGTATCTATATTTTCCAGAGCGTCTCATACACCAGGTATTCGTCAGATTACAGATTGTAATTTATTAGCAATACCCCATTCTCATATAGCAACGTTATAAAATCTTTTATCTTGTTTTTCAATTTGTTTTTTTACTCATTCATTTATTTTTTTACTTACTCACGTAACCATATTTCGTATATTAGCAACTCAAAAGAATTTAAATTTTGAACCACTATGAGTATGTCATTTTTCTATTTCCTTGTTATCATTATCTACATCTGCCTTGGTCTTGGGTTTTAGTCTCTTTGTAGAAATAAATAACAAAAAGTTATTATAATCCATATTGCGTTTATAATTGTTATAACTTACATCCACAGTTCAATTACTATTAAATTTAACTTCATAGTTTATAATCTCTTTTTTTTCAAATCATTTTTCATCTAGTTTGGTTTCCATAGAACCAAAATGTGTGATTTCTGGTTTTCATTCAATTATACTAGATTGTAATTTTCATTCTTTAAGCTCTAATTCATCGAAAACATCTATTCAGTCTATTCAAGATATTCAAGAATTTTTAATATTTCATATGGTTGTATACAAATCTTTTGCTTCAGGTAGTTTGTATATTTCTCCATTAAAAACTTCTGATTTTATAAACGTATCTAGAAATTCTTTGGTTCTTGGGTAATTAAATTCTTTTCCTTCCATATCACCAGCAGCTAATTCTCATCAAGTTAATTTTAAGATAAAATGGGTTTCTGTGATATTTTTAATTTCCAATTGTATTCGCTGATCTCATCATACATCAATAGGAGGTAGTTCCGTATCTCCAATTTTTGCAAATAATCTAGTCCCCTTCATAAATCCAAATTCTTTTTTATCTTCAGGGAATTCATATCATTTAATATTTTTCCATGTGCTTAAAAAACTATCTTCTTGTTTTTCCACAGATTCATTTATTTGATCTCAATTTTCTTCTTTTTTTTCTTCTGTTGGTAATGGTTCTCCCTCATCTCACTTTATAATTAAATTATTTCACTCTACTTCCATATCCTTTCATTCGTATCAGAAGTAGTCTCATTCTTTTTGTCATTCGTTTTCTTTGAGATAATGAAGAAAATTAGCCCATGACTTCTGGACAGGTTTTTCTTCATCCTTAAATTTTTCTCGCGCCTCCAACAGTGCCTCTTTATCCTTTTTTTTGTTTATATTAGAATCTTTGTTTGTAATAGGAGCTTTTATTTTATTATTTAGAGCTTCCTTCTTGTCTATTAGATCAAAAGATTTTTTTAAATCATCTATATTTTCTTTTTTCATATCTTTTTTATCAAAAGATTTCTCTCCCAAAGTATACATCAAGATTAACTTTCCAATGTTGCTTCAATCCAGATTTATAGATTTTCAATCATCTGATATTTCGTTTTTAAAAACTTGTTTAAGCGCACTATTATTTATCAAATCTTTATTTTCATCCAATATTTGAATTTCAAAACTTAATGGTAATTTGTTGTATGCAAAATCAGTCATATCTATAAATCCATTATTTTCTCATCATAAAAATGTTCTATTTACTCATAGTTTGATATCTCATCCTACACATTGTATTATAATCTCTTTTTTACTTATATCGAAAATATCTCTTATAAATTTGTCAAACTTACTCTGATCTATTTCAAGTAAATTTGCTATTCAATTTTTTTTAAATTCATCTAATCTTCAATCTACTACTTCATATAGAAGTTCATTTTGTTCATCGATACTCAACTTAGAAAAATCAAATGTATTGTTTAATAGCTTAGATAATACATCTCCAAGTTTTTTATTCTTCTTTTGAACCAATATAATATAAGCCTCAAAGCTTAATTTATCAGATTCTTCTTTGTTTCATTTTTCTTGAGCGTCATTAATTTTTTTTAATGTTTCTGCATCTACTTCATCTCTATTATAGGGATATTTATCAGTTATCCATGACATATTGGGAATAAGATTTATGAATGTATCCTTAAGCATATTCAAATCTTTTTCCATTTTATTTACAGAGTCTTTGAGTCATCATAGATATTCTTGAGTAATGATCTTATCGAAACTTTTTTTATGAGCAATATTCCGATTTTTATAATCTCATGATATATCATTTGCTTGTAGTTTTCATCCATTAATCAGTCAATCTACGATTTCTTTATTTGTTATTTTAATACTCTTTATTTCTTCCTTTGTGTTTTCATCTATTCATCCATATTCAAAAAAATTCCAAATCTGACCTTTAAATTCATTTAGACTCTTAGGATCATTTACTTCTTGATCAAATTTAGTTTGTAAATTTACTGGTACTTTATTTTTGGATTTTTTCACAAGTTCCGCTATAGTGATTTTTTCTATATCTTTTCATATTGTTCACAAGCTTGGATTATTCAAAATATTGTGTAATGTACTACTTGATGTACTTCTGTCATCTCAAATTATTTGATCAATATCAAAACCATCATCTTTGATCATGTCAAAGTTTATAATTCAGTTTTTACTTATTTCTTCAAGTAATCAGGTATTCCCGTCTATACTATAATTATCCAGAAATATTTTCAATATTTCAAATTGTTTCTTTCATTTATTTTCGGGTTTATTTTTTAAACTATTTAATATATTCAAAATCATATCAGAAACGCTGTTATTGACAGATCATCTTTGGGCTCAAGGAGATTTTCTAGGTTTATTCATACAAATACATTAAAACTATAAAGGTTTTAAACATTTTAATTATAATCAGAAAGCTTTTTAAAGCAAAATTCTGATCATTTTTTTGCGCGGAGCTTCTATCAATCCAAGTATAAATGTCAATAGAAAATTATTAAAAAATTCTAATTAAAACAAACCGCTTGATACCTAAGGAATTTTGGCATTGAAATTACAACCACCTTTGATAAAAACATAAAATAGTAAATATTGTAAAAATATTAACAAATTTTGTCGGAAAGTGTTTTACAAATTTAAACAACATTTATGGATAATTTAGTTATAGTAGAATCTCCAGCCAAATCACAAACTATCAAAAAGTTTCTTTGAGCGTGATATGAAGTAAAGGCATCTATGTGACACATAGTTGATTTACCTACAAAAGAAATGGCTATAGATATCAAAAACAATTTTAAACCACAATATATAGTCACACCTGAAAAAGAAAAAACTCTTAAAGAGCTAAAATCAATAGCCTCCAAAGCCAAAAAAGTATGGATCGCAACCGATGAGGACCGCGAATGAGAAGCTATATGACGACATGTTGCTACACAACTTGGACTAAATATCGCAAATACATCTAGAATAGTTTTCCATGAAATCACCAAAGAAGCAATAGACCATGCAATCAAAAATCCAAGAAAAATAGATATGAACTTAGTCGATGCTCAGCAAGCAAGAAGAGTTCTTGACCGTCTAGTGTGATATGAATTATCGCCAGTTCTACGACAGAAAATTAAGAGATGATTATCTGCTGGAAGAGTTCAATCTGTTGCTGTAAGATTATTAGTAGAAAGAGAAAGAGAAATTCAAAAATTCGAGTCAGAATCGTTTTTTAAAGTTATTGGAGACTTTATTTGAAATGAGAAAAAACAATTTAAGGCTGAACTAGCAAAAGATATTTTAAATTCAAAGGACGCAGAAAAATTTCTAAATGATATTAAAGATTCTACATTTAAAGTTTCTAGTATAGAAGTAAAGCCTGGTAAAAAAACACCATCAGCGCCTTTTACTACATCGACATTACAACAAGAAGCTTCACGTAAGCTAGGTTTTTCAGTAGCAAGGACTATGCAAGTTGCACAAAAATTATATGAGGCATGACATATCACTTATATGAGAACAGACTCCGTTAATATATCACAAAGTGCTATATGAGCTGCTCAAAAAGAAATTACCAAATTATATTGAGATAAATATTCTAATCCTACAAATTACAAAACCAAGACAAAATGATCTCAAGAAGCTCATGAATGTATCAGACCATCTCATATGGAAACACCCAATGCCTGATGAGATCCATCAGAAAAAAAACTCTACGAACTTATCTGGAAGAGATTGATAGCTTCTCAGATGGCTCCCGCTATAGTAGAAAAAACAAAAGCAATAATAGATATTTCATGAAATAAAAATAAATTTGTTGCAACATGAGAAGTAATAAAATTTGATTGATTCCTAAAAGTTTATTTTGAGTCTCATGATGATGACGAAGAGGAGTCTACATGAATATTACCTAGATTACAAGAATGAGAGAATCTACAATCAATTCAGATATTGGCTACTCAAAGATTTAAAAACCATCCTCCAAGATATACAGAAGCATCATTGGTTAAGAAGCTAGAGGAGCTTTGAATTTGACGTCCATCTACATATGCGCCTACTATTTCTACAGTACAAAAAAGAGGTTATGTAGTCAAAGAAGATAGATTATGAGAAAAAAGAAAATACATCGAATATGTACTACAAAATGCAAAAATCACATCCACAACAAAAGAACAAAATACATGAGCAGAAAAAAATAAACTATTTCCAACTGATATTTGAATGGTAGTTACAGATTTTCTAATGCAGCATTTTGCAAATATTATAGATTACAATTTCACAGCTGATGTAGAAGGTGAGTTTGATCATATAGCAGAAGGTAAATTACAACGATCCAAAATGATATGAAATTTTTATTGACCATTTCATGAACAAATTTCTGAAACAGCAAAGACAGAAAGAGTAAATTCTGATAAAGAAATATGAATAGATCCTCAAACATGAAAAAAAGTAATAGCTAGAATAGGTAAATTTTGACCTATGTTGCAGATATGAGAAACCACAGAAGACGCCAAGCCTAAATTTGCTCCTATGCCAGCAGGTAAAACTATAGAAACTATTACACTCAAAGAAGCTCTCCAAGCCTTTAGTTTGCCAAGAGATATCTGATCTTACAAATGAGAAAATGTAACAGCATGAATAGGTAGGTTTGGTCCCTATATAAAATTTTGAAATATATTTGTCTCTATTCCCAAAGATGCGTGAGTAGATCCATTTACAATTTGACTCGAATTTTCTCAAGAACTCATAGAAAAAAAATTAGCAGCAGATGAAAAGAAACATATAAATGCTTTTCCCTATGACGGTAAAATTATTGAAGTTCTAAACTGATTTTATGGTCCATATATTAAATACGATTCCAATAATTATAGAATACCAAAATGATCTAAAGATGCGTCAGATATTACATTGGATGATTGTTTGGAAATTATTTCTTCAAAAATTTCTACCAAACCATCTCCTAAAGTTGCCAAGAAACAAGAAGAAAAAAAAACCACATCAAAATCATCTAAATCAAAAAAATCAGTAACTAAAACAACTAAGAAAGTCAGTAAGAAAAAATAATCACCGTCGCTGATGTATTATTTTATGTCTAACTTTTGTTATTATGTATTTTATTTTATCATTATAATAAATGAAAAAGAAAGGAATTTTCTTATTGTTATCACCAATTTTTGTTTTGTTATTGCGACTTATTATTAGCGCCGTATTTTGGTTTATATCTACATTGGGTATAGATGCACCATTATTAATAGTTATTAAAACTTTGATAAATCGGATATTGGGTATCTTGGCTTTAATTTCTATACCATTATTGATAATAGGTATTGTTCTCCTTTCAAAGAATAAAGACAGTAAAATAACATCATGAGAGGTTATCGGCTATGCACGAAAACAATCCAAAAAACACATGACAAGATATCTATTGTGATTTCTTCTATTGGTATCATTACAGACATTATCATCATATATAGATTGATTAAATAAAATTAATCCAGATGTGATATTTGATGTATTATCTGTTGTTATTACGCTACTATCTCGACGATTAGTTTTATGACTTGCAAAAATTTCATTAAGTATTGTTTATGAACAAGAACATAAAATATCAAATTTATTTCAATGATTTTATAAAGCTATAAAATACATCATAGCATATGTCTTGAATATAATCATAATTATATGCTGATTTATTCTGCTTATAATCCCATGAATTATACGATCATTTAAATTATCTCTTGTCCCATACATAATATTACAAGACTGATTATGACCTATACAAGCTATCAAAAAAAGTTGGAGAATGACAAAATGATTTGTATGAGATATATTCATTATCAACTTATTAGCATGATTGATAAATATATTATGATTATTAGCATTGTTTGTATGATTACTTTGGACTATTCCTCTTTATATGATAGCAAATGCATATATCTACAAAAGAATATTAGAAGAAACTTGAGATCAAAAAATCGTAAAATCAAAACCAACTTTGCTGCAATCAAAATCGACTAAAGCAATAGTTAAAAAACCAGAAAAAAAGAAACCAATAGTAAAAAGATCAGTGAAAAAAGTAGTTAAAAAAACAAAATAATTTTTTAATCAGATTTTATTCTTATGAAGAATGTTTTTAAATATATCAAAGAGGCTATAAAACTTTCAGCACAAAACCTAGTTAAAAACTTAGGTTGACCATTTGGTGCTGTAATAGTCAAAGATTCTAAGATTATTTGAAAATGAAAAAATCAGGTTACATCTCGTAATGATCCTACCGCTCATGCAGAGATACAGGCAATACGCAATGCCTGTAAAAAACTTAAAACTTTTGATTTATCTGGATGTGAAATATATACTTCATGTGAACCATGTCCTATGTGTTTGTGAGCAATCTATCGATCTCACATAGATAAAGTATATTTCGCTAATACCCAAAAAGATGCTGCAGATATAGGGTTCGATGACAAATTTATTTACCAAGAAATAGGTAAAGTTCCTTCCAAAAGAAAAATAAAATTTCAAGAGGTTGATCATCAAGAGGCTATTAAAGTATTTCAAAAACGGAATAACAAAAAAAATAAAAAAATGTATTAAAATTTTTTATCATTCGCGATCTAGCGGGTAAACACTACCGTCCATATGTTTCATATCCGATACGAATATTTATCAGACAATTATCCTAGGTTTCGTGTATACAAAATCTACAACGAGCAAGAGATACAGCACTATACCATGCATCTTAATCTTTTTCAGGCGGTTGAAAAATCAAGTGAATATCCCAAATATGATCATATATTTATGTTAGATGAAAGCAGATTTTCTTTTTTTAGATTTGATATTTTTCAAGAATTTAAAGAAAAAATTATATTAAAAGATGTTCAAGAAATCATAGATTCTAAGATAACTATGATCAAACAGCAAAGAGAAATCCAAGATGAAATAATCTCAACTTACATAGATACAATATACGTTGACTGAGATTCAAAAAAATTTCTTATATGAGAAAAATGAGATGTTTTTTTTAGACTTTATATAATCTATATTCAAAAAGTCTCCCTCAATACGATAAATAGAGTATATGGTAATGTACTTAGTAACAGACGTATAGCAATTATACCACAATCTTTTTATACTACATTATTTCTTAGAAATACTTTAAAAAAGGAAAACTTTACATTACTTTATATAAATGAAAACTATTGTAAGGTAATTAAAATTAGTCAGTGATTTTATTCAAAAGTTGATTTTATAAATCTATGAATGTGATCTCTAAGACAGATGTACAAAGATAATTGAATATCACATTATCGATACAAAGATTATGAGTCTATAGAGGCCAATCCTCTTGCAAAATCTTTAGTAACTGACACTATCCAGTTTTATGCCCAAACTTTTTGTAAATGGTTAAAAGAAAATTGATTTTTGTGAAATGATATATTTATTATATCTCCTATAGTCAAAAATTGACATTTTATAGAAATATTAAATAATGAATACGGTAAATACAATAATAATTATATAGTTCCATTCCATCATTCAGATTCATTATCTAATTTTGATAAAGTGCGAGATCCAGAAGATATGGACTTTCTGGTGCTTATAAACCAGAAAAAAGACAAAATATTTTTCAATAAAAACAAATAAATAAACTTGAATAAAAAAACCGAATATGTAAAGTAAAATCAGTCATTAAGACAGATTTATTTTTTGTAATTGAAAGAATGAAGTTAAGTAGAAGACAGATTTTCGCAATTCTATTTTTGCTTTGATTATTTATAATTTTTTTCGTATGAAGAAAATTTGATGCTCAAACTTGAAAAAGAAGTTTAATAATTACCCCAAATTGAATTACTCATTTTAGAAAATGATTAGATGTTTCTGGTTGAACAAAATTGGTTTATAAAGTTTCTTACGAAAAATATGAAGAAATATATAAAGATGCAACAGAACTAAGTGCAATCAAAAAACTTATAGAAACTATAGTTTTGAAAAATATAGATAAGAGAATATCTAAGTTGTGAGTAAGTGATTACAAAGCTTATGTTCAAACTTTAAATGACCAACAATATATAGTAGTAGAAATATGATGAATATCTGATTTGGATCAGGCAAAAGAAATAATAGGGAAAACAGTGGAATTGGAATTTAGATTACCAAACAAAGAAGAACCAAGTCTACAAACCATATCTGAAAGGAAAACAAAAGCAGAATTGATATTACAAGAAGCAAAAATAAATTCTGAAAAGATGAAAGAGTTTACAGATTGAAGAGGTGCAGAAAATATTTTCTACAATCATTTTACGGGTATTTCATTATCAGATCTACCAGAAATCTATCAAAAAAATCTCAAACTTATAAATACAATAAAGACTTGAGAATTTTCGGATTTGTTAGAATGATTATATGCTAACATACAAAATCAAGATGAGAATTGATTGTTATCCAATACAGAACTAAAATGATATTCATTTTTCCGTGTAATTGATAAAAAACAAGAAACAAAAACATTGATTACCGCTGAAGATATTACATCTACAGCAAATGGTTTATGATTAAAAAATGATAAATTATTTTCAAAAGAAGAGAATAAAATATGAACAAATAAATATGAATATATATGAAACAGTTTAGTCTTTAATCTATGACAATTAGGTAGTTGAGAAAATGCTTACGATGTGAAAATAGTAAGTATAGCAAAGAAAAGTGCCATATGAATTTCCAAAGAAAAAGCAGCCGAATTAGAGAAAGAGACCCAAGCGACTATAGACTCTATAGTAAATAAAATAGCTATAAAATGATTTAAACTAGCTTCATGAGCTAAATCATTAAATGATGGCCGACTTTCTCAGACTGATCTTACAAAAATAGTAACTAGCTTCGATACGGCAAAGACAGGTAAAGTACAAACTTATAAAAAGTTTGATACAACTTATATAGTTTATATACGTGATCAGAAGGCTCCAACAGAAAAAATATATTCCATCATAAAAGTATTGTGAGTGAATAAAGATGAATTTGAAAGTAATCTTAAAAACAAAATAGTTTATGATATAGAAGATGTATTTATTCAAGATAGAGAAACATGGAAATTAGCAATATGACCAAATAGTAATAAAGTGCTTAACTGAGCTTATTTTAAATTTGCAAATGTTAGTTCTTCCCAGTTATGACAACCAGTTGTTCTTATAAACTTTGATGATGCATGAAAAGATGTTTTCTGTGAGATTACAGAGTCTAATATAGGTAACCAGATGGCTATATTTATCTGATGAAATTTACTTACAGCTCCGACAATACAGTCCAAGATATGTTGATGATGAGCTCAGATAGATTGACAATTTACTCCAGAGTCAGCGAAAGAATTGGTAAATTCGTTAAACGACTGAGCATTACCAGCCCCATTGATTCTTATGCAAGAAGAAAAAGTTAGTCCCACATTATGAAATAATGCTTTTAGTGGTGCTTTGTTAGCTACTCTTATTTGAATAGTAGCTATATACTTATTGATGTTATTTATGTACAAAAATAAAAAATCACTTATAGCTCTATGAACACTTATTATGTTTATTGTTATGTTATTGACCTTCTTAAAGTTAATAGACTATGCTCTGTCTCTTAGTGGTATAGCAGCAGTTATATTATCACTTTGAATGGCAGTAGATGCCAATGTTCTTATATTTGAAAGACTAAATGAAGAGCTAAAAGAATGAAAATCTCTATCTTCGGCGATAGAATTATCAATATCAAGAAGTCGACCTGCTATCAGAGATTGACAACTTAGTACTGGATTAATAGCATTGATTTTATTTTCTATGGGGATAAGTATCTTCAAATGATTTGGATCAATGATGCTTATCACTATGACTCTTACATTACTTGTTAATGTACCATTTACACACGAGCTTTTAAAAATATTTTACACAAAAAAAGAATAGTTTGACTTGAAATATAATATAAATTTGTTATAAAATACTCTGTCCAATAATATAATGTTGATTGGACGCCAAATATATTAATTAGTTATATCGTCCACCACACGATAATAAACTAATAACAACGATAGGAAAATAAAAGTCCAGCCGGGCTTTTATTTTTTTTAACACAAAAATATTCGGATATTTTACTAGTAATACGGGGTTGAAACGTAGAAACGAATAATTAGAAACTAATATATAATTTATCATTTCTCTTAATTTATGTCTATATTTATATTCGTACTCTGACTTATATTCTGATCATTTGGGTCTGTTTTGATTACTAGATTATCTTCAAACAAATTTGATAAAAAAGAAATCAAATCTGTTGTATTATGATTTTCTCATTGTCCCAAATGTAAAAAAAGGCTTAAACCACAAAATCTATTCCCTTTACTTAGTTATATAATCCAGAATTGAAAATGTGATAACTGTTCTCAAAAAATATCTCCATTCTATTTTATTATAGAATTGCTTTCTTGATTAGTATTTTTGCTTACATATTTATTATTTCCACATCCAAATTATTTTATTCTATGATTCCGATTATTCACAAATCGGATATTGCTTCTGATTATGATATATGATTTTATGGAATACGAATTACACATTCCAGTTCTTATATTTGGTTTATTCGTATCTCTTTTACCACAGTTTTTGAATATTATCTGAGATTATCATATTGCATTTTGGTGATCTGTATGATTGTTCATAACATTTTTGGCAATATATTATCTTTCCAAATTATACGTCAAATATAGATATAAACAAAATTTTGAATGAATCTGATTTTGAGATGTCATTTTAGCTTTTTTTATATGAACATTATTCCCATTTATATTCCAATTCAATAATTTAATTTTTAATATTTTTAATTTGATCCAACTTATCCTTATATATGTACTTATAAGTTCTATAATATGAATAATTATTCGAGCTATAAAATTACTCATAAAACACAGTTCTTATTGATTAAAAAATATTACAAAACATCTCAATATTCCATGACAACATATTATTCCATTTTTACCAGCAATGATTATAACATATCGGATATTATTGTTTAATACATCATTTATTTTAAAATTTTTATTACCATAACATGGCGGAAGAATTTATGAGTTATAAGATAAGGGCAAAATTTGTTATAGTTACTGCCATAACTTTGTTTTTTTATATAATGGTAATTTTTTCTTTATTCTTTGTAAAAGATATATTCCAATCATTGTTATTTATATTTTTGTTTTTTATATCCTTTCATTTTTTTTTCTTAGAAACCAAAAATTATAAACTCAGATATTTTTTCATAGGAACTATTGTATTGAGTATTCTAGAATTCTTTTTGATCTGATTTGATATATGGCAATATATAGCTTCTTTATCTATTTTTAACTTAGGTATATTTGCATTTATTGCCTATATAGAAGTACCTTTAAAAAGGAAAATATGGTTTAATAGTATGAGTTATTTTACGGTCTGATGATATATATTTACTGTCTTCACAACTATTACATACAGTTTTGCGCTCATTGGAATGTATAGTCAATTTCCATTTAAATGTGAAGATTTATCTATAGCTTCAAATAATGTGGTAGATTTTTTTACAAATCCATTCAGACTATGACTTGAAACAGCCAATCAAATAAAAGTCGATACTCAATCATTTTTTAATGCTAGTATGGAAAATACAATATTGAAAAATACAGCCCTCCCATCACAGACCAAACTTTGAGCTTTAATCAATGATTACAAAGTAAGGATTTTAGATCAAGTGGTCAAAGACAACAAATATATAAATATGTGAATATGTGATTATGTTTTATGAGAAATAAATAGTAGATATAACAAACCAGTATTCCAATTTTCATTGATATTATTGATGTATTTATTATTTTATCCATTCTTGAGGATTATATTCCGGATTATGAGTATTATATGAATAATAATATTCAAAATATTACTTTGACTAAAAGTTTATAATATCAAAATAGTTCTAAGAGAAGTAGAAGAAATAAACTAAAAAAAACAAATATATATATGCGATCATTATTTGAAATGCTTATTCTAGCTGCCATTTCTGTAACAGTTTATTTTATATATTCATTTTATAATAATTATGAATATGTAAAAGAAGATGACTTTTGGCAAGTTTTGGGAGTACTAGGTATGTTTGTAGTTTTATGTGCTTTTCTAGTATATATTTACTATAGATATTATCTCAAAGACACTCCTGATAATAAATCCTGATTATGTATTTCTAGTCAGGTTTTTTTTATAAAAGATTAAAGTTGAAAGTTTCTAGTCAAAAGATAAAATAAAAATATATTTATCATTTCACGTTTATTATTATGGTTAAATTAGTTGCTCCAGGTTGATCATACAACAAAGCTATTACAGCATCTAAATATGGTGCAGATGAAGTTTATGTTTGAGTGCCATTTACATCACTGAGGATGAGACAAAACAAAATACATGGTTTCGACGATCTCAAAAAAACCATCCAAGCTCTACATGATAACAATACAAGAGCCTTGCTCACCATGAATATTTTTCCTAGAAACAATGATATCAATATATTTGAATCTGCTGTAGAAAAGATTTCAGATGTAGGGGCTGATGCTATTATATTTTCTGATCCATGAACATTTAAAATTATTAGAAAATATTTACCAAATACTGACTTACATCTTAGCACTCAGACATCGACCATGAACTACGGGGCAGTCCAATTTCGATACGACCTGTGAGTCAAAAGAGTAGTACTAGCGAGAGAACTTCATATCGATGAAATAGCAGATATCAAAAAAAAAGTTCCAGAGATGGAATTAGAAGTATTTGTACATTGAGCTATGTGTATGTCTTATTCATGACGTTGTTTATTAGGGGATTATATGTCAGGTAGACCTGGTAATAAATGAGAATGTTCTCATGCTTGTAGGTTCAAATATAAAGTACGACTAGAAGAAGAACGTAGACCTGGTAAACTATTTCAACTCAAATGAGATGAGGCTGGCACACATATTCTATCTTCAAAAGATCTATGTGCGATAGATAACTTAGATCAAATATTACCTTATGTTGACGCTCTCAAAATAGAATGAAGATCTAAATCAGAGTTTTATGTTTGATCAGTTGTGAAGGCGTACAGACATGCCATAGATTCTATTTCAAAAAATAAAAAGCCAGATACTAAAATACTAAATCTTGTAAATGTGATACCGCATAGACAATATCGAAACGGATTCCTTTTAAATAAAATGCAAGATTATCCAGAAGGTGAAAATGTTCTAGAAACCACTGATTCTACGAGCGAAGAAAATATTATTACTTCAACTACTTTAGACTCGGCGTGACCATTATTTAATCGTAATTATTTTTGACTATTTACAGATCATTTTATCGAACATAATTGAAAAAAATATTTTCAAATAGACCCCAAAGAAGTCATCACTAGATGAATGAAAATAAAATTTATATCACCAAATTCTATGTGAGAACTAGAAATTGTAGATATATTAAATGCCAAATGAAAAGAACTAGAAAAAGCAACATGTAATACACCAGATATTTATATACTTACAGATCAAAAACTATCTTGATGGGAGATTTTATATGAATAAGATTTAAAATATGATAGAAAAAATCTGACTTTTCTTTTGATGAATGAGTAACGAAAACCAAGTGTCCATTTCATCAGCGAAAAATATCATAAAAAATATTGATACGTCAAAATATAGTCTAGTACTGATTTATCGACACTTAGATTGAAATTTCTATAAAATAAATGACACCCAAGAAATTTCTAATGTAAAAGAAGAAAACAAAATCATAGATGATTTTAAAAACTATTTTGATAAAGCGTTGTTGATGACTCATGGTAAATATTGAGAAGATTGAATATTACAAGGCATATTAGAACTAGAAAAAATCCCTTATTGTGGTTGTCGTGTTTTGAGTTCAGCTCTATGTATGGATAAATGAGTTTTTAAAACATTTTTACAATGACAGAATATCAATCAAACAAAATTTATATCATTGGACACAAAATTATTATCTAAAAAAGGATTAGAAACGACAATAGAAAATATAAAAAAAACCTTCGAATTACCAATTTATATAAAGCCTTGTAATTCCGGTTCTTCAGTGGGTATTACTAGAATAGGTTCTTTCGATGAAATTAAAGATGCTATTGATTTGGCTTCCAAACATGATAGTAAAATCATTATAGAACAATGAATAACCAATCCACACGAAATAGAAGTCGCGGTACTTTGAAATGATAAATTGATAGTTTCACAACCTTGAGAACTAGTTTTAGCCAAAGATTTTTATGATTATGATGACAAATATAATCTGAACGAAGCTAAAATAAATATACCAGCCAATTTGACACAGGAACAAATACAAAAAATTCAGACTTTAGCTTCTAATATTTATAAATTATGTGATTGTCGCGGCTTTGCTAGAGTAGATTTTTTTGTATCACAATGAAACATATACCTAAATGAAATCAATACCCTTCCCTGATTTACAGATATTTCTATGTTTCCTATGCTTATGAATCATATGTGAATAGGGTTTAAAGAGCTTATATCTAAGATTATAGAGTTATGATATTAGATTTATTTTTTTAATTTTACACCAATTTTTTGTCTAAACAGTTTTCTAGTAATCAAAGCTATCCCCACAATAAACGTTAATACACCAGCTCGAATAAATCCTGATTTCATTCATACAATACTTATAAGTATTCCAAATCATATTGATCATACAATGTCACCCAATCTTCATACAAATTGACTTACTCCAGTGATTGCTCATCCATCATTTGGATGTATATAATCAGAAACAAGTCATTCAATTATAGGACTAGCCATTGCCACTCCTAGAGCAATACCAAAAGATAATATCAATATATTTCAAAAATTATCACTATATGCAATAAGAGAAAAAAGTATAGCTAAGAAAATAAATATTATTCACATAAATGTTTTTTTGTTATATTTATCTGCTATCTCTGCTGTGAAAAAATTTAACACATATGGGACGCGCATTACAGCAAATACAATCGCTATCTGAGATAATGAAAGATCATTTTTGATTGCTACTATAGGAATAAATAGAAATCATATATAGTTTAATACATTTAAAAAGAATTGTA
>JBAQPP010000054.1:0-15549 GCA_049305865.1 Candidatus Absconditicoccaceae bacterium
GAATAATAACGGGATATTTAACAAAAAAATTAAGTATAAAAGATTAAATATCAAACAGATTATAAATATACTAATTTATATTTTTGTCAAATGTAATTCAATTATAAACTTGCTTTAAAGCATCAAATCTTTAATTATTATATCACTTATTTTATAAAATTTTTATATATTAAAAATATTTAAATGGTTTTTAAGAAAACAGTTAAAAAGGCTTCTCCTGTCATAGTAGAGACTAAAAAGCATGAAGAAGTAAGTTGTTGCAATCATAATGGTAAAAAATGTTTTTGAGTATTAGTTATTATTCTACTTGTATTAAATCTAGCTATTGGAGTATGGAATTCATTAAATTCAAATTCTGCTCGAAATATAGAAGCTTTGAAAGTATGAGGTAAAGAAAATTTGGAATTAGTTAAGAAATTATATGGTATGGATACTTATAAAGAACAACAGAAATGAGCTATTATGCAAGTTCTAAATTCTTTTGTTGGATGAGATCAGGCACCACAAATATTGCCTTCTGGACAAGCTGCACAAGAATTGCCAGCTGAAGCTCCTACATTAACTCAATAAATCTCAATATATTTTATTTAAGTTAGTTTATAAAAATGAAAGTATTTAAAAAATTTGAATTACCACATATTTGGTTGGTGGCATTGTTGGCACTAAATATTTTGTTAACTTTATTTGTAATCGTAAGAAAAGATCCTTCGCGATCTTTGGAAGAAATGAAAGCTTGATGAGCAGAAAACTTTACTCTAGTACAAGAATTGTATAGTTCAGATACTTATAAGAAACAACAGAAAGATTCTATTACTCAATTTCTTGGGTCTATAAAATGAACAGATTGAACTACTCAATGACAACAAGAAGAGCCAACTGATATAGCTCCTAGTCAATGACCAGATCAAGCTATGATAGATAAATTGAATACTATCAAAAAAGACTGATATGTATCAGGCAATCCAGATGCACAGATAACAATTTTGGAATATTCTGATTTAGTTTGTCCTTTCTGTAAAAGACAATCTGCACAGGGTACTTTAGAAAAAGTTTTGGAAAAATATAATGGGAAAGTGAATAGAATATTTAGACAATCTCCTTTGGTAAATCTACATCCTACAGCTCCAAAAGCTGCTGAATGAGCAGAATGTGCTGGAGAATTATGATGAGCAGAAAAATATTATGAATATTTAGTAAAAGCTTTTGCTTTGACTGATACAACTGATGAAACAATCAAACAGGTTGCTAAAGACATGTGATTGAAAACAGCTAAATTTGATCAATGTTTGGATAGCGGCAAATATACAGCTAAAGTAAATGCACAATTACAAGAAGGACAAGGGTTTGGTGTAAGCTGAACGCCTGGTAATGTAATTGTTAATTCAACTAATTGACAATATGTATTGGTTGCATGAGCTTATCCTGTTGAAAAGTTTGTTGAGGAAATAGATAAAATGCTTGCAGCAAAATAATAAATCAAATTATAAGAATAAAAAAGGAAAAACAGCGTATCAAGGCGCTGTTTTTTTTAAAGAAATTATAAAATTGATTAATGCTTTAATGGATTATATTGTTTAAGAAATTCTATAACATTGGGAAATAGTTGTTCTTTTGCAGCTTCTTGTATATTAAAAAATCTAATTTCTTGGCATTCTTGTGAAGGCTTAAATTTATGTATATCATCTATGTCGATTTGGACCCTGTAGATTATATTTGATATATTAAGATCACTTAGATTCTTTGATGTAACGAAATATACTGGGACATCACTTACCAATTTAATATGTATTCACATTTCTTCTAATAGTTCTCTTTTTATACATTCTTGTGGGTTTTCTCAAAAATCTAATCATCAACCAGGTAATTCTCGTAATCAATTGTCTTCTTTTACTAATAGAAATCTTTTTTGATTATCCAAAATAAGAGCTTTTACGCTTGTTCTATAAAAGCAATTTGGAATAATATCCATACCATAATTTATAGGTATATAAAAATAATTATTTATTCATCTTAATTTTGTTTATTTTATACTCTAGCTCTAAAACTTCCTTTTTGAGCTTTTTCATTTCTTTTTCCTTCTTATCTTTTTCTTCTTTGTTATCTGAAACAGAAGGAGAAGATAAAATGCTTCTAAGGTTTTGTATATGATGTTCTTTTTCTTCTAGTTGAGCTCTCAATCCGCTTATAATGTCTTTCTCAGAACAGAATTTTTTGGTCTTAACTCACAATGTTATATTGATTACAGTGTCTACTATATAACCATTTGGTATACTTTGATGTGGCCTAAGGTATTCTATTTCATTAATTTTAAGAAGTCTTTTTAGTAAATCCTCATAATCTTCTATAAGTTCTATAAAATCAGTATTGGCTTGTAAAAATATATCTATAGATTCATGTTGTTTGAGACAATTATTTTCTCTTATTTCAACTATCTTATCCATTATATCGAAAAATAAATGTATCTTATAATTTTTATGTATTTTATCTGTATTTAACTGAAACATATCCATTTGTATTTCGTTTATATCCCCTCAGAAATTGTCAACTATTTTTTGAGAAATATATGGAGCGTATGGATAAATCAATTTTAAAATCATAATAAGATGATATAATACAACGCTTGGAGTATATTCAGTTTTATTCTCTTTTATAATTTCAAGATATCGGTCACAAAAATACTTTCTAATTATATTGATAGCTTTATTTCAAAAATTTATAACTTGTCATTGAGAAATACTAGAGTTTAATTCATCTAATAGAGTTTTGAAAGTATATATGATCCATATATCTGTTTCATGTAGCTTATCAACATTTTTTTCTATTTCTTTTTTTAGATTGAGGATATTTAACTTCCTTCTAGAACTGAAAAAATTTTTAAAAATAAATCTAGATGCATTCCAAAGTTTATCCAAGAATCTGGATGATAATTGTACATCATCTATACAATATTGAAAATCATTCTCTTTACCATTTATGACAAATGATAATCTCAATGAGTCTTTACCATGATTTTTAAATATATCTTTGGAATTAAATACTATATTATCTGTTTGAGATAGTTTATTTCATTTATCATTTAATAGTAGTTGATGTATTAATATACGATCAAACAATAATTCCTTTGAAAAGCTTCAGTTCATAATTAATATTTTTACAATCCAGTCTATATTGTCTGATCAGGTAGATAATATTCATTTTGTGATTTTCTTAGGGATATCTTGATATATTCAAGATATATAAATACTCCGCAAAGAGCATATAAAAGATGGATCGAAAACACAATTTTGCAAAGATATTTTGTATCTATCTTCACATAGTTCACTGAGATTAAATTTATAATCTTCTCAGTTATTATCTATAAGATACGATTTTTTAAGAATATCTAAAAGTAATTGAATCTTTTCAAAACTACTTTTTCTTGCCATATCTATAATTTCTGTGACTTTTTTTAGCTCTTTGAGCTCACTGAGATATTTTTTTGTCTTTGGATTTGTAGATAGTTTGTCTTGTAAAATCTGTATATAATAATCTATTATCTTAACGTCTGATTGAAAAGTATTTGAAAAAAGAGCGCCTACCAATTCATCTATAGAAAAATCTATTGATAAATATCAGTCTAATATAAGATTAAATATAATCAAAGTCATCATAACTTTTCTTGATTTTCTACTTTTAATAAGTTTGTCTATAATATCTCCTTCATCGAAAATATATGTACGTCATCTTGTATTTTCTCGAACTGGTAGTGACTGTCCGAAACTATATTGCCTAGAAATACACCACGTATCTGTACGATTGATTCAATCTTTTATCTGATCTATATATTCTACTGGAAGCACATTAATTTCTTGATTATTTATTGATTGTATAATATCCTCTTTATTCTCTATCGGTATCTTGATAAATCGTTGTTTTTTGAGTATTGTAAGTAATTTTTCTCATGTTTTTTTAAATACAGGAATCTGATAATCCAAATCAGAAACACGGTCTAAATTTGATATATCATCTAAATATTGTATAATATTATCAAAAAAATCTTCAACTTTTTTCTCAGCAAATATTCATGTCATCTGAGTAAAACATCATTTATCATCTATAGCTCAAATATCTATTTGTAATTTATGCTTTTGAGCCAATTCAAGTCATACAAAATCATGATTTGGATTAACTCTCACTATACCATTATTTTGCATGGTATCTACCGTTTCATCGGTTAAGATTGGGATGGGTTTGTTTATAATAGGAATAAGTACATTACTTCAAACAAATTTCTTATATCTTTTATCATTGGGATTAACTAATAGGGCTACGTCTGAAAATATTGTCTCAGGACTGGTCGTTGAGATAACTATTGAATCATTTTTTGTTTCTATGAAATACCTAATATTGTATTTTTTTCCATGTATAGTCTTAAATTGAACATCATCATTTCATATTACTGATTGATATTCATTACTCCAATATACTATTTTTTTATCTTCATAAATCAGTCATTTTTTATATAGATCTATAAATATCTTACGTGCCATATGGACGTAATCTTCATTGATAGTAGAAACAGGTATTTTGTTATAAGAGATTCATGATTGATAAATTTGTTTTTGATTTTGTTTTTGCTTATTAAATAATATTTTATGACTAACCTTTTCTGGATTAATTCAATTTATTTTTTTGAATGATGGAGATGTATAAAATCATATATTCCAATAAAAATTATTTCATAGAATATTTAGATTCTTTGATAAAATATCTTGATAAACAAGTGAAAAAATATCTCACAAATGAAGCTGGTCAGAAATTGGCATAAGGTCTGAAAATATTTGAGCAAGATTTTTGAGTTTATGGTCTTTAAATTTTTTATTTTTATCTTGTATTTCTTTTTCTACAATATGATAATTATATTTTTTTGGAAAATCTTTCATTTGTAAAAACTATAGAATATTTAAAATTTTTATTTTCAATACTGGTAAAGTCTATATAGACTATAAGCAAAGACACTAAACATAATTACCAATAATACATTCTCTACTGGTCACACCTGTACTTTTTTAACATTATCTATTTTAACTTCTTTTCAATCTTTACAGAGTGCTTGTATAATATAGAACGCATATTCATCTTTCTTAGAAAATTGATTAAATGGATATTCAAACCTTGTATCGGTAGTCTCTCAAACCTTTTTCATTTGAGATATATCAGAAGTTTCAAAATCAGATCTATAAACTATATATTTATCAACATTTTCTACTCCAGATCGAACTAAGTAATGCTTGTCTCATATTTTTTCATCATAAATTATTATATTTTGGACTATACAAGTAGGTCAAGCAGGATTAAAACTTACTACGTCAGATGATGATCATATAGGACTTAAATCTTCATTTAATGGTGTGATTTTAAAATAATAGATGATATCAGGATTGATGTTTTCTACAAACAATTCATTTGTATCAACATTGGCCGATTGATCTAATAAATCTTGTCATGTTCAATATTCAATTTTGAATTTTGTAGGGACAATTCATATTACCTCCCACTTAATCGTTAAAGTATTTTGATCTATTAAATCAGTAAAAAATTTGATATTTTTTATACTAGTTCATTGTCAAACCGTTAAAGTCTGTATATTATCGTATGTTTTTTTGTTTCACGCATCTATGATTTCCAATGAAACTAATATTTCTCACTCAGTTTCCATATTAACTTTTTTGGAAAATTGTCATGCCGTTACTCTGTCCATAGGATATGTCTTACCGTCACTTAATTTTAGTTGAACTGAAGATATTCAATCTTTTGTATTCACGTTGAATATAACTTGGTCTCACTGCTTAATATTTGCTAATGGGATAATTTCTATTCATTTAAAAGTCTCATCAGTAACTGGTTGATAATTGAAGCTTACCTGATCAGATTCACCCAATACAGTATCGGTAGAATCAACTATTTTAACTCTAAGTATATTTTGTCATTGAACTATTCAAGTCAAATATGCATTAAAATTTCATGCAGAGTCAGTAATTCATTGTTGTACTAATATATCGTTTACATAGTATTGTATAGGTGAATTTGGTAGTTGAGAACTAACTCAAAATATATTAATTATATTGTTTTTTTCTATCACTCATGCAACTGGTGATGTAATCTCAACATCTTTAATATCTGCTCATCATGGAGTACCAACTATTACTGTTGCTTCTCAAGCAATACTATCGTCAGTAATATCAGAAATTTTCACCTTGAATGTTCAAGCTTTTTTGATCTGAATTCACTTAGAAAATATTTTTATTCACTGATCTTGTGGAACAAATGTATATAGACCTTCACTAGGGACTACGTAATCTTTTTGTGGATCAATATCTCAATCTATTTCTATAAAAACATCTCAATTATATTCTTTTATAATTTCTCAATTATTTACTGCCTTAACTATAAGATCTACTGGTTGATTGGCCTCAAATGAACTTGGTTGTACTTCAACAACAAACGCATTTGGAGTAGCGGCCAAAGTATAACTATAATATCAGAAAAAACTAAATACCAAAAGCAGTATGACTAGAAATTTTATGTTTCTTGATGAAATTTTGTTCATCTAGTAAGTTTAATTGTAAAAATATTTTAATGTTCTGTATAAGAAGTAAGATTACCTATTGAAAGACTATCTTGCAATTGTCAGTTTTTAACTATAACCTCACTTATAAGTATATCTTTTACTGATCAACTAAATGGTATTATAAAAAAACTTTCTTGTGATTTTATATCTTTTAAATCGTCAAAAGAAAGAGTAATAGATCAAGACTGATTAAAACTTATTTTATATTGTTTTTGGAAACTTATGTTTTGGATATTTAAAGAAACTGTATCGTAGTCATAAACTATTGTTATATCTAGCGAAGAATAATTTTTACTTAAAAGATTATTTGAAAGGAAAATATCCAGCAATCAATCAGTATTTTTATATGCTATATCTCGTTGATTTTCTTGTATTATTTTGATATCCTGTATTCACAATATGCTTGCTTGGAAAATATTTGTATCTTTGCTTAGATAAAATAAAATAAACGCTAAAAAAATAGATATAACAAATATTATTGAGTTATTGATTATTCTTTTTAGAATAGTTTTTCTTATTGGTTTTTTACCTTTCATAAGCAGTATTTATATACAAATCAATAATTTATTTATAATCAATTTAGATTTATAATAAACTTATAGAAAAAATCAAATAAAACTTATTAGAAAGTCTTTGTCAATAATAAAGATATTCTATTGAATTTATAATATTGAAAGATAAAATTATTTTTGTTGATATTATGTATTTAAACCAAGATACATTTAAAAAATGATCATAAGAAAACTAAATAAAGATAAGAAATGACCAATAAAAACTATCGTTATAATTATTTTGGTGACCATTTTTTTGATAGTTATCTTTTTTGAATATCCTAATATTCTTAAACATATAGATATTTGAACTAATAATTATATATTAAATAATGGTGTAAATATATTATGAAAAATAGAAAAAATAGAAGAGATGTGATATAATGAATTTTTTTTGGTAAATAAAGACTCAAAAATATTATTGAAGAATTATCCTCAAAATATAGATAACCTAATATGAAATAATGTACTAATCAACTGAGAAGTAAAAGAAATAGCAGATACTGAATTATTTTTTATAAAATTTATAAAAGACCTAGATCAAAACACTATAATAGAAAATAATATTTATACATTTGCCAATGAATTGGTTATTTTTAATACAAAAGAAATGCCGTCTGTAGTACCATATAAACAATGAAATAAAATAACTATTTATTATAAAAATAATCCGTTGATAGATATATCATCATTTGGATGTAGTAAGGTATCGGCTTCCCGTGATTGCAAACAATTAATTAATGATTTTGATTTAAATGAAAATGAATATTTTGATTCTTATAATTGATTGGTCTATTATAAAATTGATGATAATAAATGGGAGTTGTTTAATGATACATTATTATGATATTATATACAGACAAAAGATGATGATGTACTGTTAAATATATCTTCCGTAATAGATATTATAAACTCTGACTATATACTAAACAATAAGAAAGATCTTATACTAAATAGTTGTGAATACCTTGTGAGTATTGATGATATTGATATCATATGACAGGATTGAAGTATAATAATCGTTGATGCAAAATGAAATAACAAGGACAAACAAGATACTAGATGTAAGACAAGCTTTGATTTAATGAAGGATTGGAAAATTGTAAAAAATAATTAAAATATTACAAAAAATGACAGAAATATTGTAACAATTTACTGTCATTTAAAATATATATTTGATCTATATTACTATTTTATCTCTAATATTTTCACACTTTTTCTACCTGTGTGTAATCTCATTTTTACTGTATCTCATTTTTTCTTTCATTTGATAACACTTCACAAAGGAGAGTCAAATGAAATTTTAAAGTCTCAATCAATTGAAACTTCTCAAGTACCAACTATTGTAACTGTATATGGTTTATCTCATTCTACTTCTACTGTTACTTTAGATCAAAAATCTACGACTTTTTCTCATTTTTTTACTTCTGATTCTATGATTTCAACATTTTCTATCAGGTCAGCTATCTCAGACATTCTAGAGTTTATAAAATCCTTATCTTCCATAGCAGACTTATATTCAAAATTTTCTGAAAGATCTCACATAGCTTTTGCTTCTCATAATCTTTCTAGAACTAATGGTAATTTATTTTTTTTAAGATCATCCAATTCTTTAATTAAACTTGCATATCACTCTTTGGTAATATAATTTGTTTTCTTAGCCATTAAATATTTTTATGAGATAAATTAAAACATTATTCTTGTCTAGATAATTGTTCTTTAAAATGTTTGAAAGCGTGGTTAACCAAATCTTCTACATATTTGAAACCGACTGCATTGCTGTAAGGAAATAATTTGCCATCATAGAAGAAATTAAAATTTGCTTCATATTTCTTTTTTTTATTTTGAGAAATTTTGTACTCTATTCTCACCTCTGCATCGTGTTTGTTTGCATAAATTTTCTGTAAATATGAATCTATTTTTCAATCAATATTCTTATCTACAATATCAAGTATAATTTTCTTTTCATTATCTGGAACATTATAAAATTTGTGCGAAACAATCGGTTTACTGGACATAGATATATTTTTATGAGATAAAATTACAATAAAGAACGCTTCATGATTATTTTAATGAAATGATTGGAAATTTCAATAAAAAACCTACAAGTCTAATTTATCCATAAAATCTTTTTTTATATCAGATTTTTTCTTTTGTTCTTTTATTATAATATATGTTTTTCTAAATAATTCTCTAATATCTTCATAATATACCAATGAAAGTATCTCAGCGATAGTTGCTCGTTTATGGTTTCAGATATATCATTCTCATTGTATTATATTTACATCATCCGGATTACCAGAATATTCTATAAGAAAATAAGTAACATCTTTATCAAGCTGTCACTTTTTAGTTTCAGTACTTCTGAGTGAAGTTGTTCAAATCCTTTGCTTCATTTTCATCTGGTTAATAGGTATTCATGCTTCTTCGCTAACTTCTCTAAGAGCAGTTGTCTCCATCTCTTCTCATGGTTGTAGTTTTCATTTGGGAGCTACTCGCTCTATCTTACCTGAAAGAGCATGTCTTTTGATGATTAAATATCTTGGTTCTCTAGTAGGATCTAAGTAATAGACAATACCTCATGCGCTCTGCACTATTTCTCACATAATCGTAGTAAATATATAAAAATATTATTTTTCAAGACTCAATATAAATCTGATTATCTTTTGCATACTATTTGCTATAGGATTGGGATCAGATGAATAAATATCTTTTAATAATGATGTTGCTGACTCAGCTCTTCACTCATTTGCTTCTCATGGATTGTTCTGCAACCAAATTGCAATTTTTTGCATATGTTGTGCCAAGAATTGTTCTTGTCTAGAAGATATATTTCAATCTTTTTGTTTTTTTTCTATCTCTCTTTCTAATTTGATCTGTGTATCTATATTTTTAATTTCTTTATCCAGATCATCTAATTTTTTTTCATCTTTACTGTCTTCTTGTCATTCTTTTATCTCGTTTTGAAGCTTATTCAGCTCATTTTTAAGATTTGAAAAAGATTCTTTGAGATTATCTTTTTTCTCAGGTCAAGAACCAAGTCATGAATCAGAATTTTTTTCTATATCTTTATTATTGTTTCACATTAAAATAACTTAAATATTAATAAATTAGATTCATATGCTTTGCATAATTTTGCGTAATATAGAAACATTTTTTTTATAATCTACTCTTGTAGGTCCTACTATACTTATAATACAATCATAATCATTTATCAATACTTTTGTATAGATAGCTGATATCATAATGTCATGATCCTCTATAAATGTATAATAAATATGTCACCTTTTGATCATCTTTTTATCTAGAAACTTTACAACCCTCTTGTCTTCTATAAACTTGATAATATTTTTGGTTGCATGATATTCGTCCAACATATCATCACGAAGCAAGTTGTTGATACCTAAGTAATAGTATTCATCGTTTTGAAGAAATCATACTACTACCCCGTCAGCTAGACCTCAAATATTTTCAACAAGATATTTTAGTCATTTCCTAGCATCGAGTACTTCTTTTTCTTTTTGATTCTCTTGTTGTGCAATATAACTTTCTATATAAATCTTTAAGCCTTCGATTGTAGGTACCCTACCTGAGCTATTATATGGCTGATAAACCATTCAGGATTTTTCTAGTATATTTAGATATTTTCTAAGAGTAGAGGGAGCATATGCGACATCTTCAAGTGTATGCAAAAACTTGGAACCCACAGGTTCTCATTTGTTGATGTAATTATCGATTACAATATCAAGTAAGACTAATAATTTGGGATCATAAGACATTAAGAAATGATTCATTGTTTAAATGTTACATTGTGTCATTGATTTGTATTATTTTATAAATTCAGAAAAAATTAGCAAGAGGTTTTGCTTGAATAAAAAAAGTAGAAAAATAATCTGTATATTATAGAGGATTTAAATTATTAAATTATAGATAAATGAAATTTGTAAAAGAAAAATGCATACAATGCGGAATATGTACTACAACTGATTATGTAACAGTATGAGATGATGGTGATAAAATAGTAAAAGAAAATATTACTGAAGAACAAAAAAAAGAACTTCAAGAAATATGTCCTACTGGCGCATTTGAAGACTAAAAACTAATTGTAATTTCTAATAAGATGAGAAATATCTTAAAGAGATCTCTCCACTACGGTCGAGATGACAGCAAAGGCAGATTCCGGCTGCAAAAAAAACCCGCCGGAATGACGAGGTTGATATATTTGCTATGCTTTTTCATATTTAATTTCTATGCTTTTTCATCTAGCTAAGAGTCGGATGAGCTTTTTTTCTCTTTGTAATAAATCTATAGGTCAAGTATAGTATATTGATACTGAATAATTACTAGCTTTAAGTTTAAAACCAAGGAAAGACTCTTCAACTTTTTCTAACTTATGAAATCTAATTTTTTTGAAATTAAAGAATTTACTAAGAGTATTTTGAAAGTTGAAATATCAATAATTTAGAGGTATAACAGTATCAGTCATAGCATCTTTAAAATATCTCATATCAAATTTGATTATTTTATTGACCATAATATCTGAGTGAGATAGCGTTGTAAGATAATATTTCCAAAGTGGAACTTCTTTGGTTCGATAATCAAATGGAGAATGAAATTTAGGAGTGTTTTTTTGATTATCCGTAAGTTTATAATTTGAAGCTTCTTGTTTGAGTAAATCTTGGATAATCTGAATATCTGAGAAGTCTCAAAAAGCTCATATTTTGCCTATCAATGAATATTTGAAACAATAGTTGTGTAGATATGTCTGAAACAAAGGTAGTATCAAAGAATAATGAGTTCAAAGTAGTTTGGAATTTTGCAAAAAATATAATTCTAGAGACGGTGGAAGAATAATTTTATCTACTCAGGATTTATTTAGAAATTTTATAATCTCTACTACCCTATTTTGGATAAAATTTGAATCTTTATCTCCATATGGCCGATACAAAAAATCATAATAAATCATATATTCATGATCGGATTTATTTAGAAATTTGAACAACGTAAGATTATCATTTCATGATGTAATTATTCAGATTTTCATTCAAGTAATTTTTTGAAATAAAGATAATTTTGGATTCATTTGAGGAAACTATCTGTTCATGTGGCTGTATACATATCTTTTAAATTTTGTAGTTGTGAGGTGATAAGATATATTTGACGTTGGATATAAGGACTAAAAACATATCAAGTTCATAATTTTCCTAATGGAGCTATCTTAATTTCAAGAGACTTCTGATAAGGAGCAAATCTTTTTTGCATATATTCTTGTGTCTTTTTGATAAAATTTGATTCAAATAAATTCATACTATCTATCACTCACAATCTGATTTTTTGGAGATTATTTATTTTTTGAACCTGAGATTCTTTGACTTGTTTTCGATAGGCTAAATCATGTTTTTTGGATATATAAATATCTACTTTCTGTATATCTTGAAATTCTTTTTTTATAAGATATTCAAGGGATTGAATATATTCACTACATTTGAGGGTATCTTTATTTTTTTGAGTATATATCCTTACAGATTTACTTGTAAGTTCACAATAAAGATTATCCTGGAATACTGCAAAAGTTTCTGACGTAATAAATCAGCATAAAATGATTGTTGTAAATATCGCTAACTTAAGATAATTTTTCATTCACGTTTATATTTAAAGTCTAATTTAAAATAATCTTCTTTATTCATAGTCGAAAATATGTGTCAGGAAATTTTCATGATTTGATACTTGCATCCAATTCGATCAATTTTGTATAGAATTTTTTTATTTGTAATTGATTTTTTTGGAGTTGAGTAATATTTTTTAAGTTTTTGGAAACGACAAATGGATGTAATTTTGTAATACTTATAATCTGTTTGGAATCTGTAATTCACTGATCGTATAAATCCAATATAAATAAATAAACTCTGAGTCATCGATAAAGAGTACCTGCAAATTGATTCCGATTAACACCATCATCTCTTATCTTATCTAATAATGATAATGTTTTAGATTGATCTGTAAATAGATTATCAAAAAACGCAAACGTATTGCTCTCGACCATACCAAAACAGATATGATCTATAATCTCATGATCTATAGTAGGGATATTTTTGATCTGACATCGAGTAATAAGTTTTTCACACTCATATACTATACGATAAAGATCATCTCATATTTTGATAAGGAGATATTCTATATCAAGTTCGTGAATCTGAATTTTTCATAGTTGTTGTCTAATAAATGTTTTTAATTGTATTCATTTGAGTTTATCAAATTGTTTTTTATTGGTAGCTGGTATAACTTCGTTCAAAGATTTTAGAAATGCAGATCTACCATCTGGTTTGTAACTAACAAAAATCAATATAGTATCATCTGGTATTTTGGATCAGTGCTTTTTGAAATAATCTACAAATGATTGAGAACTTTCTGCGGTAATTTTGTTTCATTCGTGAGTATCTAGGGGTAATCATTTGACTACTATCATTTTTTTGGAAGTAAATAATCAACCAGAATATATAGTCTGACTCAGTTCATCTGAAGAAAAATTTTGGTTATTATAAACAAAAAATGAATTGATTCAAAATTTAGCAATAAATCATTCTTTCCATCTATTGAGTTCTAGGTCTAGTAGGTATTTTTCTTCTCCGGTAAAGAGAAATATTGCATTTGTATCCATATTTTTGGCATGCTAAATCTGTGTTTTTTAGGATAGATATTTTAGTAAGCATTTCAACGAAAAAAATAAAGATAAAAAAAACCAATATATTTGACAAATTTAAATAAAGATTTATAATAAAGATATACTTTTTATATATATACGCTGGTAAATGGCCTTTATAAAGAAATTTCGTTATATTTTAATTTCTATAGTAGTAATATTTTTTGTAATGCTTTATGTAAAAGATTTTACATTTGCTGCTAATCCATGGAATAATAATAATTTTATCAATGATTCTTTTTGGAGAAATAATCCTAGTGATATAGTCATCAAAGAAGCTATATTTTGAAATGCAAGCGATAATAAAACTGCATATACTCAAGAACGAAATAGTAATGTCTGTAGTACTTGAACCATAAACATAGTAAATGTACAAAATTATGCTACAAGTTGAGTAAATAGTTTAATTCAAACTTTAACAGCAAATACTATATATGTATTAAATTCTTGAACATATATAACTAGTGGTCAGATCAGTTATTGATGAAGTTGTATTGCTGTGATATGAAAATGAACAACAAAAATGTATAGTAGTATAGCATTAAATTCAGGAGCGTCGATTTCAGCTATGTTTAAATCAAATGGCAAAGATAATATTATATTATCAAACTTAAGCATTGATGGACTAAATGACTGACTATGAACTTATCGCTTCAATGGTAGCCTAATTTCAGGTAATTCTTACTGAATATATTTTTATAATACAAAAAATGCTAATATAAATTATATTAACTCTTATAATAATAGAAATTGAATCCAAATAGAACTAGCAGAAAGTGTAGTAGTTATAAATTCATTGGTTTATAATAATTGAATATACGGTATAAATATACTATCAAATTCGAAACCAAATTATGTAATTAATAGTCAGATTTTTAATAATAATAGTGTATGACTAACAATAAGAAATAGTACTGGTAACGTCTTGAGTAATTCACAGTTTTATAATAATAAGTTCCAATGAATAGTTTTGGATAATGCAAAAAGTGGATCTATATCAAATTGTATGAGTTATAACAATTCGTGGTATTGAATCCGCTTCCAAAATAATTCTTCAAATAATATAATAAATAATTCATGGTTTTATAACAATAGCACTACTTGAGTATTCGTAGAAAGTTGAGTAGGTAACAAATATTATTGAAGTATAAAATTATTTAATAATGCTAGTTCAGCCAATGCAAACACATTGGTATGATGAATAAGTGCCTGATCTTCATTAGATATTATTGTATCATGACTGTGACGAAGTGATGGTATTGTGGATACATGATTATCTGTATGATATCCATATATTACAAATCCTAAAACAAATGATTGAAGAGATTTGATATCTTGAACTGCCTGGTCTTCAACTAATAGATCAAATAAAGCTCGGACATGAATTGAATTTGTGAGTTTTACATACTGAACATGAATCATAAAACAAGATAGATCTGTAAGCTATGGAACACCTAGTTATACATTATCAAATTCTTTTTATGATAACAATAAATATATAGCTCAAATAGATTTTACAAACATTAATCCTGACTGATTTACATTTGATAATATTACTTGAGCATCATTAAATCAAATATATACCTCAAACATAATTATACTTACTTGAATGGATAGCGGAACATGGGAATATATATATGTAAATTGACGATGAACTATTTTCAAAAACTGAAGTAATATATGAACAG
>JBAQPP010000055.1:0-8501 GCA_049305865.1 Candidatus Absconditicoccaceae bacterium
GCCAATACCCATATAATTATACAAATCAGGTTTAAATTGTTTTTTAATTTCAATAATTCCCATAATTTTTTCACTTGGACTTTAAATAATAATATTATGATGGGTAAAAACGCTACCAAAAAATATCAATAATTATTAGGTCCAGAAAAAAGCCCTTGCCATCTGAGAGTTCATTCATATCCAGTAAGATAATATATAGGAGGATTCTTACCAAAAAAGAAATCATTTAGCGGACCATATCATATTTGCATAAAAAAATCGGGCCATATTAATTTTGCTCATTGTCGTGCAAATCACAAAACTACTATTCAAATTAAAAAATATCATATATTGCTTAGGTTCTTAATTTTATTTAATGTATCTTTTCATACAAATCATAAAAAGCTTGAACTTAAAAAAATAAAGATATAAAAAAATCAGTATTTGATTCATATAAGCATGTCTGATATAGATTTTTCTGCCAATAATGAAATTATAACTCACCATATAATCATTATTATAAAAGCTATCCAAGGATATTTCCGTCTATTAAAATAATTTTTCCAGTCTTTCCGATATACAAAAAACATCAAAATAAAAAATCATATTCGTAATCAGTCTCTAATTAGTGATGGTAATTCGGGGTATTGTCATCATAATACTCAGTAACATATTACAGTTACTATGATATGGTATAATACAATCAGAATAAAGAATCATTTTAGAAATTTTAACATAACTGATTTTTAAATAAAAATTATTGCAAACGAATTACAATAAGTTATCTATATTTGTATATTGCTTTAAAAAATAAATACAAGTAAAATTATGAGCTTCAAACTTTCTATCGTTATTCCCAGTAGATGAAATATAGATAATATAATCAATATTTTTTGATGTCTTCAAAATCAAACTTTTCAAGATTTTAATGTTTACTTGGTTATAGATATTCCGTTTGATGAACAATGATACGAATCGCTAAAGTCAACCATAATAAATAAACTCAATTTAAATTCTCAAGATTTTTCTCAATGATATTGAATACGAGACAAAAAATATAACCTTGTATGTAATCTAAATTCTGACTTTAATCCAGAGATTTGAGATGGTGCAAGTTATATCAGAAATTATTGATTAGATTTAGCGGCCTGAGAATTTATAAATTTCTTTGACGATGACGTTATTTTTGAAAACGATTATTTAAAACAAAGTTTAGATTATCGGACATCATTTAGAAATGAAATATGAAAAGATCTAGTACTTACACCTACTTTGATGTATAGGAAAACTGGTCAAATTCAAAACCAGTGATTTAAACGTTATATATTCCGACAATCTAGACCACAGATAAATTTCTTGGAAAATAAAAAATATGATTTTATACAACTTTATTCATGAAATTCACTTCTAGCTCCTTCATCATTATTTAAACAATTTAAATTTGATAATGATATAAATTTTGTAGCAGAAGATTTGGATTTTACTTATACAATACATAATGCTTGATACCCTATAGTTGTATTAGCAGATTTAAAAATATATCATATGGAAAGAGAGAAAACTTTATTAGATCAAGCTCGAGTAGGTAATCCGGTCTCAGCTTATCAAAAATGAAGGAATAGAGTCATATTTGTACGTAAACATTGAAATATATGACAGAAATTAATTTTTTTCTTTTTTTGACTCCCAGCTAACAATATTCGATTGATTTTTAAAATTTTGAGATATGCCAAATGACAACAAAAATGGAAATTAATTTCTAATTTCCTAAAATGAATTTGGGCTGGTATATTTAAATATTAAAATTTTTTAAAACTTCTTGCATTTTTAAAATCTTCTTTTGATAAGGATATACTTTTACTTTTGCTCACAGAAATTTAGCTATCATAAAAAGATGTAATCTACCAGTGAATACTATTTCAGCTCATTTTACTATTTTCAAAAATTTTTCAAAATCTTCTTCTCGATCTAATATTTTTAATCTTACATTTCCAAGTTTTCATCTGATTTTCTCAAGATACATTATATCATTATATTCATCATTTATTCATTTACTTACCGGTACAAAGTATATATCATAACTCTTATTTACATATCATTTTATGTCTTCGATCATTTCATCTAAAAATTTTTCAGCATTTTTATTTAAATTTACAACAATATATTTATTTTTTCCCCCGTTTTCTATTTTAGACCAATCATAAGCAAAATAAGCCGTATCCATAAAATATTCAATATTTTGGAACCAGTATTTTTTTATATTATTTACACATTCATAATCTCTAGCATAAATTTTTTCTGTATTTTTTAAAAGAAAATCAAATAACCATTTATTTAATTCTTTCTTTGGTAGTTGTATTCATCACATCAGATATATCTTTGATCCAGAAAAACAGCAGGGTAGTATACTTAACAATCGATATCGATAGGAATTTGGATTTTCTTCAGTTAATATTTCTCCTCATCATATTATAATGCTATCAATCTCACGATATTCTTTCCATTCTCTTAATTTCCCATTCTCTAAATAATTTAATCCTGATTTTAATCACTTGGGTATCTCAGTTAAAAAATTTATCTTACTAGCATCTACAAATTTTCCTAAAAATCATTTAAGTCGTTCTACGTCATAAGCCGCTATATATATATTTTTTTTTTGTTTTATCAAAAGATTAATTGTTCCTAGTAATATCAGTTCATCTCATAAATTTTTATAAGATCGATTACCAACAATTAGTATTTTTTTTCAATCTATTTTGAGCTCTTTATCTACTTGCATCATTATTTATTATTCTAAACTTACTATGAGTATATTTAATGTTTTCTATAGTATTTACAATATTTACATAAAAAATAAAAATCTCCTCCAAGCTGACAAGCTCGAGGAGATTATATTGCTAAATAATATATTTTTAAAACAATAAATTTAACCGTGAATTTTATATTTCCTTTGATTTAATTTGCTCGTACCGGTAGTCCACCGTAGTGGACGCAGCCGGTATATTTTGTTTTTGTTGGGTTGCTTTAAGTAGGTAATTTATCAGCTTTGTTTGCTTGTTTCCATATGCCCAAAGTATTTAGATATTCTGCATATTCTTTGGTATATTTATTTAGTATAGGAGATAGATTTCATAAATCACCAAATCGTCCAGCATCTATTACTTCAACTGCAGATAAATCATATTTTTTTGGATTATATCGTTTTATATTTGGATCTTTATTTTTTTCTTTAAATACTAGATCTCATATTCCATCCAATTTTATCAAATCCAGAGCATTGGTTATTTCAAAAGGCTTATCAATTTGATTGGCTCTTCATCTAAATAATTTCTTTATATAATTTGTTAGATTTGCAACTTTTATCATTTCCATTGTACTCTTGAAAAATATATTTTCATTATTAAAATCTAAATTAGGAATAGTTTTTGTAGCAATATTTATAGGAGTCCATTCTCAGTAAGTTTGTAACATTAATCCATCTGGACCTTCTTTAAATTCTATATTATTGTTATTATTTGTCTGTGTTTTTAAAATATTTCATGCTGCAACCAATATTTTCTTTTGGTCTGTCGGTATTGTTAATAAGTCAACTTTAGCTTTTAATCACAGTACATCATTATTTTCATTAAAATTATTTATTTCTCAATCTACTTCACCTACTGTTTGTTTTTGTTTTAATCAATCTTTAAATAATCATGCTTCTTCAAGAGCTACCAATGAAGGATCTCCATTTGCTATATAGTTTTTTACATCATCTCTAAATAATTCTATATTCATTTTATCATATCATTTTTGTACCATAAAATCATTTATAGATTTTAATCTAGCAAAAGAGCTTACTGCATAATCATCAAATTTTTCTGTTCATCACTGTTGAAGTTTATCATATCACATTCACATTCATCCAAGAGTGAGATGTATTATATTATATTTATCATTATCATCTTCGTTGACTCATTTTAGTTTTTCTAGCATACTTACAATATCTGGTCTGTTTTTATGCACATCTGTAAGTGACGCATATCATGCTTGGTTAATTTTCATTATTCAATTTTTATCTTTTGTTACAAGTGGTTTAATCTGTTCCATTGTCATTCATCCAAATATTCAAGGTACACCAGCAAATCAGTGAACATAAGCTATTGCTTCTGGAGGTGTATTTGGTCATGGTTCTGCTCATGTTTTAACTCAATTTTTTCATCACCCAAAAAGGCTTGATATTCTTTGTTGTATATCTCATCATCCATTAAATAATTCTTTGACTGCTTGTATGGGATTTTTTCAAGTTGCTCATTGTAGTAAAATTGTACCACCTGCTATTCAAGCCAACCATCACCATCAAGTTTTTCTTTTTTCTTTATCTTTACTGAAAATTCCAAAAACTGATTTCAATGCCTTCCAACCAAGAAATATTCATCATCATATTAGTGCTAGATTTCATGCTCCATGCCAGAACTGTCTTTGTTGCGGAGTCATATTTGTTTTCTGGAATCAATAATCTATAGCTCACATTACTCATCATCTTTTCCAAGCTTCATCCAAATTATTATAATCTGTAATAGTTCTAGGACAAGGATTTCAGTTGGCGTCTAATACATAATTTGGTTGATTATCATTTGTCGATTTATTATTTTTTTGATTGTCTTTTTTATTGTCAAATATAGGATATGTATTGGTGTCTATAAATCCCAATTGTCTAAAATCCTCATAGTGTTTAAACTGAAAGGGTTGAGTACCAGCATCTATTTTTCAACTTATTGATGCTTCAAGGTATCTTTGCAATGATTCTAGTTCTTCTTTTAGTTCAGTTTTAAGTGCAGCATCAAGTTCCAATCAATCTAATTTTTTAAGCATTCTATTTACTTCCTCATTGGCTTTTATGATTTCTTTTGCATCCTTATAAGTATGTATGTCTATAGTATAAGGAGTTTCTCATCATGTTTTTTCCATTACTATTTCATCCCTTCATTGTTCAAACAAAGCAACTTCGTTATCTATACTGTTAATTTCTCGATTATAACGATTTAAACTTGCTTCATTAAGGCCTCAAGTTTTTTTTTCATATTTATCCAAAAATCTTTTTATATTCTCCAATCTTCTTAGACGGTTTTCCACCTGTCATTTAAAGGCTTTTTCGTATCATTTATCTTCTTTGTTTCTGCTATATCTCTTAGCATGTCTTTTAAACTCTTTGTATTTATCTATCAATACTTCGGTTCTTGTAATTAATCAAAAAACACTCAGTTCTTCTTTGACTTCTTGTTGAGTTTCTGTTTTTTCTTTTTCTTTATCTAAATCTGCTCAAATTTCTTCTTTTGCCTCTTCTACTTCTTTTTTTCAAGCTTCATCTACTACATCTACTTTATCTCATTTATCTTCTAAATCATCTACATTTACATGAGTTTTTACAAGTAGATCTTCAATTGGATCTTTTTCTGGGGTATTTTTATCGACCATTGGTTTAAGGTATATAAATTACATATACAATTATAAACAAACCAAATATTTTGTCATAAAAAAACAACTCCTCATAGTAAAAGGAGTTGACATTAGCGTAATAAATTATCTAGTCTGATTAATATCTCTAATATAGCATATTTTCAATAGATTTTTTTAATTCTACTGGTGTTTTCTCTTTAAGTTCAGTCTTTATAAGTCCAAACTCCATAATAACATCAATCAAAAAATTTAGAAATTCTTCTTTATCTATAGGTACATTATCATGATATTGTCATGACAATTTTTTTAAATATTTGATATATAAATCCAAATTCAGTTCATTTCAGAAATTATATAGTTTTTCAAAAAAAGTAATTAGATTTAGTCTTTTAATTTCTTCTTTATAAAATGGAGCAAAAATGCCAACAATAACTATATTGTTAGGATTTTTTCTCAAATATGTTATATCGGTTTTGGGATTTTTTACTTTAAAGAATACATTATATATTCAAGATACGATTTTATCACTATTTATCTCTTTAAGTAGATATCACAAAAAGTTAGCCATATCATTATTTATTTTTTTATCTTTTTTAATTTGTTGTGATGCTTGTTTAGCTTTTTGGTTATCTTCTTGTACACGTTTTCTATCTTCTTCACTTACCTTATTCGCATCTTCTCTCGGTGCTCATCACACATCTAATCATTCTCCCAATCATCATCACATATCAAAATCACCCATACTACAAATAAAAATGTAAAAAAACTTATTTAAACAAGACTTTTTTATGGTTTTATACTTGAAATTCAATGTTAATTATTTATACAATCGAGCGCGTAATTTTTTTTGATTTGATTTTTTTTTGAATGGTGAGGTGGATGAGTGGTCGAAGTCAGCTCACTGCTAACGAGTCGGCCGAGTAATCGGCCCGCGGGTTCGAATCCCGCCCTCACCGAATTAATTGTAAAATTATTATAATAGATCATTTTAACACTGAAACATTCTCATGGCTCTGTAGCTCAGCTGGTTAGAGCGCGTCTCTCATAAGGACGAGGTCGGGAGTTCGAGTCTCCTTGGAGCCAAATAACCAAATAAAAATTAAATAAATTCAGAATTGAATTTTGACTTAGAATTATTAGACATTAGCTATGGCTCATAAATTATCCAAGTTCCGTCGTTCAAAAAATATATTTTAACTGTTTATTTTTAAATTCAAGATGGCAAAGAAGAAATGATGAAGGATTACAGTTGCAATGGTTTGTAAAGAATGTTGATCAACAAACTATTTCTCCAGTATAAATAAAACAACTACTTCAAAACTAGAACTTACAAAGTATTGTAAAAAATGTAAAAAACAAACTACACACAATTCAAAAGAAAAATTGAAATAGTGTGAAAATTTTTATTCATAATTTTTCTAAATGTTAATAATTAGATTATCTAGACACTGAAGAACAAAAAAACCATTTTATAGAGTAGTTCTTACAGAACATACAAAACCGGCAAAATCTTGATATAAATCAGTTTTGTGATTTTATGATCCTTTGAATCATAAATTGGATGTTAAAGTTGATGAAATAAAAGATTACATTTCACAATGATCTCAAGTATCATCAAGATTAGCAAAGATGCTTTTCAATCAGACAAAAGATGACGTTTTCTCAAAGTTCTTTATTATAAATACAAAGAACAGAACAACAAAAAAAGAAGAAAAAAAATCATAATAGTATCGTAAAAATTTTTCTTTAAATTTTAATTTATATATTAATTTTGCTAATGTGAGATAAACAGGCTACGGTAGAAAATATTATACTTACCGTTCTTGCGCTCGTAATCATAGCGATTTGTATATGATGTGTGTATGCATTTATTCGTGCAATATTTTTGTTTATATTTTCACAATGAAAGGAAGACAAAATCAAAGCAGCGTGGAATAGTATAAGATATATGATTATCGGTATTATATTTACCATAGTTTTGATGTTTCTTTTTCCTATGATATTCAAATGGATGAATGTAAAATGATATGAAAATTATAGTGCTAAAAATATTTTTAATAGATCATGAGAATTGATTAAATATGTTTTCCAACTTTGAGATGTAATCAAAGAAAGTCAGAAAGATATGCAATATCGTGGACAATTATATTATGATACTACACCAGACGCTACGACATCGTCAAATAATACTGATTATAATTTATAAAATTACTTGATAAGTACTATAAAATCATTAAAGAAAAAATAATTTATCCACCTTAAACCTTAACACATGAATAAAGGAAGCCACAAAATTCAAAGATTTTTATCAAAATTAGTTCATAAATTTGATAGATATGGTAAAAATCAGAGACTTTTTATAATATATCTTATAATACTTATATTTTTCCTTATATTCTTCCCTATAGTTAAGATAGCATCTTTATGATGATTGGAATGATACTCAGTACGATTAATATCTTGAGCTTATTTTAAAACAATGCTTATTATAATTATATCTTTGGGAGCATTGGTTTGATGGAATAGTAGTTTTAGATTTAAAAATTTTGTCATCACATATTTATGATTCAAAGAAAATAATTCACTGGTAAATTTTTGATTATTATGGGTCATTACTACTGCATTCTTTGGTATAACAGATACAATAAATGTAATAAGCAATGCGACATCTAGAATTAACGTAACATGAAGTGCGAAATTTGTCCAGATATTACTTCTAGTAGGTCTTATATTTACACTAGTATCAGTAGTAAAATCAGCAAAACAAAATTCTGGCAAAGCAAAAATAGTAAATATAGTAGACGAAAATTTAATTAAAGAAAATCAGAATAGAAGGATGTTTAAGTGATTATTTGAAGAAGAAAGTGAATAAGTTAATCTGCATTAATATCCAAAGATTTAGATTCAGATACTCTATATAATATATTTCATAATTTGTCCCATAAAGATGCTCTTACAGCATCTTTTTTTGATAAATCATTCATTATATCAGAGAAATTACAAGGACATTGAAAACATTCAGATTGTATTATGGGTGGTATATTGGGTATATTGTTTCAACCTCACGGTAATCATCCTCATGG
>JBAQPP010000056.1:0-7862 GCA_049305865.1 Candidatus Absconditicoccaceae bacterium
TGAGTGGATATATATGGCAGTTAAGTACTGATAGCTTCAGTTCAGTATATTTATCATGAACGACAACTAATACATGAATAAATATATCATCGTTACCACAAGATACATATCAATGGAGAGTCGTATCTATAGATAAATTAAATCAAACATGAACGCGAAGTACAACATATAGTTTTACAGTAGATACTATACCACCACCAGCAAGTATTGAGTATACCCCATCTACAAATACAAACTTAGATGTGACAGCGATGCTTACATGATTCTCTGAAGATTGAATAACTATAACAAATAATAATTGATCTTGAATTTATATTTTTACTTGAAATTGAACATTTACATTTGAATTCCAAGATAGTGCTGGTAATACATGAAGCGCATCAGCTATAGTGACTTGGATAGATAAGACACTACCACCAACTCTCACTGGTATAACATTGATTCCTACTCTAAATGCTTCTCATTTTGCTGATTATTCTATATCTACAATAATAAGTGGAAATATAGTTTCTTGATCTGTTGATTTGCAGTGAATAAATGGTGATTGAACTAATTGTATCCATTATTATGTATCTGGTAGCTGTATACCATTTACATTTACTTATCCTTTAAGTTATTCTGGTGGTCAAGTATGGCAAGCTACTGGTATCCGTCCAGATCAAATTTATCCTCAAATCTTTTTTGCACCATCAACTATCACACGAAATAATCCTCCAAACAATACTACCTTAACTAGAAATTCATACTCACTATTCCATATGCAAAATAATTTCTCAATGGTAAGTGGTTCTAGTTTTTGGATAGAATTAAATACTTTACGTAGAGCTACAAATTCAGTTAACCTTTCTGTGTATCTTGTAGAAAGAGGACACGATCTTAGTTACTTTAATAGTAATCGATTAAGTAATAGTGGCGTAGAATTAGTATGAACAATAACCAATACTACTAATTTTGACCATGAGCATACTGTTAATTCTGCACATAACTTGATAGCTCTATCTACTAATTCTAGTGGAAATATATGAACCAAAAATATTAATATTAGTGGTGATTTCTGGATAGTATTATATCCAAATACTACAAATACTAATAGATGACGAGATCTCAGATATCAACCTTCATCAATTTGTGATAATACAAGTTGATGGTATATGGGTAATCAGTGAGCTTGATGGACTACTACAGCACAATCATGATGTCCTGACTCACATATACATATAGCAAGGAAAGATACTAAGATAGATTGAGTAAATGCAGTAGTCAAAGCTACCTATACTTGATGATTATGAACTTGAGAAATATCCTGATTCAATGATTTTTATTTTGGTGTACTTCCCAATATGGCACCAAATCCTACATCATTTATATCACCTACATCAGGTTCTATATATAGTTGAAATATAGATATATCATGGAATCCGGCTACAGATCCCAATAACGATATACTAAGTTATAACATTTATCTTTTGAGTAATACATGAACAGTTCTACAAACTTTGATTACATGAAATACTAATACTCAATATACATTAAATAAAGGTGTAATATCTGATGGTGAATATAGTTTAAAAATAGAGGCTTGTGATACTGAATCATTATGTTCAGAGTCTTCTTTAGATGATAACTTCTTTATAGATACTATACCACCAACAGCAAGTATTGAGTATACCCCATCTACAAATACAAACTTAGATGTGGCAGCGATGCTTACATGATTCTCTGAAGATTGAATAACTATAACAAATAATAATTGATCTTGAATTTATATATTTACTTGAAATTGAACATTTATATTCGAATTCGAAGATATTTCTGGTCATACATGAAGTACATCAGCTATAGTGACTTGGATAGATAAGAATTGACCTACGCTGAGTATGTCATATATTTCATCATGAAGTACATGATATAACTTACCAAATTATTATTACAGATGAAATATCGATATAATGTCTTATGTTAGCGATACTAATTGACTAAGTACATGAACTTGTATGTATACTATTGATTGACTTATTCGATCATCAGCATTGTATTCATGAACAAGCATGACATGATATTGTTATAAGACATGATTAAATTTTACTTCAGACTTAAATATCAGATTTTCTATACAGGACAATATTTCCACTACTTGATATTCAGATACATGAACATATTTGTATGATAATATTGCTCCTACATCTTGATCATTTATTATCAACGATGACTCATCATATATAAATACGACATGAATTACTTTAAACGTAACTTGTCCTGTAGACACATGAGTGAATGGAATCCAAATAGCATATGGTAACTCACCAAATCCAAGTAACTGGACAATATGTACATCTACGACATGACATAACTTGACAACATGAGATGGTCTCAAAACCGTATATGTTTTGTTCCGCGATAGTCTATTAAACACAACAACTGAAATAAATAAAACAATAATATTAGATACGACTTTGCCAAATATTGTTTTTACATGATATACTCCATTAAGTTGATCTATTCTAAATTCAAATAACTTTATTGCTGAATTAGAGATATCTGATGCCAATTGAATAAACGATTTTGATTATTCTTACAGTGGAATATTGTACAATATATATGACAGTGGATTGTTACTTATGTATAACTTTGATAAACTTACATCGCTATGAGAAAGTTGAACATATGTAAGAGATTTTTCACAATATTGAAAAAATTGAATAGTCTCATGATGATCACAATGGAACAATAGTTGAGTATGGAATGGGGCTTATTCATTTGATTGAACATCTGGTTATATCCAAACAAATCAACCAATATCATGGCAAATGAATTCATTTACTGTCTCAGCATGGTTCAATACAACATGATCTTATGATGGTAAAATAATATCTAGTTCTGTATCTCGCCATCAATTACAGGTGTATAACTGATATTTAAGAACTTGTTTAGGTGTTTGTACGGTTTGAACTACTCCAATCAACGATTGAAATCGACATTTTGCAACAGTTGTATGAGATACCACATCTATTAGAGTTTATTTAGATTGAAATACGACTCCAGAAATTACAGTGAGTTCATGATCTAGTACAACAATAAACGATATATTTAGAATAGGGGCTGTTTGAGCATGAGCATGAAGTGACTGATTGGCTTATTTCTTCAGATGAACAATAGATGAACCTCGTATCTATAATCGTGCTCTTTCACAGCAAGAAATATATCAGCTTTATAGATCCAATCTATCTGCTATTGATACATGAAAATGGTTGTACTCAAGTAACTATACTTGTGTGATTACATGATGAAATCATATATATTCATGATATGTATCTGATCTATCGTCTAATTATTCTTGAATTGTAAGAACAAATATAATCAATCTGCCAAATCCAATATCAAATATATCAGCATCACAAGTAAGTATATGAACAATATCATCTTCATTGATTAGCAATCAGATTTTATCATGACAGTCTGTTTGATATTTTTCTGTTAGTGATTGGATGGGAAATACTTGATGGTATACAAACATCACATTACCATTGAATCTAGTAAGTGCAGATAATGTAAATCATATTATATCATGATCTCAAATATACTTCAAATCAAACGGTATAAATACAATTAGTGGTCTATCTACTAATGATATTTATGTCGCTTGAAATCTTTCTGATTACGTAAATGTGCCTTCTGCAACAACGTATATCAAGAGAGATCCATCTGACATACCATTTATGTGTCCTGGATGAGTGTATGGTAACAAACCTTGGTTTAGGGTTGATGTTCCTGCATGACAATCTCTAGGTTCATATTCTGGAACAATAACGTACGACATCGTTTATTAGTGTCTTGCGTTATTTTCATATTGCTGGTCATATTTCTTATCATATGTGCATAGAGCAGTACACAAGCCACCTGGCCCGGTTTCTTTGTAGCTGCTATGACCAGAACCCTGGAGGAGTAATTACCCTCTGGGGTTTTTTTATTTTTCAAAATATCCTCTCATATCTAAGCTTTTAATTATTTGCGAATAGATTTCATCACAAAAAAATATTACCATAATATTTTTAATTCTGATTAATTTTTTTCTTTCATCCTGAGTAAAGTCAAGGATATAAAAATAAAATTATAATAAATTATATTCTTCACTCTATTAAAAGTGATAGTTTTAAACTCATTCAAAATGATAGTTTTTCGTCATTAACATATATATATGACATCTGTGAAAGTATAAATATCTTAATTATTATAAAAACATTAGTTAATAACTATTGTTTAGACTATATTTATTTAGATAATAATATAAAAAAATGTCAAATGATATTACTTATATATATATGTGTTTTTTGACTAGTTTATTTTTGTGAATATAATTGAAGATGTAGAAACTAACAAAAGCCTCTATTACTTTAGTTATCTATCAGGTTATGATTCAGAAAATTAGACTATTAGTAACAAAACTATTCATAAATAGAGGCAATCCACAATCAAAATTCAACATTTTGAATTTTTTCTGTTCATGAGAAAATCAACATCCTATAATTTATCATACTCAGAAAGTAGCTAAACACCTAGGTAAACATCATAAAAAATATTTGCGATGATCGTTGCTTTCATTTTGAATTATCAAATTATTTTTGGTATATTTTGCAACGGCAGGACTTACTTTTAATTTTACATTTGCACAGTGAGATTATAGCTACAGTTTGTGAAATTGAAGTATAGAAAAACCTTACGAAATGTGTGATGATGCAAATATTGAAAATTGAGATGGTTGTGATGGTAATTGATTTATAGAAGATTGATATTCTTGTATATGAGAGCCGTCAATATGTGCTGATTTTTGAATATCAAAAACAGATTGACCAGCTTTAGATTTTCTGGTAAATAATATCGATGATCAAGATATTATAAATACTTATTATTGAGTAAAGAGTGCTTATACTTCTACACGAGATAATAATAATTGTAAAACTTGAGATATTTCAATAGTTCATATACAACCATGAGAAGATACTATTCCTAGATATTTATCCTCCAATACGATTTATCTACTTGAAAATTGAGATTATATATCAAGTACTATGATAGATATAACAGGTTCATGTATAGCTCTTGTATGACTCGATCAAGATGTAAAATTATTTACTAATAAAACAAAGTGAGCAAATATCAAAATTTCTGAGTGAAAAAATATTATAATAGATAACCTCAATCTTTATGGTGAAGATGATTGAAAATGATGATTTCACACATGAAACAATTATTGAATATTTATCGACACGACAGATAATACAATATACAAAATAAATGCTTACGGTTACTTATGATTCTGAGTTTATATGGAAGACTTCCAAAATAACATTTCAGAAATAAAATTATTTAAAACAGCTTCTATTAAATTATATCCACAGTACGATACCTACATAAATTGAAACGAAAATGATAACTTAAAAAATTATTGAATATCTCGTTCTTTGGTAGCAGATTCTAAGTGATCCAAATTTCTTATTAAATTTGACTTATCAAATATCCCACAGTTATCAAATGTTTTAAGAGCTTCTATCAGACTTACAAAGATTTGATGAAAATCTAATACAGTTAAAATAAGAAAAATTTTAAACAACAGTCGGATAGAATGAAATTCTGATTGAATAGTACCTATTTACTGAGAGCCCAATTATACTCATCTGTCATATCCAGATAAAAAACGAAATGGTTGAGAATGATCGTTTTCTTCAGCAGACTATGATGAAAATATTTTGGTAGATCAGATTTCTTTTTCTAAAAAAAATAGTACCCAACAATTCGGTTTTAATTCATATGGAATACAATCTTTACAAGAATATATAAATAACCCTGATCTTAACCAGTGATTTGTTTTTATTGCCGATGTTTCTTCAATAGCTATAGCGTCCAAAGAAAACTGATATCTTTCAGATATCCCACAGTTGACTATTGAATATAGATACGAAGATCTAAATACACAAAACAATCCTGTAATCTTACCTAGAACAACAAACTCAGAAATAGTAAAACAGATAATGATCACAAACTGATATATAGAAACATCTGGTAATTTAGTCGGTACAAAACCTATCAATCTTTCTTTGAGTAAATGAAATTTACCAATTTCAGTATCCATCGAATCTATAGAAGACAAGACTATAGTAGAACTTTCACAGAATATTAAAATAAAAACACAATCCTGATTGAACTATACATGAACGATTAAGTGACCCAAAAACATTTCCACATCTACTTTCAAAGATTGAAAAATATCAAATCAAATAATAATCAAAGCATTCAAAATATGATCTGATAAAGAAAAATTACTTATTGAAAATAATGCTTGAGATAAAAAGAAAGTAAATATTACAGTACCTATTGTATGATATGATGTGTGAAGTGAAATAATAATCAATTACTCTAATGATGGTGAAATATGGAATACTCTTTGAACAACTACAGTAAAAGAAAATAGTGGAGTGAAATATATCCAATTCCAGACAAATCATTTCACTCAATTTATTGTAAGCAAAAAAGATTGTTCTTTTGTTATCAATCAAGATGAAACATTAACTAGTCAATTAGATGTTACATTGCAAACAACCTGTGATAAACCTCTATCTCGTATGAGATTTTCAAATACTGCTGACGGATTGAGTAATGCCGATTGGATAAATTTTCAATCAGAATATCAACGGAAAATAGCTTGAGATATATGATTAAATACAGTATATGTAGAATTTGATAATAATAAAAATTGAAAAACATTTTTAACAAGTGATGATATAGAATATAATAATTGTGATCCTTTAATCGGTTGTAGTACAGTTGTTATTTCTCCAACAAATGATTCTGAAATAATCAAAAATGAATTGATAGCAGAGTGATATAAAGATATTTGAGACAAAGTAGAATGAAGTACATCTATAGATCTTTCTGATAATGATTGAATATTACTTACTCCAGTTGTCCTAGAATCAGTAGATAAAAAAATAAAGGTAGAAATTCCTCAGGATACAAAATTTATAAAGGAATCTGATTCAAAATCTTATTTATGAACTATCATAGCACCCAAAGAATCTTCAATAACAGATGTTCAAAAAAATCAACCGAATGAAAAAATCATCAAAGCATTCAAAGTTTGATCTACCACAGAATCGGTTTCTCTCCAAAATGTGAAGACTACCGATACTATCACAGCTACGATAATAGTACCTTTAGATGTATCATATATATGAAAATCTATAGATGTTAGTTATTCACAAGATTCAATAAATTGGTCTCATCTTACAACAGTAACAGCACAGGACGATTTTAGTGGTTGATCTTATGTACAATTTGATACAACACATTTTACTGTTTTTTCGCTTGCTGAAGCAGGCGAGTGCTCTTTTGTCATCAATAAAGATGAACCAACAACATCTACAATAGATGTAACGTTGGAAACTAGTTGTGATAAATGAATGCCAATATCTATGATAATTGCAAATACTAGAGAAGAAGTCAGAGCTGATATAGAATGAGGCAAGCGAATGAAATTTATCAGTCCTTATAAGGGTTGGATGTTAGATCCTACTCCTGATCCAGGTACCCATACTGTATATGCAGCATTTACTGATGGAGCAACAACAGAAGAAGTATCAGATGATATAGATCTTGACTCGTGAGGACCTATAATTATGCCAGAATGTTGAAATGCTAAGATAGAAGACTGAGAAGACTGTGATGACGGAAATACAATTAAAGGCGATTGATGTAGCAATACATGTAAGCGAGAGACTCAATCATCTTCTTGTACTTGACTACCTGCAAATACAACAGCAAACACAGCAATATGAATTACACAGACATGTTGAGCATCCAATGGTTAT